>JAQXEN010000066.1 GCA_029250825.1 Porticoccaceae bacterium
AGCATTAACGCTGGATAATCCGAAGAGGAAATAGCAATGGCTCACAAAAAAGCTGGTGGTAGTACTCGTAACGGTCGCGATTCAGAAAGCAAACGCCTTGGTGTTAAAGTTTTCGGCGGTCAGGCAATCAACTCAGGTAGCATCATCGTTCGTCAGCGTGGAACCAAGTTCCACCCAGGCAACAATGTTGGTATCGGCAAAGATCACACACTGTTTGCAACTGCCGAAGGCGTTGTACAGTTTGTGCAGAAAGGCCCGAAGAACCGTAAGTATGCAGAAGTGGTTTCCGCGTAGGTTACTACCACTTACTGTTAAAAAAGCCCCTACGTGGGGCTTTTTTTATGCGCGGGATTTAGCACTGGTCCACCGCGCAATGACACACCGCAACAGCAACTGTAAACTGACCCTATGAAATTCGTCGACGAAGCAACAATTAAAGTACAGGCAGGCAAAGGCGGCAATGGCTGCATGAGCTTTCGCCGTGAAAAATATATCCCCAAAGGCGGCCCAGACGGCGGTGATGGTGGCGATGGCGGCAGTGTGTTCTTGGTTGCGGCAGAGGGCCTCAACACCCTTATCGACTTCCGCTTTACACGCAATTTCCGCGCCGAGAACGGCGAACAGGGTCGCGGCTCCGACTGCACTGGCGCCGGTGGCGAAGATCTGGTTATGCAAGTTCCTGTGGGCACTACGGTTCTCTGTGAAGAGACCGGCGATGTACTCGGCGACCTCACCGAATTAGGTCAGCGACTGAAAGTGGCTCAGGGCGGTTTTCACGGTCTCGGTAACGCGCGTTTTAAATCCAGTATTAACCGCGCACCGCGACAGACTTCCCCGGGCAGCGAGGGAGAATTGCGCGAGATTAAGCTCGAGCTAAAAGTACTCGCCGATGTGGGCCTGTTGGGCCTGCCCAACGCCGGCAAATCAACCTTTATTCGCGCGGTCTCGGCAGCGCGACCAAAAGTGGCCAACTATCCCTTTACCACTCTGGTGCCTAATTTGGGTGTGGTGGGCATGAGCGGTGATAAAAGTTTTGTGGTGGCTGATATTCCCGGATTGATTGAGGGAGCATCTGAAGGCGCAGGCCTCGGTATTCGTTTCCTCAAACATCTGACTCGTACTCGGCTCCTGCTACATCTGGTGGATATGATGCCCTATGACGGCACCACCCCAGGGGAAAATACTCTGGTTATCGAACAGGAATTGGCTAAATTTAGCCCGACTCTGGCCGATGGCGATCGCTGGTTAGTGTTAAATAAAACCGATCTGATGCCGGAAGAAGAAGTCGAGCAAGCCTGCAAGAACCTCGTTGAGTCAATCAATTGGCAGGGTCCGGTATTTATTATTTCGGCAATCTCGGCACAGGGCACCAAAGCTCTCTGTGCGGCGATCATGGACTATATAGACGGGCACCGGGATCGCGAAAGTATCGATCCAACACTGGCCGTTGCGCTGGAAGAACGCCGTCAGCAGATTCAGGCCGAAGCCCGCGAGCGCATCGAAGGATTGGCTGAAGCTCGACGACTGGCCCGCCGTGGCGGAGAACAGATCGAAGGCGCAGAGTTCGATGAAGAATTTGAAGACGAAGATGATGACGACAACGATGTTGAAGTGGTTTACGCAGAATAGCGCCAACCAAGCCAACTGAGTCCCTCAGCAAAGGGTTTATAGAGTAGCTAGGTATGACAAGAGCAATTACCCAAAATGCACAGCGCCTAGTCGTTAAGATTGGCAGCGCACTGTTGACCAATAATGGCGCTGGCCTCGATCGTCAGGCCATCGATGGCTGGGTCGAGCAAATCGCCCAGCTCTTGGCCCAGGGTAAAGAAATTGTTTTAGTCTCCTCCGGCTCAATCGCCGAAGGTATAGTGCGACTCGGCTGGAAAACCCGTCCCGACACTATCCATGAACTCCAAGCAGCAGCGGCAGTGGGGCAGATGGGCCTGATTCAAACCTATGAAAGCAGCTTTAAACGCTTTGAGCGCCTCACCGCACAGATACTCCTAGATCATGATGATCTGGCCAATCGCCAGCGCTACCTCAATGCGCGCAGCGCCCTGCAGACATTAATCCAATTGAATGTGCTGCCCATCGTCAATGAAAATGACACCGTGGTGACCGATGAAATTCGCTTTGGTGACAATGACAGCCTTGCGGCATTGGTAGCCAATCTAATTGATGCCGACCTGCTGGTGATTCTCACCGACAAAGACGGCCTCTACAGTGCCAACCCCGATCTCGACCCCAGGGCTCAACTGGTCAGCGAAGCTATGGCCTATGACAGCTCTCTTGACGCCTTAGCCGGGGGCAGCAACAGCAGCCTCGGTCGAGGTGGCATGGTGACCAAATTGCAGGCAGCGCGGCTTGCAGCGCGCTCTGGTTGCAACACAGTGATTGTTGGTGGGCGCAATAGTGGCATTTTGACCGCAGTCACTCAGGGCGCCGAAGTTGGCACCCTGCTCACTGCATCACAGCAGCCCCTTGCCGCACGCAAACAGTGGCTCGCCGGGCAGTTGCAGGTCAAAGGGCAGCTAGTGCTTGACGCCGGTGCCATCAAAGTATTGCAGCAACAGGGACGCAGCCTGTTGGCTGTGGGTGTTACTCAGGTCAAAGGGCAATTTACCCGCGGTGAACTGGTCAGCTGTATTGACGTCAATGGTCAAGAAATTGCCCGTGGACTAGTCAACTACCACTCAGACGAAGCAAACCGTATCAAGGGTCAAGGTACTGAGCACATCGCTGAAATTCTCGGTTATCGTGAAGATGACGAACTGATTCATCGCGACAATATGGTTGTAAACTAGCGTCTTCTCAGAGCATTGTCCCTGAGCCTAAAGAAAAAACTCCACCTCCAAAGCCAACAGCTGATAGTGGGTCTGCAATGACTTATATCAATCGTTCCACTCTACCCGTTGAAAACCCTCCGCCAGCCCCCACCTAAAATATTAAGTAAGATTAAAAACCATTTTGAGGTACGCCATGCGAATCGATAAGCTGACCAATCAACTGCAGAGTGCTCTGGCTGACGCGCAATCCATTGCCGTGGGTAACGATCATTCCGCTATGGAACCACTGCACCTGCTGTTGGCATTACTCAATCAACAGGGCGGCAGTGTGCGCCCAATCCTTAATCGCGCCGGATTTGATGTAGTGGGTTTGCAGCGTGAACTCAACAGTCAACTGGACAAACTAGCCAAGATCAGCGCGCCAACCGGTGAAGCTAATCTCTCCCAAGATCTCAGTCGACTGTTAAATATGGCCGATCGCAGCGCCCAGAAAAAAGGCGACCAATTTGTCTCCAGCGAGATTTTACTGCTAGCTGCACTTGAAGATAAAAACTTGCTCGGCAAAACCCTGGCCAAATTTGGAGATACCAACAAAGCTAAGAATGCTATTGATTCGGTTCGCGGCGGTGAGCAGGTCAATGATGCCGATGCTGAAAGCCAGCGTGAAGCTCTGGATAAATATACTATCGACCTCACGGAGCGAGCGGAACAAGGCAAGCTCGACCCAGTTATTGGCCGCGATGATGAAATTCGCCGCACAATTCAGGTGTTGCAGCGCCGAACGAAAAATAACCCAGTATTGATCGGTGAACCCGGTGTTGGTAAAACCGCCATTGTCGAAGGCCTCGCCCAGCGTATTATCAATGGCGAAGTGCCGGAGGGTTTAAAAAACAAGCGCGTATTAACCCTCGACCTCGGTGCCCTGTTAGCTGGCGCAAAATTTCGCGGGGACTTCGAAGAGCGTTTAAAAGCGGTACTCAAAGATCTCTCAAAACAGGAAGGCCAGATCATCCTGTTTATCGATGAAATTCACACTATGGTCGGGGCGGGCAAAGCCGAGGGTGCAATGGATGCGGGCAATATGCTCAAGCCTGCACTGGCCCGGGGTGAGCTGCACTGTGTCGGTGCTACGACCCTCGATGAATACCGCAAATATATTGAAAAGGACGCCGCACTTGAGCGCCGCTTTCAAAAAGTTTTGGTGGAAGAACCCAGCGAAGAAGATACCGTGGCCATTTTGCGTGGCCTTAAAGAGCGCTATGAAGTGCATCACGGTGTTGAAATCACCGATAGCGCCATAGTGGCTGCCGCCAAACTGTCGCAGCGCTATATCACCGATCGCCAGTTGCCCGATAAAGCCATTGATCTGATTGATGAAGCCGGCAGTCGCATCCGTATGGAAATTGATTCCAAACCTGAAGAGATGGATCGCCTTGAACGGCGGTTAATTCAGCTCAAGATCGAACGGGAGGCGGTGAAAAAAGATAAAGATGAAGCCTCGCGCAAGCGCCAGCAAAAACTCGAAGATGATATTGCTGAACTCGGTGCAGAATATGCCGATCTAGAAGAAATCTGGAAAGCCGAAAAAGCCTCCATGCAGGGCTCGACCCATGTTAAAGCCGAGCTTGAGCAAGCCAAGTCTAATCTCGAAGCGGCGCATAGATCCGGTAACCTCGAGAAAATGGCTCAAATTCAGTACAGCATTATTCCTGAGCTAGAAAAACAATTGGCCAGCGCCAACAGCGAAGTCCAGATTGAGAAACGTCTGTTGAGAAACAAGGTCACGGAAGAAGAGGTGGCCGAGGTCGTAGCTAAGTGGACCGGCATTCCAGTGTCGAAGATGCTCGAAGGAGAGCGCGATAAACTGCTGCGTATGGAAGACTCGCTGCACCGCAGGGTAATGGGTCAAAGTGAAGCCGTAGTCGCCGTTTCCAACGCTGTGCGCCGCTCACGGGCCGGGCTATCTGACCCCAACCGCCCTAATGGATCTTTCCTGTTTTTAGGCCCCACCGGAGTCGGTAAAACCGAACTCTGTAAATCTCTAGCCGAATTTTTGTTTGATAGCGAAGAGGCGATGGTGCGTATCGATATGTCCGAGTTTATGGAAAAACATTCCGTGGCAAAACTGATTGGCTCGCCTCCCGGATATGTTGGCTATGAAGAGGGAGGTTATCTCACCGAAGCCGTGCGCCGTCGACCTTATTCGGTATTACTGCTGGATGAAATCGAAAAAGCCCATCCCGATGTATTCAATATTTTATTACAGGTGCTCGATGATGGTCGTCTCACAGATGGTCAGGGCCGCACTGTCGACTTTAAAAATACCGTGATTGTGATGACCTCCAATCTCGGCTCCGATGTAATTCAGATGCTCGCCGGAGAAGAGAACTACGATGTTATGAAATCTGCCGTAATGGATGTGGTCAGCAGCCATTTCCGTCCCGAGTTTATCAACCGCGTTGACGAAGTCGTGGTATTCCACCCGCTGGCCAAGGATCAACTGCGCGGTATCGCCAGCATCCAGCTCGATCTATTGCGCAAACGTTTAGCTGATCACGATCTGCAGCTCAATCTCAGTGATGAGGTTTTGGACAAGCTTCTGGAGGCAGGGTTTGACCCAGTCTATGGCGCCAGACCTTTAAAGCGGGTCATTCAGCAGCTGATTGAAAATCCCCTTGCCCAGAGCATTCTCTCAGGACAATTTGCACCGGGTGCAGAGATAGAAGGGCAGTTAGACGAGGGACTGGTGGTATTCAGTTAAACCCTGCTGCACATAGTTGCCGGGAGCCCTACAGATAGCCAACCAGTGGGTCACCGCCAGAATAATCTGAGAGGCTCGCCAGCGAATCGATAAACAGATGAAACAACTCCGCCTGGGACGAAACATCTAGCTTGGCATAGCTATTTTTGCGGTGCAGCTTGACGGTCTCCGGGGAAATTCCCAACCGCTCAGCAATTGACTTGGTGGAGTGGCCGTGAAGAAAAAGCTGTACCACCTGTGTCTCTCTGTCGGTCAAATAAGCTGTACCAAAATGCTTTAGTGCACTATCCAACTGACTGGGTAGTTTATTTTCCGGTAACGGTTGAGGGCTATGCTCCGCAAGCCACTGTAGCTTACAAAGGGTCTCTACAACCTCAGTAATATCCTTTAATAGACCGATCTGAGCGGGATTAAAGGGCTGTGGTAAGGTCAGTCGGCTCATGGAAATATTAATAAACTGCTCCGCCGAGAGATGAATAATAAAGCCAACCTCATCTTTGATTTCCGTGTAACGGAAGTAACTGCGGTAATACTCCGTCTCCTCAAAACCATTGGGAGCCAAGTCAGACAGATGGTGCAAGCCACTGGCATGATCGTCTACCGCAGCGCGGTAAAAGGGGTCGATCAAGAACGCGCCATTGATAAAAGTATCGATCTGCTGCTTTATTTTAAGCGGAGGAGCATCGTTGTAGACAAGCAGCGGCTTCTCATCGTGGCGATAATGCAAAATAACCCCATTGTCGAAAGGCACTAGACTTTTCAGCAATCGGATAAGTAGCAAGGGCAGCCGCTCGCTACCAATCTCGGGCATGATGGTAGCGAGATGGTTGCTAAACTCGCGAAAAGGACTGCTCAAAATAAACTGCTCACAATATAGATCTCACACTATTTGGGCAGAATAGGGCGTTTGCTGACTAGCCCTGTTCTTGAAACTGAGCGGCATCGACATAAATAAGTCGAATAACCAGACTCTCTGCAGACGGCTCAATAGAGAGCATCATCACATTGAGATTGCCTTGAATCTCAACACCAGAGGGAAGGTTAAACACAATGCCCCCAGTTGCCTCATTGGTTAACGTGCGCAAATCCTTTAGCTCTTTGTCCTTGCGAACTTCGGTTTGAAACTTCTGCAACATGGCATTCAGAGACAACTCAAAGTTCGGATAATTAAACTGACCCTTGTACTCACTGCGATCCAACTCCATCTTAATCGGAATCTTAATGCCGCTGGTTTCGCCGCTAAGCTCACCAGACTTGACCGAAGCGCCTTGCTTGAGCTCGCGAAAAAGCTTTTTAGCATTCTCTGGGCTTTGATTTTTAAAACCAGCCACCAGCAGGTTGGCGCCGAGGTTAAAGAGCTTGCGAGCATCGATATTAATGCCCTGTTGTTCAGTCTGTTGTTCAGTCATAGTCAGCTACTAAAATAATGAGTTAATAATGGGTTAACCGGTGGTTAAAAGGTATTGAGCATCATCTTTCAACTGGGGTAACTGGCGACTCTACCGCAAAGCCAGCGCAAATGTAATAGCGGAGTGAGTCATCGGATAAACCCTTTGAGGCGTACAGATGATAAAGAGATTCTATGGTACCTCCATGTCAAATAGTATCAGCCTGTTAAATCCCCCAGCATTACCCCCAGTCACTGGCCTGACCGCCAGTGAGGTCTCACGGGTAGTAGAAATGGCATGGGAAGATCGCACACCCTTTGAAGCTATCGAAGGGCTGTTTAAACTCAATGAATCTGCCGTTATCTCGTTGATGCGCCGGACCCTCAAACCGCGGTCATTTCGCCTCTGGCGCAAGCGCGTCACAGGTCGCAAAACCAAGCATCTGCAGCTGCGCTCTCCAGACGTCAGCCGCGGCTACTGTCCAACCCAATATAAACGCGGTTAAAAAGGTACTGATCAATGAAATACTTCCGCCACTACATTGTCGCCAGCTGCCTGAGCCTATTTGCCATACCCAGCAGCATAGCGCTGGAGCCACTGATGACTGATCGTTTTGAAACTGAGCCACAACAGCGCTGGAGTTATGTCAGCGATCAGGTAATGGGCGGTGTTTCAGAGGGACGAGTTGTCTTTAAACAGGAAGAGGGTGAGCAGTTTGCCCATATGACAGGGCAGGTCAGCACTGAAAACAATGGCGGCTTCATCCAACTGCGCAGGGCAATTGCCAAGAAAACAGTCGGCTCAGCCACTGGCGCCTATTTAAAAGTGCGGGGCAATGGTCAGCAGTATTATCTCCATCTGCGCACCGCCGGAACCCTGCTACCCTGGCAGTACTACCAAGCAAGTTTTACCACAACCGCCGAGTGGCAGGTCGTCAAAGTGCCACTCACCGCCTTCGCCCGATCGGGCAACTGGCTCAGCAAAACCGTAAAGCCAAATTCAATCCGCAGTATTGGTATCGTCGCCTTTGGCAGAGACCACAGTGCTGATATCCAGATTGCAGAGATTGGTTTTTATTGATCTGAGTCTGGTTTAGAACGCTTTAAAACCAATATATTTCCTGAATATTAAACGTCCTCATTATTGAGGTGCGCAGGATCGACTACGTATTGATTTTATACAGCAATAACCGGTGGCAGGAAATGTCAGAAAAACCCCAAACGATTTCATGTGGTTGCGCTTCTAATAATCGAATTGTTGATGTCATTCAGACATCTAGAAATGCGCCTTTGCGCTCATCTTGGTCTTTAGAGGCACCGGATCCTTATTCAGAGATTGAATTTGGTTATTACGCACACCTCTCTTCAGCTAAAAATTTACCCGAATTCGAGTATAAGATTGAACAGTCTATTAAGGAATTGGGTTTCCAACAATTTTCATATTTTAGGTCTGATGGTGGAGCCGGCGCTTTGATGGCGCAGAAACGGCCGGCCAAAAACTCTGAGAGTCTTTTTGATGACCAATTACAGGCTTCGATTGGGCGCTGCACTGCATACTGCTGAAATGATCTGCTGGAGGCTTTTTGATAATCAAAGGAACAGTGACAGAAACTTATACTGGAAGCGGTCTGCGGATCAAAAGGTGTGGCAGCGGAGATGTCTCGTAGCACCATAGTTTCCAGAGCTAGGTAATAAGTTGGAAGCCAGTCTAGAACCATAAAAGGCACTACATATAAAATATATTGAGAATATTTTTGTGCTGAAATATCGCCTCTATAGCCCGTAAATTTTACCTCCGTCATATTTTTTGCGCAGTTAACGCCTCTCTATGTCATGGCAGGTTGTTCTAGTTTATGTACACTTTTTCACCGCGATTTGGCTCATTGTTTAATGACATGCTGAGTTGCTGGAATTGACCTGAATTACGGATAGAAGCTCTGAGATGGGTTTGCAACAGACTACTACTTTTTAGTGGGTATATGGAGGGCACTACTATGCTCAGTAAGACAGACAACCTAAATATCATTAAACGGGTTTATAACAGTTTAAAAGCCTCAGTCATCTCCCATCAATTTGGCGCCGGTGAACGTCTCAATATTGAGGTGCTGGCTGAAGATTTGCGAGTCAGCATTACACCGGTTCGCGAATCTCTATTGCGACTGGTTGCTGAGGGTTTGATTATCAATGTACCTAAGATGGGGTTTTTTATGCGAACACTGTCTGAGGCGGATATTCGTGACCTCTATGAGATGAATCATATCTTGACTACTTGGTCCATAAACCAGTTGATGGGCGATCAGGTTCCTGGGCTAAGGCTTGGCATGCCTGAGTTGGTCGCGCTGAATAAGAAGCTCAAGCTCAGTGATAGTCCCTCTGATGAGATAATTGCCGATTCCTGCGGTGCTATATTTGAATTTTGCGCGCGGCGCTCTGGAAACCTTGAAATTGTTGGGCGGGTCAAAAATGTCAATGACCGGCTAAACCATATTCGGGTCTGCGAGTCGCGAATGGAACAGACGCCGGTTATTCAATTAATTGAAATAACTCGACAGGGTATAGATGGCAATTACATAGATTTAAAAACGCTCTTTGACGAGCAGTACAGTCGCAGCGTTGTGCTGCTTCCCCATGTTATGCGTCAGCGAATACTGCCAGTGATCGCAGTTGCCGATGAAAGCGCTGCGAGGGTGGTTGGCGTCTTGGGCGCTGGGGCTGTAGCAAAATAACGCTGCTGGCCGCGGCGTTTCCCATGTCGCCAGCTTATTTCACGAGCCATGCTTGCTTGACAACTTTACTGCACTGATAAATGATTACTTTGACTGTCCAGAAGGATTCACAGGACTCTAACTATCAGCAGGTAATTTTATGACTAACACAGCAGCGCGCAGCACCCAGGGACGAGGCCAGCTCTATGGCAGTATTTTAGACACGATCGGCGATACGCCCTGTGTCAAAATTAATACATTGGCGCCGTCTCATGTCACTCTATATGTTAAATCGGAGTTTTTTAATCCTGCGGGATCGGTCAAAGACCGATTGGCCATCAGTATTATCGAAGAGGCGGAACGCAGTGGTGAGCTGCAGCCTGGTCAGACCGTGATTGAGGCAACCAGTGGTAATACTGGTATTGGTTTGGCAATGGTCTGCGCAGCTAAGGGTTACCCCTTTATTGCAACTATGCCCACCAGTGTCTCGGTGGAGCGCCGCAAGCTGATGCGTTTTCTGGGGGCTAAGGTGATCCTGACGCCAAAAGCAGAAAAGGCGATGGGCTGTTATCTCAAGGCCACGGAACTGGCGGACGCTAATGGCTGGTTTTTAGCCCGTCAATTTGAAACTGATGCCAATGCAAAAATTCATGCCAACACGACGGCTCAAGAAATCCTCAATGATTTTAGCGACAGCGCTCTGGATTACTGGGTCACTGGTTATGGCACCGGTGGCACCTTCTCCGGTGTGGCTCAGGTGTTACGTGAGAAACGCCCAGAGACGCAAATTATTCTCAGTGAGCCGAGCAATGCTCAGTTGATTGAGAGTGGGCAGCAGCAGGAGCGCACTGCAGATGGCTCCCCTGCAGGTAGTCATCCGGCCTTCCAGCCCCATTTGATTCAGGGTTGGACGCCAGATTTTATACCCCAGGTACTGCAGCAGTCGATCGATGCCAAACGCTTTGATCAGCTGGTGCCTGTAGATGCCGATGATGGCATTGCCGCGTCTCGAGCACTGGCGCAAAAAGAGGGCATATTTACCGGTATTTCCGGAGGCTCTACCTTTGCCGTAGCCCTGCAAATTGCCCAGACCGCCAAGCCGGGTAGCGTGATTTTATGCATGTTGCCGGATACCGGCGAGCGCTATCTATCGTCACCTCTGTTTGAAGGCGTCGGTGAAGATATGAATGCCGATGAGCTGGCCTTATCGTTGTCCACCCCGAGCTTCCATCTCAATGAATAGCCCTAAGCTCATTCTGTGCCAAATGGATAGCCCTAAGTTCAATCGATGGCCCTAACGTAATCTTACTTTTGACGCTGCGCAAAGGCCTCTAGCTGCTCTGCAGTCGCCGGAGGCTGGTGATCAGCCTTCCACTGACTGTAGGGCATGCCATATATAGCTTCACGGGCCTGCTCATCAGTCAGCGCAATATCGCGCTCCTGAGCTGCGGCCAAATACCATTTCCCAAGACAGTTACGGCAAAATCCCGCCAGTATCATCAAGTCTATATTCTGCACATCTTTGTTGTTATCCAAATGTTCTAGCAGTTTTCTAAAGGTTGCTGCTTCTAGCTCGGTGGTGGCGCTGGTCATAACATTACCTCGGGCAAAAGCGTGATGTTAACAGAGATAATTGCTCCATAGTTTAGAGCCTTCAAGGTTGCAGCCCGAGTTAGGTTAAAAAATACGCCGAGCGGGGGTGTCGGCGGGTTTAAGTGGCTATGGCCCAGCCATGCTGGGATGATGCTGTTGTAAGATTAGATCAGGCAACATCTTAAAGACGGCGCGACTTTTAGGCCGAAATAAAATAACAAGATTAAGGGGATTACCGCATGACTCTGAAGAAATTATTACTGATTGGCTTAGCAACGACTTTGACAACAGCTCTGGTCGCCTGCAGTGGGGAAGATCCGGCGCCACAACAGCCTGCTGTTACCGAAGTCGATTCTACTCCAGGTTTGGCCGATGGTGCCTATGCACTGATCTCTGTTGATGTCTCTGAAAACGGTGAAGTGTCGAGCTACCTGCGTGATCAAATGAAAATTTACACCCAAGATCGCTTTATGTTCGCCTTTTACAATGATCTCACGGACAAAGTGGATGCCGGCACTGGCTATACCCATTGGGTTGATGGTGTGTTGGTGGAAACGCCGATTGCCAATCAGGACGGTGATCTTAAAGATCTAAGCTTTGATCTCACCATTACACCAACAGAAGCGGGTTTTACTCAGAGCTTAAAAGGCATGAAATACGGTGAGCGCAGTGTCAACATGGTTGAACAGTGGAGAACCCTATCCACCGAAACGACCATCTTTGATGGCTTGTGGAAGCTGGAAAGCCGTTCCTCTGAAGCCGATGAATGGGCGGACTTCGTTGAAATGAAGCTGATTGGTGGCGGACACTTTATCTTCTTCCAAAGCATGATGCTTGAAGGCGAAGCAGTCAAACACTTCGGATTTGGTTCTCTTGAGGTGGATCCCGCGGGCCATGTTGTCGAGACTGGTATCACTAGTAGCATAGAGGGTTTGGCAGGCACTGTTTTTAAACTCAATATGCAGATGATCGATGATAACCATATGAGTCAGTCGTTTGAGATGGACGGCGCAGTTGTTACTCAGACCTACGTTAGAATTTAAGCTGCAAAGAACCACCTATCTAGAGCTTACCTGAGCCAGTTTGGCTCAGGTATTACCTCTTGTCCCAGTACCTTCTCCATAAGCCCTCGTTGTTCGATCAGCCCAATTATAAATAAGTCCTATTTGACTTTTATTTCAAACGACCTGTTGTTGATAGTATTTTTTGCGTGAATATCAATATGAATCAAACCCTATTCTCATTCGCGGGCAGAAGATTTGCTAATCTATGGCAATAAAGAGTGGTGGCCCTATAGAATAACCAACTCAAACTGAATGTTGCTTAAAACTGGGGTTGGATGGTGTTAGTGTTCCAAAATATGGCTAATTATCAGTCACTTAAGGCCTAAATGATTATGACGGTGGATATACCTATTGATGAAGCCGATCGTCTCAGCGCGCTGCGCGAGCTGAATATTCTCGATACTGAAGCGGAAAAAGAATTCGATGAATTAACGGTACTGGCGGCGCAAATCTGTCTGGCTCCTATCGCGCTAATCTCGCTTATTGATGAGCAACGGCAGTGGCTAAAGTCCCGAGTTGGGCTGAATCTTAGCGAAACCTCCCGCGATATAGCCTTCTGCGCTCACGCTATCTTGCAGCCCAATGATCTACTAGAAATTCCCGACACAGAGCTTGATGAGCGCTTTGTCGGCAACCCATTGGTTTTGGAATGTCCCAAAATTCGCTTCTATGCTGGTGCGCCACTAGTGGCTGCTGATGGCCATGCCCTAGGCACTCTCTGCGTTATCGACTATGTTCCGCGGCAATTATCCGAAGCGCAGCGAACCGCCCTGACAGTGCTGAGTCGTGCCGTTGTTCAACAGATCGAGCTGCGCAGACATCTGCAGCGATCGAAAGTCTCTACTGGTCTGTTAATAAACCAAAATAGTCATTTAGAGGCGCAAATCGAGATGGGGGCCGCGACTCTAGAAGACGAAATGGTGATGCGCAATGAATCTGAATTGCTGTCTCGACAGATTCTCGATAGGGCGCTGGACGGTGTAGTCAATCTCGATCAGCAGGGTAAGATTACCTACTGGAATGCTGAGTCTGAGCGAATCTTTGGCTATTCCTGTGAACATGCTCAGGGCCGGGATATTATTGAATTGATACTGCCTCCTCATCAGCATTCCGTTGTCCGCGAGCTAATGAAGCAATTTTTACTGGCAGGAATTGGTAAAGAGAATCATCGTCGCTTTGAGATCAATGCCTTGCGTGCAGATGGTGTCAAGGTGCCGGTGGAGATTGCCGTTATCGTACTGCAGCGCAACGGCGAATATTTTTTCAATGGCTTTATTCGCGACCTGACAGAACACAACAAAAATATTGAAGAGCTGCGCATCTCAGCGATCACCTTTAACAGCCAAGACGCGATTATTATTACCGATGCAGAGGTCAAAACTCTGCGTGTTAATCAAAAGGTCATGGAGGTTACGGGGTATAAATCTCGAGAGCTAATCGGGCGAGAGCCGAGTCTGTTGTCGTCAAATATTCAGAGCAAACAGTTTTACGCAGATATGTGGCGCACAGTTGAGGCGATGGGTAGTTGGGAAGGGGAGGTCTGGGATAAGCGCAAAAACGGCGAAGTCTTTCCTATGCTAATTGCCATCACGACTATTCATGACGCCAAAAATCGAGTCACCAATTATGTTTTCTCATTTTCCGATATTACCGCCACCAAAAGAGATGTAGATGCTATTCATAAATTGGCTTTTTTTGATCCATTGACCCATCTGCCCAATCGCCGTGCTCTCAGCGAACGTGTTGCTAAAGCCTTGATCGCCTGTGAAAGTCTTTCCAAAACCCTCGCCATACTGTTTATTGATATGGACAACTTCAAAGATGTCAATGATGCTCTGGGCCATCAGTTGGGTGATAGAATTCTGGTGGAAACAGCCCAGAGGTTACGCCGCTGTATGCGCAATGACGATACAGTAGCGCGTATTGGCAGTGATGAGTTTGCCATAGTAGTGAAAAACTTAGATATCAATATCGAGATAGCAAAGTCCGAAGTGGAGATTGTTACAACTAAAATCCTCGATGCCCTGAACAGCGCCTATCATCTCGATGAGCGAGAGATACACAGTAGCGCCAGTATTGGCGTGGCCATAGCCAGTCACTGTCAGGTCCCCATTGAAGAGCTATTTAAACAGGCTGATATAGGCCTGTATCAGGCAAAAAACTCCGGTCGCAATCAGATGTGTTTCTTCGACCCTGCAATGCAGGAAACGGTGACACTGCAGGCGCAATTGGCCAACGCACTTTATGGGGCAATTCAGGAGCAGCAGTTTGAACTCTACTACCAAATTCAGGTGGACAATAAAGATAACCCAGTGGGTGCCGAAGCCCTTATTCGCTGGCAGCATCCGACTCTGGGTATCGTCTCGCCAAATGATTTTATTCCACTGGCGGAGGCCTCGGGTCTTATTTTACCCATAGGTCGGTGGGTTCTAGAAACTGCCTGTGCCCAGTTAAAGCGTTGGCAGACTGATCCCCGTACCTGCTGGCTCAGTCTTGCGAACAATATAAGCCCTCGGCAGTTTCATCAGAGTGATTTCGTTGAAACGGTGTTGCAGGCCATCGCTAAGTACGACATTCCCCCAAGCTCGCTAAAACTAGAGCTTACAGAGACAGTGATTTTAGACAATACCAGTGAAACTGTAGAAAAAATGCACCAGCTTAAGCGAGCTGGAGTTGAATTTGCCCTCGATGATTTCGGCACCGGGTATTCATCGCTATCCTATTTGACCCAGTTGCCGCTGGCGCAGCTCAAGATGGATCAATCCTTCGTGCGCAATATAGGACTCACCGAAGGCGATGATATTATTGTCCAGACGATTATTGCTATGGCCAAGAGTCTGGGTATCAAGGTGATTGCGGAGGGGGTTGAAACTGAAGCTCAGTGCAGCTTTTTAGAAAAGCTTGGCTGTCCTTTATTTCAAGGTTATTTATTTAGCAAGCCAGTGTCTGTTACGGAGTTTGAAAGGTTACTGCTTTCAGCGTCTCCGTAGGGCCGCTTGCTGATCAAAGCTGGACCTATCAACGCTATCGAACGATCGCCTCACTGAGCAAAACGCTTGCATCACCAACGCTGCCTGCATTGACAACCTGTGTATAGCCCATAGCTTCAACCAGTGTTTTAGCCTGACCAGAGCGATTGCCACTGCGGCAATAGAGGTAGAGTTGCTGCTCTTTATTGGGCGCCAACTGTTCAATTGCACCGACGACAAGTTGCAGTTCTAAATGTTGTGCCGAGGCTAAGTGGCCTGAGTTCCATTCTTCTAGGGTTCGAACATCGATAATCATTGCATGGTCTCTTTCAGCTGCGCCTACCCAGCAGATTGCTGGCCAGAGAATAGGGTGAGATTAATTTTATTAAGTTAGTGCTTCGCTACGGCGATACTTTACTGTCAGAGCAGTTTGGCTGCAACTGCCTGATCGCCTGAGAGTCATTTTGGTGAACCGCAATCTATACTGATTTACATAGGATGCAGGTATAAAGTACGGGGGTAAAATTGCTGATATAAGCTTCCAAGTTGGGATTTCCAAGTACAGAGAGCTTAGGAATTCACTATCCAATGCAAAACTAACAATAAAAAAAGACCTATCTGTTAAAGGCTAGAAAATTTATATGAACAATATCTCTGAAGAAGAATTGCTTGCCCTGCAAACACATGTCGAAGTCGAGACTTCTCGATGGCAGAAGCTTAAAAAGCGGATTTTAATCCGCACCCTTGTGGTTATGGCGCTGATCTTATTTAGAGTGATTTTGTTAAAGGTCTATCCTCAAAACTATTTACCTATTGTTTTTGATAGTGCAGGCCTAGATGCCGCGGAATTAGCTGGGCTAATCACTGCCCGACTGTTGGTGGGCCTTGGTCTCGCTGGCGTGTACTTTTATGCGCTGTTGACCAACAGCTATCTGAGGTCGGTGTCAATTATTGCCCTGATAATACCCATCGCTTTGATCTGGGGCGATTTGCAGATGTTCTTTTTGTCATCGTTCCCGGATTTTACCCTGATCGCATCAATTAGCTTTGGCTTTCGTTTGATGGCCATCTATCTGCTTGCCCTAAATTATCTCGATATCCGACGCTGAGAGCTTGGGCCTTCCGTCAGCGGTGATTCGCTTCCAGCCGAGCGGCTTCAGGGGCACTGTGCTGATGTGTATTCTTTATTCGCCCTCTACATTCCCCCCGTTTATTTTTTAAGCTATCACTGCAGTGGCCGCACAGGAGTCACTAGTGGGCTTCACCTGTGGCTGCGGGCACGGTGTCACTATCCATCTGTTCTTGGTAGAGAGATTTGCACAGACCATAGGTGGCCAAGAGCAAGATCACTGAGAAGGGCAGAGCTGTGACTATCGAGGCGGTTTGCAATGCGGATAGACCTCCAGAAAAGAGCAATACTGCGGCAACGGCACCGATGCTACTGCCCCAAAAGATACGCGTAAGCGCACTCGGGTTCTGATTGCCGCCTGTGACCAGGGTACAGATCACTAGAGTGGCTGAATCGGCAGAGGTGACAAAATAGGTAATCAGCATCAGCGTGCAAATACTCGCTGTGATTAGCGCCATAAGCTTACCCATAGCCATTAAGTTAATCGTGGTAAACAGAGCACTCGTGGTCTCGGTATTCACGGCATCAACAATCCCACCATCGCCGGACAACTCGATATGAAAGGCTGTATTACCAAACACTGTGATCCAAAAAATTGTCAGCAGAGAGGGTGTTAGTAGCACCCCGAAAACAAATTCACGAATCGTTCTGCCACGTGATATTCGAGCGATAAAAATACCGCAGAAGGGTGACCAGGCAATCCACCAGCCCCAGTAGAAAATTGTCCACCAGCCCTGCCATTGGTCACTGGAGTCGGTATTAACCCAAGTGCCGAGACGGGGCAGATTAACAATATAGTCAACAATATTACCGGCGAAGGAAGAGAGTAAATAGAGAGTCGGACCAAATATCAGGAAGAGAGCCAGAATAACCCCAGTGAGCTGCATATTGAGTTCGCTGAGAATGCGGATACCGCGATTGACACCGGTGAGTGCCGACAGCGTAGCGATAACCGAAATGCCGATAATTAGTATGATCTGAGTGCTGGTATTCACCTCGATGCCGATTAGCGTGGAGAGTCCGGCATTCATCTGCTGCGCCCCGAGGCCCAGAGATGTGGCAACACCAAACACCGTGCCCAATACTGCCAGTAGGTCAGCCGCCTTTCCAATCGGGCCATAAATTCGATCACCCAGAATCGGATAGAGGCTGGCACTAATGGTTAGCGGCAGATCCTTGCGGTAGGCGAAATAGGCCAAAATAAGTGCCACGGAGGCATACAGGGCCCAGCCGTGCAGACCCCAGTGAAAGATTGTCAGGCGCATTGCGATCTGCGCAGCCTCTGGACTAAGAGCGGCAGCCTCGCCCATAAACGGATTGTTCTGAAAATGAGTTAGTGGCTCTGCGATACTCCAGAATAAAATACCAATGCCGATGCCTGCACCAAACAGCATCGAGAGCCATGAGAAATTACTAAACTCTGGTCTTTCATGATCTCTTCCGAGGCGCACTTTACCGTACTTGCTCAGTGCTAAACTCAGTACAAAAATAAGATAGAAATTCATCAGGCTGATGTAATACCAGGACAGCTGGCCGGTTATAAAATCGCGCATGCGATTAAAAAGTTCGCCGGCATAATCTGGTTTGAGTAGAGAGAATGAGAGGAAGGCAATAATCATCACTGGCGCGAGCAGGGTCATCAATGCAGGTTTTTCAGTCGTCAAGTTCAATGTTGTCGCCGGTTTTTTATTGGCCATAACGGATATTTACTCTTATTTATTATAGTTTTTATCGATAGCCGAGGCGCTTTCTGCTTTGACCTTAAGCTCTAATATTTTTCCGCTTATATTGAGTGAGATTGTTTTAATGCTGCTATGCAAAGATCTATGGCTCATTACCCCAATTTGTGTCAGAGTATAACGCAAAAGTATCGGCCCGTGAGCCGAGGATTCTTCCGCTAGCAAAAGACCTCCAGTAAAATGAATCTATCGCTAGCCAGCTCGTGTTCTACAGGCATTTAGAGCGTCAGAGGAGTTTGATCCTGCCATCCTTTTAGATCGAGAGGCTTTGAACCTGTGTTACACAAAACATTGTTAGTGATTTGCATATTCTTACTTAGCGCCTGTGGCGGTGGATCCTCTTCCGGAGCTGGCGTGGCCAGAGATCCTGTTATAGAACAACCTGCAACCCCTATTGAAGAGCCTGTTGAAGCCCCGACTCTGAGTCAGTTTACATTTTCCGCGGTTAACAATGCTCAACTATCAGAAGATATAAGCCTCGACAATACTGAAAACAACGGCGTATTTCTCGGTCGTGTGCTGACCAATACGGCTGTCAATGAGTTGGTGGCTAGCTTTGAGTTCACCGGCAGTTCTGTCACCGTTGGCAATGTGTCTCAAGAGAGTGAGACTTCCATCAATGATTTTACCGATACTGTTGTCTATACCGTAGCTAACTCAGAGGGTACCACCGCGAGTTATACCGTAGATCTGACCAAGTTTACTGGTTTGCCGGTTATTTATTTGAACACCGACCAGGGCGCGCCGATTGACTCAAAGGACGACTATGTAACCGGTAATGTTTCAGTTGATGGTGGTCGCAACTCTGCGGATCTATCAAATCTCGAAATGAAAATCC
This sequence comes from Porticoccaceae bacterium, assembly GCA_029250825.1. Taxonomy (GTDB): domain Bacteria; phylum Pseudomonadota; class Gammaproteobacteria; order Pseudomonadales; family Porticoccaceae; genus HTCC2207. The sequence goes on from JAQXEN010000066.1 coordinate 18,972, forward strand.
GCGGCAGAGGTAACTCAACATGGTATTTACATCCTAAGCAGCCTTTCCAAATGAAGTTGGACGATAAAGCTGAGTTCTTGGGCATGCCTAGAGACAAAAAGTGGTTGTTTTTGGCTGAGTACTCGGACAAAACTCTGCTGCGCAATAAGATAACCTTTGAGATGGGCTATTTAAGTAACTTAGCTTGGACACCCCAGGGCCGGTTTGCTGAGGTCTACATCAATGATCAGTACAACGGTACATACAATATCACCCAAAAAGTTGAGGAAAGTGATAATCGAGTAGCCTTGGGCGATACTGGATACCTGCTGGAACTTGATCAGTTGGAAAGGCTGGATCCCGATGATGTCTATTTTGATAGTGTTATAACAGATCGGTTTCTAATCAATATCAAAGAACCCAACCTTGAATTCGATAGCGCTGAGTACAGTTATATTAAAGATCTGCTCGAGGATTTTGAAACCGCGCTCTATGGCCCTAACTTCCTCAGTGCGACTGTCGGATATGCGCAATACATTGATATGGATAGCTTTGTCGACTGGTATTTAATTAATGAGATTACCAAAAACACAGATTCACAGTCTTGGTCGAGTATGTTCGTCAATGTTATGCCAGGGGAAAGGATCAATATGGGGCCACTGTGGGACTTTGATCTCTCCTTTGGTAATGTAGATTATTCTCCGGCGGAGTACACCGATGGCTTTTGGGTTAAATTTCACCCTTGGTATGAGCGCCTATTTCAAGACCCTGTGTTCGTAGAAAAAGTGAAAGCACGATTTTTATACTTTAAGCAAAATCAGGATTTTATCTTAAATAAAATCGATGACTATGCTCAGCAGTTGCAGTGGGCTCAACAAGAAAATGACAGTAAGTGGCAAACCATTGGCCTTGCAGTGTGGCCCAATCCTGTTGTTTTTGACACGTACCAAGAGGAAGTGGATCATTTAAAAGCTTGGTATAACGATCGCATGGTCTGGTTAGAGATGGCGTTCAGCGAACTCTGAATCAGACTTTTGGTCGCGCCAACAGGTAGGCTGCGTAGGCACCTAAAAGGCCAAATACCGACAGTATCAAATAATAGATTTTATAGCCGAGGCCATTGGGATACTGCTCTATTAGTGAGGCACTGAACAGTGGTAGGTAGAGCTCAGGGAGGTACCCAATCATTGAAATAATGCCTATAGCTAGGCCTTTGATATTGTTGGGAACATCACAGCCGCCCAATGTTGCCCAGTAGAGCCCCCGCACTCCATAGGTTAATAAACCGATAAGCAGCACCACCGCCAACATAATGAGCGTTGCAGCGGTGGTCGGTAAAAAAGCCATTGTGGCGAGAGCGATCGAGGCTAAGGCGAGCAATAAACAAAGAATTTTTTCAGGGCTTTTCCAGTCTCCGATAAACCCCGCCGCTATTCCCCCCAAAGGTCTCATCCATAATTTTGCAACGGTAATACCTCCCACCATGACGGCAGTAAGCCCGAAGTGCTGTTGCAGGTAAGCTGAAAAAGAATAGGTGGCATAAAATAATTGATAACCACAGGCAATACAAATAGCACAGAGCCAGATTTCACGGCGTTTAATAACAGCCATAATATCGTTCCTGAATAAATCCTTTTTCCTCTCAACGGTTTTTCCCGGCTCTATTTCCAGATCATCGAGAAGCCAGTAGGTGAGGGGGGACATAATCACCAAGACCCCTACATAGAGATATATAACTTGTTTCAGAGCCAGTGTTGTCGAGCTCGATTCTTGATTCAGTACATAGGCAAAAAGAGCTATAGCAAGGGTCGCTAAAAGAGCTTCAACAAGACCGCGACCGCCGTCGAGAATACCAAAAAACCGCCCTTGCTGATCTTGCTTGGCCAGCATACTTACCAGCTTAATCTGTGCGGACCAGAACGTTAAGCCTGTAGCCAAGCCCCAGGCGGCATAGATAACCAGCAGTGAGGTATAGGAGGGCATGGATGCAAACCAAATCCCCAGTAGCCCAGTGGCCAAGAGAGAGAAGGCCAGCAACTTGCGGGATGACACACGATCTGCCAGCCAGCCGCTGGGGATATACGTGATCATAAAAATAAAGCCGAGCATCGAGCTGCAGTAGCGCAGCTGGGTCTGGCTGATATTAAACGCTTCGAGAATCGACAGTTCGAAATTTTGACGCAGGTAGAGCAATGGGTATATTGCTCCGGCGGCGACGATAATAAGTGCTAGTTGACTGTAGCTGCGCAGGGCGGCTGAACGGGAAAATATCAAAGAACACTCTTATTTAGACTTCAGATCCAGTGTAACTGGGTTTTTCATCATTTCCTAATAGCGACATGAATAGAGGTTGTATCGCTTTTTTAACCAGTGCTCAAGCCAAAGCGGAGCGACTCATATGAGCTTCTAATCTCTCGGTTAGTGTTATTGCTTCCATAAGACCTATGATTAGAGTCCATGGACCATAACATAGACAGCTAAGAGCGGTGTATTCTGCTAAAATCAGAGGCGCTCAACGACTTAGCCCCGATCCTTGTCTGATAGCTTCGCTGCCCCCAAAACAAAATATGAGAATTCCCTTGTCAGAATATGATTTTGCCAGTTTAGATCTAAAGCCCGCCTTAGTTGATAATCTTGCCAGCCTTGGTTATACCGAGATGACGCCGATTCAGGCGCAAGCTCTGCCCTCAATTTTAGCCCATAAAGATGTTATTGCTCGGGCCAAAACTGGCTCTGGTAAAACCGCAACCTTTGCCCTGGGCTTGTTAAATAAGCTTGATGTAAAACGTTTTCGTGTACAGACCTTAGTCTTGTGCCCAACCCGAGAGTTGGCAGATCAGGTGGCGGTAGAAATACGCAAACTGGCCCGTGGTATTCACAATATTAAGGTGCTGACACTCTGTGGTGGTGTCGCTTTTGGGCCTCAGATGGGTTCTTTGGAGCATGGCGCGCATATTATTGTCGGTACTCCTGGGCGGGTTGAAGAACACCTAGGCAAGGCGAATCTCAACTTAGATAATCTAACGACACTGGTGTTAGACGAAGCGGATAGGATGCTGGATATGGGTTTCCAGCAAGCCCTAGAGGATATTGTTGGTTACATGCCTGATCAGCGGCAAACTATGTTGTTTAGCGCCACCTATCCTGAAAAGATCGAAAACATTGCACAGCGAATTATGCTCTCTCCAGTAACTGTAGAAGTGCAGGATACTCATGGCAACGAAAGTATTGTCGAAACCCTTTATCAGGTTGAAAATGACCAGTCCCGGGTAGAGGCAGTTAGGCTGTTGTTGCAGGAACATCAACCAGAGACCACGCTAATTTTTTGTAATACCAAGATTGAAACCGACCGAGTGGCTAATGAGTTGCACGCAGCGGGTTACGAGGCGTCGGCCTTACATGGGGATTTAGAGCAGAAAGACAGAGATCAAACCTTAGCCTGTTTTGCCAACCGCAGTATTTCAGTGCTGGTTGCTACGGATGTGGCAGCCCGGGGTTTAGATATTGACTCTCTTGATTTGGTAATCAATTACCAAGTTGCACAGGAGCTAGAAGTTCATACTCATCGAATCGGCCGCACAGGTCGCGCGGGCGCACAAGGCATGGCTTGCAGCTTATATACGCAGAGAGATAATCACAGAATTGGCCTCTTAGAAGATTATTTAAAACAGAAGTTTCAACGCGGTAACTTGCCGCATATAAGATTGTTACGTGAGCCGGTTTTTGCTCCGCCCATGATGACCCTTCACATTGCCGGTGGCAAAAAGCAGAAGCTTAGAGCAGGGGATATTGTGGGTGCCTTAACCGGGGCTGATGGTATGCCAGGTTCAGAGATAGGCAAAATACAGGTGGGCGATCACTGGGCCTATGTTGCCGTGGCCCACAAGTTTGGGAAAACTGCATTTAATAAGCTCCAAAAAGGCAAGCTGAAAGGGCGCAGTTTTAAAGTTAGACGTTTGCGAGGTTAGTCTTGCGGGAGAGGGAATAAAAAATTTTTTCCGCTGGTTTTGAGTTTGGTGCACCAGATAGACATTAGAGACACCCTTTAGCCTTTGCTGATAAGGGTATTCCCTATAATTTCCTAGTTGCTAAAGAACAGCCTAATCTGGCAATGATATCTGGAGAATTAGTTATTAGTTAGCGAATATTCTAAAAATACTCTTTGATAGCTCTCAATAAATTCGTCCATAGTCACATTCCTAAAATCGGACATATGCGGATACATGAGGAATTTTTCATCATTGGACCCTGTTGGAGCAAGGTCTTCTAGATTTAGCAGGTCGTGAGCTAACTCGTGATACATCAGCATGTAGCGCATAGGTTTGTTAAAACTCTCCCATGATGAGGGGTTTATGTATATCTCAATTAGATCATCATTATTTATTCCAAATGACATGCCATGAATATGAGTAGTATCATCTAGCTGATCCAAGCGAGAAAATTTGATTATTTTTACTTTTGGTTTCTTTGGATAAATTCCCATAAACCTAGCGTCACGATAAAATTTATCAACAAACATATCGAAGTCTGTATCCGATTCATATGCGTTTACTATGACTTCGCCGTAGAGGTCAGCCACTGAAGATTGGTTTTGGTTAGTAACTAACCAAAAAACCAGCACAGCACCAATGATACTCACGGTTAAAAGGGATAGAGGATTGTTAATTTTACTTTTCTTTGTCTCAGGATTTAATGCAGACAAGCCAGTGATCTCATTGAGATCCTTTACATCTGAAGCTTCGATCCAATCTTTACAGCCATAAAACCAAATCTTCGTGGCACCAGTAATATTCTGCTCGATTAACTGATCCTTGTTGAAAGGCCCATGTGCCATCGTTTCTTTGATAATGTAATATTCAATCATTAGTTAATTAAACTGCTCAGGGAAGTACACTGATGCTGATACCATATTGAACAACTTATTTAGTTGCTCACATTCTGCTCGACTATTGGTACAAGTTCCTTGAAGCATAATTAATTTGTCCTCATAAAAAATAAACCATACTTTGGTAGCCAATTTTATCAAGGCATCTGATTGTTCAATGTCACACATGTATTCTGAGGTTACTGTGGGGTATGTGTTTAAAATAAAAAAATCATATTCATTCAGAGTGCAGTCGTAGTCAGGCATACTCGATTCGGCATGCTCTTTGACTGCCTTAGAATTTGAGTAGATTTCTTTTATTTGCAATCGGGTGGAAAATGAGGGCATGTCTTTTGTGATAATCATATAGTATTGCCCCGGCTCACCATTAAAGGCTTTTACAATATTTGGGCCATTGGCCTCCCCAATATCCCAGCCCTTTGGTGGCCGCAGCCTCATATTGACACCCTTAGATTTTGCGTGGCCATTAATGTTGACATACGTATGATCTAGTTCTAAGTTGATATTTGAATATTGGCTTGAATAAATATTAATAGAATATATCTGCAGATTGCTCTTAAAGTATTGGTAATTTGTATTTATATTTTCTTCAAAAAAAAACTTGGCCGATCCCCTAGATTTAGCTTGAATTATTATATCTTCTCTTCCTTTTGAGTATGGCTGCCAATCTGCTGGAACATCATATCGAAAAATAATAGTTCTTCCCTTGGAAAAAACATGTCTTATTACAGTTCCGCCACCAATATCGGTGCCTTTACCCTTACTATTAATCTCAGCCGCATAATTCGCTATGTCATTTTCGGTTAAGGTTACGGCGGTTGTGCTCATACTGAATGTGGTCAGCACCACTGATATTGCTACAAGCCATAGAGCGGCCTGTTTAAGAGATGATTTGCTCTCTGCGCCATCGGGCTTGGTCAAGATAATGTCCTCAAGTGGTTATACTCGGGGGAACTCTATCAGCCTCGTTGTCAAACTTATTGGGGCCAACAGTGCCTTTGAAACAAAACCAGACTTGAGTAATCAATCCGCCAATATATGGAATTAAATTAAGTAGTAGCCACCACCCACTTACCCCCAAATCATGGAACCGCCTTATTTGCACACTAATCATCGCAGGTATTGTTAAAATAAAAAAAGCGATCAGAGGAAGAGAATGAATATAACCACCAGCTACTGGGAGACCTATAGCTAACAGAACTAGTAGGTAAAATAACTGAAAAAGCCAATATTCTGATCGAGACGCTCTTGAGGCGATTATGAAACTTTTTTTATAGACTTCTAGCGCGTTGCTTAGCATAACAAATTCCTTATGAGTGAATTCTCAGCTGGGGAAATTAACTATTCAAATATTAATAGAACTTCTTGTTTTTTACTAGCTCTAAAAATTTTAAATCTAACAGGGAATCTTGATTAAAAACGCCAGCCCATGTGTACCGCGATAATCGTGCCCAGTAGACCAACCATATTCCTATAGGCTATTCAGCTGGCTCTCAATATTTGTTGTAGCCCATGTGTAGCATTATTTGACCTCGGGAAATTAGGATCGTATTGCTTAATTTGTAGCTAGTATTGATTCGGCAGGGGGTCGAACCAACACTCTGGGTGGGCCAATAAAAAACCCCAGCCGGAGGCTGAGGGTTTTGCTTGTAATGGGTGCGTGCATTGGGAGGGATTGATTGGTACCAGACTGAAGTCTGTTGCCCAATCCTGCGGACCGCCTGCGGCGTCCAAAATGCTTTGCATTTTGTCGAACAGGGGTTTGAACCAATTCTCTGGGTGGGCCAATAAAAAACCCCCAGCCGGAGGCTGAGGGTTTGTTATTGGTGCACCCGGAGTGCCGCTTAGTGCCTCAGCTAGGCACCTGCAACACCCTTGAGCCTTGTGTTTACTGATGTTGACAGCCCTTCAGTTCATTGTCAAAGGAACATCCATGTCTACCATTTTGTCTACCATCAGACTGACACAAGGCGCCTCTTGAGTAATTGTGTGCCTGATAATCCTTTAGAGGGGGCGGGGGGAGTCTTTGGTTATTCAGGATTGTTACTGTACCTGCCCAGATACTAAAAAATCCTATTTCAAAAAAGCTTATTATCAGGCATAAAAAAACCCTGCGTTAACAGGGCTTAGTGGAGCTCTACTTTGTGTGTTTATTCTCAGGGGGGAGAATCATGCACATTAAATAAGACAGCTATGAACAAAGAAGTTCATATTTGATTGATTTGTTAATGATTTAACTTAGCATTGACTGCCACATGGCGCTTTAGGAGACACTTGGAGAGGCCAAAATATACTTACATGCTCGAGTGTGAGTATCCAGAACGGTACCTATTTAAGGCCTATTTACGCCCACTTCTGCACCCGCTTATTCAGACCTTCCTGAGCCCTCACGGATAGCTGCATAAGGGCGTTAACCCTCTGTTCTGCATAGATATTAGGCTGTTTTTAATGCCCTTTAGGAGCCCCTTAAGGCGCCCTCTGAGCGACCTGCGCCAGCCCCTTTTGTGTACCTTATAGCTGTATGGTAGTCTTATCCCATAATGAATAGTTATTGAAGGATTGCAGACCATATGAATCTGGTTTTAGGTCACTATGAACTTTAAAGAGCTAGAGAATTTCATCTCAACCAAGATGCGCATGTCGCATATCTATCAACCAGTAATGATTTTAACGTTACTAGAAAAGACTGGAAGGTGTCACCAAGAGGACATTGCCAAAGCTATCTTGGCGCATGACCCTAGCCAAATTGAGTACTACACCAACATAACCAATAACATGGTTGGAAAGGTTTTGCGGGGCAGGTCAATTGTCGAGAAAGATAAGAAAAGCAAAGACTATGCTCTTAATGGATATGAAACATTAACAGCTGAAGATATAAAAACCCTCAAGCAACTCTGCTTAGACAAGATTGATGAGTTTAATGATGCTAGGGGCAGTGATGTATGGGAACATCGAAAGAAATCCAAAGGCTATGTTAGCGGCACTACTCGCTATGAAGTATTAAAGAATGCTAAATATCGTTGTGAACTCTGTGGTATCTCTGCCGATGTTAAGGCATTAGAAGTTGACCATATCGTCCCTAGAAACAACGGTGGTAGTGATGATATTACTAACTTCCAAGCTCTTTGTTACTCCTGCAACGCTACTAAGCGTGACCGTGATGATACAGACCTTAGAGGCGTATCTAACTCCTATAAATACAGAGATGATGGTTGTTTGTTTTGCACAATAGAGCCTGCAAGAATTATTGATGAGAATGAATTAGCGTACGTTATTGAGGATGGTTTTCCAGTCACTGAGGGGCATAGATTAATAATCCCTAAGAGACATGCTGCTGATTACTTTAACCTTAGACAGCCAGAGCTTAATGCTATCAATCAACTACTAACTAAGCATAAAGCCTTAATAGAACAAGAAGACCCAACAGTCTCTGGTTTTAACATAGGCATGAACTGTGGTGAAGATGCAGGACAGACTGTCTTTCATTGTCATATTCATTTAATACCAAGACGTAAGGGTGACGTAGAGGAGCCTAGGGGTGGTATAAGGCATTTAATACCAGGGAAAGGTACTTATTAAGTAATATCCTACAAGGTAACAATACAACGTCTACCTAGGCAGTACATAGGAGTACTAGAACAGGCCTCAAGCCCTATAGATACCAAACCTAAGTGGTAGTCATTACGAGTATTAATTGTTCTTATAGTAAGAGTATTAGTAACCAACTATAACTAGCCTTGAAAGAGGCAACAGGTAGCCATAAGCCCTATGCATAGCATTTCCAAAGACACCCTATCCCAACTCAAGAACATGGCCTTGAGTCTCGATTTACCAGAGGATGACTATAAGCATCACTACTTCCTTAGCCCCCTTCAGCTAAACAAAAGGTCTAAATTACACCTAAAGCTATCCCTCTTGATTGATAAATACGTCGAAGAGACTAGGGGTGGTCGTGGTGGTACGCAGTTAGAGGAACTTAGGCATCATTGGCAATGGATTTTATTAGGTCTTTGTCGTGCCCTGTTCATGAACAATTGGTTAGTTGTCTCCCTAAGAAAGCAGACATATGCTGATGACATCTGGTTGAAGCGTTACCAGATTAAATACTCCAAGGTAAAAGACATTGTTGGTTACCTTAACCAAAACGAACTGATTACCTTTCTGCCCGGAAAGCAGTTTTTTAACAAACCCTCCAGAACAAGAATTTACCCATCAGGTACTCTCGCCGGCGAGATTTGGGAATACTTCCTTGACCAAGAACAGCCTGTAGAAGGGCCATATCTAACAATCAATGAAACTGATGATATCTGGCAAGAGACTATGTTCAAGGTTAAGGCTGATGAAAGCCATCCCGATATGGAGGATATGATAGCCATCAACGAGTTTATAAAGCCTCATCATTGGGCTTGTAAGGCTCCCATAAGGCTTGTTTACAAGCACTCACCTTTTCAAGGTGGCCGCTTAATGACGCCATTCCAGAACCTTCCTGATAGAAGGAAACGAATACGTATAAATACACAGATAGACAGTCAACCAATTTGCGAAGTTGACTTTAATGCCAATCATCTAAGGCTCAATTTAGCGTTCAATGCAAAGGAATATGCTGGGGAAACCCCCTACGAGGACATCTGCGTGGAGTCAGGAGTAGCCAGCAGGGATATGGTTAAGCACTTCATAACCGTAGCCATGGGTGCTTCTGACGAAAAGTCAGGTAAGTCGAGGCTGAGGCTAGACGGGATGAATAGCCAAGTTATCGAAAGCATTCATGATGGAGCGTTAAAGAGATTTCCAAAACTTCAGCTTTTCAATGGTTGGGGTATATTTGCTCAAAACTTTGAGGGTCAGATATTGAAGGATGTCTCACTTGAAGGTATTAAAGAAGACATCGTATGTCTACCAGTGCATGACGCAGTAGCAGTGCAGCAGCAACATCAAGCGTGGGCTAAGGAAGTCATGCTGGAGACGTGGAGTAGGTATATGGATGGTGTAAAGACCAAGGTGAAGGTCGATATGCCTTCAGTTTGAGGTACACTTTCCCAATAACCATCACAGATTAAGAGATAACTGCACCATGCAAGACAATAAAGACACACCTGACCTCTCTGGTCTTCTTATACAGTTGGCTACGTAAGCTACTGAACTAGTACCTCTTATATGTGCCGCTGTCGCATAAGATTAATTAGACCACCGCAAGGTATGTGATTGTTGATATGTAGACATTAACAGTGATGTCAGTTCAGTTTCGTAGTACTCACCTCCATAATTAACCGAGGACGGATCGTTATAACACCCATGCACCCCCATGGACATCCCGTAGTAAGAATTAGCAGTGAAAGTGGAGCCCCCTTTTTGGGAAGTGCGTTTTATCAGATATCCAGAACCGGAGTGTTCTAGGCGAGTCAAAGGTGCGTTTTCGACGTAAGCCATACCTTGGCAGTCACTAGAGGTATAAAAAGTGCGCTCACTTGCCAATGTTAAATGGCTTCCATCTTCAGGGTCGTACGGGGATGTGTAGACTAAATCACTCCCTGAAATCTGAACTGCCATCAAAATCGTGTTGTAGCGGAAGTACCAGTATCCGTTAACATTGTTTGATGCCGAAACCCAGGTTAAGCCCATCCCACCAGCTCCCGCTGGACCTTGAGCACCGGTCACTCCTGTGGCACCGGCTGGACCTGTAGCTCCATCCGAACCATCCAAACCATCAATGCCTGCGGCTCCTGTAGCGCCAGTTGCTCCAATATCACCCTTATCACCTTTTTCTCCTTGAGGGCCTATTGCTCCCGTTACGCCTATTGCTCCGTTATCACCTTTATCACCTTGAGCGCCAGCTGAACCCGCAGAGCCAGTTAAACCCTGAATGCCTTGCGCACCTTTATCACCTTTATCACCTTTAGCTCCTGTAGCTCCATCAACACCATTTGTACCATTCGTTCCTGCATCACCTTTAGCTCCTGTTGCTCCATCAGCTCCAGCTACACCCTGAGCACCTGCATCACCCTTATCTCCTTTTTCTCCTTTTTCTCCTTTTTCTCCTTTTTCTCCTTGAGGGCCCGTAGGACCAGTTTCTGGAGTTAATCCTCCGTATGTCGCACCCTTAATGGAAGTGATATAGGTATCAATTCCTTCAGCATCACATTCCGTACAATTAGTAAGGTCTACCACGCCAGTGGCCAAGGTTTCATCAGTCAGGCCAAACATTGACCTTAAAATCAAAAGACCATCTGTTAATGCATCGACCTTGCCATTCGCATCAACATCAAGGATGGATATACCGTCCGCCCTATCATCCTGAGCATGCGAAAGGGTGATGGTTAAAAACCCCAAGATAACAATGGAGTACTTGGAGAAACGATTTATTAGAGTAATCACGGTCTTTCCTTTAATAATTCTATGTAGTCATAACTAAATATTTAATCAAATTAAATCAGATGAGGAGTTGTTGAGATTTATCCATCACCAAGCTTGCTTAAATACTTAACTAACAATTCCAAACCATACCCATCACCATAGCCTTGCCCAACAGACTTTAAAGCCCAAGCATGCTAAGACGTTACTGACTCGGTACTTAAACCCTTTCTTATCTACTCTCATAAATCACAATCTTTGTAGTTAGACTCATAGCACTTGGCTGCTAAAGCTTGACCATCAGCTATTTGTTGATTTGTCATCCTCGGCTTTAAGGTTTCTAGTTCGTTGTCTGCAAAATCATGACCGTGTGTTTTAGCCAACGAAAGCCATGCGTAAGCATCTATATAGCTTTCTGGTGTACCTTCCCCGCCCAAATACATCATGCCAGCACAGTATTGGGAATCTATGTACCCTTCATTAGCCAATATTAGATGCCATTTGAGACTTTCTTCTAGATTTTTTGGCAGTTCCCCATTGCGAGAACGAGCAGCTATTACAATCATAGCCATCTCATTGCCCTGCTCTGCTGCTCTTAAATACCATTTAAGGGCTTCTTTTGTATTTTTAGGAACACCGTTTTCACTTTCATACATTTTTGCAACCTGAATCTGATGCTGTGGATAACCCTGCTCGGCTGCTTTGAGATACCATCTAAGAGCCTCCTGTATATCTTTAGATAAACCATCACCTAAGCGATATGCATTACCTAACTCATACTGGCTAAAGGCATGACCTTGCTCCGCTGCCTTAGTATGCCAGTTGATAAAATCTTTTTGATTTTGGACAAGTATCTCATTTAGGTGTGAATCTCCGAGTTCAAATCGACCCTCTGCCATTAATTGCCATGAAGCCCCTTGGTAAGAATCTGCTAACTCATGTTGAGCGTCTACATGCCCTTGTTCCGCTGCCTTTTTGCGCCATTTAGCAGCCTCTTTACCATCTTCAGCCTTACCGCTAAAGCTAAGGCTTCGGTACAATCGATACTGTGCCTCAGCGTCTCCAGATTGTACTAATCGTAAATCAGATTTATTCATGGTAAATGCGGCATTAACCTTTGTTAATTAATGCATCAACTATATAGAACAGGCGGAGTTATTCAAGGGTGGTTAGATGCTGCCTGATAATAAGCTTTTTTGAAATGGGCTTATTTAGTATCTGGGCAGGTACAGTAACAATACCGAATGACAAAAGACCCCTCCCGCCCCCTCTAAAGGATTATCAGGCACACAATTACTCAAGAGGCGCCTTGTGTCAGTCTGATGGTAGACAAAATGGTAGACGTGGATGTGCCTTTGACAATGAACTGAAGGGCTGTCAACATCAATAAACACAAGGCTC
>JAQXEN010000014.1 GCA_029250825.1 Porticoccaceae bacterium
TCACCTGAAGTCTTCTGGATTGAGGGGTTGGGCCTACAGCTGGTCATGGTTAACCCGCAAACCGAAACTGTGATCGTACGGCTCGGCGGTATTCCCTCCGCACTCAATGTTTTTTCAAACCGGCATGATGATTCAATCATAGCGCCACTACTCAATATTCTAATGACAGATACTTAATCTGAGTTTAACGGCCAAGATATTTTATTTTAGCCATTTGTTCCCTGTTGCGGGGCGCTTGTTCACTGGAGTTAGTCCCACATAGCAGAGTTAAATCAGGCTGATACGAAAAAAATTGGTGTTTAACCTCTCCTAGTACATTGGCCAGAAGAGATAAGCATAACAGCACCTGCGCAGGCAGCTTTAGTGGTAGATAACAGAAGAGCGCAACAAGCGCGGCGCACCTAGCGTCGCAATGGTCAATTCGCCGCCGGTGTCGTGTCGAACTGCATAAACTTGCCGTTTTGAGCCTGAGTCAGACGAAAAACCAGAGCATGTCCCAATGCCGTGGAAGGCGTGAGCACGCCCGCTTGGTGAGACGAGCCGCTATGGTCATCGAGGGCTAGGCAGAGACCGAGCTCGGCCAGCATCTTGGACGTTGCGCCATAGCCGGGGTCGCCTTGTCCGGAAATCCGGGTCTGGGCGAGTTGCCCGTTGGCTATGGCGGTCACTTCGATCTCGAAGCCTCCATCGCGAAGTAACCATGAGGGCGGACCTTCTCCGGAAGTTGGTTTGAAGTTGATAGGTTCGCCCAGGAAATAGCCAAACCCGCGACTCGCCCACATTCCTATCATGCGCAACCACATCCCAGCGGCTGCACATTCCCTATAGGATATATTTTGATGTTCGTCGCGCAGCGTGAGGCTGCGCCGTACGACTCTGGCGTTGATGCCAGCCATAAAAAAATTCGAAACGGCACCGTAGGTTGAATCAAAAGTCCACTTGAAATCAGCGGCCATGCCATCGGCGGTTCCCGGTGCTTGAGTCTCTATCCCTGCGGCTCCGGGTGTCAGGAGGTAGGGATTTGCTTCCATCGCATCCGTGTAGCTGCCGGACTTTCTCGCCCGCTCGATTGCCTTGCCAGAGTTTATGGTGCCTCCGGAAAACGAGCCCGTGTAGCGAGTATATACGCCGCGAAGCTGCACACTTTGGTTAGGCATACTTTGGTTAGGCACAGTGGGCAGAGCCTCTGTGGCCATGAAGGCTCCGAGGTCGGAGGGAATTGAATCGACACCACCTCCCAGAACCACTTTTGCGCCGGACTCTACTGCGAGATTATGAAAGGCCTCGACCATTTCGGCTTGCCAGTATCCTTCGCCGGCGAGGTCTGAGTAGTGAACGCCTGCTCGAGCACATGCGCCCAAAAGGACGGCCCCGTTATTGACTGAGTAGGGGCCAGCGCAATTGAGAATCACTGTGGTACGCGAGACCATCGCGGCCACTGCGTCGCTGTCCTCAAGGTTAACGCAGAGAGTCTCGGGCCTATCCCCGAGTTTGGCAGACAGTTCTGCAAGCTTGCTTTGAGTGCGGCCCGCAATAGCCCAAGGCTTGCCATGGAGTTCAGGGTGGGCGTCGAGGTAGGTGGCGACCAACTGGCCCGTAAACCCGGTTGCTCCATAGACGATTAATACCAATGGTTCTGTCAACATAATGTTAGTTCTCTGTATTTCTAGTGACACCCAGTTAGGCGGCGGAAGTAGTAATAAAATCACCAGTTCTCAAATAGAACGCCGGGTTCCAAACAGTGCCAAGATGGAACATGACGCCTTCGGGAGTCCCGGTTAGAAATACTGTTTTTGCTAGTATTTCTCATAATCTTCGATGGGTTTCAGATCATTAAGTCCGCAGTGCAAAAAAGATCACCCCGGGGATATTTTTTTAGGCGGCTTGTAAAATCGCCGCTTGTCGAACTTTCTTGCGCTGGATATAGGCAAATACTGAAGGCACCATTGAAAGAGCTATTACGGCAGAGCCGACTACCCCGCCAGCGATGGCCGTGGCAAGCGGTGGCCAGAATTCGCCACCGTTAACGATCAGGGGTACAAAGCCGCCAATGGTGGTTAGGGTGGTGGAGATGATGTGCCTGGTTGAATCCACTACAACATTTGCTATGCCTTCGCTGTCCCCTGATTGACTGCGCGGGTCCGCCTTGAGCGCGGATAAAACAATAATCGCGCCATTAATCGCTAGACCCATCATGCCGAGAGAGCCGATTAACGCCATGTAACCAAATGGGTAGCCAAATAGTCTCACACCCAATAGGGCTAGGCCGAAACTTAAAAAGGCGACAATGCCGATAAGTCCCGCATAGCGGAACGAATTCAGCGACAGGATAATGACGCCGCCCATGGCTAAGAGGAAGAAGACAAATACCTGAATAATGCCGCCAATAGATTCTGAGCTGCTTTCCGCTTCGCCGCCCAGTTGCAATCTATAGCCCGGTGGTGGCTTATAGTTTTGTTCTTCGAGTTTTTCTGTGAAGTCCGCTAACGCACCGCCGACTAATGTGAATGGGATTAGGTAGCCGCGCACGGCGCTGATGCGTTCACCTTGGCGTCGGGTGATCGACGATGCGGTAGGCACCAATTGCCAATCTCCAAGTTCGCTAAGGGGTATGCCATCTCGCCCGTTGGCCAAGATAGGCAGTGAGTTGAGATCTGACATTTGGTTTCGAGAATCTGTTTGAAATTTAACTCTGACGTCTATTTCTGTATTGCCTTCTAAAACAGTGCCGGCTTTATCGCCCATTAACGCGGAGTTGATTCTCTGTGCCAGACCGCCGGTGCTTATCCCTGTCGCCGCCACGGCGTTTTCTCTTGGGATGAATGTGAGTTTGGGTTCTGCTGTAGACAGTGATGCCCGAGCATAGGTGACGTTGGGCACACTGGTTAGTATGGCCCTAAGTTTCTGTGCCTCCTGGCGAAGCACTTCTAAGTCTTGACCAATGATGCGTATTTCAATGGGCGAGTCTGTGGGTGGTCCCTGTTCAAAGGGAAGTGCCAATACTTCTGCGTTGGGGAACGCAACAGACAGCTCGCTTTGGATTGCGCCGAGTATTTCTCCAGTGGCTTCTGCTGATGTTGTATTGACCCAGGCGGCCGCAAAGCTGGGTACGCGCTCGTTGAGAGAGGTTACGTTGTAGTAGACCCGTGGCGCGCCTTTGCCGATGGTCCAGAAGGTATCGGTGACGTCAGAATTACTGCGCAATATTTCATCGGCTTTGACAATGGCTTGCTGTGTTTCCCCTATGGAAGTTTGTGCGGGCAGGGATAACTGTACTTGAAATTGGTTACGATCTACCGCAGGGAAAAATTGTTGGGTTAATGTGGGCGCCAGCGCGAAGCCGATAATCGGCATAATGCAGGCGATAGTGACGCCAATCATTGGGCGCTTGAGTACAGTGACCAGAGCTGCGTGATACTTTTGTGTCAATGCTGGGCTGGAAAATCCGGTCTGCCACCAGCGGTTGCCCGCTTTTACCGGCCAACGATTTTCTAAGTAGCCGGCGATGGCGGGTACTACGGTCATCGCCAGAATAAACGAGCTGGCAACGGATAAGGCCACAGTAACGCCGAGGGTGCCGGTGAAATCGCCAACGCCGCCTGGTGCCAACGCAATGGGCATAAAGGCAAATATGGTGGTGGCGGTGGAGGCGCCTAGGGGCACCAATAAATGTTTGATGGCTCGACTAATAGCCTCGTTAATTTGCGCGCCTCGACTGCGCCGCAGCTTGTAGTCTTCTACCACCACAATGGCATTATCGATAAGCAGGCCCAGCGAAATAATCAAGCCGGTGACGGACATTTGGTGCAGCGGAATATCTAGCACCTGCATACCCACCAGTACCATGCTGGCCGAAAGAGGCAGGGCGATACCCACGGTTAGCGCGGAGCGAATGCCCATAAGCCAAATCAGAACCAGCAGCACAATGACCAATGCGAAGATCAGGTTATTGGCCAGTGAATTCATGCGTTGGTCGGTATAGATATTCTG
This sequence comes from Porticoccaceae bacterium, assembly GCA_029250825.1. Classification (GTDB taxonomy): domain Bacteria; phylum Pseudomonadota; class Gammaproteobacteria; order Pseudomonadales; family Porticoccaceae; genus HTCC2207. The sequence goes on from JAQXEN010000014.1 coordinate 3,991, forward strand.
CGAATAGACCGTTTCTAAGCCAATTGCATTGGGTAAGTTAGCTTTGAACTTTGCGACAAGGGCATTGGCGTTGCGGCTCCAATTCTCAATTTGTAAACCGCCCTGCATTTGTGCGTTGACAAAAATGACCTGTTCGGTGCCATGAAAAGCCAATGAACGAGGTGGATCTAATTGCGTTTTACGCACAGTGGCTAGATCTGAAACCCGTAAGGTACTGCCATTGTTACCCATAACTAAGGGTATGCTGCCTATGCGCTCAACGGAATCCAGTTCAGCCTCTACTCCCACCAGAATGTCATTGCCACCTGCGCGTAGTCTGCCGGAGGCGATTTTGGTGTCTGCTGTGCCGATACGCTGGGCAATAAATGCGGCAGATACACCACTGGTCACCATGCGATTGGGGTCTAGGGAAACGACAATTTCTTCTTCAGCTTCGCCCCATGACTCGGCTTTTTCAGTGCCGGACATATTGGCCAGCTGTAATCTTAAAGATTCTGCCAATCTCGAGAGGATGCTCATTTCAATGTTTGAGCTATGTCGCCAACTCAGGGCAATAATGATTGTCGAGGCAACCGGCTGTAAAATCCTGAGGTCAGATTCGACAGTGCCCCTGGGCAATGTGGCCTGCATTGCGCCCAATTGGTCGCGTACCTCAGACCAAACATTTTGTGTATCTTCTGGGCTGACTCGCTCTAGGAGTTCAATGGAGATGACCGATATACCGGACTTGGACGTGGACTCAATTTCTTTGATCTCTGGGATTTCTCTCAGGCTTGTCTCTAGGGGTTCGCTAACCAGAGACTCCATTCTTGCCGCAGATGCGCCAGGTAAAAATGTGTTCACTTGAGCGTAGCGCTCGGCCATGGTGGGGTCTTCTTGGCGCGCTAGACTTAGGAAAGAAACGCCGCCCAAGACAACAATAAACAGCATAAATAATGCGGTTAAACGTGGGTTGGTATAAAAGCTATCTGCCTGCATTTGCTTGCTCGGTCACGGTCTTGTTGGTTTTTTCTACGATGTTTTCTTCGGCTTTTAGGGGTAACACAGCTTGTCCCGGCACTATGCGTTGCACTCCACTGTTAACCACGCGTTCGGTATCTGAGAGTAGGCCACGGACATAGGCTCTCGAGGCTTCGTTATGAATCACCTCGACCAATCGGCGTTCGATGATGTTTTCGCCATTGACCACATAGACTCCCCACAGGCCGCGATCGCTGGCCGTGAGCGCACTTACCGGCAGCCAGAAGCCGGGTGCCTGTACCCGTTGTTCTAGCAATAATTCAACTACGGCGCCAATAGGAATAATGCCGTCGCTTATTTTAAACACTGCATTGAGGGTCCGGGTGCTGGGGTCTACTTCTGGGGAAATGGCCATTAGGCGAGCGGGTTGTGTTTTGCCATTCCAACTGAGGTTGTAGGTGCCACCAATAGTTAGGCTATCTAAGCTGCTGCTAGGTACGCCAATATGGGCTTTGATCGGCCCCAACTCGATAAGCTTAAGCGCCGGTGTGCCGCCGAGTATTTGCGTACCTTCGTCCATATAACGGGACTGTATTATGCCGTCGAAGGGAGCCCTTATGGCCGCTTCAGCCAGTTCGATTTTGCCTGCCTTGGCCGCCGCTAATGCGCGCTTCAGATTGGCTTGAGCGACCTGATCTTGCGCTTGCTTGATTTGGAAACTGAGCTTTGCTTCGTCATAAATTTGCTTGGAGGTATTGCCCTGTTCAAACAGTGTGCGAAAACGTTGTTCAGTCGTTGCCGCCAACTGAGCCTCCGCTTTGGCCGCACTGAGGTTTGCCTCGGCAAGAGCAGTGTTGGCTTCTGCTTGATTGAGGTTAGACGCCAGTGTGCGACTGTCTAGGCGCGCCAGTACCTGGTCTTTTGCCACGACATCGCCGATATCCACAAGCACCTGAGCAATTTCTCCACCGCGTTTAAAACCCAGTTCAGAACTGCGTGAGGCTAAGGTTTTTCCGGCATAGAGACGCTCGCTGGAAAAGCTCGATTGGCGCTCGACGTTGATATAAGAAACAGTTAAATCTGCAAAGACATTTGCTGATGCAAACATCAGCCACGCACAAAGCGTGGCAGCTACTGCGTCGGGTGCGCTACCTGTGGACAGGCGATTATGGCTCATGTGGTTGAAGAATCCTTTGCTGATTGGCTTTACAGAAATCATAGTGTATATCATTTGAATGTAATCACTGCTAACATAGGCGATAATGCCAAATTATATATTTCAAAGCAATGAAAAAATTGGTCATTGTTTTAAATTTGGTAGATGATTCAATCATAAAAAACTAGAAAACGAAATTGACAAAACCATGACTTCATCCATTTCTGCGCCCACTTCTGCTGGTAAGGCAACTGAGTCTGGCAAGGGCACCTATCATCATGGCGAGCTACGGAAACTTTTGATGGGTTTGGCCCTAGCCCGTATAGCTATTGATGGCACTGAAAAATTCAGTCTGCGTGCACTGGCTCGTGAGGCTAATGTTTCTGCCACTGCACCGTTCCGCCATTTCACCAACAAGCATGCGTTGTTTGCCGCCTTAGCGACCGCAGGGTTTCAGCAGTTAGGCGAGCGGGTAAGTGCGGTTGCTCGGACCTCGCAGCCAGTGGACCAGAGATTGTTGGCCGCTGCCATGACCTATATAGAATTCGCCGAGGATAATCCGGTTGCCTACCAGCTAATGTTTGGCGCAATCTTGGGTGATTTCTCTGAATTTGAGGGATTGGGTGCTGCAGCATCCGGCGCCTATGAAGCCTTAGATAAGCTGCTGATTGAGGTGGTGGAGGTAAAGCAACTGCATTTCGATGAGCTGGTGTTGGGCGGTTTAATTTGGTCCGCCATTCACGGCGTTGCCTCTCTTCGACTTAACGTCGCCCAGCAAGATGAATCGGAAAAGGTCCCACTAATGCCGAGATCGAGACAAGCAATTGTTGCCATGACTGACGATCTGAAGGCTAATTTGAAAATCATGATTGATGGGCTGCTGGGGCAGTCGTCTTAAAGCATTGACCACTAATTGTTAATTAACATTAGCTAAAACAGGCAAACCAGAAAATTGCTCGTTTGACCCTATTTTCTCCAAGAGGAAAATATAGGTTACTATCGCGCGGAAATAAAAAGAGAAAAAGCATGTCTAAATTCGCAGGAAAAACCGCGGTCATTAGTGGCGGCGCTGAGGGCATTGGACTGTCTATTGCCAAGGCCCTAGGTGAGCAGAAGATGAATATTGTGCTCGCAGATATTGACCCACAAAACCTTCAAAAAGCCAGCTTAGACCTCGAAGCATCAGGGGTTTCCGTATTGGCGGTGACGCTGGATGTAGCCGACGAAGTTCAGTGGCAAGTCGTCGCTGACCAAGCAGTAGCCCGATTCGGAAAAGTTCATATGGTGGTGAACAATGCCGGCGTTGGCGGAGACTCGGGGCCAATCGAGATTCAGGAGAAGAAAGGCTGGCAGTGGGCGCTAGATGTAAACCTTATGGGTGTAGTGTATGGCGCTAAAGTGATGGTTCCGCTCATTAAGCAGCATGGTGAGGGCGGATGGGTGGTCAATGTCGCCTCTATGGCGGGTATGGG
>JAQXEN010000044.1 GCA_029250825.1 Porticoccaceae bacterium
TCTTCATGCGCCATACTTAAATAGACGACAGTGAGAACCATGAAAATAAATGCTTGCAGGGTAATGACCAGAATATGGAATACCGCCCAGCCCCATTGCATTAACCCTCCACCCAGAGCAAACACACCGCCGCCAATGGCCATAAACGCCATACACAGCAATACTGTTTTACCCGTAGATACTTTCCCTTTGAGATTTAACCAGCATACGCCAGTGACCAGTACAAAGATCACCAACCAAAAGATGGCGCTGGTTTCTTCGCCAAAGAGTTGTGCGTGCAGACCGCCAGATACAAGACCAGCTCCTGCGCCCGCCGCAAACATAGTTGCGATCAGGATAAAGATCATTTCGCCGGCATACATATTGCCGAACAGTCGAAGACCCAGCGAGAACGGCTTAGCCAGTAAGCCAACGGTCTCCATAAACAGGTTAATCGGAATAAATGCCCAGTGATTAAAGGGGTGCATGGTCAGCTCTTTAACAAAGCCGGTGCCCTTAATCTTAAAGGAGTAGTAAACCATAAGGATAAACACGGCCAGCGCCATTCCCAGGGTTACATTAGGATCTGTCGAAGGAACAATCTTCTGGAAGTGGACACCAGTCATGGCGAGCAGTGACGGAACCAGATCAACAGGCAGTAGATCCATCAGGTTCATCAGGAATATCCAGACAAAGATAGTCAGCGCCAGCGGTGCAACCATTTTATTGCTGCCGTGGAAGCTGTCTTTTACCTGACCGTCGATGAACTCAACGATCATTTCAACAAAGTTTAACCAGCCCGCGGGTACGCCGGTGTGAGCTTTTTTGGCGGCGCGCAAAAACATCCAGCAAAACAGTGATCCCAAGCCGATAGACCAGGCCATAGAGTCAACGTGAATTGCCCAAAAGCCCATATCGACAGCTTCTTGGGAGCTGTGTGCAAAGCCCCAGCCGTTTTCCGGATGATTTCCGTAAACTAGGTTTTGAAGGTGGTGCTGAATATACTCAGTCGTGCTTGCGGGATTTTCGCCTGCCATCTGTGTCTCTCAACTGGTTAGTGCTCATTGTTATACAGAGCGTTACTTTTATGTGCTCAGCGCTTTAAGATTGTGAAAACCAAAAACCACTGCACCAAAATCATTAATATAAAACTACAAAACAGGGCGCCGACATTAAGTGGGCTGACCATAAGAAAGACGCTGGTAAACAGCACTGCTGTCAAAACAACCTTACCGGTCTCTCCCCAGTACATTGCACTGACAATTGACTGCACACGTCTGGCACCTGCAAATCTAAAGGCCTGTCGAGCGAACCAAGCTTGCGGGCAAATCTGGATCAGACCGCCAAGCAATACCGAATAGGCTAGTGCAGTACTCCAAAGTAACAGCGCCGCAGATGCTGGTAACAGCAGGGCCAACTGATAGAGTGCTACCTTTTTTACTGCTGGTAATGAAATGGTCGTCATTGTATTTGCTTGACACCTTTTCTTTCTGCCTTTGCGGGGAAGCCTATGCGGCCATCCTCAAAGGGGGCGCATTATAGGTATAGTGATGGTGATATTCAATACGCTATGCGCCCAATATGAACGAAATTCATCAGCCCAATAACGCTAGATCAAGACTTACTTCAGATGATCGAGAATACCGTCGAGCTCATCGACGCTATTATATTTGAAAATCAGCTTGCCGGCGCCTTTGGCGCTGTGCTGTATACGCACCGGAACACCGATCTTTTCAGCTATTTCGTCTTCCAGTCTTTTGATATCAGGGCTGCTCGGGGTCTCAACCGAAGCTTGACCCCTATCACCGGACTGGAGTTTTTTGACCAGAGCTTCAGTCTGGCGCACGGTCATGCTGGTGCCGGTAACAGTTCGTGCAGCATTGACCTGAACGGCACCGTCGAGGGCGAGCAGACATTTGGCATGGCCCAACTCCAAATCACCGCGCTCCAGTAACTTTTGAACCTCTAATTCAAGACTGGTGAGACGCATCAGGTTGGTGACTGCAGAGCGAGACTTGCCCACTGCATCGGCAACTTGCTGTTGGGTGAGCTGAAACTCCTGCTGAAGGCGCTGTAGAGCCAAACTCTCCTCCATAGCGTTGAGATCTTCACGCTGAATATTCTCAATCAGCGCCATAGCGATGGCGGCCTCGTCCGAGACTTCGCGGACTATCGCCGGAACACTGTCGAGGCCCGCTTGTTGGGCCGCGCGCCAACGGCGCTCGCCGGCAATAATTTCGTATTGCTCATCGGCCAACATTCGCACCACGAGGGGCTGCATAATGCCTTGTGTACGAATCGAATTGGCCAGCTCTTCCAGTGCCTCTGCATTGATATCCCGCCGCGGCTGATACTTTCCCCGCTGTAACAGCTCTACCGGGAGTTGACGTAACTGGCCATCGGCAATATCGGCGGCAGCGGTGCTGTCGAGCATATCGAGATCTGATCCCTCAGCCATACCCAGCAACGCATCCAAACCCTTACCTAAACTCTGTCGTTTTGTGGCCATAATTCTATTGTCCTGAGGTGGCGGCGGGTGGCTGTTGTTCAGAATCGGCTTTGGCCTGACGCAAGATTTCGCCGGCTAGTGCCAGATAGGCGAGGGAGCCTTTTGAGTTTCTATCGTAAGCTAGAGCTGGTAGACCGTGGCTTGGTGCTTCCGCGAGGCGAATATTTCGAGGAATGCTCACCCGGTAGACGCGCTTGCCGAAATATTTGCGCAACTGCGCTGACACAGCATTGGTGAGACTGTTGCGTGGATCGTACATGGTGCGCAAGATACCCTCAATACGCAGACTCGGGTTGATCAATTTCGCAATTTGCTTGATGGTGTTATTCAGTGCCGAGAGCCCCTCGAGAGCGTAGTACTCACACTGCATGGGAATAATCACTCCGTCACTGGCAACCATAGCATTCACGGTAAGCATATTGAGGGAGGGCGGGCAGTCAATAATAATATAGTCGTAATTGTTAGCAACGCGCTTTAGAGCATGTCGCAGGCGTGTCTCGCGGCCAATCTCCTGCATCAGCTCTACTTCTGCGGCAACCAAGTCATCATTCGAGGGCAACAGGTGAATCTTCGCCTTGGGGCAGGGAACAATTACATCTTCAATGGCTGCTTTTTCAGTTAGCACATCGTAAACACTGGTTTTGCATTTGTGCTTATTGATGCCAACACCCATAGTGCTATTGCCCTGAGGGTCTAGATCAACCAAGAGCACACGCTGCTTATAGGCTGCCAGAGAAGCCGCTAAGTTAACGCTGGTGGTGGTCTTACCCACTCCACCTTTCTGATTTGCGATTGATATTATTCGAGGCACTAGGCTGACCTTTAAGCTGTTTTATCGCTGCACTCTGCCAGAGCGTTGCGACTGATGACAATTAGGTGGCGTTCTCCCTCCACACCCGGCACCTGCAATGTGTGAGAGACATCGACCTTATAGGCTTTCCCAACCTCACTCAACTCTGATTGGGGGAATTTCCCTTTCATGGCCAAAAACAGGCCATCAGTGGTTAACAGATGAGCGCACTTGTTCACCATATCGGCAACCGAGGTAAAGGCGCGACTCAGAACCGCATCGTACCCCCGGTCCGGTCTATGCTCCTCAACTCGAGACTGAATTTCGCTGACATTGGCCAAACCCAACTTACAGCGCGCCTGAAATAAAAACCGGGTGCGCTTGCCGTTGCTATCCAACAGGGTGAAATGCCGGTCCGGACACATAATTGCCAGCGGTATGCCAGGCAAGCCAGCGCCGGTTCCCACATCGATCAACCTTTGCCCTTGAATATGCGGCAGCACCGTGAGGCTGTCCAGCAGATGCAATTTGACCATCTCGGCGGGATCGCGAATCGCGGTGAGGTTATAGGCTCTATTCCAAGTAATCAGCAACTGTAAATAGGCCAGCAGTTGATCCCGCTGCTCAGCACTATAGTCAATTGCCATGGACTGCATGCCGGCTTCAAGGCTTGCCACCAAGTGTGATTCCCTGGGCAGTTTAAGCGGCATGCTTTTTCAACGAGACAATTAGCAGGGAGATAGCGGCTGGAGTAACCCCGGGGATCCGGCTAGCTCGGGCCAATGTTTCCGGTGTTGCTTCAGAGAGCTTTTGTTTGACTTCGTTGGACAGGCCCTTGACCGCCAGATAGTCGAAACCCTCTGGAATACGGGTCTTTTCATGGCGGCGCAAGCGATTTACCTCATCCTGTTGACGGTTAATATAGCCGGAGTACTTGGCGTCGATCTCAACCTGCTCGGCAATCTTTTGCTCCACCTTATGCTCCGGGTAGAGGCTGGCGATAATTTTGTAATCAATTTCCGGACGCTTGAGTAACTCAAACAGCGAGTACTCGTGTGAGAGCTTTTTCTCAATATGCGCCGAGAGCTTTTCGGCAGTATCACTGGCCGGCTGAATCCAGGTAGCCTTTAAGCGTTGACGCTCAAGCTCAATGGCTTCGCGCTTCTCGCTAAACTGTTGCCAGCGATTGTCATCGACCAAACCGAGCTCGCGGCCAGTTTCTGTAAGGCGCATATCGGCATTGTCTTCACGGAGCAGCAGGCGATATTCCGCGCGACTGGTAAACATACGATAGGGCTCTGTGGTGCCCATAGTAATCAGGTCATCAACCAAAACGCCGCTGTAGGCTTCATCCCGCCGGGGGCACCAGCTATCGCGATCCTGAACTTGCAATGCAGCATTGGTTCCCGCCAATAGACCCTGAGCGGCAGCCTCTTCATAACCGGTAGTGCCGTTGATTTGTCCAGCAAAAAACAATCCGTTAATAGCCTTGGTTTCCAGAGAATACCTAAGGTCCTGAGGATTGAAATAGTCGTATTCGATAGCATAGCCAGGGCGGGTAATGTGAGCGTTTTCAAAGCCGACAATGGAGCGTACCAGATCTAACTGCACATCAAAGGGTAGGCTTGTAGAGATACCATTGGGATAGAGTTCATAGGTGTTTAACCCCTCGGGCTCGACAAAAATCTGATGCTGGTTTTTATCTGCAAAGCGCACCACCTTGTCCTCAATAGAGGGGCAGTATCTGGGACCTACGCCATCGATAACGCCAGTGTAGAGCGGCGATCGATCCATGCCGCCCTTGATGATTTCATGGGTTTGGCTGTTGGTGTAGGTCACCCAGCAACAGGTCTGCTGGGGATGTTGAGCAACGGACCCCAGGTAAGACATTACCGGCTCTGGCTTATCCCCCCACTGCTCAGACAGCTGGCTAAAGTCAACACTCCGTGCATCGATTCGCGGCGGGGTGCCGGTCTTTAAGCGCTCAACACGAAAGGGCAGTGAGCGCAGGCGCTGAGACAGGTTGAGTGCAGGAGGGTCTCCGGCACGACCAGCAGAAAAATTTTCCATGCCAATATGAATCTTGCCGGCGAGGAATGTTCCAGCGGTAACAACCACAGTTTTGGCCTTAAAGGTCAAGCCCATCTGGGTTACAACGCCGGTGACTCGATCGCTTTCAATGGTCAGATCATCCACGGCCTGTTGAAAAATAGTCAGATTTTCTTGGTTTTGAAGAATTTTTAGAATCGCGGCTTTGTACAACACTCGGTCTGCCTGAGCGCGAGTGGCCCGCACGGCTGGTCCTTTGCGAGAATTAAGCACACGGAATTGAATGCCACCAAAATCCGTGGCCGTAGCCATTGCGCCGCCAAGGGCATCGATCTCTTTCACTAGATGGGTTTTGCCGATACCGCCAATAGCGGGATTACAGGACATCTGTCCGAGTGTTTCGATGTTGTGAGTCAATAGTAACGTCTTGCTGCCCATTCGGGCTGCCGCTAGACAGGCTTCGGTGCCAGCATGTCCGCCGCCAACAACAATAACATCAAAAGAATCAGGGTAAATCATAGTGCGCAATCGAGAGAACAATTTAAGGTCGGCCAGTATACCGGTGCTTGGTTAAACTTTAACCACTTTATTTTGTTTCCTGCATGGCTCTGTATTTATTAAGTTATTAACTAATTATTTATATATAGAGTATGTAAAGGTTATTACTGTTGTTATTAGATGGGGCTGTTTTTGGGGATAACTCTTATAAGCCTATCTATAACAGTGGGTTATAGCTTTTTTTTCTTGTATCCAACTGTTGATTGAATTTTATTTCAACTGTATTGCGGGTGTGTCTCTGTGTATAGATTTTGAACCCATTTTGTTCATTGGGTGTTTCGCTCCTCAGTCTGTGGACAGTAATTTTTTTTGTCCACTCACTGTTAACAGGTTTCCATTACAGTGGTGATATTGGGGGTAAAGCTGGGGATAAGTTGTGTAATTTGTGGGGGTAGCTTTAGTCCTACCTTATATAGGTTTATTTAATCGAGGGGTTTTGTTGGGATTTTTTCCTAGTCCGGTTATTAAATCCTCACCGCGGGTGCGTCTGTGTCTTTTATTCCAAGACTGAGGGAATACTATAATTACTCGGTGAATTTGCATTTAAACGTTGAATCGTGTGGTGAATTTCATTAAACTCCCGCGCCCTGACCCGCTACTACCTTAGTTCAGTGATTAAGCGTTAGCAGGTTCTTGTGAATTTTATGTATATCTCGGATTAGACGTTATGAAAAGAACATTTCAACCAAGCATTATCAAGCGTAAGCGCACTCATGGTTTTAGAGCTCGTATGGCAACTGTAGGCGGCCGTGCCGTTTTGAACCGTCGTCGTGCCAAGGGCCGTAAGCGTTTAGCCGCTTAAGTGTCTGCAGGGCTACTTGTGCCCAGAGCAACCTTCGGTAAAAACCGACGCTTACTCAACTCCTCTGCTTTCAAAGAGGTGTTTGATAACAATAGTGTTCGGGTTGCTCACCCCAATCTCCTTATTCTATCTGAACCCAATGGCACGGAAACGTCGCGATTGGGTTTGGTTATCGGAAAAAAAAATGTCCCCACCGCAGTGGCGAGAAATAAAGTAAAGCGTGTTGTGCGCGAAACTTTTCGCCTGACAGACTTACCTGTAGCCGTTGATCTAGTATTTCTGGCGCGAAAAGACCTGGGTAAATTGAGCTCTACTGAATTGGCCACCCTAATTCAGCAATCTTGGGTTAGACTGGCGGCGCGTCTACTAAAGGAAGGTAAGCGGGATGCGTAGGTTGGCGATTGCTCTAATTAAAGGTTACCAATACGCGATCAGCCCAATGCTTGGGGCCAATTGCCGGTTTCACCCAACTTGCTCAAGCTATGCTGAGGAAGCATTCCGCCGTTTTGGGGTGTTTAAAGGGGGTTATCTTACGCTTCTGAGAATAGTAAAATGCCAGCCTTTCCATTCAGGGGGTTACGATCCGGTATTGCCGGTAGAACAACTTGGTAAATCGGACACAACGGAAAGCTCCGCCAACAATAATCACACAGAGTCATAAATCGAATGGATTGGAAAAAAAGTCTAAATATCGCGGCAATTGGTTTCGTAGCATGGTTGCTTATTATCGAATGGAGTAACTTCCAAGACAATGTCGCGAGCCAGATGCCAGCACAAGAGTCTGCTGTAACGATTCCTGAGTTTCAGGCGCCAGCGCCTGAGAGCCAGTCGGTGAATACCCTGGGCGCTGAGTTGCCCGTTTTAGAGCAGGCTGCTGAGGTGGTGATCGAGACCCCAGTGGATGCTCGATTGGTTACAGTGACCACCGATGCCATTGAAGTAACCTTGGATACCCTTGGCGGTGATATCGTTCAGGTGAAGCTGCTAAACCACCTGACTAAAATGTCAGAGGATGGTGGCGAGCCATTCACTCTGCTGACGCGAACGGCAAACAATGAATATATCGCTCAAAGTGGTCTGATTGGAAAAAATGGCACCGATACCCGAGAGGGACGCGGTGTCTACTCTGCTTCTGCAAGTGAATACAGCCTCGAGCCCGGTCAGTCGAGCCTCAATGTCGATCTCACCTTAAATCAAAATGGGGTGCGATTGGTTAAGCGCTTTTCATTTAGCCGCTCGGATTATGTGATTGGGGTGAGCTACCTGATCAACAACAGTAGCTATGACCCTTGGGAAGCGACTTTTTATGGTCAGATTAAACGTGACTCCCATGAACCGCTGGTAGAGTCCAGTGGTGGTGTTCAGCCATACTTGGGTGCAGCTTTACGGGAAGTGGACAAGAATTTTGCCAAACACGATTTCTCAGATATTGAAGAGGAAAGTGTAAAGGGTAGTATTGAAGGTGGCTGGGTGGCTATGGTTCAGCACTACTTTGTCAGTGCTTGGGTGCCACCGGCTGATCAAACCAATAATTTCAGTCTGCGTAAACTCTCTGGCCAAGATGTCTATCTGTTTGGTTTTACCGGTGAAAAGATCAAGGTACCGGCGGGAGCTTTCGGCGAATATACGGCGCAGTTTTATGTGGGACCCAAAGATCAGGCCACGCTTGAAGAGCTGGCTGAGTATCTGGAGCTGACTGTCGATTACGGCTTCCTGTGGATGTTGGCGAAGCCGATATTTGCGGCCATGAAATTTATCCATTCTGTGGTAGGCAACTGGGGTTGGTCGATTATTCTGCTGACTATTGGGATTAAGATTCTTCTGTATCCCCTCTCAGCAGCGAGCCTGCGCTCTATGGCAAAAATGCGCAGTCTGCAGCCGAAGATGGAGCGCCTTAAAGAGACTTATGGCGATGATCGCCCGAAGATGTCTCAGGAATTGATGGCCCTGTATAAGAAAGAAAAAGTAAACCCGGCTGGCGGGTGTTTCCCCATGCTGTTGCAAATGCCTGTATTCCTGTCGCTGTACTGGGTGCTTTTGGAGAGTGTTGAGATTCGTCACTCGCCTTGGATCTTCTGGATTGACGATCTGTCCGCCAAGGATCCGTTCTTTATACTGCCTCTGGTGATGGGTGCCAGCATGTTATTGATGCAGAAGTTGCAGCCAATGCCCACTGATCCCACTCAGGCTATGGTGATGAAGATTATGCCTATCGCCTTTACCTTCTTCTTTATGATTTTCCCCTCGGGACTGGTTCTCTACTGGACGATTAATAACCTGCTGTCGATGTTCCAGCAGTGGTATGTGAACCGGCAGTTGGCGAACGCCTCTGCGGCGGCGAAAAAGACTAGCTAGGGGTTAATATTAGGGCTTATTTATTAAGACCTGATTCGCTAATCCCTAAACCAAAGGCCCTTTCGAGGGCCTTTTTTATCGAGGTGTTATTGTGCATAACAGTACAGACAGCATTGTTGCTATAGCTACCGCGCCAGGCCGCGGTGGTGTGGGTATTGTGCGTCTATCTGGTGCCGATATCAGTGTCTTTGCTGAGGCGGTTATTGGCAGACCGCTAGTGCCTCGGGAGGCGACTTTTTGCCGTTTTATGGGCGCCAACAATGAGGTTATTGATGAAGGGGTGGCGATCTATTTTCCGGCCCCAGCATCCTTCACTGGGGAACATGTCTTAGAGTTGCAGGGACATGGTGGCCCGGTGATTTTAGATGCGCTGGTTCAGCGCTGTGTTGAGTTGGGCGCCCGCCCGGCGCGGCCTGGAGAGTTTAGTGAGCGGGCGTTTCTCAATGACAAGTTGGATCTGGCTCAGGCTGAGGCCATAGCCGATCTGATTGATGCCAGCTCAATTCAAGCTGCTCGCTCAGCGATGCGCTCACTGCAGGGTGACTTCTCGCGACTGGTTAACGATCTGGTGGAGCGGCTGATTAGCATTCGTATCTATGTTGAAGCGGCGATTGATTTTCCCGAAGAGGAGATTGATTTTCTCGCCGACGAGCGGCTTGCAGAAAACCTTAATAAACTGATTGCAGATATTTCCGACACCCTTAGTAAAGCACAGCAGGGGTCACTGCTGCGGGATGGCATGACGCTGGTGCTGGCGGGCAAGCCCAACGCTGGTAAATCGAGCCTGTTAAATGCTCTGGCAGGACGAGATGCTGCCATTGTCACCTCTCAGGCCGGTACCACCAGAGATGTATTGCGTGAGACGATTAGCTTAGATGGTATGCCCCTGCATATTGTGGATACCGCTGGCCTGCGTGAAAGCAATGATGAGATTGAGTTGGAGGGTATTAGGCGGGCCTGGTGTGAAATCGAAAAAGCCGATCAACTGCTGTTCTTGGTGGATGCCAATGAAACCGATAGCCCTGATCTAATCGCTATCTGGCCAGAATACTTTGCCCGCTACGGTGATTCTAAGCAGCCTATAACAGTGGTGCTAAACAAGATCGATCAGTCCGGTCATAAGTCGGGACAATTAGCTGGGCCAGCAAGTGGTTTTGCTATTTCCGCCAGAGATAAAACCGGTTTAGATGAATTGGTGGGTTTTCTGCAATCCAGTATGGGTTTTGAAGAACGCGCCGAGGGGTTATTCTCCGCCCGTCGTCGTCACTTGACGGCACTGCAAGCAGCACTTGAATTGGTGGTTGTGGGGCAGGGTCAATTGAGCGGTAGTGGCGCTGGGGAGTTGCTCGCAGAAGACCTGAGATTGGCGCAGGATCAGCTTGCGGAAATCACCGGTGTATTTACCTCTGACGACCTCCTGGGGCATATCTTCTCATCCTTTTGTATTGGAAAGTGACTCCTTCGATTAGTCCAGTCACCTTCGAAATTATTCCTCCATTCCAAAGCTGCAGTGAAGCCTTTAGAGAGGCTTAAAACACTGGTTTTAAACTGGTTATTAACAGGTTATCAACAGATGTTGATCAATTATTGATCAGTTTTTTTTATCACACTGTTAGTAAAAATAATGTTGATATTCGTTAACATGTTGAAACTGTTAGCTTTTATTTTTTTGGTTAAAACTGTCCACATTTTTGTGGTGTGGATAAATAAATTTCAGGCGTATAGAATTCAATCCTGCCAAAAAAGGCGCTGGACTGACGGTTTGCACGGGCTTGAAAGGTTTGAGAGTCTTGAGAGTCTTGTTATAGGTTGCTAAGTCCTTCGTTTGGTTGCGACCAGGGATCAAAAGCAGTGTCGTTAAAATGAAAGCCTTAGCAGTAGAATTTTAGAAACAAAACGTTAGCAACAAAATATAAAAAGTAGAGCGCGATTAACGGTGGTAAAGAAGCAGGGTTAGTCAGCGTTTAAGTTTGAATTTTAGCGCCCCGTCCCATCCTGGGAATTGTGTGGTGCGTTTGTGGGGCTTCGTGGCACTTTGCCCTGGGCTTTTATTCAATAGTCAGTGCGATCTCGGCTCTTCCGCAGGGCGGTGGCGTTTTTTCACTGGATTGATTTTTTTTGGGGTTGTAGTTGAATCAAGAAGCAAAATTAATGGGCTCAAATCCAACTGAAGATCACGTCTTAGGGCGGGGTTTAGAGCAGGGTTTAAAACCGAGTGTAGGGCAGAGTGTCGCGCACCTTGCTGGTGGTGATCAGTTGATCGATGACAGTGCTCTCGAGGCGATTTGGGCTAGCTGTACCAATCAGTTAAGCGATGAGTTACCAGCACAGCAGTACAACACTTGGATTCGACCCCTGCGTGCACAATTGTTTGTTGGCGACCTAGATGGTTCAGATTTGCCCCAACGGGTGCAGCTGATTGCCCCCAACCGTTTTATTGAAGACTGGGTAAAGAATAAGTTTCTCGGTCGCATTGCCGAATTGTTCTCACAGTTTAATGGGAGCCAGTGTGCCGTTGCCGTTGTGGCTCAGGCCGAGAAGGCCCCAGCCTTTAAGACTCAGGTGCCAGTGGTCAATGGCGCCGGTCAGGGCGTGACTGACAGCAATAACACTACTAATACTAACAACTCTGCCAACACCAATTATTCTAACCGTGGATTTGAGCAGCATAGTCGCAGTGGAGACCCTGTTCTCCCTGGTGTGGCTGCGACTAGCGTTGGCCTGAATACTGCCGTCCCCAGTATCGAGAAACCTCTGGAGTCAGACTTTGCGCCTCAAGATGGCTCGGTTATCCAGCGGGTAAGCGCCCCGGCGATCATTACGTCCGCCGCTGAAAACAGTCTTAAAAGTAACCTTAACAATGCCTTTACCTTTGATAGCTTTGTCGAGGGCAAGTCCAATCAGTTAGCTCTGGCCGCTGCACAGCAGGTGGCTGAGAATCCTGGTGGCTCCTACAATCCCCTGTTTATTTATGGTGGTGTGGGTCTGGGTAAAACTCATCTGATGCACGCGGTGGGCAATGCCCTGCGGGTGCGCAAGCCGGATGCCAAGATCGTCTACCTTCACTCCGAGCGCTTCGTTGCGGATATGGTCAAGGCGTTGCAGCTTAAGGCCATCGATGAATTTAAACAGTTCTACCGTTCGGTGGATGCGCTGCTGATTGATGATATTCAATTCTTTGCTGGCAAGGATCGCAGCCAGGAAGAGTTCTTTCACACTTACAATGCTCTGTTGGAGCGCGGTCAGCAGATGATTCTGACCTGTGATCGCTACCCTAAAGAAATCAATGGTGTAGAAGAGCGCCTCAAATCCCGCTTTGGTTGGGGCTTAACCGTCGCCGTGGAGCCGCCGGAGCTTGAAACCCGGGTGGCAATCTTGATCAATAAGGCTGAGCAAGCGGGCATGGACCTTTCTCGAGATGCGGCATTCTTTATTGCTCAGCGCATCCGCTCCAACGTTCGTGAGCTGGAGGGGGCACTTAAACGGGTTATGGCTCATGCGCAATTTAGTGGCCGGGTTATTGATATCGATTTAATTCGGGAATCGTTGAAAGACTTGTTGGCGCTGCAGGATAAGCTGGTTACCATAGACAATATTCAGAGAGTGGTGGCGGACTACTACAAGCTTAAAATGTCCGACCTGCTGTCAAAGAGACGCAGCCGATCCGTGGCGCGACCGCGACAGGTGGCAATGTCTCTAGCTAAGGAGTTGACCAACTACAGCCTTCCAGAAATTGGTGAGTCATTTGGTGGTCGCGACCATACAACGGTGCTCCATGCCTGTCGCAAGGTGAAAGAGTTAGAGGCTACAGATCGAGATGTGGAGCGTGATTTAAAGCACCTCTACCGCACGCTATCCAACTGATAGAGCGTTTACTCGATGGGCTGTAAAGGTAGTTGTAACAGAGAGATTTAAAAGACAGTTTGCTTATTTAGCCTGCTGAATAGTGAAACCGACATCCGAAACCGTGCTGGAGATTAATCCTTACCATGAAATTTAGCCTTTCCCGTGAAGCTTTACTCAAACCCTTACAGTTGGTTGTTGGTGTTGTAGAGAGACGCCAGACACTGCCAATCCTGTCAAATGTGCTGCTGACCCTCGACGGTTCGCGCCTGGCAGTGACAGGCACGGATCTGGAAGTTGAAATTATTGGTCATGCGGACGTAGTCACTGCAGATGAGGCGGGTGAGGTTACGGTTTCGGCGCGCAAGTTACTGGATATCTGCCGGTCGCTGCCCGAGGGTGCCAATATCAAATTCTCCAGTAGTGATGGCAAGGCACAGGTGAACAGTGGTCGCGGTCGCTTTACTCTGGCCACATTGCCAGCCAATGAATTTCCCTCTGTGGACAATGGCGAGAACAACATCCAATTTGATATTGATGCCGCGATATTGAAGAATCTAATTGATGCCACGTCCTTTGCTATGGCGCAACAGGATGTGCGTTATTACCTCAACGGAATGCTCTGGGAAGTGAGTGCCAACAAACTCCGTGCCGTAGCCACAGACGGGCATCGTATGGCCCTCTGTGATGCTGAGTGCGCCATTGAGGTGTCTGAGTTAACCAAGGCTATCCTGCCCCGTAAAGGTGTTATCGAGCTGTCCCGCTTGGTTGCTGACGAGGGTTCGGTGCGCGTGGCGATGGGTTCAAACCATATTCGCGTGGATGGCAGTGATTACTGCTTTACCTCTAAGTTGGTGGATGGGGCCTATCCAGATTACGATCGTGTACTGCCCAAGGGCGGCGATAAGTTGGTTGAAGGTAATCGCGCTGAACTCAAGCAGGCCTTTGGTCGTACAGCGATTCTATCCAATGAGAAGTATCGTGGCGTGCGTATTATGCTCTCTAACGGTGCCATCAAAATGGTCGCCAATAACCCGGAGCAGGAAGAGGCTGAGGAAGAGGTCGGTGTTGATTATGCCGGTGATGATTTGGAGATCGGCTTCAACGTTAGCTATCTATTGGATGTGCTTAATGTGCTCAAGGGCGACGCGGTGCGGCTGACATTGTCTGACTCCAGCAGCAGTGCTCTGGTGGAAGATGCCGCAGATGGTGCTGCAGTCTATGTTGTTATGCCTATGCGACTGTAGAGAAGGTTGATTCGCTTCTCTATAGTGGTCGGCGCAGCTAACTAATGTTTCTATCAAAGCTGGATATTTTTCAGGTACGCAACCTGCAGGCTGTTCAGCTATCTTGCCACCCTCAAGCCAATATTATCTATGGCGCCAATGGCAGTGGTAAAACCAGTCTTCTTGAATCCATCTATTTGCTCGGCCGCGGCCGTTCTTTCCGTCATCGCGATCTCCGTGTTGTAGTGAGTCGAGAGGCTGATGAGTTGGTTGTCTCTGCCCGGTTAAACCGTGAGGTCAGCGACTCCAGCCATCAGTTGGGTATAAAGCGCACATCCAAGGGGCAGTTTCAGGCCCGTATTGACGGTCAATCCTTGCAGTCGGCGGTGCAGCTGGTTTCTGAGTTACCCTTACAGTTAATTGATGCCCACAGCTTTATGTTGCTTGAGGGTGGGCCATTACAGCGCCGGCAGTTTTTAGATTGGGGTGTGTTCCATGTGGAACATGGTTATACGGAGGTCTGGAGGCGCTTTCAAAAAACGCTAAAACAACGCAATCAATTGCTTCGTCATGGTAGAATGGACGAAGATATGTTGCGCACTTGGACGGCGGAGCTAATCCCGCTTTCAGAGCAGATTACGCAGTTTAGGCAGGCCTATCTCGCGGAGCTTAGCAAGCCGATCAATCAGGCTGTGCAAGCCTTTGAGGGTTTGGGTGAAGTTAGCTTCGAATATTACTGTGGTTGGGACGATAGTCGATCACTGGAAGACGTTTACACACAGGATCAGGCTCGGGATATTGCCACCAAAACAACTAATCACGGTGCCCATAGAGCGGATATAAGAATAAAGGTAGGTGGTCAGCCAGCGGCTGATCATCTTTCAAGAGGGCAGATAAAACTCCTTGTCTATGCGCTCAAGTTGGCGCAAGCAAGTCATTATAGGGGAAAGTCAGGCGAGTCCTGCCTGTTCCTGCTAGATGATTTGCCTGCTGAACTTGATTATCAGCATCGCGGGCAGGTGATTGCTTATCTGGATAAGCTTGGCTGCCAGTATTTTATTACTGGTGTGGACAAGCAAGATTTTGAATGTTTGCTGGAAAAGATGCCGCACAAGATGTTCCACATGGAACATGGGGTGGCTTCGACTGATGAAACAACAGGAATAGAGAGTTTATGACTGACGAACCGAATTATGATTCTTCGAGTATTAAGGTACTAAAAGGCCTAGACGCTGTCCGCAAGCGCCCCGGCATGTACATTGGCGATACTGATGATGGCACCGGCCTGCACCATATGGTGTTTGAGGTGGTTGATAACTCGATCGATGAGGCCCTTGCTGGTCACTGTTCTGAGATCAAGATTGTTATTCATCAGGATGAATCCATTACCGTTTCTGATAATGGTCGCGGCATTCCTACCGAGATGCATGACGAAGGTGTCTCCGCTGCAGAAGTTATTATGACCGTACTGCACGCCGGCGGTAAGTTTGATGATAATTCTTATAAGGTGTCCGGTGGTCTCCACGGTGTTGGTGTCTCCGTGGTTAACGCTCTGTCAGTGGCATTGCGCCTGACCATTCGCCGCAACGGCAAGATTCATGAGCAGCATTATTCTCATGGCGAGCCTCAGGGTCCGTTGACCATTGTTGGGGACACTGAAGAGTCCGGTACTGAGGTGCATTTTGTCCCTTCAGTGGATACCTTCACTAATATTAAATTCCATTTCGACGTCTTGGCCAAGCGCCTGCGGGAACTGTCCTTCTTAAACTCTGGTGTGCGCATTGTCTTGGCTGACGAACGCAGTGGCAAGGAAGAGGTCTATGCTTATGAGGGTGGCCTAAGAGCCTTTGTTGAATTTCTTAACACCAATAAGACCACTGTTAACAAGGTTATGCACTTTGATACTCAGCGGGAAGATGGCACTAGCGTGGAAGTGGCCCTGCAGTGGAATGATGGTTTTCAGGAAAATATTCACTGTTACACCAATAATATTCCTCAGCGCGACGGTGGTACTCACTTAGCCGGCTTTCGTTCCGCTTTAACCCGTGGTCTCAATACCTATATTGAGAAAGAGGGCATCAATGGCAAGGCTAAGGTTGCCACTACCGGTGATGATGCCCGTGAAGGCTTGACCGCGATTGTCTCGGTGAAAGTACCAGATCCAAAATTTTCATCACAGACTAAGGATAAGCTTGTTAGCTCTGAGGTAAAAACCGCTGTAGAGCAGGAAATGGGTGAAAAATTCACCGAGTTCTTGCTTGAGTTCCCTCAGGATGCCCGTGCAGTTGTGAATAAAATGATCGATGCAGCCCGCGCCCGTGAGGCGGCCCGAAAAGCCCGTGAGATGACAAGACGTAAGGGTGCTTTGGATATTGCCGGCCTGCCCGGCAAGCTTGCCGACTGTCAGGAAAAAGATCCGGCACTCTCCGAGCTCTACCTGGTGGAGGGTGATTCTGCAGGGGGTTCTGCAAAGCAGGGCCGCGATCGCCGCACTCAGGCAATTCTTCCCCTTAAAGGTAAAATTCTCAATGTTGAAAAGGCGCGTTTTGACAAGATGCTCTCGAGCGCCGAGGTCGGCACGCTGATTACCGCTCTAGGCTGCGGTATTGGTGCCGAAGAGTTTAATGTTGAAAAGCTGCGTTATCACACCGTGGTTATCATGACCGATGCGGACGTGGATGGATCGCATATTCGTACATTGCTCTTAACCTTCTTCTTTCGCCAGATGCGCGAACTTGTTGAGCAGGGGCATATATTTATCGCCCAGCCACCACTGTATAAGGTCAATCGCGGCAAGAGTGAGAAGTATGTAAAAGATGACGATGCGCTGCTGGAATACTTGACCGCCAAGGCCCTTGAAAATGCCTCGTTACATGTCAATGCCACGGCTCCCGGTATTCAGGGTACGGCTCTCGAAACACTGGTAAGCCAGTACCGCCATGTTATGGGTTTGGTTGAGCGCATGTCGCTTGTGTACCCTAAAGAAATACTTAATGCACTGGTTTATGCGCCTAAGTTTAGTACTGAACTTCTGGAAAACCGCAGCGATCTTGAGTCTTGGTGTGGCGATCTTCAGGAAAAGCTCGCGTTATCGGACAATGGAACCCACCGCTATAAGGTCCTGGTAGAAGAGGATTCAGAGCGCCATATTTTCCAGCCTAGTATCGAAGTCACCGCGCATGGCATTCCTAACTATCACCTGTTGAGCCGTGAGTTATTTGCTGCCAATGAATACAAAGCCATTGCTGGTTTGGGTGATGTATTGCAGGGGTTGATGGAAGAGGGCGCCTATGTGCAGCGGGGCGAGCGCAATACACAGGTGGAGAGCTTTACTGAAGCGCTTGATTGGTTGATGGCTGAGTCACGCAGAGGTATCAGTACACAGCGCTATAAGGGCCTGGGTGAGATGAACCCGGGACAGCTCTGGGATACTACTATGGATCCCGATGTGCGCCGTATGTTGCGGGTCACTATCGAAGATGCCATCGCCGCTGACCAGATGTTCACCACGCTGATGGGAGATCAGGTTGAGCCACGCCGTGACTTTATTGAAACCAATGCCCTGTCTGTGGTGAATCTAGACGTTTAATCTGCACGCTTACTCTAAGTCACTAATCTTCAGTGATAAACAGTAGCAAGACTAAAAACGCCGCCCTCTGGGGCGGCGTTTTCGTTTATCGGGCCTGCGGATTATCCAAATGAGTCTTAGATTCAGTGTTCTCTGGCTTAATCGCAGCCTCTTCCCTTGCGCCATGAAACCGCTAGAGTACCTATGACTGTTAGGCCAGAGAGCTAAATGCCTAGAGCGCTTGAGCAATCCACCGGTGAGCCTGCTCAGTTAGCTCCCTTGGATTGCCCTCTGCAGTATCGATCGGCGCCCCAATTACCAGATTAATTGTGCCTGGGGTTTTCAGCCAGCTATTTGCCGGCCAGCAATGTCCTGCATCGTGGCGCACGGGGAGTATCTGCACTCCAGCGCTTTTGGCGAGTGCCGCGCCACTGGTCATAAAGGTCCCCACTTCAGCGCTGCGGACTCTAGTTCCCTCAGGGAAAATCACCACATTAATACCCTCAGCGAGCCTCTGTTTACCCTGTTTTAAGACCTGACGGATAGCGCCTGCTGGGTTTGAACGCTTGATGGCAATAGCTCGCATGAAATACAGACCCCAACCAAATAGGGGGATCCAAAGCAGTTCGCGCTTTAAAATCATGCTTGCTGGGACAAAGAGATACTGGAGAAAGAAGGTTTCCCAAGTACTTTGATGGTTGCTTAAAACTACGCAGGCACTCGCTGGGATATTCTCGAGGCCGCGGACATTAATCCGAACCCCACAGGTAATCCGCAGCCAGGACATCAACAGCTTATTGCCGGTAGTGATACAGATCTGGCGGTAGCGAAAGGGAACAAACCCCACAACACAGAGCGCCAGCACCATCAATATCACCAAGACGATCAGACCACTATAGAAGCTAATCGCTCTAAGGCTTTGCCAGATTTTTACCATTCCTTTGATACCGCCATTGTTGCTCCAAAATGCTTACCTGCACCAGCCGCTCTGCACTTGCCAGCCGCTTTAGAAAGATTACTTGCTGACCACTAGGTGGGAGATATCCGCAACATTTAAAAATAGCTGACGCAGACTATACAGCAGGCCTAAGCGATTATTGCGCACCGTCTCATCCTCCGCCATAACCATTACGCCCTCAAAAAAGGCATCAACTGGATCTCGCAGCGTAGCCAGCGCCGACAGTACAGCCATGTAGTCCCGCTCAGCTACCAGGGGCACAATAATCTTGTTTAAACGTTCGATCTCGCTGGCCAGCAGGGACTCCTGCTGCCCTTCGAAGAGTGAAGGGTCCACCTTTGAGCCAAATTCCATATCGCCCTGTTTGGCTAAAATATTCAGTACCCGCTTATTGGCTGAAGCCAGCGCTACGGCTTCAGGGGCTCGGGAGAATTGATCTACGGCCTTGACTCGGGCATCAATATCCAGCGGATTAGACAGTTCTAACGCGGCCACCGAGGCAAATACCTCGGGTGCAATATTATCATCGCGATACCAGGATTTAAGCCGTTCGACAACATAAGTAAGCACTTGCTTACATGTGTCATCTGAGGTCTCAGTTAAGGCGAGTTGACGAGCCGCTGCGGCGATTGCCAGGTTGAGGTCCATATCGATATTACGTTCAATAATAATCCGCAAGATACCCAAGCTGGCGCGCCTCAGGGCAAAGGGATCCCTTGAACCGGAAGGCAGCTGGCCAATACTGAAGATCCCTACCAGAGTATCTAAACGATCAGCCAGGGCCAGAGCTGCGCCAGTTGCTGAAGTGGGAATGCTATCGCCGGCAAAGCGTGGTAGATACTGTTCTAACAGGGCTTCAGCTACCGCCTCATCTTCACCGTCATTAAGGGCGTAATAGCGGCCCATTACACCCTGCAGATCATCGAATTCACCGACCATCTCACTGACCAAATCTGACTTGCAGAGTTCTCCGGCTCGCCCAGCAGTGGCAATATCTGCACCGACAAAGGGCGCCAATACTTTGGCCAGCTCACTGACCCGGGCAGTCTTGTCATAGACGCTGCCGAGCTTGGATTGAAAGATAATTTTGCGCAGAGCCTCGCGCCGAGCCTCAAGTGTGCTCTTTAGGTCGGTATTATAGAAAAATGCCGCATCCGCAAGGCGCGGGCGAATAACCCGTTCGTTGCCATCGATAACCTGTTGTGGATCTCGGCTAACAATATTGGCCACGGTAATAAACAGAGGCAGCAGTTGATTGTCACTGTCCACCACATGGAAGTATTTCTGATGCTGAGCCATAGATGATATTAGGGCTTCAGCCGGGACATTTAAGAAGTGTTCTTCGAAACGCCCCATCAGTGGCACTGGCCACTCATTCAGTGACGTCACCTCTTCAAGCAGATCCTCATCGATCACAGCCTGGCCATTGGCGCTCTTTGCCGCTTCAATAACACCCTGACGAATCAATTCACGCCGCTCCGCAAAATCCACCATTACAAAGGCATTGTAGAGTGCGTCGCGATAGGCTCTAGGGGACGTAATCTGGATAGTGCCGCTGCTGTGGAAGCGATGACCGCGACTCAGATTGCTGCTGGTTAAGCCCAAAATACTGGTTTCGATGGTTTTGGCACCAAACAGCACCAGAGCCCACTGCACCGGCCGCACAAATTCTTGACGGCTGCGTCCCCAGCGCATGGGTTTAGGGATTGGCAGTGCCCCGAGGGACTGATTGATAATGTCACCCAACAGTGACTCGGTATTGCTGCCTACCAGAGTTTGGCGCACGCAGAGCTTATCCTGCTGGCCATCGTTTTCGATGAGCTCGGATAAGGCTGCAACCTCAAGGCCATTTTTTCGCGCAAAGGCCTCGGCCGCCTTGGTTGGAGCGCCATCTGCCCCAAAGGCTACTTTGGAAGGCGGTCCCCAACTAACTACATCCTGATCCGGAGTCTGCTCCGCGAGATCGGTAATCAATACCGCTAGGCGACGTGGCGCCGCATAGGCGGTCATGGCAGAAAAGCCTAACTGCTGATCTTTTAACCGCTGAGTGATACCTTCCGCGAAGGTCTCTGACAGCTGGCGCAATACTTTCGGTGGCAGTTCTTCGGTGCCAATCTCAACTAAAAAATCTTTGCTCACTTGGCTGCTCCCGCTTTATCCGCTCGTTCCTGCTTCGCCTGCTGTTGGGCTTTTTCCTTGGCCACTCTGGCCATAACTTCATCGGCAAGATCCTTATCGGCAAGAGGGAAACCCAGGGCCAGGCGAGAATCGAAATAGCCTTGAGCTACAGTGCGAGCCAGTGTGCGCACGCGCAAAATATAGCGCTGACGCTCAGTAACAGATATGGCATGACGGGCATCTAGCAGATTAAAGGCGTGGGAGGCTTTCATCACCATTTCGTAGGCGGGCAGTGGCAAGCCACTCTCGGCGAGAGAGATACTGTCTTTTTCACACTGATCAAACTGCGCAAATAGCGCGTCCACATCCGCGTGTTCAAAGTTATAGGTCGACATTTCCACTTCGTTTTGGTGGAACACATCGCCGTAGGTCACATCCCCCTGAGGGCCATGTGCCCAGATCAAATCATAAATACTGTCGACACCCTGCAGATACATGGCAATACGCTCTAAACCATAGGCTATCTCACCAGTCACGGGGAAGCACTCTAGCCCGCCTGCCTGCTGGAAATAGGTGAACTGCGTAATCTCCATGCCATTTAGCCAAACTTCCCAGCCGATACCCCAGGCTCCCAGTGTTGGCGACTCCCAGTTATCTTCAACAAAGCGCACATCGTGCACCTCAGTGTCGATACCTAGAGAGCGCAAGGAGCCAAGATAGAGTTCCTGAAAATCACTGGGGGAAGGTTTCATCGCCACCTGAAATTGGTAGTAATGCTGCAATCGATTAGGGTTTTCGCCATAGCGACCATCCGTGGGACGGCGACAGCCCTGTACATAGGCACTGTTCCAGTTTTCCGGGCCAATGGCACGCAAAAAGGTCGCCGGATGAAAGGTGCCAGCACCCACTTCCATATCCAGTGGCTGAAGTACCACACAACCCTGGTCAGCCCAGTATTGTTGCAGTCTGATTATTAGCGCCTGAAATGTATCAGGAGGCGTGCCGACATTGTTCAAGGTGGATACCTGCGGATGTGAGAAACAGTTAAAAGGGTATTTTTATAGAGAATGGGCAATTATAGGGCGGCAGCCCAATAAAGAAAGGCCGGAAGGGCGCTAAAGCGTCAATTAAAGTCACCGAATTCTAAACAGATATGGATATAATACCCGCCACTAACGCGACTACAGGACTAACCTGTACGAGACGCACGGCTTAATTATCCGAAGGAAGGGGTCTTCATGGTACATGTACGACACGGCGAAAAGGTTCGCAAAGCAGTATTTCCAGTCGCCGGTATGGGCACACGTTTTTTGCCCGCAACCAAGGCTAATCCGAAAGAGATGTTGCCGGTTGTGGATAAACCTTTAATCCAGTATGCGGTTGAAGAAGCAGTGGAAGCCGGGATCACCGAGATGATTTTTATCACCGGTCGCAACAAGCGCAGCATCGCCGATCACTTTGACAAAGCCTACGAGTTGGAACACGAACTTGAAAAGCGCAACAAAACCAAGCTTCTGGACATTGCCCAAAATATTGTGCCCAAAGGTGTCAGCTGCACCTATATTCGCCAGAATGAGGCTCTGGGCCTCGGCCATGCGGTACTCACCGCCGCTCATCTTATTGGCGATGAGCCCTTTGCGGTAATTCTTGCGGACGACCTGATTCACGGAGAGCAGGGCGCAGTGCAGCAGATGGTGCAGCAATATGAGTTTTACAAAAGCTCAGTGATTGCAGTGCAAAAAGTCCCTGGCCCAGATATTTCAAACTATGGCGTGATCAGTGGTCAGCGACAGGCCGACCGGGTTCATCTGTTAGATAAAATTGTGGAAAAACCGGCCTTTGAAGATGCACCCTCAGATATGGGTGTCACCGGCCGCTATATTTTCACCCCACAAATTTTTAAACACCTGGCCAACTTAACCCCAGGCGCCGGCGGCGAGTTCCAGCTTACCGATGCGATCCAGACGCTGCTCACTGAAGAGCAGGTTTTGGCTTATGAATACTCTGGAACAAGATATGACTGTGGTAGCAAGATGGGCCTGCTCAAAGCCAATATCGAATTGGGTCTGTTACACGGCGAGATTGGCGCAGACCTGCGCGCCTATCTGCAGGACGAACTGATGGAAAAGCTCTAATTGCCAGAGCACTTTATACAGCAGCTTTATTCAACAGCCTTACTCAAAAAGAAGTCCTGACAGGGGCCACAACCAGCTCGACACGCGGCGGGAGGTTAGGTAACAGCAATGAAAAATACTATTCTAGTGCTCCTGTTGCGCAGCTTTGCCTTTCTGCCTCTGAGCCTCAGTCGCGCCCTTGGCCGTGGCGTTGGCGCTTTGATCTACGCACTCAAGCTCACCCCAGTGCGAGTCGCCCGGGTCAATCTGCGGCTCTGCTATCCGCAACTTAGCGCCGCCGCAATAGAACAGCTCTGCCGGCAGCGCATGTTGCAGCTCGGTCAGGCGTTTTTTGAAACCCCTCGGGTCTGGAGCAATTCCAATAGCTGGCTAGAAAGCAAAATACTCTCCGTAGAGGGCCTAGGCCTGTTGCAAGAATCTCTGGCCGCTGATCCCGGCACACTGATTATTGTTCCCCACCAGGGCAATTGGGAAGTAATTGGCCTGTGGCTATCCCCACAAACCAAGATGACGTCTCTCTATGAGCCGCCGAAAATAGCCCCGCTGGGACGCTGGATAAAATCTTCCCGGGAAAAGTCTGGCGCCACTCTGGTGCCCACCGATGTGCGTGGCGTTGCTGGCCTGATCAAAGCCCTGAAGCGCGGCGAGACCACCGCGATTCTGCCGGATCAGCAGCCAAACACTAATAGCGGCATTGTGGTGCCGTTTATGGGCGTGCCGGTGCCCACTATGACGCTGGTTACCAACCTGATCAATCGTTCTGCTAGTCGTGCATTGTTAGCCACCGCGCTACGTGAACCCGGCGGTTGGCGGCTGCACTTTTTGCCCGTCAGCGAAGCTCTCTATAGCGAAGATCAAACTACCGCGGTCAGTGCATTAAACAGCGATGTGGCGCGGATTGTGGCTTTGGCACCTGAACAGTACCAGTGGGAATACAAACGCTTTCGCGTGCAGCCCGACGGCCGTGATATCTATGCCAAAAAACCCTAACAGCCCCCAGCCAAAAGCCTCAGTGCATTTTTCTGACCGAGCTATCTGGTGTCAATCCACCGCTGCCAGTGGCACCAGAGTGTCACCTTTTTGGCGCGACTGGTTGCTGGATCAGGGATCCCTTACTGAGCGTCTGATCGCCGTCAGCGGCGGTGAATTTAGCGTTCGAGTGTTGAGCCAGTCACTGCAGCGACCGAGCCTATCCGAACGTCGCGCACTGTCCCTGCCTGAACATCGTTTGGCTCTGGTGCGGGAAGTCATATTGAGCGGCGCTGGAGTGCCCTGGGTATTTGCTCGCAGTGTAATTCCGCTGCAAACCCTTACTGGCCGTTTGCGCAGATTGCGCCACCTCGATAGTCGACCACTGGGAGCACTGTTATTTAGTGACCCGACTATGAGTCGCGAGCCGCTGCAGTGGGCCTGTATAGACTCCAATAGCCAGTCCTTGTCGCCACAGATGGCGTCTCTAAATCAACCGGTCTGGGGTCGTCGCTCGGTGTTTAAGCTGTCGGCCAAGCCACTCTTAGTCTGCGAAGTCTTCTTACCGAGTTTCTTACCCTATGACTAATTCCTCTTCACCCCAGCCCTCATCACCCCAACCCCCAGCGCCCGAGTCTTCAAGGGCAGCCCATCCCTGGCTGCGGCTGATGCGCCTCGACAAGCCCATCGGCACCTATCTGCTGCTGTGGCCGACTCTCTGGGCGCTGTGGTTCGCCAGTGCCGGTCGGCCCAGCGTTGCAAACCTGTTGATATTTTGTCTCGGGGTTATCGTGATGCGTGCCGCCGGCTGTGTGATCAATGATTACGCCGATCGCCATGTTGACGGTGATGTGGAGCGCACCCGCTTGCGGCCACTACCCTCCGGCGAAGTCCGCCCGAGCACCGCACTGGCGCTGTTTTTCGCACTGCTGTTGATTGCTCTGGTACTGGTGCTCTTAACCAATAAGCTAACCATCATGTTGGCCTTTGGCGGCGCGGCGGCTGCGACGCTCTATCCGTTTTTAAAGCGCTTCACCCACTGGCCACAGTTAGGACTGGGTATCGCCTGGGCCTGGTCCACACCTATGGCCTTTGCCGCCCATAACAATACTCTGGCGCCGCAACTCTGGGTAATCTTTGCCGCGGTGACCTTTTGGACCATCGCCTTTGACACCTACTACGCCATGGTTGATCGTGAAGATGATCTGCTGATTGGCATTAAATCCACAGCCATATTATTTGGCCGCTACGACCTGCTGATTATTGCTCTGCTGCAACTTGCGGTGTTATTGCTGATGGGGGTAGCGGGTGTTCTGTTTGGCCGTGGACCCATGTATTTCTCGGCCCTTGCCGTGGCGGCGGCCTATTTTATTAATCAGCATCTGGTTAGTCGCGGACGTGATCGGGAAGCCTGTTTTAAGGCCTTCCTGAGTAATCATCGGGTCGGTATGGTGATTTTTATCGGTCTAGCCGCGGACTATATGATCAATCCTTGAGCCAGTACCCATAGCCTTTAATCTCAGCTAAATTTTTGCCAAAGCCCTCAATCTCAGCTGATTTTTTGCCAAATCAGCAGCCGGTTATTGGCCGGCATGGCGTGGTCATCAAGCAGGATTAGATTGGCTTCTAAGGCCAGTTGGTTGATTGCAGAAAACTCCCTAATCCCGCGATGAGCAACCTGCTCACGCAATCGCAGATCAAACAATCGGTTGCTCTCGGAGGTAAACTCCCCAGCGTATTTCATCGGCCCATAGAGACAAAAAAGGCCATTGGCCTGCAGGCTCGATGCCACTCGCCTAAACATCGACTGAACTTCATGCCAAGCCATAATATGAGCGGTATTGGCGCTATAAATGGCATCAAAGTCGCTGTCGGGCCAGTCGTCCTGGCTGACATTGAGGCAGATGGGTGGGCGCAGATTGGCAGAGGGATAGTCATGGATCCACTGCAAAATTGCCCGATGGTTTTCAACCAGATCGCTGGTTTGCCAGATCAGGTGGGGCAACTTATTGGCAAACCACACCGCGTGTTGACCGGTGCCAGAACCAATTTCCAGCAGATGAGTTTTATCTTGTAGCAGGGGCGCCAGCAGGCTAAAGATCGGCGCCTTGTTGTTCTCGCAGGCTTGGGAGAACGCTTTATCCTGATAAATAACGACTGCTCCTGCTGGCTTTGCTGTGATTTAGTGGGGGGGCAATGCTCGGCGTATTAGCCGCGCAAGAACACCGGCGCATCCGCTTCACTCAGGGCCGCATTGTACTGATAGCCATCGCTATCAAACTGATTGAGCTGCTCGACCTCAGTAATCCGGTTTTGGATAATATAGCGACTCATCAAGCCCCGGGCTTTTTTCGCATAAAAGCTGATAATTTTGTACTTATCGTCTTTCTTGTCCATAAACACTGGTGTCACTATACGTGCTGCGATAGCTTTTTTGTGCACCGATTTAAAGTACTCATTAGAGGCCAGATTCACCAGCACCGAGGACTCCACTCGATTTAACTCGTCAGTGATAACATCCCCCCAAAATTGATAGAGATCCTTGCCCCGGGCATTGGCAAACTTGGTGCCCATCTCGAGGCGATAGGCCTGCATCAGGTCGAGAGGGCGCAGCACACCGTAGAGGCCGGAGAGGATTCGCAGGTGATCCTGAGCCCAGTGCAGATCCTCGACGCTGAGATTGTCAGCATCTAGGCCCTGATAGACATCACCCTTAAACGCCAGCACTGCTGCCTTGGCATTCTCCTTATTAAACGGTGTTTGCCACTCCTGAAAGCGTTCATAATTGAGCGCGCCAAGCTTATCGCTAAGGCTCATTAAGCTAGACACATCCTGGGGTGCCAGTGCCTTTAAGCCCTTCGAAAGCTCCTCGGCATGATCTAACAATGCTGGTTGCGATAGCAGAGGTGCTTCAATAGAGCTTGAATAGTCGAGTTTTTTTGCCGGAGAAATAACAACTAACATAAGTAAACTGCGCCGTTTAGTAGAAATTAGCTAGAATTATAAGTGCTATTATATCAACTTGCGTGAAGCGCGCGAGGCTCTATTTTTTAGCGCTATTTTTGATTTATCGACAGGGAAAAAAATGCGATATCGACGGAGGCAAAGAATGCGAAATGGATTTGTGGCACTTGCAGTGTCCCTGATAATAGCGGGCTGTTCAGTCAATCCGGTGACAGGTAAAAGTCAGCTATCCTTTATCTCGCCGCAACAGGAAGTTGCCATAGGCGAGAAAAACTATGCCCCTTCGCGGCAATCTCAGGGTGGTGACTACTATCTTGACCCGGCGCTGCAAACCTATATCCGCGGCGTTGGCAAGAAACTCGCCGCGGTCAGTGATCGCCCAGACCTACCTTACGAATTTATTGTACTCAACAATCGAGTACCCAATGCCTGGGCACTGCCCGGGGGCAAAATCGCGATTAATGTTGGCCTGTTAGTGCTGCTCGAAGACGAGGCGCAGCTCGCCGCCGTGCTTGGCCATGAGATTGTCCACGCCGCTGCCCGTCACGGCGCAACCCAGATGACTACGGGAACACTGGCCAATATTGGCGTGGCTGCTGTGGGTGTCGCTGTGCAGGGTCAGCCTGGCGAGCAACTCTATGGCATGGCCTCGCAGTTGGGCAGCGCGGCCTGGATGGCAAAGTACGGCCGCGATGATGAGCTGGAATCCGACTATTACGGCATGGGTTATATGGCCAAAGCCGGTTATGAAGTGCAGGGGGCAGTGGAATTGCAGGAGACCTTTGTGGAGCTCAGTAAGTCCCGGGAAGCCGATTTTTTTAGTGGCCTATTTGCCAGCCATCCACCCTCAGCTCAGCGGGTCGCCGCCAATAAATTGCGCGTCGGGGACTTTGCTCCCGGGGAGCGTTATCGCCAGCGCTATCAACAGGCTATCGCCCAGCTGACTGCAGATGCCCCAGCCTATGCTGCGGAAAAGCTGGCTACTCAGGCTCTGGCTGACGAAGAGCCGGCCCTGGCCATTAAGCATTTGGACAAGGCAGTTGCCCTGCAGTCGGCAGAGGCACAGTTCTGGCTATTGCGGGGTCAGGCTTGGACCATGCTTGAGAAGCCCGGTAATGCAGAGAAATCTTACACCACGGCAATTGCCAAAAATGATGGGCTGTTTAGTCCCTACTTGGCGCGGGGTATTGTGCGTTACAAGCAGGGTAAGAAAAGCGCTGCCGAGATCGACCTCAGGCGCAGCTATACTTTATTACCTACCGCCGCCGCCAGTTACTATCTGGGGGAGTTAGCGCTGGATAGCAAACAGTATCAGCAGGCTCAGAGCTATTTCCAGCAGGCAGCTCAGGATCGTGGAGAGTTAGGCAATCAGAGTCGCGCCAAAATCCAACAGGTCAACTTGCAGTTGCAGCCGCATACTTTTTTAGCCTTTAGTCAGGCGGTCAGCAGTAAAGGGGCGCTGTTGGTGACTGTGGTGAATACCAGCTCCCGGGCCATGCGCAGCATTGTGCTAAAGATTGAAGGCCCCCTAGGTCAAAATGGCCAGAGCCAAACTAGAACCATCAATCTGAGTAAAGACCTACAGTCGGGGCAACAGCTGACGATCAATACTGGACTCAACTACTTTTTGCCCGACCAACAGGTGGCGCGCTTTCGCATCGCAGCCCAGAGCGCAAAGCTGATAGAATAGGGCTCTTAAAAATGCCGAGAGGAGCGTTTTATCATGCAGGAGAAAAAGCAAAAGCCGCCCTGTGCTGTGTGCAAATTAATCCGCATCTATCTGTTAGTTGCAGTGCCGATCATTCTAATTATGTGGATCAGGCCGGAAGTCAGCCGACTCAAAGGCTATGACCTAACCAATATATTTTCCACGCTAATTGGCGTGATGTTGGTCTGCACCATTCTGTGGAAGGCCTATCATGAATTTTGGAAACCTAAGATCGATGCCGCCAGAAAAAACAAAGATTGATTGCTGGGGCTGTCGTCATTTCCAGATAACCCATCAGCCGAAAACTCCTTACGGCTGCCAAGCTATGGGCTTTAAATCGAAGATATTGCCGTGCCTCGCAGTGGCTCAGATCGATGGCACCAAGTGCCTGAGTTTTCAGCCAAAACCGCCGCTGAAGTAACCTTGCTTACTCGTCTCGCACCAGCATAAAGGGCTGGGCGATTTTCCGTGCCTGACGGCAAGACAGACGGCCGCTATAGGTGTTTACTGCACAGCGAAACACATCCTGATGCAAGCTTTTGCTTGAGGTCCAATGGTTTGCCACATCGATCTCGGGAAACACATTGTGATTGATCGCAGGGGCCACGCAGGACTCTTCGGTGACCGACTGCATTTCTCTATCCGTGGGTACACGCCAGGTAATTCCGGACTTCTCCGAGAACTCCTCGGCATAGGCCATAGCATCGTCCCACTCGAGATAGAGTATTTCCCCTTTGCAGCGGAAATTTGAATAGCGCTGACCAGCAGAGCAGCGATACCAGATAATATCGTTCTCAGTATCTTTGGCGAAGCCTTCGTTATTTACCTCAAAGCGACCTTTGTCACCCCGAGCAATACTATCGGCGCAGCTTTCGACACTACGATAATCACCGCAGCTGTTCAGCATCAGTAACAGGGTCGCGCCGGATAACAGTGACAAAACTCTGCGGCCGGGCAATTTACTTAATCTCGAAATCACGGTGTAGCCTCCTGATAACTGAATGGACATAGCCCTTTGATGTTAACTCTCAGTGCTGAGTGTCGCGCCCTATCGAACTATTCCAAATATGTATTTACACTACTATATAAGCATAGCTTACTATATCTCTCAGCGTTTAATTTGCTGTAAGACACCATTTGTTAATAATCGGCAGTTGGGGGCAAAACTCTAGTTAAGCCGATCTAATAAAAGCTTGTGCCTGTGCTTGATACCCGAAACTGGCGTTTCGGTGATGAATCACAGTGGGCAATGTAAATGCGCTATTAACAATCCTCAATATTTTTACAGAGCTGCCGATATATAGAGACAGGCACTCAGAAAGTGTATTTTGCCGACCGCAGCAAAGGGATTAGATCTAGCCGCGCAGGCTGATCGAAAAATGTAAGCAACAATATTATCGCCGTTTTACCTCTGGGTCAGATGGCAGAAATTTTTGAAATGTGTAAGGAATATTCATGGATCTCGCAACGATTATTGGCCTGCTAGGCGCCTTCGGTTTGATTTTTATGGCGATCGACGACATGGCCGCATTTATCGATACCCCATCGCTGCTAATCGTGGTCGGTGGTTCGATCATGGTTGTTATGTTCCGCTCTTCCCTTGGAGAGTTTCTGGGTGCAGTGGGCGTGATGGGCAAAACTTTCAAAAATAAGCTCGATGAACCAGCTACATTGATTGAGCAAATTGTAGAGCTTGCCACGATCGCGCGAAAAGACGGCATGATCGCCCTAGAAGGCCAGGAGATCGCCAATCCATTTCTCTCCAAAGCGGTATCCATGTTAGTCGATGGCACCGATGCCACGATTATCAAAAGCTCACTGGATAGAGAGTTGGCCAGCACCAAGATGCGACATGCTCGGGGGGCGAAAATATTCTCTGCCTGGGGTGAAATTGCCCCGGCAATGGGGATGATCGGAACCTTGATTGGGCTGGTACAGATGCTCGGCAATATGGGCGATCCCAAGTCCATTGGTCCAGCCATGGCAGTTGCTCTACTGACCACCATGTACGGTGCTATCTTGGCCAACGTGATCTGTCTGCCTATCGCCATGAAATTAGAGAATCAGGCGGACTTAGAAGCGGCTAATAATGAACTGATTATCGAAGGCATACTGTTTATTCAGGATGGCGGTAACCCCCGTGTACTGAGTGACTTCCTCGGCTCCTTCCTCGATCCGAAAGCTCGCTCCAAACTTGCTGCTGCGTAACTGAGACCATGGCAGAAGACCAAGAACTAGAACAGGACGCAGCGGGGGGCGAAGTACAGGAGCCAGCCCCGGCGCCGGCTGACGAATGTCCACCCTGTAAGGGCGGGGCGCCGGCCTGGATGGCGACCTTTGCCGATATGGCCACCCTGTTGATGGCGTTCTTTGTTTTGCTGCTCTCCTTTGCCGAAGTCAATGTACCCAAATACAAGCAGATCGCCGGCTCTCTCAGGTCGGCTTTTGGTGTTGCTCGTATCGTCCCCAAAATTGCTATTCCCACCGCCACTAGTTTGGTGAAACAGGAGTACACACCAGCACTGGCCGAACCCACTGTGATAGACCAAAAACGTCAGCGCTCGGAAGATATTACCCAAGAGTTTATTGTTAAAAAAACCGAGGAAAAAACCGCTGATTTTAAAACCCAGCAAGAGTTCCGCAGTGTCCAAGAGGCCCTTGCCGAGCAGATTGAGCAGGGTCAGGTGTCTGTCAGCATCGAAGATAATAAGGTTGTGGTTGAGCTGCGCTCCGACAGCAGCAGTGGCGGTCAGGACAAAAACGATTCCGGCGAAGGCGCCGGCGGCCCAGTGAGTCAGGTGACCATTGAAGTGGCATCGAAAGTGGTTGATCTGCAGTCGAGTATCTCCACCGAAATTGAAGTGCGCAAACAGTCTATGGCCTCTGGTGACCAGAGTGGCGGCGCTCAGTCAGACAGCGACAGCAGCCAATCATCCGGCGGCAGCGCAGACCAGCGGCGGCAGGATGTTGACGATCAATTTCAGCAGATCCGCATGTCCCTAGCCGCGGATATTCAAAGTGGACTCGCCGAAGTAGAGCGCGAGGGTGACCGGATTATTGTGCGCCTTGCCAGTCAGGGCTCCTTTGTTTCAGGCAGTGCCAATCTGCAGCCGGGTTTTGCCGGTCTGTTGACCCGTGTTGGCAATTCCCTGTCAGCAACCCGAGGCAAAGTGCGAGTCGAAGGCCACACCGACAATATTCCGGTGGCCTTTAGTGAGCGATTTAATTCCAACTGGGATCTCTCCGCGGCACGTTCAGCCTCAGTGGCTGACTTTTTTGCTCAGAACTCTGAGCTTGATCAGGGCTCTATCACCGTCGCTGGATTTGCCGATACCAGACCTATTGAAACAAATAATACCGCTGCGGGCCGCGCTCGCAATCGCCGTATTGAGGTGATCGTCGATGGCTCTTAAACAACCGAGATATCTCATTGTCGCTTTTTTAATGGTATTCCCTGCAATGTCGGGAGGCTGTTGATATGGCCGAAGAACTAGAAGACATCAAGCCAACTGAGGGCGCTGCTGAAGAGACTGTAGTCGAAGAGGCTGTAGGTGAAGAGGGCGTATCTGAGCCAGGTGCGGGCGAGGAAGCAATAGATTTACCGCCGCCACCGCCAGAGGAACCCGCGGAAGAAGCGGATTGCCCCCCCTGTAAAAGCGGCGCGCCGGCATGGATGGCAACCTTTGCCGATATGGCCACATTGCTGATGGCATTCTTTGTTTTGATTCTCTCCTTTGCCCATATGAATGTGCCCAAGTTCAAAGAAGTCAGTGGCTCCATGAACGACAAGTTTGGTGTGCAGAAAATTGTCCCCACAGTGGAACAGCCCACCGCCGACAATATTATTGCCAAGCAGTACATCACCGCCAAGGTCGATCCGACTCTGTTAGATGTGATTCAGGAACAGACAACCTCAGAGCCTCAGCCGGAAGAGCCAGTGTTAAAAGACCAGCTGAAAAAGAATGACTTTGATACCAATGCCGATGTTGAACTGTTGCAAAAAACATTGGCCAAAGAGATTGCCGAGGGCAAAGTTAAAATCACCATTAAAGACAAGAAGTTGGTTGTGGAGGTGGTAACAGAGGCGAAGAGCGGCAGGCAGGGCGAAGCCAATAAGAGCAAGTCTGGCGCCAAACTGATGCAGACTGACCTAGAGATTTATGCCAAGGTCGCTAACGCTCAGGCCGAGGTCAAGTCACAGATTGAAGTAGTGGAAGCCTCCCCCGAGACGCTCTCCGGAGATCTAAGTGGTCGTGGCAATGAAGCGGGTGAAAAGGCCATTGCCGATCAATATACCAAGATTCGCGCGCGGCTCTCCAATGAGATTGCTCAGGGCTTAGCTGAAGTGGAGCGTGATGGAGACAAGGTCATTGTGCGACTCACCGAGCGCGGTTCTTTCCGCAGTGGTTATGCCGACTTACAGCCGAGCTTCAAACCCCTGCTCGACAAGGTCGGTCAGTCGATTACAGATGGCCCGGGCCTGATTACCATCGAGGGCCATACCGACAATATACCTATGGCCTTTAGCGAGCGCTTTAAGTCCAACTGGGATCTCTCTGCAGCCCGCTCAGCCGCCGTAGCGGATTATCTCCTCGATCGCTCGACCATTAGAGAGGGTCGTGTCACGGTGACAGGATTGGCCGACACCAAACCACTGGTGCCCAATGACTCCCCAGCGGGGCGCTCAAAAAACCGTCGCATCGAAGTCATTATTGACGGCAGCTAGCCACCGCGTTTTTCTTCAATCAGTGCAAAGATTGCCTTGGCATGCTCCTCGGTAATCTTAAATCTCTCGCGCAACTCCTCAATATGGCACTGCTCATCATCAGTGACAATGCCATCACTCAGGGCCGAGGCGATCTCAGCTTCAAAAATAGCTTCCCGGCGTGCCATCTGATTGGAAAATGCCGAGGCCACAATACCAGTGAGCAGGGCCACAGTGCAGACACCTAAGAGAGCGGTAAGGGCGCCAATGCTCTGTCCCAGGGGGGTGATGGGATAGACATCACCATAGCCCACAGTGGTCAGGGTAATCAGCGCCCACCACATAGTCTGGGGAATCGAGGCAAACTTTTCCGGCTGCGCATCGTACTCGGCGAGATACATCAGCGAGCTGGATAAAAACAGCGCAATACCCATCAGGTAGAGTGCGGCAAAAAATGAGCGGCGCTCTTGATAGATAGCAGAAAACAAATCTTCAAGGGCAGAAGAGTAGTGGGAAATCTTTAGCAAGCGCACCAGACGCAAGACTCGCAACCAGCGCAAATCGACACCGCCCATGAGCAGCGGCAAGATACTGGGTAGAATTGCCAACAGATCAATAATACCGGTAAAGCTAAAGATATAATTAAACCGCCGGCCACTTGCGGTGGCCGCTTTGTTCTCTTGATCCGCGGCCACAGACCAAATACGCAAGCTGTATTCAATCAGGAAAATGCTTACCGAAACCGCTTCAAAGATAATCAGTGGTGTTCGATAGAGGCTATTAAAACTCTCAACCGACTCGAGGCAAACGGCAATTAAATTAAGTACGATTAGTATCGACAGAAACATATCGCAGCTGCGACTGGCGCGATCACCACCATTGCTCTTGTTGAGGATCGCCATAACCCTCTGCTGACTCAGCATCATTTTTTTGGTGCTCCCCTGTGGCTATTTTTTTATCCTGCGCGCAGTTATGCCATGTAGAGAAGATAGCTGTCAAGAGCATGTACGCTGCTATACAAGCAGCATTCACATGCGAGGGGAGGTTATATGGGGACTGTGTGACAGGCCGCAACCAATACTGAGGCTGTGGCTGTTCTGGGGAATACGATTAAAAAGTGCGGCTAAAATTCGATAATTAAAGCCGCGCTTTCTATGACGCCATAGCGATAGGCTGTTCTTTTAACAGGCCTGGCAAAAGTTTCCATGCACTGCGAATTTCGTTGATCAAGCCTTTTACTTCATTGAGAGCGTTGATGTCATTGTGGAGGTTGGCGAACAGTACACGTCGAATCATATATTCATAGAGTTCACTGAGATTGCGCGCCAGATCCGAACCCTTTTTAAAGTCTAAAGAATCTTGCAGGCCATAGAGAATGCTCGTGGCGCGATTTAATGCGCGGCATTTTTCCTGAATATTCTTACGCTGTATTTCGCCTTCGGCAACCGCCAGAGTATCAATCAGACCATCGAATAACATTTGAATAAGCTGAACGCCATCTGCGTAGGGAACCGCAGAACCGACATGTACGTTGTGGTATGCGTTTAGCGCTTTGTTTTTCAATGCCATGCTAGATATCTCCGATTAACTAATTCCTGTTGCTTAATAATAGAATCGGGATCTATTCGGATTTCTTTAGGGCTAAATGGCGTTTTATTTATTTAGTTTTAGCTTTGCTCTTTATTCAGTTCTCTATTAATTTCTTATTTAAACTCTTTACTGAAAGTAATGGTTTAGGGGCAGTCGCTATAGCCACTCTCGACACAGCCTCTAGCCGCCATCTCCGCTGCGACAATCTGTTGGTCATCCAGCTTCAGTTTGGCGATATCTGCGATATCCGATGTCGCCGCCTGACCGTTTAGCCGCGCCACCTCACTCCATGCCAGAGCTTCAAATGGCTTCGACTTTTCAGCCGCGCCAGCCTGTAGCATAA
The DNA here is from genome assembly GCA_029250825.1 of Porticoccaceae bacterium. Taxonomy (GTDB): domain Bacteria; phylum Pseudomonadota; class Gammaproteobacteria; order Pseudomonadales; family Porticoccaceae; genus HTCC2207. Next base: position 35,170 of record JAQXEN010000044.1, read on the forward strand.
AGGCATACATAAACTGGGCATTGCCGTAGGCCTTTAAAGCACCTTTTTTAAACCAGTGTTTGGCCAGTTGATAATTCAGCTCGACGCCCTTGCCCTCGTGATAGGCGAGGCCCAGCATATACTCAGAATCCACCAGCTCTTGCAGTGCTGCACGCTTAAACCACTTGGCTGCAGTACGCTGATTCTCCGCCACGCCGTAGCCGTGGTAATAGAGCATCCCCATGTTGTGTTGCGCCTCCGCCAGACCCTGATCGGCGGCCTGCCTATACCAGTTCATCGCCTCAGTGTAATTTTGTGAAACACCAAAACCCTGCTCATAGAGATAGCCTACATTATTCTGTGCTTCGGCTGCCCCCTCATTGGCGAGTTTAAGCCAGGCACGCATCGCCGTAGCATAGTGGGCGCGATCCAGAGCACTGAGTCCCGCCTCAAAGGGGCCGGCGTGAGCCGAACCACCAATCAGAGCGATGCATAAAAGGACAAGTTGTAACTGTTTCATAGGGTTTCTATCTCTATGTCTCTAACACTAAAAAGGGTTTACTAGGCTCGTTCAAGACCCCGGGCCTGACTCTGTACATCGATAACCGCTTGGAATAGCTCGCCTTCCGCCAAACTGCCGCAGAGCTCTCCGCTCGCCGTATCGACCACCGGCAGGCTCTCACCGACAAACTGGCTGACCTTGACCATCGCCTCCGCCAGACTGTCATCTGTAAAGAGAGTCAGTGGTCGCGTATCGATAAAATCATTAATACTATTATCGGCAGCTTCGATAACTTCATAAATAGAAACTTTGCCATAAAACTGACCGTCACTTTTAATAATGTAAGCTTCGGTGTGACCGCGCTTGCGCATTTCCTTGCGCAACACAGACCCTGTGACCGAAGGCTCAGCGCGCACATAATTCTCACTGGCAAAGGGGCCCACTGTCTTTTGATTTAGGGCAATGGCCTCGCGGCCTTTTAGCAGATCTACACCGCGATCGAGCAGCTGCCGGTCAAAAAATGAATTGCCAAACAGGCGGTTGGTCAGCAGATTGCAGACCATCACCGCAATCATTGCCGCCACCGCATATTCATAGGACTGCGTCAGCTCTAGAATAATTAATACTGCTGATACCGGCGCCCCGATCACAGCAGAGCTTACGGCCGCCATCCCGGCGACACTGATAATGCTGGCGATATCGGCAAAGCCAAACAGTATCAACAGCTCACCGGCCACTGCGCCCGCGGCGACACCGATAAATAGCGAGGGGGAGAAAACTCCGCCAAACAAGCCAAAGCCAATGCATAGCGCAGTCATTAATAGCTTCGCCACCAGCACCGTTAGCAGCAGTGACAGAGCAAATTCACCGGCGATCATTTCATTGATACTGGAAATGCCAAGACCGAGAATCTGTGGAATCCAGACCCCCACCAAGCCACAAATGGTCGCGGCAATAAATGGCAACAGCATTGGCGAAGTATTCATTCTGGCAGCTGTTTGGGCTGAGTAGCGCAGCGCCGCCATAAAACAGATTGCCACCAATGCAAAGGCCGGTGCCAGCATCACCAATACCGGTACCACTTCCGCCAGAGGTGGCAACACTGAACTAATTTCAAAGGTGGTGGTGTGGGGAAACCATTGATTTCCCAGCGCGCTTGCGGATACCGAGGCCACGGTAATGGGCGCAATCGCCCTGACAGAGAAGTGTCTAAGGATTGCCTCATGGGCAAAAACTACTCCGGCAATCGGCGCGTTAAAGCCGGCGGAAATCGCCGCTGCCACACCACAGCCAAGGTAGATTTCATGGGAGAGTCGACTGGAGATAAAGCGTTTAACCCAGATACCCATGGTCGCGCCAAAATGTACAATCGGCCCATACTGACCCACTGATCCGCCGCCGCTAGCTGAGGCAAAAGCGGCTAGAGTCGAGGCCAGTCCGGTTTTGATATCCAGCGGTTCATTGACCTGATGGGCGGCATACATAGAGTCTGCAGGGCCAGCCCAGCGGGCAATGCCAAGACCTGTTTTCAACACCACCACCACAGCGGCGGCAGCCCACAGAAAAATCACACTGGAAAAAGAGATACTGTCGCTGCCAATGGTCACCGACAGCAGTTCGCTGGCTTCCCGCTGTTGGCCAAACCACTGCACACCGATAACGAATAGATTTGATACCAGAGCCAGCACGGCACCAATCAGCCCGCCGATCAAAATAATGATCACCACTTCTATTAAAGCGTCGCGTATTTTCTGCATTCCAATACCACTCCCCCTAAAGACCCAGCTGGTTATTCTGAAACACAGCTTAGCCAGTACTAAGGGTTCGGTCAAAGATTCACGAGCGCTGACAACCCTGACGACCCTTTATAGACCGCGACAATGCTTGGCCGATCTATTTTAAGGCTTTCTACAAAGCATATTCCGCTGCTAGTTGGCTGAGCCGTGAAGATTGGTATACTGTAACGCGCGGCCTATTTATAGTGTCGGCCAGTGATAACGAAATAAACATTTTCAGCCCCTTAGCTGCAATCACATGAGACGCAATTTTTGACCAGTTCGCAAAATATTATCGGCCAGAGCATAGCCATCGAAGAACTGCGCACGCTTATCGAAATGGTTGGGCCGAGTGAGTCCACAGTGCTGATTCTCGGCGATAGTGGTACCGGCAAAGAACTGGTTGCCCGCGCCTTGCACGAATCCTCCAGTCGCTCCGGCGGCCCGTTTATTCCGGTTAACTGTGGTGCTATTCCACGGGACCTATTGGAAAGTGAATTATTTGGTCACCGCAAGGGCGCGTTCACCGGCGCCATTTCCGATCGCAAAGGGCGTTTTGAACTGGCCAATAAAGGCACCTTATTTCTAGATGAAATCGGCGATATGCCCATCGACCTGCAGGTCAAATTACTTCGTGTGTTGCAAGAGCGGCAGATTGATCCGGTTGGTTCGCTGCTGTCGACGCCGATCGATGTGCGTGTCTTGGCGGCAACTCATAAAGATATTGTCGGCCTGATGGAGAAGTCGCTATTCCGCGAAGATCTCTACTATCGCTTGAATGTTATGCCCATCGAAATTGAAGCCCTCAGTCAGCGCGTGGATGATGTCCCGGTGCTGTTTGAGTATTTTGCAAAGCAGCATGCGGTTGAAGGCAAGCCGCCGATCCGACTGCATCCTACTTCTATGCAGTTATTTTTGGATTACAGCTGGCCCGGTAATGTCCGAGAGTTAGCCAACCTTGTCGATCGCTACTCATCCCTGTATCCGGGTCAGGAAGTAGATCTGTGCAAAGTCATACCGAGCATGGTGCCCCCGGGCATTCGCGCTCTGGCCAGTTGGTCGGCAAAGGGTGCTGAACGCCCTTTGGCCAGCGGGTTGTCGGCGACCAATAAGCCGGTTAATAAAACCGCCAGTGGTTCTGGTGCTAACAGCTCTCCAGTCAACAGCTCTCCAACCAACAGCTCTCTAACTAGCAGCACTGAACCCGAACCGGATAGCAGCGATATTCTCAACGCCATCAATAGCGCCTCAGAGGCCGATAGCTTAGCGATGATTAATGATGCCCAGCTGAGCCATGATGTTGAGCAGACCATTTTACTCTCCCAGGGGGGTGGATTTTTCCCCGAGGAGGGATTGCAGCTAAAGCAGCATCTGTTGGATATTGAGTGTAATCTGATTCGCCACGCCCTGAGCAATGCCGAAGGCAATGTCTCGAAAACCGCACGCATGCTCAATCTTCAGCGCACCACGCTGATTGAAAAAATCAATAAACACGGCCTTGCGGACAGCGCGTAACCGGTCTTTTTCCCGAGGCGCATATAGCGTGCCTATTGTTCCCATTGCCCTCAGCGGGCAGGATTGTGGCAATACCTTGCCGAAGCTACCCCTAACTCAAACTTAAGTGGTGTCAAATTGCCGACTGGTTGCCAGTGGCAATAAGCTGACGGTTTCTTGCCACTCTTTAGCTAAGTCATTGTATTTAAAGAACAACCTTGTTTGGCACGCAAATTGCTATCTCTTTAACACGCAGTACATACAGACACATAAACGCGTTTATTGGGGAAAGGTAAGCAACCGTGACTAATCACAAAATGATTGATGTTCTTTGGTTCGATTCGAATCGACCGCTATCACCGCCGGAGGTGATGTGGTTTGCCGAGCAGGGTTTGGCAATAACTCAGGTCGATGGCTCAGAGCTAGAAGATACAACCCTGTGCAGTGCCCAAATGATTGTTGTTACCCTTAACCAGTCAACCCAGATGCTAAAACAGGTGCAGGCGCGCCTGGCCGCGGTCAGCAGTGCCGCGCCAATTGTTGCCCGGGTTGAGCGCAGCAACTTTGAGCTTGGCATCCGCGCCATGCGCGAAGGTGCCTTGAGTGTTATTTCAACCGGCCCCTTTGACGCTGCAGAGTGGTCCGAAGTCCTAGATCTGGCTCAGTGTCAGCCAGCGAAAACCAATTCCCAGCAAGCCTTTGTGTTTGCCGATCCGGTGAGCCGCAATCTGCTTGCCCTTGCTGAACGCGTTGCCCAAGTTGATGTGACCGTGTTGGTCACCGGCCCAACCGGTGCCGGCAAAGAAGTACTGGCACGGATTCTCCACGATGCCTCAGCCCGACATCAGGGACCCTTTGTCGCCTTTAACTGCGCGGCAATGCCAGAAAATTTGATTGAAGATATGTTGTTCGGTCACGAGAAAGGCTCCTTTACCGGTGCTTCAAAGGTACAGCCGGGCTTATTTGAGCAGGCTCAGGGCGGCACTATTTTCCTCGATGAAATCGGCGAAATGTCGTTTCATCTGCAGGCCAAACTGCTGCGCATTTTGCAGGAGCGCTCGGTGGTTCGACTCGGTGGACAAAAGGCCATCGACTTGAATATTCGCGTTATCGCCGCCACCAACCGCGATCTTAAAGCCGCCATTGCACAGCAGACCTTTAGAGAAGACCTCTACTTCCGTCTAACTGCCTTTAAACTTGCCATTCCCTCTTTGAGTGAGCGGCCAAAAGATATTCTTCCTCTCGCTGATCAGTTCTTAAGCCAGCAGAGCGGTGATAGTCACGCACTGCGCCTTACCCGCGCCGCCCAGCTCAGCTTAGAGAGCTATCGCTGGCCCGGAAATGTGCGCGAACTGCAGAATGTTTTGGTTCGCGGCATGGTCTTGGCCAACGGCGCGCCCATCGATGTGCAGCATCTTCTGTTTGACGATATTCAACTGGCCGACAGCCTTGACCGTCGCCCCAGTAACGAGCTGCGCTTTGCTCAATCTGCTGCCCCCATGTCCGCCTCAGTCGCAGACAGTCACAGCCAGTGGGCAGCGCCCCAAGCCGCTGCTGAGGGTTTAAATGAAACGGTAAAGCACAGCGAGTGGCAAGCGATTATGGGTGCACTAAATGGCTCAAAAAGTCGTGAGCACGCCGCCGAGCAGTTAGGCATCAGCCCAAGAACACTGCGCCACAAATTACAGAGACTGCGCGAGCAGGGTATTAATGTTACCCGTGCTTACGCACGTTAAAGGAGTCAGTCATGGTTAGTCCCGTAAATGCCGGCAATGTTGAATCGCTATTGAGTCAGATTCGACAGTACCAGGCTCAGGCCGCTCAGGGCGTTAATCTCTCCGCTACAGAGCGAGTTGATGCCCAGTCCGCCACAAGTGGTGGTTTTGCCGATGCCGTTAAAGGTGCACTGAATGAAGTGAATAGTGCCCAGATGACGTCGAAAGCCTCACGCGCAGCCTATGAGCGAGGAGAGGATATGCCTCTCACCGATGTCGTTATGAATATGCAGAAGTCATCTCTGGCCTTTGAAGCAACGTTGCAGATACGCAACAAAGTGCTTAAAGCCTATGAAGACATCATGAACATGCCCGTCTAAAGAACGCATAAAGAGATATAAGAAATGGCAACCACAGCAGCAACAACTCAAAATATGGCTCCCGCAGTCGCCGGCGCACCTGGTGCAATGGCTCAGACCGATCAGCCATCTGCGCAGCCCCCAGCCAATCAGCCCGCGGTCAACACTAGCGTCAGCTTGCCGAATGTCAGCGAGGTTTTAGCTCAGCCCGCGGTGCGCAAAGCGATGCCAGCGATTATTGCTTTTTTGAGTGTGGCGGTTTTCCTTATCGCTTACTCCTGGATGCAGGATCCGATCTATCGCGCGGTGTACCCCGGACTCTCCGAGGCAGATCGACAGATGGCCTTCGAAGCACTCTCCGGCGCTGACTTTAACGCCCGCATCGACAGCGCCACTGGCGACTTAAAAGTCCCCGACTCACGCTATCACGAAGCCCGTATTTTTCTTGCCTCCCGGGGCCTGCCCCAAGAGGGCACCACTGGTGGTATCAGCGGCTTAACAGATGAAGCCTCGATGACCTCCAGCCAGTTTATGGAGCAGGTGCGCTATGTCTCGGCTATGGAGCAAGAACTGGCACGCAGTGTTACCCAGATCAATACCATTCGCTCCGCGCGAGTTCATTTAGCCTCGCCCAAGCAGAGTGTTTTTGTGCGCAACAGAACACCGGCAAAAGCCTCAGTTGTGGTTTCCCCCTATCCCGGCAGACAGGTTTCCCGCTCTCAGGTCGAAGCCATAACCCACATGGTGTCCTCCAGCATTCCCTATCTAGCTGCCGAAGATGTTGTGGTGGTGGATCAGCGCGGCAAGTTGCTTACCGATGCCAATAATTTTGCCTCGATGCAGCTTAACTCTGCTCAAATGGAACATAAGCAGCGACTCGAAGAAACCTATCGCAACCGTATTGACGCACTCTTGATGCCTGTTGTGGGCATGGGTAATGTGCGCGCCGAAGTGGATATTCAGATTGATTACACCGAAGAAGAATCCACCTATGAAGAATATGACGGCAATAACAATGGCCCCAAAGCGCGCTCTGAAGTGCTCTCCTTAGATCAGGATGGAACTCAGCTCGCCGAGGGCGTACCCGGCGCCACCACCAATACAGTGCCGGCCCAGCCAAGCACCATCGTCAATGGTCAGCTCGACTCCAAGGGCAGTGGTTCCGGTATGCGCACCTCCAGCAGCACTACCACCCGAAATTATGAAATGGATCGCACTGTACGCCACGTTAAACGTCAGGGCGGCAGTGTCGAACGTATCTCTGTAGCGGTAGTGATCAATGAGCCTATGGCCCAGTCGAGTCTCGACGCCAATGGTGACGCCAGCGGTACAGCCGGAGCGGCGGAGAAATTCTCTGAGCTTGAACTGGAGCGCTTTACCGATCTGGTCAAAGGCGTGGTTGGTTACAACGGCGATCGCGGTGACATAGTCACTATTGTCTCCGCTAAGTTTGAAAAACCAGTGCCCTTTGAATCAGAAGTCGACTGGTATGAGAATGCTCAGACTATCAGTGCGATTAAGAGCCTCGGCGCGGCCACGGTATTCCTGTTCATACTGTTTGGCATCATCCGCCCAGTGATTAAAGCTTACCTGCCGGCAGATATTGAAAGCCTTGCGGAAGATACGGAAACCAGCAATAAAGACGGTGAACTCAACGACCAAGAGCTGCGCCTGATTGAAATGGGCGACGGTGAGTCGCTAGAAGATATTAAAGCTAAACTGAAGCCGAAAAAATCAACTATCTCCGCGGAGATGTTGGATACGGCGAATACCTACGACGACAAAGTGGCGCTAGTGCGACTGCTGGTTGCTGAAGATTCCGGCCGAGTCGCCAACGTACTTAAGAAAATGATTCGTCCCGAATAAGTCGGCGAGGAGAGATAAAATGGCAGAACCCCAAACAAAAGACGCACCAGTTGCAGCACCGGTACCCATTTCCGAAGCCCTGCAAGAAGAGTTGAGTCGCTTAACCAGCACCGACCGATCCGCAGTGATCATGCTGCTACTCGGTGAGCAGCAGGCCGCGGACATTATTCGCTACCTAAGCCCGCGAGAAGTTCAGGCTCTAGGTTCAGCGATGGTTGGCGTTGCCGACCTCAGTCAGGAAGCGGTGAATATTGTGCTCGACGACTTTGTTGTCACTATTAAACAGCAGACTAGCCTCGGCCTCGGCACTGGCGACTATGTTGAAAAAGTTCTTAATCGCGCCCTTGGCGAAGATAAAGCCGCCACGGTACTGGGCCGCATTATGCCCGGCTCATCGAGCAAAGGACTGGAGATTTTGCGCTGGATGGATGCCCGTTCAATCGGCGATATGATCCGCGAAGAACATCCTCAGGTTGTGGCAATTATTCTCTCAGTGCTGGAATACGATGTAGCAGCGGATGTATTGAACTTTTTGCCGCCGGAAAACCGCGCAGAAATTATGCAACGTGTCGCCAGTCTTGAGACCGTGCAGCCATCGGCAATGGACGAACTGGAAGGCATTATGAAGCAGCAGTTTAGCAGCAGCTCCTCGGCCAAATCCTCTAGCTTTGGCGGCGTTTCAACCGCTGCGAAAATTATGAACTTCACCAAGGTCAATTTGGAAACCGCCATTATGAGCGGCGTCTCTAACCTCGATGAAGAGCTGGCACTGAAAATTCAGGACAGCATGTTTACCTTTGACAACCTTGCTGGCGTCGATAACCGCGCGATTCAGGTATTGATGCGCAGTGTCGAATCTGATCTCTTGATGACCGCACTTAAGGGTGCCGATGAAGAGGTTCGCGATAAATTCCTCGGCAATATGTCACAGCGTGCCAAGGTTATGTTCCTTGATGATATGGAAGCCAAAGGGCCCATCAGAATCACTGATGTTGAGGACGCACAGAAGAACATTATGCGTCTCGCTAGAGTGTTGTCGGATAAAGGCGAGTTGGTACTTGCTGGACGAGGGGATGACTTTGTCTAGCTCTGAATCCGAACCTGCAGCTGAATCTGCAACTAAATCAAAGCCTAAGGCTGACTCATCAGTGAGCTGGCGGCTCAACGAACTGATTAGTGCCGGCCGCAAAGCTAAAGCTTTTGCCTCGGCGCAGTGGTCACAGTCAGAAAACGTTGAGAGCGAACCAGAATTTAAACTGTGGACGCCCACAGTACTACCAGGGGACACCGATCCTGAGGTTCTGGATGCAAGCGAGGATGAAGACGCAGCCACTGCCGAACAGGCAGAGGTTGCGGAAGAGGATACCGCAGCAGTGGCTGAAGAAATTGAACCGCCACCGCCATCCTTTGACCAGCTAGCACTGGATCAGGCGCGCAGTGAAAGCTTCGACCAGGGCTATCAGCAAGCCATGATCGAAGCCGAGGGCAAGTGGGCCAGCGCCAGAGATGAGTTTATGGCCTTCACGGAAACTCTGCGCAGTGCTCAAACTGCGGACAGCGATTTTTATCAGCCTTTAAAAAAGCTTGCCCTGCATTTGGCAGAGCAGCTAGTTCGTGGGGAATTGACCCAGTCCACCGCGGTAATCGAGCGGCTGCTTGAAGAGGCCATCAAAGATATTGAGCAGCAGGGTGAGGGGCCTATAGTGGTGGTTCTCAATGCCGCTGATCACGCACAGTTCACTGCTCACCTAAGCAGTGACACAGATCATCTTAGCCTGCGTATCGATCCTAATTTAAGCCGTGGCAGTGTCAGAATCACTATGGATGACAGCGCTGTTGAAGATCTTATTGAAACGCGGCTATCCGCCCTCAGTGAAAAATTGCTCGGCCTGCCAGAGCACCAGTCGGCGCCGAAATCCACAGCCAAACAGCCTCAGACCGCGGCCCCAAGTGACGCCGATGAAGCGCTGGATGGAACCATTATTGAGGATTTGGCTGCAGATCTAGTGGCAGAGTCTGGAGCAGCGCCCCTGGCTGATTCTACCGACAAGCCCAGCACAGAAAGCAATCCAGACATTGACGATGAGAACCCCGATGCGTGATTTTGCCAGCGCCATCGACAGTCAGCTCGCCGCGTTAAAAGTTCCGCAGCCGATTCTCAGTGGCAAGCTTATCCGAGTGGTGGGTCTGACCCTTGAAGCCAAGGGTATTATCGCTCCCCTAGGCGCACATTGCCGAGTCGAAAATGTCGATATGGGCACCGTAGTGGATGCGGAAGTTGTCGGTTTTAATGACGACACCCTTTATTTAATGCCCTTTTCAGAGCCGGTTGGCATAGGTCCGGGAGCCCGTGTTTGGGTAGTCTCCCACCACGCCAAGGCGTCTCTGGGCGAAGCCATGCTGGGGCGGGTTGTCGACGGTCTCGGTGAGCCTCTCGATGGTGGCGGTCCAATCGCTTACAGCGATCAACTGGGTCTTGAAGGTCTGGCGATCAATCCGATGGAAAGAGGCCCGATCAATAAAATTCTCGACACCGGCATCAAAGCCATCAATACCTGCCTGACTCTAGGGCAGGGTCAGCGCATTGGACTGGTGGCCGGCTCCGGCGTCGGCAAAAGTGTTCTGTTAGGCATGTTGACCCGCAATACCGAAGCGGATGTTGTGGTAATTGGTCTGATCGGTGAGCGTGGTCGCGAAGTGCAGGAATTTATTCAGCACACCCTCGGCGAAGAGGGGCTGGCCAAGTCCGTAGTGGTAGCCGCACCGGCCAATATCTCTCCGGTACTGCGCCTCAAGGCTACCTACCTAACCCATCTGATTGCCGAATACTTCCGCGATCGCGGAAAAAATGTCTTGATGCTCTGCGACAGCCTCACCCGAGTTGCCCATGCCCAGCGTGAAATAGGCCTCGCCATTGGCGAACCACCAACCTCAAAAGGCTATCCGCCCTCGGTGTTTGCCATGTTGCCGCGCCTAATTGAGCGCACGGGTGTCGGTCGCAAAGGTCACGGCTCGATTACCGCCATGTACACGGTGCTCGCCGAAGGTGATGACCGCAGCGACCCGATTGTCGATATCGCCAGAGCCTCCCTCGATGGTCAGGTACTATTATCTCGTGCCCTAGCCGATGCCGCCCATTATCCGGCGATCGATCTGGCGGGGTCGATCTCCAGAGTGATGCCCAACCTAGTCGATAGCAATGTGCTGAAAGCGGCCAACCGCTTCCGCCGACTCTGGACCCTCTATCAACAGAATGAAGACCTGATTCAGGTGGGCGCCTACGAAGCGGGCACCAATCCCGATCTCGATGAAGCCATTCGCCTGCGTCCCGGCATGGAAGCAATTCTGCGACAGGGCAGCGAAGAATCCATACCCCTGCATCAGAGTCAGGCCATTGTTATGCAACTAACCGCTCAGGGGAACTCATGAAAACAGTCTGGTCAGCACTACTTGCCAAAGCCGAGCGCGGAGTTTCCGATGCGCGACTAAAGCTCGCGGAGATCAACCGTCGCCGGGAAAACGCCCTGTTACAGGAAGAGAAAGTCGCTGCACTACTGCTGGACTACAACCAGCAGCTGCACGCAGTTCAAAAGCGCGACCACGGCGCCACCGAAGTGAATAACTATCGGCATTTTATTGTTCAGCTACAGGAGCTGAAAACCCGCGCCAAAGTTGAACAGCAGCGCATTGATATCGAATTCCAATTGGCCCGTCAGATATTGATTAACGCCGAGCGCGAGCGTATGAAAGTCGATCATCTTGCCACCCGCGCCGAAGAGAAACAGCAGCGCGAAGCACGGTCTCTGGAAACCCGCAATATCGATGCCCAGGCTATTCAGCAGCACAACTTCCGCGCCCGTATCTCTTAGCCCAGAGTTTGCAATCGAGAGTTCGTAATCAAGAGCCCAGAGCCGGGCTGTTTGCCCCAAGGATAAAGTCCCAGCAGGGGTAAACCTCAAAGCATAAAAATTATTGGCATGTCTCTTGCAAATATCCTCTGTAACTAGGATATGGACAGGATAAATTTCTAATATGCTCGACTCCAAAAACATTCTGCTAGATATAGCGAAGCCGTCAACACCAAGGCCCGCGGCGTCTGCAGAGCAGGTAGAAGATAATGCCGCAGACAGCCCCGAGCCTTTTTTAGCGCTGATGAGCGATGCAGTGGCAAAGCTAAAAGCGGCCAAAAGTGGCAATACAGTGCCGCTTGCTGAGCCCTCAAAAGTGCCTGCCGGAGAAGCCGGCCCTGAAACCCTAATGTCCAGCCGCACACTCAAGGGCGGCACCGCACTAATTGTCGGCGGCGCCGAGCCAACAGACGAGGGCCTTATCGCCTTTGCCCAAGCTCAGGGCATGGATCCTATGGCCCTTGGGTTGCAGGTGGGGAAAACCAACTCGCTTATGCAGGGTAGCGGTGCTGCCCATATTCCAGCCCCCACAGGGCCAGGATCCTCACCTAACCCAGAACACCAGAAACTCGCCAAAACCCAGCCGAAACTCGCCCTGCAAACCGGCAAATTTATCAGCGATCAACAGCGCATGCAGGCTGAACAGATTTCTGCAGCAGCCAGTGGCAAAGCCCTTGGAGTCGAGCAGCTGTCAGTGGAGCAGGGCAAACTTTCTGGGGCACAATCTGGGGGTGATAAAAATAGTCTTGGTGGAAGTAGCTTGGCTGGAAATAGCCTCGATAAAAATGGTCTAGGAAAGAATAGCCTAGGAAAGAATAGCCTTGATATAAAGCCTAATTCGATCCTTGCAGGTGCTAAACTGGCCCTTGAGTCGGAAATGCCCAAGACCCAGTCTCAAGTGGCCAAGCTGATCATCGAGCCAAAGATAGCTCAGGTGTTCAAACAGCAGGTTCGCGAGAGTCTCAATGTGCTGCCAACCAAGCTCGATGCGATTAATCTCGATCAAAGCAGGGTACTGGCATTGAGCAGCTCCGGGGTAACTTCAGTAGCCGCGCCCCTCGCTGCAGCACCAATTGTTGTGGAAGGCCAGACCGCAGGTCCTGCGACTCTGAACCCGGCGACCACAGCCAATATCACTGGCGAGCTGTCGGCTGACAGTGGAGCTGACGAGCTGAAACAGGATCTGCTACGCCGCCAAGATGATTTTATGCAGCTCTCGCGACAGTTGACCGATGCTCTCGGCAAGCGCCTTACCGCCCAGATACAGCGAGGCTCCTGGCATGTTGAAATGGAGCTACACCCTAGGAGTTTAGGGCGTGTAGAAGTGCAATTAGAAATGAAAAATGGCGAGCTTGAAGCGCGTTTTATCACCGCCAACGCCACCACAAGGGATCTAATTAACGAAGGTATGCCAAGGTTGCGCGAGGCATTTCAAGAACATGGCACGGAAACTGCTTATAAGAACTTAGGCGAGGCAAATCAGGGAGCACCTGACGGAAAGTCGACAGCTTCTGATAGAGCCGCCGAAGCATTGAACGAGCGATCATCCTCAGAAATTGAGACTGACAGCCCGAAAGCAAACCAGAGCATTACCGCTAATGGTTTGAATGTACTTGTGTAGATCCCCTCACAGCAGTGAGTGGAAAAGAATTGATGAGGATTAGCAATGAGTGAAGAGCAACTAGAAGATCAAGAGAAAGCCAAAAGCCCTCTTATAAAAATTATCGTCATAGTGGTCGGTATTATCCTTCTGCTTGGCATAACCATTGGTGCAACACTTTTCGCCAGTGGCTTTTTTGATGCCGACAACAATGTTGATGCAGAGCAGGCTATTGCCGAGCTAGAAGCGGAAGCTGCCGCCCAGGCCGCCGCTGCTGAAGCCGCTGCTGCTGGTCCCGATAAAGTAAAACAGGACTCGCCAGAATTGACCCGCTTTGAGCAATCCTACTTCCAGTTGCCCAAGCCCCTAGTGGCCAATGTTGCCAATTCACGAAAAGTGATGCAGGCCACTGTTGCGATCATGACCCACTACGATGACCGTGTGGTAAACAATGTCGAAAAGCACGATTTCCCTCTGCGTTTCGCCATGCTTGCGGCTATGCGGAAAGTTACCGAGGCGGATATTGCTGACGCTGAATTTCAGACTAATCTCGCCGCCAGTTTAAAAATTGAAATGAATGCCGTGCTTGAATCACTAGAAGATTTTGGCGGCATTGAAGCGGTTTACTTTACTGAGTTTGTTGTTCAGTAACTGACTATAAAACGCTGACCTAATAGACGGTGAGGGCCACAATGGCTGACAGTGAAAATTTATTATCCGCGGAAGAGCTCGATGCATTAACTGCTGGACTTCAAGACGGTTCCATAGAATCCGACACAGGACTCAACAGTGACATCAACGCTCTGCGCCACGACCTGACCAATGAGGACTCCTCGCTGGGTGTCAATATTGGTGCCATTGATATGATCAATGAGCGCTTTATTAGGCAGTTCCGTCTCGGCCTGCTCGAAGTGCTGCGCACTACGCCGAAGGTCAATATGGCCGATGTTCAGATTATGAAATTTGGTGAATATGTCAGGGATTTATCAGCGCCTTTATCGGTTAACACCATTCGCTTAAATCCGTTGCGCGGATATTCTATGGCGGTTATTGAACCCTCTATTGTGTTTGCCGCACTAGATAATTTCTTTGGTGGCTTTGGCCGCGGCTTTGACAAGTTACCCCCGGGTCGTCTTTTTACCCCCACTGAAACCAGTATTATTAAAATTATGCTGGACGTTTTATTTGGTTCTTTAAAAGAAGCTTGGGCGCCAGTTGTACCGATTACCTGTGAACATATCAGCTCTGAAATTAATCCACAGTTTGCGCAGATTGCCGATGAAAATGATCTGGTTGTTGTCAGTCGTTTTGTCGCTGAGCTGGGCCGTGGTGTCTCCGGCAATATTGATTTAGTCTATCCCTACAACGCCCTTAAGCCGATCCGAGATCTGTTGCGTAGCCGCGTCCAGACTGGCGATGGCGACGATGTGTCGGATAAAGAGTGGAGTGCGGATCTGAGATCTGCGGCTGTCGATGCTGAACTTGAAATTACCGTTGAGCTGGCAAAGATAGAAACTACCCTAAGAAAATTCGAGGCAATGTCAGAAGGCGATATTGTCTATTTTACCAAAGGTGAAAATGCCCGGCTCTACGTTAACTCGGTGCCAATATTCGATGCTGAGATTGGTGCTAACGGATCGCAGATGGCTGCGCGGTTGGTAAAGCCACTGTCACCGACAAAGTAAGAAAGAAATAAAATAAATTTTAAAATTTTTGTTAAGCGAAAGAGAGAAGTAACATGGCTGAAACTAATACAGACCTTTTATCTGACGACCCACAATCGGCAGCTTCAGGCGGACTCGAAAATAAAATTAATGCAGATGTTCTGCAAAATATCCCAGTGACTATTTCTGTTGAAGTTGGTCGCACATCGCTTAAAATTCGCGATCTGATGCGCCTCACTCAAGGCAGTGTTGTAGAGCTCGACCGCCTCGCCGGTGAGCCTCTCGATCTCTTGGTGAACAACACTTTAGTTGCACAGGGTGAAGTGGTATTGGTCAACGAACGCTACGGCGTGCGCCTGACTAGCGTGGTGCCGACCGCTGATCGCGTTAAGAATCTTTAGGGCAAATATTCCGTGAACGAAATTGGGTTGAGTGAATGGTTGTCGATGATGGGCTCACTGGCGGTTGTGCTAGTGCTGCTTGGAGCAACTCTGTTTGGGCTAAAAAAAATGGGCCTCAGCACAGCTAAAAATTCAACCAAAAAAATGCAGGTTAAAGAAGTTCACAATCTCGGTCCGCGGCAAAAATTAATCGTTGTCAGTATTAACAATGAAGAAGTTTTATTGGGCGTTACGCCCCAGGCGATCAATAGACTGGGCACCTGGCCCGATCAACAAAGCGTCGCCGAAGAAATCCAAACCCCAGACTCTGAGCAAACTACTGACCAGTCTGCAGACTCTAGCCCGGGAAAGTTTCAGCAGCTGATCAAACAATTCAGCGAACGCAACAGCCCGCCTAGTTCTGAAGGGAAAGAAAATTAATATGTCGGCCAAGAAAACTATTTTCAGCAAATTTATAATTGCAGCAATTTCACTGGTTGGGATTTCAATGGCTCTGCCGGCAGCGGCTCAGGTTGGCTTGCCCGTGGTCAATATGGTCGATGACGGATCCGGCGGCACCAAGTACAGCTTAACGCTGCAGTTACTGGCGCTGATGTCGGTACTGACACTGTTGCCATCGCTGCTGTTGATGATGACCTCTTTTGTGCGCATTATTATTGTTTTCTCGCTTTTGCGTCAGGCTCTGGGCACCGCTCAGACACCGCCCAATCAGGTATTGGTAGGGCTGGCTCTATTTCTCTCGCTATTTATTATGTCTCCGGTTTTAAGCTCGGTCTATGACGACGCAATAACCCCTTATTTTGAAGAGCAGATCAGCTTTGAAGCGGCGCTGGACGCTGCCGAAGCACCGATCAGAGTCTTTATGCTCAACCAAACTCGCGAATCCGATATCGCCATGTTTCTAGAGATTGCCGACAATACCGATGTCACTGAACCCGCCGATGTTCCTTTTTTGACACTGGTTCCAGCCTTTATCACCTCGGAACTGAAAAGTGCGTTTTCCATTGGTTTTCTGATCTATATCCCCTTTGTTGTTATCGATCTGGTGGTTGCCAGTGTGCTGATGTCGATGGGTATGATGATGCTGTCGCCGATGATGATATCCATGCCGTTTAAATTAATGCTGTTTGTCTTAGTGGATGGTTGGACCCTTATTATGGGTTCACTCACCGCGAGCTTTGCTGTTAGTTAGGAGAGTCCAATGGATGCTGCACAGGTAATTGATTTAGGTCGCGAAGCACTCTGGGTTGCTGTTATGGTCGCCTCGCCGCTACTGGGTGTCGCCCTAGCTGTAGGTCTTATTGTCGGTATCTTTCAGGCCGCCACCTCGATTCAGGAAATGACCCTGAGCTTTATTCCTAAGCTCGGTATTATGGTCGCTGCACTGCTGATTTTTGGCAGCTGGCAGATCGGTGTAATGGTCGACTTTTTTCGCCGCATCTATGAGCGTATCCCCGCGCTGTTTACCTGATGGACTTGCTGGTCTCTGAGATAGTTCAACGTTTTTACACGCTGCTCTGGCCAATGATCAGAGTCTCCGCTTTTTTGCTTGCCTCGCCATTTTTCTCCCTCCGTGCCGTCAGTGTTCGGGTCCGTGTTCTGCTCGCTGCGCTGTTGACGCTAATGGTCTATCCGCTAGTGGATTGGCCGATTATTGATCCTTTTTCAGCGCCAGGTCTGCGGGAAGTTTTTAATCAGGTATTGATTGGCGCCGTGATGGGCATGCTGCTGCAAATTGTCAATGCCGCACTGGTGGTTGGCGGTCAGGCGGTGTCGAGTGCGATGGGTTTGGGCATGGCCAATATGGTGGATCCTAACATGGGGAACGTTCCGGTAATCTCGCAATTTTTTATCGTTTGTTCCACATTAATTTTTATGGGAATGGGCGGCCATGTACTGGTTATCAGTCTTGTATTAGAGAGTTTTAAAACGTTGCCCATCGGGCAGATGCTCGCCCCCGACATGTTGATGGCGGTATTGTTGCAGTGGAGTGCAATGATGTTTCTCGGCGCTCTGTTACTGTCGCTGCCGATAATGGTCAGTCTGCTATTTGTGAATATTGGTGTCGGTGTGATTACTCGGGCAGCACCGGCGCTGAATATTTTTGCAGTTGGATTTCCGGCAATGATTTTTGTTGGCATGGTGCTCTTGGCAACCTCAATGACAAGCATTGGCTATCGCATACAGTGGCTCTGGCAACAGTCCTTTGACGTTGTCGGCCAGGCCCTGGGGATTACCTGATGGCAGAAAAAGACAGCAGCGAAGAGCGGGAAGAAGAACCCACCGCAAAGCGCCTCCAAAAGGCCCGTGACGACGGCCAGGTAGCGCGCTCTCAGGAACTCTCTGTGGCCGCGATGATGATTGGTGTGGCATTCTTTCTATATCTGTTTGGCGGTTATTTTATCGCCGCTCTATCCCGAGTCTTTGCCTCCGGATTTACCTTTGATCGCAAAGCCGTATTTGATGATTCCCTGTTAGTGCCGGCCTTTGGCATTCAGGCATTCGACAGTTTTATGATCGTGGTGCCGATTTTTGTCTTGGCGGTGATTATTGCATTTGCCGCCGCCGGCGCTATGGGCGGCTATATTTTTTCGCTTAAATCAATCGCCCCAAAACCCAGCAAACTAAATCCCTTGTCAGGTCTCAAACGCATGTTTGGCATGAAGGCCGTGGTGGATCTGAGCAAGGCACTGAGCAAGTTCGTACTAATCGCTCTGGTGCTATATCTGGTGGTCAGCGATAACTTTTCGAGTCTGATCAAGTTGGGTTTTATGGATATAGAACCTGCTATGCAAGAAGCTGGGCGGATCATTGGTTTTGGCACTGTGCTGGTGACCCTGACTCTGATTGTGGCCGCCGCTATCGATATTCCCTATCAGCTGTATACCTTCAATAAACAGATGAAAATGACCAAGCAGGAAATCAAGGATGAAATGAAAGACACCGAGGGACGTCCCGAGGTCAAGGCGCAAATTCGCCGCAAGCAGCGGGAAATTGCCAGTGGCATGATGATGTCAGCGATCGCCGATGCCGATGTGATTATTGTTAACCCGGAACATTTCGCCGTTGCCCTAAGTTATGACCCCTCTAAGGATGGCGCGCCGGTAATGGTCGCCAAGGGCGCAGACCTTCTAGCTCAGGCGATTCGTGAAAAGGCCAAAGAAGAGGGCGTGCCGATCTTCTCCTCTCCAGTGTTAGCGCGATCAATATTCTTTACCACCGAGATCAATCAGACCGTGCCAGAATCTCTGTACTATGCGGTGGCTCAGGTGATAGCCTACATCTTCAATTTAAATAGCTTCGAGCGCGGCGCTCAGACCGCGGTAAAACCGAATCCGGATGTGCCGGAAGATATGCGCTTTGATGCCAGAGGCAGACCCAGTGGCTGAGCGCGTTAAAAGGATTTTATCGGCTATGTCTAGGCGCTTAAAACTAGGCTGCTTAAACGAGGTTTTTTAGATCAAAAAAAACAGTAGTGAAAAAAATTAAAACAGAAGAACTTTATGACAGAAAATAAACAAGAACCGACTTTTGAATTGCACGACTGGTTTGATGGCGGCGATATTTTTTTCCGCAGCAAAGATAAAAAACGTCTTGCTCAAGCGGTAGTGGAGATTGTTGAAAACGATCTTAGCGTCGCCCTTATTGGTTCCAATGAAGTCATTCTCGATCACTACTGTCGCATGCTGGTGGCGCGTATGCGCGGTGTGGATGGTTATTCACTGGAAGTATTTTTACCTCTCACCACCGAGAGCCTGTTAACGCGTTTTAATGACATGCTCACTGAAATCACTATGGAGCAGGCGGTGCGACCGCCCTCGCCGGAACAGCCTGTGCGGCTGTTAGTGGTTAATGATGCACGCATGGTCAATGAAGAACAGTGGGCGCTTTTGGTCCGGCTGCTAGCAGATTTCCCCGGGGTTAATGCACGCCTGGTATTAGTGATCAATAAGTCCGGCTGGCCCGCACATGAAAAACTATTAAATATTCTCGGCAAAAAAATGCATCGCTGGATGCTAGAAGTGCCGGCGGTTGAAGAGGCGCGAGAATTGCTCGATGCCGCAGTCGAGCGCGGCTATCAGACGGAGACCGAGGCACTACTCATCGATGCTGGCTTGGGCACCATTGTCGACAGGGGCCAGAGCAATGGCCTGGTGGAGGAGTTAGATCCCGATCTGCCGGAGATGCCTGAGCTGGATGTGGATGTATTGCTCGGCAGTGACGACATTGATGAACCCGATACCGATAGTAAGTCTGAAGGCGATCAGCAATCGCAGCGAAAGGGCATTCGACTGTGGCCGGCAATTATGTTGCTCAGCATCAGCCTTGCGGTGTCGCTACTGGTGGTCTCTTGGCTCTATCCGGATGCTCTCCGAGCTGATGGGCAAGCTGCTCAGGGCAGCGCCGACAGTGAAACGGCCAGTTACACCACTGAATCAATTGCTATACCCAGTGAAGAGCAGCTCGAGGCGAAACGCTTAAAAGTGCAAGCTGAGGTTGATGCCGCTAGTGCCACTCCTGCAAAGACAGAGTCGCTAAATGCAGCGCCTGTTAGTGCAGAGGCTATTAATCGAGAGGAGGTTAATCAAGATGCTGTCAATGACGAGCCTGCTAATGACGAGCCTACTGCTGACGAGCTCAATAGCCAGCAAACTGAGACTCAAAAACCGGTTGCGGAACTGCCTAGTGCCGCCACTCCCGCGCCCTCAGAACCCGCAGTGGTCAGCCCGCTGGAGCGTGCCTTAAAAAGTATCGCCGAGGCGCCGCGAAGTGCCTATTTTGTGCAGCATATTGTTCTCAGTACTGAGCTTGCTGCCAAGGGCTATATCGACCGCTATCCGGCATTAAGTGGCGCCAGTGTGGTGCCTGTGTTGCTCAGTCAAAAAAATGCTTATGCGGTTGTATCCGGGCCTTTTGACACCCGTTCTGCCGCGGCTCTGTTTACCCAAAATAGCAGCGTTCCCGATGACTATTGGATCCGCGGAGCTGCCCAATTGCAGGCCATTTTGAGGCGTTAAATATGACAGATACTTCTGGCGGCGAACTCTTTACACGGGATGGATCAGCTGGACAGGTGGCAGTTGACCGGGATGGAAATCTGGCTACTGGGGAGGCCCCAGAGGTGGTTTTTGTTCCTGTACTGGAAGCTCCTGAACGAATCCCCTTTGCCGCGCTTGCTGGGGACAGCGCTCATTTGGCTGCAGCGGATCCCAAACCTGCCAGACCGCCTTATGAGGGGAGTTTTAGTAGCCGCATCGCTAAAGTTAAGCGTCAAACTGCCGATAACTCTAAACAGATAAAGAAACTTAATTTTGCTGATCAAAAAGACTTAGCGGATCTGTTATGAGTGACAAAAAACCTGAAAACACAGTGGACGATGAGTCTGTAAAAGATGCAGTGGCAGAGGCTCCGGCTGCGGAGCTGGAAGAGGTTGAAGTAGAGGAGTCTGAATCTCAAGGGGATACCGCGGAGTCAGTTGAGAGTCTCGGCAACACCGCGGCGAAAGTCACTGAGAGCTTAGAGCAGCTGCTCCCCGGCGTACTGGAAATTGCCGAGGCCACCAATAATGCCGCCGATGTTAGTATCAAATCATCCGCCGCCCTGAAAAAAGGTCTCGATCAAGTTGGCTCTCAGGTGGAGTCCTTAAACGCTGCCAGTGAAAAAAGCGCTGTGCTTGCCAGTCGGGTGATGATCGGTGCGATTTCGGCGCTGGTAATTTCAGTTTTTCTCTATGGCTTTGTGGCCTTTCAACTGGCAGCGCGAGTGACTCAGGTTGACTCAATGTTAGTGGCGGTGAGCAAGCGTGTTGTACAGATGAACAGTGCCCTTGAAACCTTTGAACAGTTGCGTTTTTCAATGAATAAGCTGTCCGCCAGTCAAGCGCAGTTTAGTGAGCGTCAAATGCTGTTGGTCGAGGCGGTGTCCCGCACCGAAGTCTCAGCCCGCGCACTGGCCACAGAAGTGCCTGATCTGGCGGCCCAACAGGTGGGCTTAAAGACTGACGAGATTGTCAGTCAGGTGAGCAGTCTGGGGAAAGGTCTAGAAGGGCAGGGGGCGATTGTCGCGAAGCTGTCAGGAACAGTTAGCGCACTGGGTGAGCAGGTGAAATCCCTCCAAAGTCAGGTCGGCAACGTGAAACAACTTAACGCCGATGTGGAGGCCTTGATCGCTCTTGAGCGGGAGAACTATCTCGAAGTGTTGCAGCGGCAGGTTGATTTAGAAGAGGCCCGTCAGGCCGAGGGCAAGGCCGTAGAGCCAGAACCTGAGCCGGTACCTTCGGTTGTTGTATTCCCCTTTATCTCGGTTAAGCCCTAGCGCTGCAGGCAGAGATTCTGCTGGCGCTATACTGGCTACTTATGGAGTGCTGTGCTGTCCGAGCCTCTAGCGCCAGGCGCCTCTCTTTCAACCCGATAGGAAAGCGTTCTAGATTGGCTCTGCAGGGTCTTCGTTCTGCCCTGGCAGAGTTTCCTCTAGGAGTGTATCGGCACTTGGCACCGCCGCCGCGGGCAATGCCGGTAGCAGTCTTTCCGAAAATGCCTGCTTGATTGTCAGGCCGGCCCGGGAAAACAGTGAGCTGGCCGCCTCATCGAGGGTGACGTGCAAGCGAGTGTTAGCCAGATCATCAGCTCCCACTGATTCGTGCCCCGCGGTATAAATCGCTGCCACATACTGTGGCGGGATCCATGAGGCCACGGAACCGCGCAGGGTGCTAATTTCCAGAGGATTGCCCGGTAAATCGATACTCTTGCCCGCTGTGCCATCTTTTTTGCCGAGCTTAAATAGAGATTCGATATGGTTTTGCAATATAAACTCAAAACGGCTCTTTAGGGCCATTACATCACCCTCTTCAAAGCCCTCGGGCAGTGTTCCTGACATTGCATCCCAGAGTACATTTCCCGACAGGCCGAGAAAGCCGTTGTCTGCCACTGCCCCGGTAAATGGAGCGCGGTTATTGTTGGCCTGAATTGACAGTGACTCTAGGCGTTTAACACGGTCGATCAAATAGACCATAAGAATGATTGCGACCACGCTGCCGAAAAGTACGGCGAGTAATAAAATCGTTGCCATAATATTTACCTACTTGTAACGGGTGGAGGTCGGGTTAGCTATTCTCGGATTCGCCATCTTCAGCATCAGCCTCGGTATCAATGTCATTATCAGCATCTTCAAGCTCATCGCGGAGAAACTGTACCGCGACAAATGGCTCCTCAAGACCCAGATCCAAACTGACTCTATCCGCCAGTTCCTGAGCCAGCTTAAGGGTTTCGGAGGGACCGACTGTCGCCGTCTGATACAGATTGCCAAGGGCATACATCTCCTTGGCAAAATCAGCGGGCACATAGGTGTACACACTGTCAGTCTTGGTCTTAACAATCTGAAAGGGTTTTGGATCTGGCATCTCTGGTGCTTCATTGCCATTTGTCAGCGCCGTTAAGCAAGCTTCCTGATAGGCCTCTGACTGCTTTGCACCCTCGATAAAAACCTTGTCCAAATGTGCTCTAGAGCGCCCGCCAATAAGCGCTTTAAAAATCCGTGCCTCCCGGGACAGACCCGAGAGTTTGCTGGCCTTATAGTAGGAGGCCTTGGCACTTTCCATCGCTTTTTTTGCAGCGCGGTTTTTCAATAGGGAGATAACCATAATTGAACCCCAATTATTTAGTCGGTGACATGGTCATGCATCTGCACTCGCAGCTTATTAACGCAGGCCGACAGAATTTGGCTCACTCTTGACTCACTGATTTCTAAGACGGCACCAATTTCTTTTAGGTTCATCTCTTCTACGTAATACAGCGATACAACGGTGCGGTCACGCTCGGGCAAATTGCCTATAGAGGCTGCAAGAGCGTCCATAAACTGCTCTTGAGCAAGTTCCTCTTGAGGTTCATTGCCCTGAGTTATTGGCAGGTCTACCGAATCTGGCAGCTGAGCTTCCAGTGACACCGTTTGAAAGCGATGAGCATGGGTGCGCTCATTCTGGAAGGTGTCTGCATCTTTGCCCATAAAGTCGGCTAGCTCACCCTGACTGGGCGCGCGACCCAGTTCCCCGGTCAAGGCTGCGCTGGCTTCGTTGTGGTCGCGAATACTGACGATCGCCGAGCGCGGCAGATAAGACATCTTGCGCACCTGATCTAGAATCGCTCCGCGAATACGGTTTTTGGCAAACACTTCAAAATCCACGCCCTTTGAGGCATCGAAAGATTTATCCGCTTCAATAAGACCAATCATGCCCACTTGAATAAGCTCTTCGAGTTCCATAAAGGCGGGTAGACGACCCTTGAGGTGCAGAGCAACGCGCTTAACCAAGCCGATATAATCTACCAGCGAAGTGCTTGGCTGATCGGCGTTTTGAATCTCTTCGTAAGCTCTGGCGTCAGACATGGTTAAGAGGCCTTTGCTGCCATTTGTGCAGCGACACGCTCGACAAAAAATTGAATATTTCCATTCAGTGGAACATTCGGCTCGAGCTGCATAACTTTCTTTGCCAGCGCACTAAAGTCCCGTGCGGCAACTGACGCTGGAGAGTAATTGATCAGCGGCTGCGAGGCTTTCATGGCCTGAGTAACCATGCTGTCGGCACTGATTGAGTGCAGATATTTAATCTGCCCATCGAGAAAATTTTGCACCACAGTATTGATGCTGGTGTAGAGTCGCTCGCCCTCGCGCTGGGATTCAACGCCATTGGGGACTAAGTGAATTCGATCGAGATTATATTCCTGCATCATTACCTTGATGGTGCTGTAGGCGTCGGCGATGGAATAGGGTTCATTTTTGACCACAACAATGCGGTGTTGGCAGGCGCTCATAAACGCCATAACAGCGTCAGATAGGCCAGCGGCGACATCGACAATCAAATAGTCGAGATCGTCTTCGAGTTCGGAAAATACCTGAATGATGCCCGCAGTCTCCTGTGGACTGAGAGCTGCCATGCGCTGAATACCGCTGGCACCAGGCACTAACTTCACCCCAGAGGGCCCTTCGACAATCACTTCGCTGAGGGTTTTTTCACCGGAGATAACATGGCTAAAATTAAAGGGCGCGCGAATACCTAGGGCTAACTGAGCATTAGCCAGTCCCAAGTCAGCGTCAAAAATCATCACCTTTTTGCCGAGCGAAGCTAGTTTAACCGCAAGGTTGATGGAGATTGTCGTCTTACCGACACCACCTTTGCCGCTGGCCACTCCGATAATTTGTGTAACCGGTTTATCCATAACTGTTTAAATACTCATTTCACGCTTAGATATAAGATCAAGTTTTCTGTGATCGCGGCGCTGTTCAAGGTCTCTGACGCGGCTGCGAAAACAATTTCCCAAATCTCATTCTCGTTGATCCCCTAAACCTAGTCAAACTAATTGAATCGGCAGTTGCGAAAGAGCTTGCTCCGCTAGCTTAAATCCGTCTACAGGCACTGCTCTGTCGATGATGTTGGGTTCTGCGCCGGTCACAGATAGGGGGATAGCATGCTGTAGCAGCAGGTAGATAATTGCCCAGGGGTGGGCCTCTTTATCGAAGCGTGAAAGCATTACTGAATCCCACTGCACCGCGTCACTATTGAGCTGTCGTTTGGCTGAGGACTCCGATGCGTCTGCAGCCAATACCAAGTGTTTTTGCGCCTCTGGAAGTGCTGAGCAAAGGCTATCAATATGGCTTTGAACACTGACGCCCGAGGTGTCGATAAGAATTAATTTTCTGGCGCTCATTTCGCCGATAAGCTGCATCAGCATCTCAATGGAATTGGCTCGAAAAGTATCCACCCCGGCCTGTGAGCCGATCAGTTGAGTTTGCGCCCAGGCGCCAATTCGGGCGTCATTAAAACTGATTAACGCGACTTCATTTTCGCCGTATTGCTGAGCCATCTGATTGGCCAGTCGGCCCGTCATCATAGTCTTCCCCGCACCACAGCTGCCGCCAATAATATGCACACCAGTGAGGTTATTGAGTAAATCAATATGCTCGATCTCATCGGCGATCGCAGTGCTAATCTGTTCGATGGCATCGTTTATTGAGGAGCTTTGGTTGATCACTTCAATAACCGACTCACGCATTCCTAGGGGCATGCCGCTCTCATTGAAGGCTTCCACCAGAGGGCCCATTTCTTCGTTGACCGCGAGCCTGCCAGTCCAGGAGTCTTTGTGCTGGGAGAGTTTGAACTCATCGCGCATCACACTGAGTTCTTGTTTCACCAGGTCGACAATTTCTCGTGCTTTCAAATACTCTCTGTCTGCAGCTTCTTTGTAGTTCTCACCGTTCAGCGCTTTGCTGACGCTGTCCAGCGGGGCTGCCACCAATGGGTCTAGTGCCGGCATCTCTAGAGTTGCCTGAGGAGGGCTAGTGGGTTCAAAAGCCGAGCCGAAAATAATATCACTATGGCTTGCTGCAGAGGCCGCTGGCTGTTCGGTTTGTCCCTGTATATGAGCTTCGATCAGCTCACCAAATTTGGTCGCATCATGTGCTTCTGCAAGAGCTTCTGGCGTCTTGATGAGAGCGGCTTTGACCTCAGATACAAGATCGAGCGCAACAATGATCTCAGTTTGACCCTTTACTCTGTTATTGGCGACAATCATTGCATCTTCACCGTAAAGGTTAAAAACTTGTTCCATTGCGCTGCGTGTATCGCGAGCCAAAATTCGTTGTAGTTCCATTGCTCAATTACCCTGTATTAATGTTGAGTATTAATTCTGTTCATCGATGCTAACTGTTGCCACGACTTTGACGGATTGATCTTCCGGTATCTCGCTGTAGGAGAGCACTGTCAGATCGGCCAGTCTGTGGCGGATTATTTTTGATAGCCAGGGACGAATTCCCGGCGACACTACCAGCACTGCTGGCATGCCTTGATTTTCAACTTCCTGTGTATTTTCGGCGAGGGCTTTAAACAACCCTTCAGCAAGCTTTGGCTCGATTATCAAACCTTGATTGGTGCTGCTCTGCTGCAATACGTTGTGCAGCATTTGTTCTAGGGAGGGCTCCAGTGTGATCACTGGCAAGCTGTCGTTAATTTCAACCAGTCCCTGAACAATCATGCGCCCCAGTCGCGGTCTAACTGCTGCGGTTAATTCATCGGCGTCTTGGGTGCGGGCGCTCTCGGTGGATAGCACTTCAATAATGGTGCGCATATCTCGCACTGAGACAGACTCATCGAGAATGTTCTGCAATACCTTAGTAATGGTTGCCAGAGGCAGTTTGCCCGGCACTAGATCCTCCACCAGTTTCGGCGCTCGCGCGGCGACTTTGTCTAGTAACTGCTGGCTTTCATCATGACTGAGCAGCTCGGAGGAATTGCCCCGCAGTAATGTGTTGAGGTGAGTGGCAATGGCGGTGGCGGAGTCGACAACGGTATAGCCAAGTGTCCGCGCATAGTCACGCTGGCTGGGGTCGATCCACACGGCGTCTAAGCCAAAGGCTGGCTCTTTGGTGGCGGTGCCCTCTAACTGGCCGTGTACCTGACCGGGATTAATCGCCATTTCACGACCGACCTTGATCTCGCCCTTGCCGCGTACAACACCGTTCATGACGATATGGTAAACATCCGGAGCCAGGTCTAAGTTGTCGCGAATACGGATCGGTTGAATCAAAAAGCCCAGTTCCGCTGAGAGTTTTTTGCGCACACCTTTCACTCTGGTGAGCAGTTGGCCGCCGGCATCAGCGTTGACCAGTGGAATAAGTCCGTAGCCGATATCCAGTCCCACCAGATCAACTTGATCCACATCATCCCAACCAAGTTCTTCGGTATTGGCTTTGGCGGAGTCACTGGAGGCTGCATCCAGAGTGACAGTCAATTCACGGCGCTGACTACTCTGCGCGAGGAAATAACCCAGTACTCCCGAGCCGATTCCGAGGCTTAAAAATATTAGATGTGGCATGCCCGGTACCAGCCCGAGCAGAATCAAAATACCCGCGGCAACAAAAAAGGCCATGGGGTTATTGAGCTGGCTCTTGGCCTGTTCAGACATAGATTCAGACGTGGTTACACGGGTAACAATAATCGCTGTGGCGAGGGATAGCAGCAGTGATGGAATCTGTGCCACCAGACCATCACCGATGGTGAGCAGTACATAGATGCGGCCGGCTTCGGAGAAGCTCAGATCATGCTGTGAGATACCAATAATCAAACCGCCGACAATATTGATAATCAGAATCAGCAGGCCGGCGATAGCATCACCGCGAACAAACTTTGAGGCACCATCCATAGAGCCAAAGAAATCTGACTCTTGGGTAATTTCTTCACGGCGAAACTTAGCCGTTTCCTGGTCGATCACACCGGCGTTTAAGTCGGCATCAATGGCCATTTGCTTGCCGGGCATGGCGTCTAGGGTAAAGCGAGCGATTACCTCGGAGACGCGGCCAGCACCTTTAGTGACAACGATAAAGTTAATGATCATCAGGATCGAAAAGATAATAAAGCCGACTAGATAGTTGCCGCCGATAACAAATTCGCCAAAGGCTTCAATAACCTTGCCTGCTGAGTCCGGCCCTTCATGGCCCTTGACCAGTACCAGTCGCGTTGAGGCAACATTGAGACCGAGGCGCAACATGGTGGCGAGCAGCAGAATCGAGGGGAATGATGAAAAGTCGAGAGGCTTAGAGCTGTTAATGGCGACCATAATGATCACCAGGCCAATAATAATATTAAAGGTGAACAAAAAATCTAATAAAAACGCTGGCAAGGGTAGGATCAGCATCGAAATAATCAGTAATACCAGCGCCGGAACACCCAGCGTGGACAGTTCGATTTTTGACAGATCCTGTCGTATGTTTGACAGTGTTGCAGAAGCCATTTAATAAAGCCTATTTAAAACAGTAAGTTAACTTTCAATTACTTTTGATCAGATTCAATTTTTTCTTGCCTATGCCCTTGGATAGCAATATTTGTGCCATTCCTGGAGTGCCGGTGCATCTGTTGATCAGCCATTTCAGTTTGCTGTCGACAGGCGAGCTTAATTTAGGCGATTCCCGTCACGCGCTTTATTAATCGGAGCAGTTAATAGCACAAAGGTACTAAAGGCTGGAGGCGAACTGCCGATGTTAGAGGTAGAGAAAGATTAGCCTTGGCTAAATAAATTTAGGCCGAGCTGATCTGCCGTCAGAGCTTGCGAGCAGGCCTGACGATCATTAACTGATTTGACCGCAGCGGGATTCACCATGAAAAAATGTCTATTTGAAAGCTTCAAAGTCACCCTCCTAAGTGCGCTGGTTATGCTCTTGGCTAGCTGCTCTATGACCGTGGATGAATACGAAGCGGCAATGGTTCAAAGCATGATCAGTGAAAGTAACAATATTGTTGCCACCGGTTATGCGGTAATCAGTGTGCAGCCCGCGGATAATCCAGCCCAGCAGCGTATTTTGTCCATTAGAGCATCAAAACTTGACGCTTACCGCTCACTGATGGAGCAGGTCTATGGTCAGTATCTGGATGCCAACACCACTGTTGGCCAGTTGGTTGTCGAAAGTGATACCTTCCGCGCCCGTGTTCAGGGGGTGATCTATGGTGCTTATCTGGTGAGCATTACACCGGTGGGGGACGATACCTATGAAGTCACTCTGTCCTTGGATCGCCAGATCGTCAACGATCTGCGGGTCTTATACCTTGATCAGATGTCTACTCGTCACGGCGCGTAATCGTTAGCTCAGGCGGACTTTTGATCATGACTTTACTTCAACCTCTTGGCGTCACTTCTGGCAAGCTCCGATTACTGGCGCGGATGCTGATAGTGACGGCTATGTTGCTCGCCTCTGGCCAGAGTGCAGTGGCTGCTAGCGGATCCCAGCAATCCTCCGATGCCAATCATCGCCTTGGGGCGATCAAGCAGGCATTGATTGATCTCAGTCTGGGCACTGAGCTGCGTGTCACCAGCAGTGGCTATATCGATGATCGCGGCGCACTGCATGAATCATCCATGATCACTAGCCAGTCTCAGGTGCGCGGCATCCGTGTGCTGTCTTATTTAGAAGAGGCGGGCCTTCAGGTCGCCAATATTGAAGCCACTGCGGTTGCCGATAACTGCCCTGCAGTGCGTCCGGGTCTGCGCCGACAGGCTAGGATTAGCGTTTTACCCGAGATTCAGGATACTCGCATTGGCGATCACTATATCAGTGAGTTGGGCGCTCTTTCTCAGACACTGTTAAGCGCTGCTGTAGCGCAGGCGGGAACTTGGTCTGCAGCATCAGAGGAGCAGTTTAGCAGCAGCTATCACCGCAAAATGTCTGCCACCAGCGGTAATCGTCCACCCTTTGAAATTCAGGTGAGACTGCGCAATGCGGAGCCTGAAAAGGGTCCAGAGCTGGATAATCTGCCGCGCAATAATTCTCTCACCTGGAAGATAGCCCGAACCCAGATTTTCTCTCAGCGCAGCAGTTGGCCGAACCAGTTGTTGGCGCTTGAATTGCGCCTCCGAGATCCGCTTTTGGGCACAGTTGTATTGTTTGATAAGACTCTGCTCGAGTACCCGAGACTCAAGCGTGGCTATGACAAAACCCAGTTGCCGGCTGAGTTTATTGAACAATTAAGCGGCATTACACAGCGCTTTGTCGAGCAGATGGATGCTGCCTTGGAGTGTCGCCGCCACTATTACCATGTTAGCAATAGCCGGGACAGCGGTGCGGTATCGGGCACTCAATTTGGCACTCGATTTGGCACTGCATCCGACAATGGGGTGAGTCGCCTGCGGATCAATGCGGGAACTATTGCTGGGATTCAGGTTGGCGATCAGTTTTTAATCAGCCCGACTCCGCAAATAACCGGTCTCGGTGCTGATCTGGCGGATATTCAGAAGCTCCTGCTGGCTGAGGTGCTATCCGTTGACGCCCAGGGTGCGACATTGCAGGTCACCGCAGGGGGAGATGACACCGCGGCGGCAACCGGTCACGCTTTAAGACATAATTTAAACCACTATGTGGCAATCTATTTTTAAGACAGTTGAAGAGGAAAGTGCAATGCAGGGTTTTTGGCAGCAGAGAATACAGAACCTAAACAGTCGCGCGTTGGCAGCCTTTGCGATCGCCTTCTGCCTGTTCAGCAACAGTGGTCAGGCTGCGCCAGAAGACGCTCAGCGCGCCCTTGCTCGATTGATGAAAGATGTGCAGTTACTGCAGCCGCAGATGATGAAAAACCAAAGCAAAGACGGCTATTACCGCACTCAGCCCGGAGATACTGTGGATATGATTCTGCAGCGTATGCTGCCGAATATGCCAGTCAAAAAAGCCATTTTGCGTCAGGCTCTGGTGCAGTCTAATCCCCATGCCTTTAAGCGCAACAACCCCAACTGGATGTATGCGGGCAAGCGTCTGCGCCTGCCCGGTGCCGATGATATCCACAATGTGGTATTCGTTAAAAAGGTCAACAAAGTCGAACTTAAAGCCAATGAGCGCAAGACTTGGGTAAGCTATCCATAGGCGCCTCAACAGAGTCCCCCGGACAAGGCTAACAGCGTGTTAGGCCCAGAGCTGATCAACCTCACCGCGCGTCCGACGCCGATTTTTTTGGAGGGCTCGGCATCGATCCAGCTGACCCAACAGGCGGCAAAAGACCTGGGTTTAAAAGACGGTCAGATCGTTCAGGGGGTGATTGCGGCACGGGCAGATCTGCTCAAGTTGGTGGTTAATAACAAAGAGTTGGAGTGGCCGGCAAGTGGCCGTTTTAAGCCCGGTGACAAGCTCGACTTTCGTCTTGAAAGCAGTATTTTTGGTCGCTCCCTGGTGCCTATCGGGCGCAGTGCCAGCGCGGCTTCCAGCCCCCCGTTAGCCGCCTCTTCAGCAAAACTACTGAGCCTTTTACATCGCCCAGATCAGCCCTCTGTGCTGGCCAGCCTCTTTCGTCAGGGTGGTTTGGATGCCCTGACTGCCCAGCTCGGCGGCACCGAACAGCTGCGCGCCAATTTACTCTTTTCTATGGCCAAGCTGACGCCCCAGTTGGTCAAGCGCGGTCTGTCTAACTCGGGTCTCTTTGGAGAGCAGCGCATTGCCACTGGGGCCGTTAATAGCGGCCCAGATATCAAGCAACTGTTGCGCAGTTTGCTGCGCAGTATGCCTCTGCAGAGTCCACTGAGCGCCGACCTTGAAAGTGCCATCGATGAGATTGAGAGCAAACAGTTGGAGAGTCTTCAGTCCCAGCAGTCCCGGGAGCTGAGCTACAGCTTTGTGCTGCCGTTTATGGATGCCAATGCGGTTGAGATAGAGCTCTATCGCGAGGCGCAAAACGGTTCTGGATCAGGGCAGGAGTGGGTAATTAATCTGCATACCGAATCCCCCAGCCTCGGCGAGCTGTGGTTAAAGACCACCCTCAAGTCGGCGGCCAATATTGAAATGGTTATGTGGGCGCCGCGGGTTGATGTGGCTGAGCGCGCCCGCGAGTCTGCCAGTGAGTTAGTCTATGAACTACAGCGCTTTGGTTTAAGTTTGGAAAAAATCGATGTATTAAATGCCCGGCGGCCAGCTCAGAGTGAAGGCTTGGCCAGCAGCAGTGGCCAAGTTGTGGATGTGAGCACATGAGTTATAAACCCATGCGCCGCGCCGTGGCCCTTGAATACGGCAAACGTTCCGCCCCAGTGATGACTGCTAAGGGTCAGGGTGAGATCGCCGAGCTGATTATCGAAGAGGCAAAGAAGCAGGGTATTCATATTACTGAGGATCCGCAGTTGGTGGGTCTGCTGGGGCAGTTGGAACTCAATGAGGAGATTCCCGAGAGCCTCTATGTGGCGGTATCGGTAATTCTATCTTGGGTCTACTGGCTAAAAGGTATGGAGCCTGGGGATGAAAAAGCCGCTGACTAAGTTGGTAGCGAAGAGCTTTCAAGCCAGCGCCTGTAAAGACGAGAGCCTGTAAAGAAGAGAGCCTGACCAGAGGGCCTCTAGGCATCCCCCACCGAGGAACGATTGCGGCTGGGGCGCATCTTACCGAGGCGATCATAGATCTCGACACTGTTAAGTGGGTCCGGGGATTGAATGGTGTTCAGCGCACCGCGGATGGTTTCGAGTTTGTGGTTGATCAAGATTTCATTGCGCCGGTGCAGATCGCGACACTCGGACATCAATGACACCACCTGATCCCAGATTACTACTGTTGCTGCGGCTTTATCCTGGTCGTTGGTGTGAGCTTTTATCTTTTCCAGCAGTTCATCGCTGGCCAGAAAGTGAAGAATCTCAAGCTTTTGCGCCTGCAGCGTTTCAAATGCACCTAAGTCTTGCTGTTTAAGCGCGTCAAACTCACTGTCGAGCACTAATTTTAGTGCCTGAGCTTTGTGCACAGCTTGGGTTAGGTGGTCTAAGTCAGTTTGAGTCATGTTGCCAGCTTACTGCCATGTGCCTAAATATGAAAGGAGCTTGGTAATAACTAAGAATAATAACTAAGGGTAATAATTGCTGTGAGGGCTAGCCCTGCGCAAGCAGGCATTGGGTTGGGCTGGGTATACTGCGGTGCTGGTTTTTTATCGGCAAGTTTTAAAAGCCTGTTAAAAACAGACTCTATAGATAGCTTATTTCCCACCCAGCATACTTTCAATGGCGACAAAGCTCTCGGCGATACGGCGCTCATCCAGAGGATAGTTGCCCTCGGCTAAGGCCTGTTTGATGTTAGCCACTTTGGCTTCATCGAAATCCCCTGCTGCCATAGCAGCTTCCGCCGCTTTGCTGAGAATGACTTCGTCATTGGCAGGCGTATAGGCTGCAGAGCTTGCTTTGTCCGCTGCAGCATCGGCTGCCGCTTTGCTATTTTTTAACTTGTCTGCACTGCTGTTCATTTCAACTGCGCTGCGACTAAGTTTTGAAATACCGTCTGTCATCTGATGTTCCTTGAGGGTCTCTTGACCCAAATCTACCTACTTCTCTTAGTATATCGGCACTAGTTATTTTTTCTATAGGGCAATATTGAAATTAATTTTAATCTTTTAGTAAAGGCTATTTAGCGCTCTTCTAACCCTTTATGCAGCTCTTTATGTCTCTCTATTGGAGTTTAGCACTCACTGTCGAGTAGCAGTAGTCAGACCCCGCGCCTGACCTGGGCCGGTTGCAAAGGCTTGAACCTCATCGCCAGACTCTGGGTTTAACAGTAGCACCCGCTGATCCTGCCGCGCATTCTCCAGTGCCAACATGGTGACAGTAATCTCCAGAGCACCTGAGCGCACGCTGAGCTGCACATTGTCGCCTTTGCGAATGATATCTATCGGCGTCAGATCTGAGAGCCGCAGCAGGCTGCCAACGGCGAGGTTGCGAATCGCCTGCATCTGTTTGGCACTGCTGTAATCCTGCAGAGTGTCTTGGGGTAGCTTGCCATAATAATCTTGTATAGCAACGTTAGCCTTGGTCAGAGCCTGACCACGGGCAATGCCAGTCTGACTGATCAATACCCGATGTTTTTCTTTTATATCGTAACGGGTGAGCAGTTTACCAGCGGCTAGGTCTCTTGCCGCCCGCGCACCCTTGAGTCTATTGGCGGATAGCTGCTGTGCCTGATGCTGACTTGCGGAGCTGATCAGCAGTCCCTCAAAGGCGCTGTTGTCGATTGTCTCACCGGCGAGAACACTGCGGGTTAAACGATAGCCTTCGATACTGGCCGACAGCTGTCGCTGCATAACCAAGTCACCGGCTCTCACTGCTGTGTTGAGGCTATAACCCTCTATAGCACGCATATCTTTTGCCAGACCGGGGATTGGATTGGACTGGGAGTTGGAGAGACTCACCAGCTCGATATCGCCGCTGAGTAGCCGATGGCCGCTTTTAAAGCTACCTGTATAGCGCAGGGCATTCTCAGACTGATGAATGCTAATGCCTAAAAATATCTGCCAGCCGCTATCTTCACAGCTGGCGCGAACGGTTCTCTGGCTGGTGGCGAAAGGGTAGTTAAATTCAAAGGGGCTGTCGCAGGAGGGGATGATCAGGCGGCGATCCGAAGGCGCCACTTCCACCATCGACCTCTGCAGTTGGCGATCCTCTGCCACCCACCGCTGTGCCTGAGAGACCAGTATATGTTTGTTGTCGACTCCCTGGTCAACCACCTGCGCGGTGCTATTTGATGCCGCTGTATCCACAGCGGATGCAGCTAGGGTTAGCTGCATTAAGAGACAGCCGGCAAGGCTGATTATGACTTTTTTTGAGAGCGAAAACATGCTGCGAGTATGCGTGTTGAGCGGGGGTGACGCAATACCGACATAGCGGCAATTGCCGGCGGCAAGACTGTGCCGAAAAAGCGGCAATTAGTAAAGCTGACGCATCGAAATTATTATTTAACTAACTGTTTTTAAACAGGTTTATAAATAAAATGCGGCAATGATATGGAGTTTGGCACCGCTTTTGCATTCTTTCGAGAGACGGGTTTTTTTAGTGACGCTTTTTACACAGTCCCTATAAATCCTAATCGGCCCCAGGGCAAAAAACTTTAGCGAATTGATAATGAAAATTTTTGATACAGCATTTGGATTACACGAAAAGGCACTGGACTTGCGCGCCCAGCGCATGGAGCTGATTTCGCAGAATATTGCCAATGCTGACACCCCCGGGTTTAAAGCGCGAGATATCGATTTTAAAAATGTGCTGAACAATGTTCAGCAGGCCGGTGCCATGCGCACGACCCATGCAGGTCACGTGAGCCACGGCGGAACCGGCGATGCCAATGTGATTTACACCGTGCCGTTTAGTACCGCTGTCGATGGCAACACCGTTGATATTTCCGTTGAGCATGCCAATTACGGTAAGGCGGCAGCTGAGTATCAGGCCACGCTGCGATTTATTGAAGGCAATATTGCCGGCGTGCGAAAAGCACTGCGAGGAGAGTAATACAGATGTCTATTTCAAATATTTTTGGTATTGCAGCATCGGCGATGAACGCCCAGATGGTGCGCATGAACTCCACGGCGTCGAATATGGCGAACGCTGGCACTGTCAGTAGTTCTGCAGAGGAGGCCTTTAAGGCCAAGCGTCCTGTATTTCAAGCGCTGTTGCAGGAACACCAGTTAACCCAGGGTGCACAGTTTCTGGGTGGTGTAAAAGTTGCCTCGATGGTGGATGACACTGCGGCTAATAAGAAGATGCATGACCCAAGCAATCCAGTGGCTGACAAAGATGGCTTTGTCTTTAGCTCGAACGTTAATGAAGTCACTGAGATGGTTGAGATGATGGGCGCAGCACGCAGCTATCAGAACAACGTCGAAGTAGTTAACACGGCGCGCGAATTGATGATGCGCACCTTAGATATCACCAAGGCCTAGGACAAATACTCATGGTCAGCACAGTTACCGACACAACATTCTTAACCAGTGATCAATATGTTGAACAGCAAAATGCTGTCACCTATGGCGAAGATGAGCTTGGACAGGACGCATTTTTGACCCTGTTTACGGCTCAGCTACAGAACCAGAATCCCCTGGATCCAATGGATAACGAAGCCTTTGTTTCTCAGCTTGCTGAGTTCTCCTCTCTGGAGGGAATTAAAGGTATGCAGGGCTCTCTCGACAATATGGTCAACGGTATGCGTCAGGACCAGATGGTTGCTGGCGCTAACTTGGTGGGCAAGAAAGTTCAGGTTGCCGGCGGTCACTTTACCGGTGGCAGTGGTGAGATTACTCAGGGTTCGATCGATTTAAAGAGCGGTGCTCAGTCTGTGATCTTTAGTGTTTACGACCCTACATCTGGCGATCTTATCTACCGTGACACTCAGGGAGCACGTCTGCCTGGACGCGCGGAATTGAATTGGAATGGTCGCGATCGCAATGGCGAAGTTGTCCCTGAGGGCAGCTATTTGATGTCGGCCAGTGCCGTTGTTAATGGAAAACTTGAAACCGTGCCCGTCACCACTATGGCGGATGTCCGCAGCGTTAGTTGGGATCCAGGTGCACAGGAAATAACTCTTGAAGTCGGTGACAACGTTTTTGTTGCGCTCGCCGATATCGAACGAATTGCAATTTAGCAGAAGAATTAGAAAGGTCTTTGGAGAATAACCTATGTCATTTTATACCTCATTAACAGGATTGAACGCCGCTACAACTCAGCTGGCTGTAACCTCGAACAACATTGCCAACTCCGGTACTGGCGGCTTTAAGCGCTCAGACACCGATTTCGGCGATATTTTTGCTACCTCTCCTCTGGAGAAGGCATCCAGTGTTGTAGGTCGAGGCGTGTCCCTGAAAGAAGTAAGTCAGGAGTTCAGTCAGGGTAATATTGAATTCTCGGCAAACTCCTTGGATTTGGCGATTACCGGTGACGGTTTCTTCCCCCTTGAGTCATCTGACGGCACAAAGATCTACACCCGTAACGGTGCCTTTATGCTCAATGAGCAAAACCAGATGGTTAACAGCGCCGGTCAAGCACTGCAATCACTGCCGGTGGATTCGACCAATAAGGCTGACTTTGGTGTTGATCCCAGCGCTCTGACTATTCCACGGGCGACAGTTTCAGAATTTTTGCCGACTACAGAGGTGGAGCTGGGTTTGAACTTGCCATCTGAGGTTACGCCGATCACTGCGACCTTTAATCCAGACAAGCCAGACACTTATCACAAGACCACATCTCTAACCGTTTACGGCACATCGGGATCGGATAATCTGGCAACCATTTACTATGTTAAAACCGCCAATGCGACAGCGGACTCTCCTTACAACAAATGGCAGACTTATGTTTATGTTGACGATCAGGAAGTGGATACTGCACTGATTCAGTCTTCTGATACCACTGGCGATGAGTACTTTATTAACAAGTACGGCGAACTTAAAACCCGCTCTGAGCTTTTGGAACTGCAGAGCACCAGTGCTGACAGTGAGAAGTATCTGATCACTCAGGGTACTCTGTATAAGAAGTACTCTTACGATGTTCTCTCTGAGCCAACTCAGTCTATTCCCGCCACGGCTAAGCTTACAATTGCTGATGACTCCAACTACTCGGATGCCTTGAACCTCACCAACAACAGTGATGGCGTCGACTTCAGCACTATGTCCCGCGCCGATCTCGACGATTTGTTTACACTGTCCATCGATGATTCAAGCACGGTGAATATTGGCCTAGAGCATCTCGCTGGATCCACCACTGCTATGTCCGGTGCTGAGATCGCCTTTGAGCTGACCAATGTGATTAATGAGCGCTTCGGCGATGGCAAGAAATTTGATTTTTCTAACCCTGACAACCAGACCCTGAGACTGTATCGCGGCACGGATAACACGAAGACGATTGATCTCAATATTGCTGATATCTTGGTTCAACACACCACATTGACTAATGCCAATGATGCCGACTGGGATGGTCAGGTGGCATCGGAGCCGTTGGCCTATGCGATCAATGCCGAGCTGGCAGCCAGCACTGACTTCGCTGATGTTGAAGTCAGCTACAGTTCAGCTAATCAGGGTTTCCGCTTTATTCAAAATGGCAGTGCTACGGATCCGCTTTACTTAAATGGTGGCAGCACATCCAACTCGGTGCTGGGGTTACCCGCCGACACGACTTTTGCTGCTGACGACCTCACCACTATGGGCACGCTGTTGCTACCACTGGATTCGGATGTCTCAGATGTTTTACTGCGCGGCGTATTGCCAAACGGTGAAAATATTATTGCTTCCCGGGATCAGCGTTTTGGTATGAATGTCAGCTATTCCGAGGGTTCCTTTACTGTTTCTTCCGGTACAACCGGTGATACCTCAAGCTTGGCGATTGCCGATGCTACCGAGCTGGCTCAAGATCTTCTCGGTATCGGTGAGCTGGGCAATATTGTTACTCCAGAGACTTCGCAGATCTATAACGTTCCCGCTGTTCGTGGTCAGGCATCTCAGCCTGCAGTCGTAACCGGCAACCCTATGGGCATAGATCCACGCAAGTCCTTCTCGGTGAACTCTGACAACAGCTCCATGACGGTGATTATTGATTCCATCTCCGCGCAGATTGAGTTATCCGAGGGCCTCTATTCAATCGGTACCTTTACTGAGCACCTTCAGGAAAAAATTAACCTGATGGCGGATTCATTGGGCCGTACGGTCTCCGGTATTACCGTTGACTATCAGGATTCAACTGAAACATTAAAGATCACCGGTTCAACGACAACCGATAACTCCTTTATTCAGATCGCTGGTCACGCCGACTGGGGTCTGGAAAATATCGCCCCTGGATTTGGTGAAGCCTCGACCTTTATCGAGCTGTTTCCCGATACCTCTGGTACCAGTACTGTCTATGTTACTCAAACCAAAGATGGCGACTGGACTGAGACTACCGATGGCGGTGAATTTGATTCAAATGACGTTCCTTATTGGACGCCAATCTTCCTCGATAAGGGCGAGCTGACCTTTGATACCAGTGGTTCATTGGTCTCCCCAGTAGCTGGCGTCAAGTTGGAGAGTGCCGGTATTACCGGTGGCGATATCACCCTTAACTATGACAACAGTACCCAGTTCAACAGTCCCTTCTCGGTATTGAGCCAGTCTCAGAACGGTGCGCCGGAAGGCGACTTGGTTGGTGTAAATATCGGTGATGACGGTCTGGTTGTAGCCAGTTACTCAAATGGTTCGCAGAAGTCCTTGGGTAAAATTATTCTTGCCAACTTCTCCACACCAAAGGGTCTGCGTCAGGTGGGTGACACCAGTTATTACGCTACTTCAAGCTCCGGTGATGCAACTCTGGGTGAGCCGGGTGCCGCTGGATTTGGCACCATTCGTGCTGGTGCACGAGAGCGCTCTAACGTGGATTTGACCGCTGAATTGGTTGACTTGATCACCGCCCAGCGAAACTTCCAGGCCAACGCCAAAGCGATTGAGACAAGCTCTTCGTTGACCCAGACCATTATTCAGATCCGTGGTTAAGAGACTGATTAGGGTCGCGGCAAGAGGAATTTGAAATGGATAAATTAGCTTATACAGCGCTGGCGGCAATGCAGAATCAATCTGTAGTACGAGCAGCCATTACCAATGAGTTGGCGAATGTCTCCACTGTCGGCTTTAAGAAGAGTTTTGAGATTGCCTCGTCTGCAGTAAAGATTGAGGGTCCAGGTTTTGAGACACGCTTTCAGCCAGGCCTACAGATCAAAGATGTGATCAATCTGGAACCGGGCACCCCAATCAGCACTGGTCGGTCACTGGATATTGCGATGAATAATCAAACCGTGTTGGGGGTACAGACCGAACAGGGTGATATTGCTTTTACCCGCCGCGGCGATCTGAGAGTTAGCCCGACTGGGGTTCTTGAGAACTCTAAGGGCGAGTTAATTATGGGTGAGGGCGGTCCTATTACGGTGCCCGCAGGAAACCTTATTACTGTCAGCCCAGATGGCACTATTTTCGCACAGATACCCAATGATCCAGAGAACGAAGCAATTGCTTTAGGTCAGCTGATGTTGCGTGATGCCAGCCAGACTCAGCTAGTGCGTCGTGAAGACGGCCTCTTTGAGTCCCGCGCGGCAGACTTCAAGGGAAAAGATTTTCCTACTGGCCCGCAGCCAGTCTCGGTATCCCCAGGCATGCTCGAGGGTAGCAACGTCAACCCCGTGGCAACCATGGTAAAAATGTTAGATTTCAGCCGCCAGTTTGAGATGCAGCTGAAATTAGTAAAAGAGACCCAGTCGATCGATGAAGCTGGTTCAACAATGATGAGACTTCCCTAAGCCCCCTAGGAATTGACTAGGTTGCTAAGAACTTTGTTAAACCCTTAAAGGGTAATTGAAAAGGTTATATAAGATGGATGCTTCACTCTGGATTGCTAAAACAGGCCTGACTGCTCAGCAGACGCGCATGTCAGTTATCTCCAACAACTTGGCTAACGTCAACACTACCGGTTTTAAGAAAGACCGCGCGGTGTTCGAAGACCTGCTCTATCAAAACATTGTTCCCGCTGGCGGTCAGGTTGACGTGGAGTCTGAGACTCCCACGGGTCTGATGCTGGGTACTGGTACTCGCGTTGTCGCCACTGAAAAGCTCCATGCTCAGGGCAATATTATCACCACTGAAAATGCCCTTGATCTGGCTGTTTCAGGTGATGGTTATTTCTCGGTACAGCAGGCTGACGGCACTATTGCCTACACTCGGGATGGCGGTTTTAAGCTCTCTGCTGAAGGCAGCCTAGTTACCGCTGGTGGTCAAGCCATACTCCCCGCAATCACTGTGCCCCAGAACGCTGCCAGTCTGACCATTGGTCGCGACGGCATAGTCACAGTGGAGCTGGCCAATGGTGGCGGTTCTAGCCAGATCGGTCAGCTGCAGCTGTCGCGCTTTGTCAATAATTCGGGACTGCAGCCAATTGGCCGCAACCTGATGCAACAGACCAATGCCAGTGGCGATCCGATTGTTGTGATCCCCGGCTCTGATGGCGCTGGCATGTTGATGCAGGGTGCTCTGGAAGCCTCAAACGTCAATGTGGTGGAAGAGATGGTCAATATGATTGAGACCCAGCGTGCCTATGAGGTTAATTCCAAGGCAATCTCAGCAGCAGACGGTATGTTGCGCTTCCTGAACAATAATCTTTAAGGCCCGATGATGACTATTTTGCGTGCCATAGTGATGAGTGCAGCAGCGACCCTAGTCGGCGCCTGTGCGTCTCAGCCCGAGCTTATGCCGAGTCCTGAATATGCACCGGTGCAGCCAGCACCCGCGG
Organism: Porticoccaceae bacterium; assembly: GCA_029250825.1. Lineage (GTDB taxonomy): Bacteria > Pseudomonadota > Gammaproteobacteria > Pseudomonadales > Porticoccaceae > HTCC2207. The sequence continues at coordinate 75,977 of JAQXEN010000044.1, forward strand.
CACCCAAAACGCAGGCCACGGGGTCTATCTTTGACAATGGCATGGGTCTGTTTGGCGATCTGCGCAGCTATCAGAGCGGCGAACTCAAGGTCGGCGATTTGATTACAGTACTGCTCAGTGAGACTACCCAGGCATCGCGCACCAGTGATATTTCCACCAGCCGTGAGGCGACCAATGATGTGATTACCGTGGCACAGAAAAACGCCCTGGTATCGGAAATTGGCCGCGGCGTCACCGGTCTCAGCGACTTCAAATTGGATGGCGGAACAGTCACCAGTGATGGCGCCGGTACCGCAGGTCAGGCAGCGTCTTTAACCGGTTCTATTTCAGCCATGGTGGTCGAAGTATTGAGCAACGGCAATCTGGTGATTGTCGGTGAAAAGCAGTTGGCTCTCACCGAAGGCAGCGAATTTATTCGCGTCAAAGGCATTATTCGTCCGGCGGATATCCAGCCCGACAACACGGTGTTGTCCCGACGTATTGCCAATGCACAAATTTCTTATCGCGGTACAGGTGATCTTGCCAAGGCGTCAAAGCCTGGCTGGGGCACAGGACTTATCTTTAAATTCTGGCCCTTTTAAGCGGTTGCAGGAGATAGCAGTATGTTAAAGAGCAGTATGTTGAAAATAAAATTAATGATCCTGTTGAGCGCACTGGTGGTTACCAGCGTTAGCGCAGACCGTATCAAAGATCTCACCGACGTAGCCGGAGTGCGCTCTAACAAACTGGTGGGCTTTGGTCTGGTGGTTGGCCTTCAGGGATCCGGCGATGGCAAAGATCTGCCTCTCTCTGCTCAGAGCCTCAAGACCATACTCTCGGGTTTAGGAGTCAGTGTCGATGGCCCTGTCAGTGACTTTGATCTGGGCGATGCAATGGCTTCACTGGCCTCGCAGAATGCTCAGAAAGAAATGAAATTAGAAAACGTTGCCGCGGTTATGGTGACCGCTGAAATGCCAGCCTTTGCCAAGCCCGGTCAGCGTATCGATATTAACGTCTCAGCGATCGGTGTGGCTGAAAGTCTACGCGGCGGCAACTTGGTAATGACCCAGTTGCGCGGTGTCGATGGCACCACTTATGCCCTAGCTCAGGGCCCATTGACGGTTACCGGTATCTCTGAGGATGCCGCCGGCAGCAGCGTTAATATTGGCGTGCCAACCTCCGGTCGGATTCCCAATGGCGCCACGGTCGAGCGCCTTGTAGAAACTCCTTTCGACACCTCCGAATATATTGTTCTGAATGTAAAAGACAACGATTTTTCCACCTCAAATGCGATTACTCAGGCGATTAACGGCACCTTTGGCGCCGGCGTTGCCAGTGCCCTAGACGGCGTTTCTATCGCTGTCATGGCACCGGCAGACTCCTCTCAGCGAGTTGCCTTTATGAGCATGATTGAGAATTTAGATGTGGTTCCTGGGGAGCCTGCAGCGCGCGTGGTTATCAACTCACGCACTGGCACCGCGGTCATTAACCGAAATGTGCGGGTAACGGCTGTTGCTGTCACTCACGGCACTATTTCGGTAAAAATTGCCGCGACCAATGAAATTAGCCAGCCCAATGCCTTTAGTGACGGCGTCACTGCGGGCGTGACCAATGCTGAAATTGAAGTGGAAGAGCCAAACAACCAAATGTTTTTATTCCAGCCCGGTGTGGATTTGCGCGAAATAGTCGATGCAGTCAATCAGGTTGGTGCAACCCCCTCATCGTTGATTGCGATTCTCGAAGCCCTGAAAAGCTCCGGTAGTCTGCGCGCTGATCTGGTGGTGATCTAAATGTCAGATATCAACCTGTCAGCCAAAAGCCACTTGGATTTTGCCGGCCTCGGCAACCTCAAGGCGCGTGCCAAGCGGGAAGATGCAGGTGCTGCTCAGGAAGTGGGCCAGCAGTTTGAAGCGATGTTTATACAGATGATGTTTAAGTCTATGCGCGAAGCCAATGCACCGCTGAAAAGCGACCTGATGGGTTCTTCTAGCCAGGACACTTTTGAGCAGATGTATCACGAAGAGCTGGCTCAGGTGATGGCGCAGAATGGCGCTTTCGGTATGGGCAAGTGGCTTAGTGATCAGGTCAAGGGATCTTCTCCAAGCAAAGCTATTGAAGCTTATGAGCAGATGCCAGCCACCGGTATGGGGCTGCAGAGCCCAGCGGCTAAGCCCATAACGATTGATCGTGGCGACATAAAAACCGCCATGCCACTGACTGGGCGAGAGTAATTTTCCGGCAGTAACAAATTGCACCATTAAGTATTAAGACAAATTTAAGGAGGGGACTATGGCAGATATTCTATCGATCGGAGCAGGCGCAACTCAGTTGTACCGTCAGGCCCTTTCAACAGTCGGTAACAACATCGCCAACCTCAATACCGAAGGTTATTCACGTCAAGTTTCTGAGACGTCAGAGAATGCCCCCAGTCAACAGGGTACTGTGTTTGTGGGTTCTGGCGCTCGTCTGGACAATATCGAGCGGGCCTATGATGAATTTGCCGAGGCCAGCCTGCGTGACAGTGGCAGTAAGCTTGCCACTCAGCAACCACTGATTGATTACGCTAACCGCGTAGTGGATATTATGGGTTCCGAAGCCTCCGGCCTCTCCACTGCTATGGACAAGTTTTTTGCCGCGGCCAGTGCCCTGAGTGCGGACCCCGCATCGATTAATCTGCGCAGTGATTTTCTGCGCGACGCCGATGGTATGGCTGCGCGCTTTCGCGAACTGTCGACTCAGTTGGGGGCCGTAGAGATAGAGACTCGCGAGAATGTCGAAGGGCAGATTTCCACCCTCAACAGCCTCTCCGACAAGCTCGCCTTTGTGAACAAGCAGTTAAGCAAAAAGCTGACCCTCGACAGCCAGCCACCGATGCTGCTCGATCAGCGCGATCAGCTACTGCGGGATATGTCTGCAGTGACCAAAATTCATGTCACCGAGGCTACCTCAGGACAGGTGCAGGTGCGCTTGGCCAATAGTGCCGGCAGCTTGATTACCGACAGCAAGTACTCCTATGATCTCGGTGTTGCCTTTGATGACAGCGATCCAGGTCGCGTGGATTTAATTCTTGAGCCCTACGGCGATCGGCGTGCCGCCAGTGCCGTGAGCAGTGGTATGCTCGGCGGACTGTTAAATTTTCGTACCCAGACACTCTCTCCCGCTATGGACAGCTTTGATTATCTGGCCCAGACCCTAGTGGCGGAAGTAAACCAGATTCACAGCTCCGGCCTCGATGGTCGCGGCGATCCCGGCACTGATCTGTTTGCCATAGATCCTATTTTTGATATTGCCGTGGCATCAGGTGATGTGGGCAGCGTTAAGGTTCAGGTGGTCGATCCCGAGGCGTTTGATTATGCGCCTCTGCGTGCTACTTGGGTCAGTGAGCAAAACAGTTGGCGCATCGAGGATCTGACTAGCGGCGCGGTCACTCAGGCGGCTCCTGGCCCCGGTGGTTTTGACTACGCCGGTCTCAATATCTCTATCGCGGCCATGCCCCGCGACGGCCAAACCTTTGTTATCAGTCCACAGTCACGGCCTGCTAGCGGCATTCGCATGATTCAGACTGATCCTCTGGCTGTGGCCACCGCTGACACTATGCGCATCAAGAGCAGTTTTAGTAATCTCAGCGATACTACGGTTAGCCTTGAGCAGGGTATCCCGAGTAGCGCTGCTGGCTTTGCCGGTGGCAAGGCCATTGACAGCCTCGGCAATAATCCCAGTGTTGCGGCGGCTGTGCCGGTCACAGCGAGCTATTTGTCGCCGGCTTATATAATCCCCAAGGGCAGCACCCAGACTTCACTGATGATGCAGGTGCCCCAAGACAGCGATCTCAATTTTCAGGTGATGACCGCTGATGCGGTACATGTTCTCGGTCACGGTTTGGATGATGCCTCTCGGGTAACCATGCTCTCCGGTGACTCAGGATTTAATGATGACAGCAGCTATAGCGATAGCTACCTCAATGCCACCGGCGCCGATAGCTATAAGGGTCTGCAGCTGACCTATGGCTTTTTGGCCAGTGAAGTAGAACGCAAAGATTGGCAGGTTAGCGATTCGGGCATTACCGATGCCTATGAAATTACCACCGTTGCGGCAGCGGCCACTTCTGACCCTGTTCGCCTGCAGACCAATGAGTCGTCGGCAGCAATTGATTTGGTCAGCGCCGATGCCTTGATGTTAAACGGCACCTCGCTGGGCACTTTGTCTCTGGCGGCGGGAGATACCAGTTCGGCGGCGGCAATGGCCACTTGGTTGAACAGCGCGGCGGCAGCAACCGGCGTCACGGCAACTGCCATGACTCGCATTGAGCTGGACGCCAGCAGTATCGACTTTACTCAGCAGTTGACGATCAACGGTGTCAGCATTGGCGATGGCAGCTTGCTGACCTCTGCCGAGGAGCTGGCACAGGCAATTAACAGTGCCACTGCGAGTACCAATGTGATTGCCACAGTGGACGGTAATGATCAGTTACAGGTGACCAATGCAGTGGGTTATGAAGGCGCAAATATTACCCTGAGCAACCCAGACTCATCTTCTAACACCAATGCGCTGGGTCAGGCTAATGGCGTTTATAGCGGACAGTTGGCACTCCAGGGCGACGAGGAGATTCGCTTTACCTTTGGTGCCGCCGGCGTGCCGGCGGATTTAGCGGTATTGGGTCTGCGGACAGGCATCTATGTGGATGGCCCCCTCACTGAAGATCTGGCGGTCTTTGTCACTGGCACCGGCAGTGCTGCTGTCGCGGCAGGTTTCGGCAAGCCGGACAACGAGGCCCTGGCGGAGAGTCTGCAGCAGCCCTTTTCGATCAATTTTCTATCGGCCACGGAATACAGTATTAGCGATGATGCCACCGGCACAGTGGTCGCCACCCGCAGCTATAGCCAAGGAGAGGATATTACTCATCATGGCATGCGTGTAGTGATCGATGGCCACCCCCAGGCCGGTGACCAATTTTCTGTGGACAGCAATCAAGAGGGTATTGGCGACAACGGCAATATGCTGCGTATTGCTGGTCTGCAAGACAAGCCGCTGCTAGATAACGGCCGCACCTTTAGTGAGTCCTACATTACTTTGGTGGGCACCGTGGGCAGTAAAGCTGGGCTGGCGATGATGTCTCGGGAAGCGATGCAGGTGGTCTATAACCAGGCAGTGGCGTCCAAGGATCAGATCTCTGGAGTTAGCCTCGATGAGGAAGCGGCTGAACTGATCCGTTTCCAGCAGGCCTATCAGGCCTCGGCTCAAATTATTCAGGTAGCCTCGAAGCTATTTGATTCAATATTAACGATTCGCTAAGGAATTGACTGATGAAAGTCTCTACTAGCCAGATATTTGACCGCGCCACCACGCAGATGTCGAAGCAGCAGGCCAAAGTCTCAGAGATGCAGACTCAGCTAGCGACCGGCAAGCAGGTACTACGTCCCAGTGATAGTCCGGAACAGGCGGCATTAATTCAACGCCTGAGCACGGCTCTCAATCGCCAGGACAGTTACGCGAGCAATCTCGACACTATTAACAGTCGTCTGGCTGCTGAAGAAGCTGCACTGATGACCTCGGAAGATATTATGCAGCGTGTCCGCGAGCTTGCGGTGCAGGGTAATAGCGACACCTTATCCACCGGTGATCGTAGAATTATTGCCACTGAAGTCCGCGCTTTGCGCGATCAGTTGGTGTCACTGGCCAATGCTCAGGATGTCTCGGGCAACTATGTTTTTTCCGGTTCGATGGTGAGAAGCCAGCCCTTTGCTGAAGATGCTTCGGGGAACTTGGTTTATCAGGGCGATCAAAATCGCATGTTGGTAGATGTCTCGGATCAGCGCCAGTTGGCCCTTAATCGCCCTGGCAATGAAGCCTTTAGCAGTGTGATTCGAGAAACGGATGGCATTAGTGAACGAGTAGGGTTTTTCGATGTTATCGATGATTTTGCTACCGCACTGCTCAGCGAAGATTCTCAGCAGCTGCAGAATAGTCTCGCGGAGGTGAGTGATTTGACACTCAATCTGGCGGTTTCTATTGCCGATGTGGGTAGCCGTATGAACACCGCCGAGAACCAGGCCGACAGTCTGGCCGATGCCAAGCTGCGCTATCAGACACTGTTGTCCGGCGCCGAAGATTTAGATTACGCCTCGGCTATCACTCAGCTGACCTCTGAAATTATGTCTTTGGAAGCAGGGCAGAGCAGTTTTGCCAAAATTTCTCAGCTGACGTTATTTGATTATATTCGTTAATTGGCGAAATCAATTTGTTAGTCATATTGAAAGCGATACTCAAAGCGATACTGAAAGCGAACACAAACACGAGAGAATATAGATGGCCGAAGTAGCAGCAACCGAAAGCGTCACGGCACAGATTATGACCACTCTGGGCGCCGGCTCAGGGTTGAATATCACCAAGCTTGCCGAGGATTTAACCTCGGTGGAGCGGGCCCCTAAGCAGGCCAAAATTGAAGCTGCTGTCACTGCTACCGAAGCCAAGATCTCTGCCTACGGATTGATCTCCTATCAGGTGAGCTTGCTGCAAACCGCTTTCGAAGCGCTCAATGATGCCGATGAACTCTCTACTAATAGCGCCAGCTCCAGTGATACTGCAGTGAGTTTTAGTGCTGTTGATGGCACGGCTGAAGCGGGTTCTCATAATATTGAGGTGACTCAGCTGGCTCTCGAACAGCGGGTTAAATCCGCAGAATACAGCAGCACTAGCAGCAGCTTAAATTCTGGCAGCTCCTTTGATCTAACCTTTGCTGTGGGAGCTAGCAGCACCACCAGCAGTACTGTTACTGTTGCAACCGATACCCCTGCTGGGGTCGTCAGTGCGATTAACGATGCCGATATGGGCATTACTGCGACTCTTATTGACACCGGTATTGCCGGTGCTAACTACCGCATTGTGCTCAGTGGAGCTGAGGGCAGTGAGGGCACTTTTAGTGTTTCCTCGACTCCTGATTTGGGATTCGATGAGGTAGCTAACAGCTTGCAATCGGCCCAGGATGCGCAGCTGGAGTTTAATGGCTTGGCCGTGACCCGCAGCAGCAACGAAATTTCAGATCTGATTACCGGTGCTACTTTAAACTTGAATGCGGTCACTAGTGCCGGGGCCCGTTTAACTGTAACCAGTGATCAGGGTACGCTCAAAACTGGAGTTGAAAATATTGTTGAGGTCTACAATGACTTTCGCAATATTATGGATACCTTTATTAAAGCTCCTGAAGAAGATGTCGAATTCAGTGGCGCACTGCAGCGGGATCTCGCGGTTGCGCGCCATGTTATGGAGCAGGTGCGGAGTTCATTGTTTGATGACTCATCGACTCGTTCTGGCGATATTACCGGACTCCGTGATATTGGCATCAGCGTTGATCAGAAGGGTCAGTTGACCTTTGACGAAGATGAGTACGATACCGCTATTTCTGAGAGCTATGACGATGTCGTGATGATGCTCACCGCCAACACCAGTGACCAAAATATATACGGCAGCGCGGAAAAGGGCTTGGCTCAGGATATCGCTACTACCCTTGAGGGCTTGACTGATAGTGAGAGCTTGCTGGCCACGCGAGAGACAAGTGCTGAGGCTGCCCTGGAAGATTATGAAGGGCAACTTGCAGACTTAGAGACACGCATGACGGCAGTCTATGATCGCTACCTCACTCAGTTTGCAGCAATGGAATCGATGATGGAGCGCCTCAATGGTACCAGAGAGTATCTTGAGGGTCAGTTGGAATCTCTGTCTAAGGCTTACGACAAGTAATCCTAACGTACTCAATTAAAAACCCGCATTAGCCTGCGGGTTTTTTTGTGCCTGTGTTTTTAGGGCCGCTTTTTAAAACAGTCTCTCTTAAGAGCTTCTCTCAAAAGTTCTTATCAACTGTATGTTGGGCCACGGGCCAAGCCGGTTGAGCGGCCAATAAAATAGCAGGCAATAAAAAAAACCCGACTCAAAGAGTCGGGTTTTGGGTGCTGCTTTGTCGCTAGATCTGACAAATATTACTTAAGCAGTGCCAGTACAGACTGGGCCTGCTGGTTTGCTTGAGACAACATAGCTGTACCAGCCTGCTGAATGATCTGAGTACGCGCTAGCTCAGTAGTTTCAGCAGCATAGTCGGCATCAGCGATACGGCTCATAGATGCAGAAGTGTTCTGGGAAACATTGGCTAGGTTGTCGACTGTGTACTCCAATCGATTCATCACCGCACCAAAGGTAGCGCGCTGAGTAGTGACACCAGAGATCGCTGAGTCCAGAGTGGCGATAACATTGTCTGATGTGGCAGTGATTGTAGCTGTGGTAGTAGTCATACCACTCAGATCGTCAGCCATTGGCTGGCCATCAGATGCAGTAACAGCAGTTACGGCGGTTACGCCAGCGGTACCCTCAGTAACGGTTCCAGCTACGTCAGAGCCTCCATCGTCCGCAGTTATGGTCGGCGCAGTAGTGATCGCGCCAGTGGCAGCATAGGTAATATCAATGCCATCACCTGCGGTGTTTGCTGCAACCGTGAATAACATACTGCCGTAATCACCTTCAGCTTGGATATCAGTGATGATCGCGTCTAAATCGGCTGGGCTGGCGCCAGAGTAATCGAGAGTGAGAGTAGTTGTTCCATCGCTGATCACAAAATCACCGTCAATGGCCGCTGCGGTAGTATCGTTGAGCGCCGAGGTATAAACAGCTGCTACGCCAGTTACTGCTGTAACTGCTGTAACTTCTGCAGTACCGGCTGCCAAGTTAAAGTCAGCGAAGTCTACAGTAACAGTCTGGCCGTCATTGGCACCAATTTGGAAGGTAAAGGAGCCATCGCTATCGTCGCCGCCAGTGCCATCGAGAATATTCTCGCCGTTCCACTGGGTCACATCTACGATGCGATCAATTTCTTCAGCCAGCGCTTTAAACTCGAGATCCAAGTTAGATACATCGGCAGTAGTGTTGCTGTCACTCGATGCTTGAACAGCAAGTTCACGCATACGCTGGAGCATGTTAGTGATTTCGATTGCGGCGCCATCGGCAGTTTGCAACATTGAGATCGCGTCGTTAGCATTTCGAGCGGCTTGGTCAAGACCTTTAACCTGAGCGTTTAAACGCTGGCTAATAGCAAGACCAGCGGCGTCGTCAGCTGCTGAGTTGATGCGTTTACCGGTAGAAAGACGTTCCATTGCTGTGTTCATTGCACGTTCGTTTTTCGCCAGTGAGTTGGCCGTAATAGTAGCGCCTACGTTTGTATTGATAACAGTCATTTTAAAATCCTCAAAAAAATCATTAAGTTTCTTCGTCACGTTGCCAAGATTACATTCGCTTTCTGGCGCGGCCGTAACCTATACATCGACATCACATGTGAATACTTGAATGCTGATTGGGAATTTATTCCCCGAGGCAGTGAATAGGCTTTTGGGCAGGCATAAAAAAACGCCACTTCAGGTTGACTGAGGTGGCGTTTAAGCAGCCCTAAAGTACAGGGCCGGACAATCTATGCAGGGCAATCCCTCGGTTTAATGGCTTAACCTTTAAGAAGCTGCATCACAGACTGGGCAGACTGATTGGCCTGAGCCAGCATTGCCGTTCCGGCTTGCTGAATAATCTGAGTGCGCGCCAGTTCAGTTGTCTCCTCTGCGTAGTTGGCATCTTCTACGCGACTGCGAGAAGCCGCCGCATTTTGAGATACATTGGCTAGGTTATCGACAACATACTCAAGACGATTCATCACCGCACCATAGGTGGCTCGCTGGGTGTTAATACCGTTAATTGCAGTATCAATACTGGCCAGTGCTTCGGCGGCAAGTGCTGAGGTGCTCAAGCTGATACCGTCTGTGCCGCTGGAATCTTCAGTCACGGTTACCGCAGCAGCGGCTTCAGTTACTGTAGGTGCAGTGACGGAACCACCTGCTTTATAGGTAAAGACTAATCCATCGCCATCGGTGTTGGCAGCAACGGTAAACAGTAGATCACCGTAGTCAGTGGCAGCTTGAATCGCAGTGACCTGCTCTGCAACTGTGGCATCATCAACCTGAGTAACAGACACTGAGGTGACGCCATCAGAAATAACCTGAGCTACGCCAGCTGCATTGTCGATTTCTGCTGCTGGAATGCTGAAGGCTGCGGTTGTGGCTGTATAGGAGATATTGTTCGCTGAATCTGCACCGTTGCTGTATACGTCAGCACCGGATGTAGCCCAGTCTCCTAGATCAACACTAATCGTTTGGTCGGCGTTGGAGCCTACCTGGTAGGTAACCGTTCCCTCGGAACCGGCGCTGCCATCGAGAATATTTTCGCCGTTCCACTGTGTAGAGATAGAAATACGCGAAATTTCATCCTGCAGTGCAACAAACTCGACACTGAGGTTGGCGCGATCGGTGGCAGTATTGGTTTCAGTAATCGACTGAATAGCCAGCTCGCGCATTCTCTGCAACATGTTGGATATTTCAATAGAGGCACCATCTGCAGTTTGGATCATGGCAATGGCATCGTTACCGTTGCGTGCCGCCTGATCGAGACCTCTAATCTGCGCAGTCATGCGCGATGAGATAGCTAGGCCAGCAGCATCATCTGCAGCAGAGTTAATCCGCTTACCGGTAGACAGTCGTTCCATTGCCTGACCCATAAGCCGATCGTTTTTCGCTAGGGCGTTCTGGGTAATCGTTGCACCCACATTTGTATTAATAACAGTCATTTCAAATTCCTCTTTAATCTTTTGATCGGCTGCTTGTAATCAAAGCGTTGTGCAACCGGGATCGTTAGGCTCATTTAGCTCAATCACTGACTGAGTGATGAGCCTAAAAATTTACCAATTGCCGTCTTTGCGCCTGTTGGCTTTTTGACGGCTCGCTTTAGAGGAAGTGCAATACTTATGCCAAGAATAGAAATTAATCCAGAAATGGAATAAAATTCCATTTAAATCAATAGCTTGAGGTGGGTGTTTTTGATGTGGTTGGAGGCTGGAACGCCCAGCGGCAAACTCTTGCCGCAAAATTTGCCGGAAGGTTGCCGCTTTGTCGGAATCTCGTCAGCTAGGAGAAGACCCTGAATTCTAATAGAGTTCGTCGAATAGAACGCCCTTAAGTGACTCTAGGTTTTGAGCAATCCGCAGTATGGCTTCACCCGGCATGCTGCGCACTAGCTCCCCAGTGTCTTTGTTAGTGACATTGACTACAAAGCGGTGTGAGGCACTATCCACAGAAAACTGCAGGCTGGTGGGCGCTTTTTTCATTGCAATATTAAGCGTCTTAACCGCTGCCTTAACATCTTCGAGGTTTTGGCTGAGTTGTTTGGCGCTCTCACCTTTAACCGCTTGCACATCGCGACTCACGTCTTCAATCGATGTGCTGGGCACGGATACAGGTTCGCTGGGCGCTGGCTTTTGTGGTGCTGGGGCCGGCGCGAGCTGTGTATTTAATTTGAGATTACCATCAATCCCAGACATATCTGTCACCATTCTCGGTTAGCGCTCAGGCCTTATATACTGAGCGATCTTAAAGTATTCAGCATGGCCCTCTGGGCTTTTGCTGCGGGGGCAATCCCCCTCATCACAACTAAAGATCGGCACTTAATTAGAAAGCTTTAATATTATTTTACTTTTTCCTCTACTTTTATATTTATCCCCACCATAGGTAGCTGTCAGCGGCTTTACCCTGAGGTTATACTGACCGCTATTTTCAAGCTGACAAGCTGGAGCCGTTGTGAAAATTGTGAGTTTAACGATCAGCGCCATTGACCGAGTCACCGATGTGATCGGCAGAATGGTCTCGTGGTTGACCCTAGCGATGGTGCTCGCAACTATGGTGGCTGTGGTGCTGCGCTACTACTTTGAGAGTGGGTCCATTGCACTGCAGGAGTCGATCACCTATCTGCACGGGCTGGTGTTTATGCTCGGTATTGCCTTTACACTGCAGCGTGGCGGCCATGTGCGGGTGGATATTTTTTATCGCGGCTTTTCTCCCTATCACAAAGCCCTGGTGGATCTGATTGGCGGATTGATATTTTTGTTGCCAGTGAGTTTGCTGATTTTAATTTTTTCCTGGGACTATGTGGCCGCCAGTTGGGCGATTGGCGAAACCTCAGAGGAGCGCAGTGGCATTGCCGGCATCTACTTGCTAAAAACCCTGTTGCTATTAATGCCGGCGACTCTGCTATTGCAGGGTGTGGCGGAAATTCTTAGAAATGGTTTGGTGTTGCTGGGAAAACCACTGCACACCGAGCCCGATCATATCGAGCCGCTAATCTGATGGTTGAATTTATTCCTCTGCTAATGTTTTTGGTTGTCTGCCTAGTATTGATGGCCGGCTATCCGGTGGCCCTGTCCCTTTCGGGCACCGCACTGCTCTTTGCTGTGGCGGGTTTTGCCGCGGGCACCTTTGATATGGCGTTTCTGCACGCATTGCCCAACCGCCTGTTTGGCACGATTAAAAATACCACGCTGATCGCGGTGCCGCTGTTCGTGTTTATGGGGGTGATGCTGGAGAAGTCGCGGCTGGCAGAAGATCTGCTCGAGAGTATGGCGGACCTATTTAAAGGCTTTCGCAGTGGTCTGGGAATATCTGTTGTGTTGGTTGGCGCACTGCTGGCGGCGAGCACTGGCATAGTGGGTGCCACGGTAGTAACGATGGGACTGATGTCGCTGCCAACGATGCTCAAGCGTGGTTACTCTTCATCTCAGGCCACCGGTATTATCTGTGCCACCGGCACCCTAGGGCAGATCATTCCTCCATCTATTGCTCTGGTATTGCTCGGCGATATTCTCTCCAGTGCTTATCAGCAGGCACAGTTAAGCATGGGCATCTTCACCCCCAAAGTGGTGTCGATTGGCGACCTGTTTGTGGGGGCGATTATTCCCGGTCTGATTCTGGTGCTGCTCTATTGCATCTACGTAATTTTGTTTGTCCGGCCAGAAGCGCCGGCAGAGGGTGATGATGGGCCGCCGGTGCAGGGTCTGTCCCAGGCAATGCTCAATTTGCTACCGCCAGTGTTTTTAATTATCGCAGTGCTGGGGTCAATTCTATCTGGCGCGGCCACGCCTACCGAGGCGGCGGGTGTTGGTGCCTTTGGTGCCACCCTACTGGCACTATTTAAAGGTCAGCTGTCACTGCAGCGTTTGCGAGAGGTGGCCCAGAGCACCACCGAAGTGACATCAATGGTGTTTTTGATTTTGATCGGCGCAGCGATATTCTCACTAGTATTTCGTGGCTTTGGTGGCGAAGAGCTGGTTGAACAGTTTTTGACCGGACTACCAGGAGGCCTGGTAGGCGCGACTATTCTAGTTATGCTGGTGATCTTTTTACTTGGCTTTGTACTCGACTTTATTGAGATCACCTTTGTGGTGGTGCCGATTGTTGGGCCGGTGTTGCTGGCTATGGGATTAGATCCGGTGTGGCTGGGCATTATGATTGCGATCAACTTGCAGACTTCTTTTTTGACTCCGCCCTTTGGTTTTGCGCTGTTCTATCTGCGTGGCGTTGCCCCGGCGTCGGTGGAGACCGCAGATATGTATCGCGGCGTGATCCCCTTTATTGTTATTCAGCTACTCTTAATGCTGATGTTATCTATTTGGCCGGCACTGGCCACCTGGTTGCCAGGCTTAATTTATAATTAGTGGGAAATTCAAAGGACTCAATATTTATGGAGACTCAGTTGCCAGCACCATCGGGAAAGCTTATCTCACAGACCATTGCCATGCCGCGGGAGACCAATGCCAACGGTGATATTTTTGGTGGTTGGCTGCTTAGTCAAATGGATCTGGCCGGGGCTATATTGGCCGGCAGAATCGGTCGAGGGCGGGTTGCCACCGTTGCCATCAGTAGCATGTCGTTTCTCAATCCAGTACCGGTGGGGGCGGTAGTTGGCTGTTATGCCCAGACACTCTCTGTGGGCACCAGCTCAATTCGCATCCTTATCGAAGCCTGGATTGATAATGACAGTGAGGGGGAGCAGTGCAAAGTTACCGAGGGCGAGTTTGTCTTTGTTGCCATCGATGACAGTGGTAAAACTCGGGAAGTACCCACAGCCTAATAGAAGGTGCCTACAGCCTATAAAGAGGTGCCTAATTTTTATAATTCGGCAGAAAGCTCTTCTAAAATCTCAGCGATCCAAAGATTTCCTCACGCAGGGCTGGCGCTTCATTGACCAGATGATGGCCAGCGCCAGCAATGATCTGCAGGCGCATATTGGGGAATTTACGCTCCAGCAATTGCATATTATGCTGCCAGTCCAGAGTGCTGTCCTGATCTCCCTGAATCACATTAATAGCAAATTCGTTTTCCGCGCAGCGTCCAATTTCCACCACCCATTCTGCCATCGCCGCAACCCAGGCTGCCGGTAGTCGATGGGGCTGAAACGGGTCCATATAACGAATAAAGTCTAAGAACTCGGTATCTTGGGAGTTCTTCCGAAACACTCTTTTCATGGTTCGCCGAAACGGCCGGGTCAATTTAAACAGCCAGCGATCAAGCTTCCAAGATATCGGCTGCACCAGCGGCGCGAGCAAATTCAGGCTGGCAAAGGGGTAGTCGCCACTGTCACCCTGCTGCAAAAGCTGCTTGAGTAGAATGCCGCCGCCGGTGCTCTGGCCAATGCCATGCAATGGGCCGGGGCAGAGATTCTCCGTGGCGGTAAGTACTTCATTGAGCTGTTCAATATACTCATCAAAACTCTCTATTGAAGCGGCTGCGCCGCTGGAGAGGCCGTGGCCAATCAAATCAAAACAGACCACTGCGAACTGACGATCCAGCAGCTGGCGAATCAGATGTCCATAGAGCCCGGTGTGATCCAGATAGCCATGCACTATCAGGGCAGTAGCAGTGGCATTTTCTGGTTTCCAGAGCATCAGGTGGCTCTGGCGATCACAGTTAATAAGCTTACCGGCGAGGAGCTGGACTGTATCGCTTGGCTCTGGCAGCTGGTAAAAATCCAGATAGTTTTCTAGGATAGGGTTTGATCTTGAATCGGCTATAGCTCCGGGGCCAAACTCTGGGAGTGTTTGAGCCAGGCTTCTAATCTGTTGTTGGGCAAGACTTAAATCTGTCTGCTGCATGGGCTTACTCGCAGGTTAATGGTCAGCTATTTACGTGGTTTTGTTGGGCCATCTTGTCACAGTCTTGTCGCGGTAGCGATGAATTACAAAATGCTTGAGATCCCCTCGCCCAGGTTAATTCGCGCTTAAAAAAAAGCCCCACAGTTTCCTGTAGGGCTTTCGATTGCGCTGCTTGTGCTGCTATTCGTCTGTGGACAGTGATACGTCGTAGACGCCAGCTTCCCGCGCTTGGTCAGAGATCAGTGCAAACATCTCTGTTTTAGATTTGGGATGAGCACTTACAATTACCTTGGCTTCTGGTTTCTCTGCGTGCATGCGCTCTACGTTTGCTCGAACAGCGCGCACATCAATGCGGCGTCCTTCAAAGGTGAGCTCATTGCTTTCAGAAACCCGAAACACAATATTAGTGTTTTCAGTCTCTGGTGGCGGCTCGTCAGAGGTCGGCGGACGATTGACGTCCAAACCGGATTCATTGACGAACGAGGCCGTTACGATAAAGAAGATAAGCATGATAAATACAACGTCAAGCATCGGCGTCATATCAATTGCTGACTCATCCTCTTCCTTGCGTCTTCTTCCTAGACCCATCTAATGTAACCCTTCTAAGATTTTCTGATATTAATTGAGACGCGCATTCTACTGAATTCTGTCAGAATTGCTAGCGCCACTACCCCTGCGTGTCAAAGCCGTTTACTCTACTCCTAACAAGCACCCTAAGTTTGCCAGAAATAAGGCAATTTAGGAAAACATCATTGCAATCATTGCCGAATAATTGGGAAATAAATGCCTGAATTACCCGAAGTAGAGACTACCCTTCGTGGGGTAGGTCCGCATATTGTAGGTCAACTTATTGACAATCTTACGATTCACAATGGTTCTTTGCGCTGGCCCGTGACCCAGGGCATCTCTGAGATCACTCGGGGACAGAGGGTTGTGGCTATTGCTCGCCGGGCCAAATACCTGTTGGTGGAGCTTGAGCGCGGGACCATGATGATCCATCTGGGCATGAGCGGCAGCCTGCGAGTGGTGGATCGCGCCGCGCCACGGCGCAAGCATGACCATATTGAAATGCTGATGGGCAATGGCGCATGTCTGCGCTATCACGACCCCCGTCGCTTTGGTGCCTGGCTCTGGTCCGACAGCGGTTATCCGCAGCTAGATCATCTGGGGCCGGAACCACTGACCGATGAATTTACCGGTCAGCGCCTATATGAACTATCTCGAAAGCGCAAAATGGCGGTCAAGCCTTTTATTATGGATAACCGCATGGTGGTTGGAGTGGGCAATATCTATGCCTCTGAGGCTCTATTTCGCGGCGGTATTCGGCCTGACAGAAGTGCGGGGCGCGTGTCCCTGAAGCGCTATGAGGAGTTGGCGGACCATATTAAGGAGGTGTTAGCCAGCGCCATCACCCAGGGGGGCACCACATTACGGGACTTTGTAAACGGTAACGGCGAGCCGGGATACTTTCAACAGACTTTAGCGGTCTATGGTCGCGGCGGTCAGCCCTGTGTTAGCTGCGCCAAAACCTTAAAAGATATTCGTCTGGGGCAGCGCAGCTCAGTGTTCTGTCCGGCCTGTCAGCGCTGAGTAAGAAATTGTCAGCGGCTTAGGTCTTGGTGGGAGCTTTTATTAAGAGCTTTTATTGAATTTTTGCGCCATCGCATCGACTACATTGGCAGGGGCAAACTTCGATACATCACCGTCGAGGGAGGAGATCTCGCGAACCAGTGAGGAGGAAATATAAGACAGATGCTCCGCCGGTGTCAGAAATACACTTTCAATATTGGGTGACAGGGCGCGGTTCATATTGGCCAGCTGAAACTCATATTCGAAATCTGACACCGCCCGCAATCCACGCATAATGGCATCGGCATTACAGTCCTGAACAAAATTCACCAACAGATAATCGAATCCAAGAATTTCTATATTAGGCACATGGGCCAGAGCATCTGTGGCCAGCTGAATGCGTTCTTCGAGACTAAATAGGGGGCCTTTGCGCTGGCTGGTAGCGATACCGACAATAATTTTGTCGAACATTCGCGACGCTCTCTCGACTAAATCGATATGACCATTGGTGATAGGATCAAAGGTGCCGGGGTAGACTATTGTCGTCATGCACTGGTTCCGCCATGTTGGATTGCGCGCATATTACTTAAATATAGTCGCCAGCTCAAATGCGCGAGTAAAGCAGATAATTTACCCCGCCAGCGGCTTTGCTTCTTTCAATGCGCCAGTTCGGTGGTGGCGCGAAACTATTGTGCCGCGCTGAGAGCTCACAGTAAATCAAACTGTCGGCGGTCAGCCAGTGATTGTCTTCCAGTAGGGCGCAGGTTTCGGTGAGCAGATTGAGATCGAATGGTGGGTCCACGAAGACAATATCAAACGGCTTGTCTGGGCTGTTGCGCAGGTAGGCTACGGTATCTGTGCGCCGCAGGGTTAACTCTGCGGCTGCTAAAAGCGCTTTATTCTCGGTTAATGCGGCTAGCGCTTTGGGACTCTGTTCAAGGGCTAAGCAGTCTGCGGCACCTCGCGATAGAGCTTCAAAACAGAGCGCGCCGGAGCCGCTAAACAGATCCAGACAATTTGCTCCGACTATATTCGGGGCCAGCCAATTAAACAGGGTTTCGCGAATACGATCACCGGTGGGTCGCAGACCGTCTACACTGGGAAAGGTCAGCACGCGGCTGCGCCATTTGCCAGCGATAATGCGAACCCGTTGTCTGACAGTCAAAAGCCACTCCTTTTGGTGACATTTAATCACCCTAAATCAATTGAGATGGTAGGATACACCAGAATATAACCACAGTTAGAAATGAACCTACATGGATGCTAATTCAACTCAGCCCTCAGAGCCGGAAAAGAAGAAACGCAGCTTTCTCGATCGCTTTAAGCGAGACAGGGCTGAGTCCTCTAACTCTTCTACAGTTTCGCCCTCTGATTCCGTTGCCCTCGACTCCTCTTCAGTAGATGAGACTGCTCCAGTAAAGTCAGGCGGTCTGCTCGGCAAAATGCAGCGTGCGCTGTCGCGAACCAGCCGCGGCCTCGGCGATCTTTTCCTCGGTAGCAAAGTTATCGATGACGAGCTTTTTGAAGAATTGGAAACACTGCTATTGATGGCCGATGTGGGTGTCGAGGCAACCTCTCAAATTATTGCCCAGCTCACCGAGCGCTCCAATAGAGCCATACTTAAAGATGGCCCGGCACTGCAGGACGCTCTGCGCGAAATTTTGATTGCCAGACTGGCACCCTGTGAGCAGCCCCTTCTTACAGAGAATGGCGAGGGGCCCTTTGTAATGTTAGTGGTCGGTGTTAACGGTGTTGGCAAAACCACTACCATTGGCAAGCTGGCGCGACAGTTGCAACAGCAGGGTAAGTCGGTGATGTTGGCGGCAGGAGATACCTTTAGAGCCGCGGCGGTAGAGCAGCTTCAGGTCTGGGGTGAGCGCAATCAGATTCCAGTCGTGGCCCAGCATATGGGTGCTGACAGTGCCTCGGTGGTATTCGATGCCATTGAGTCCGCGAGAGCCAAAAATATTGATGTGATTATTGCTGACACCGCTGGCCGTCTACACAACAAAAGCAATTTGATGGAAGAGTTGAAAAAAGTCCGCAGAGTGGCTGCCAAGTTAGATGCCGCCGCACCCCATGAGGTGCTACTGGTGTTGGATGCTGGCACCGGCCAGAACGCCGTGGCCCAGATGAGCGAATTTCAGGCCACCGCAGGGGTAACCGGCATTGTCTTAACGAAACTCGATGGCACCGCCAAAGGGGGAGTGATCTTTGCTCTGGCAGAAAAATTTGCTGTGCCGATTCGCTACTTAGGCGTGGGTGAAGGGGCGGACGATCTGCAGCCCTTTAAGGCGGAGCAGTTCGTTTCGGCGCTGCTGGGTTCGGGGGAATAATATGTCGATGATCCGTTTTGATAATCTCAGCAAGCGCTACGAGAGTGGTTATGAGGCATTGCGCAGCGTGAGTTTTGAAATGGATGCCGGCGAGATGGCTTTTCTAACCGGCCACTCCGGTGCTGGTAAAAGCACCCTGTTAAAACTGTTGATGCTTATCGAGCGGCCCACCTCGGGAAATTTGCTGATTAATGGTAAGAACCTAAACCGTCTGCCTCACTCCAAAGTTCCCTTTTACCGCCGCCAAGTGGGGGTGGTATTTCAAAATCACCAGCTGCTATTTGATCGCTCGGTATATGACAATGTCGCCTTGCCGCTGCAGGTGGCCGGTTATTCCCATGGTGATATTGGCCGCCGAGTGCGCGCGGCTCTAAACAGTGTTGGCTTGCTCGACAGAGAGAAACATAATCCCATCGCCCTGTCTGGGGGTGAGCAGCAGCGGGTTGGTATTGCACGCGCCGTTGTCCACAAGCCAAAAATTCTTCTCGCCGATGAGCCTACGGGTAACCTAGATCCACAGCTCTCCACTGAAATTATGGCGCTATTTAAACGCTTTCAGGATGTCGGCGTCACCGTGCTGGTGGCCAGTCACGATATCAATCTGATCAATCGTATGAATATGCGCATTATGCGACTCAATCAGGGCGAGATGGAGCAGGACGGGATCAGTTATGGCGGCTACTAATAGCAAATCACGGAACAGCGCTCAGCGCGGTGCGCGGGGCCACGTGCTAAGCCGTCTCGACCGTTGGCGCAGCTATCGAGATCACCATCGCTCGACACTGACCTCAAGTGCCACAAAAATACTCCGCGAACCGCTACAGTCACTGCTGACAATTCTGGTGATAGCTATCGCCCTGACCCTGCCTGCCGCACTCTACCTCGGAGTGGAAAATATCCGCCAGTTGAGCGGCGGTGTGGATGCCTCGGCCCAGATCAGTGTATTTGTCAAAAAAGGTGCCCGTGAATCGGCCCTCGACGCGCTGAGTGAAACGCTCGAGGGACTCTCTGGTGTCGCCTCCGTACGCTATATTTCTGCTCAGGCTGCAGTGGATGAATTTGAAGCGCTGTCGGGTTTTGGTTCGGCACTACAATATTTGGATGAAAATCCGCTTCCGGATTCATTTCTTGTTCAGCCGCTGCTGGTCAGTAACGCCGAGCGCTTGGTGACGGATATCCGCCAGTTGAACTTAGTGGACGATGTGCAGTTGGATCTGGAGTGGCTGCAGCGCCTAGATGCACTCTTGGATATGGGCCGAAAATTGGTTCTTGCTCTGGGAGCGGCTCTGGGCCTCGGGGTAATCTTGGTGGTGGGCAATACTATCCGTCTGGCGATTCAGAGTCGCCGGGATGAGATCACCGTGGTTAAGCTGGTCGGAGGCACCGATGCCTATGTGCGCAGACCCTTTTTATACAGCGGATTTCTGTTCGGTATATTCGGCGCTCTGGTGGCTGCGATCCTGTTGACCACATTGGGATTTTGGCTTGCCGGGCCGGTAGATAAGCTGGCGTTGTTATATCGGAGCCAGTTCAGTATTACCGGATTGGGGCTTGGCGGCGTTGTCACTCTTTTGCTGATTGGCGGCACGGTTGGCCTAATTGGCGCCTGGCTAGCGGTTGGCCAACATTTGCGCAAGATCAAACCACGCTGAAAAACCTCCAAATAAGGTCTAGACTGCTCTCTACTAGTTGCTTTTAAAGCCTATGAACGAGCAAATAAAAAATGCTAGAATATCCGACCCACGAAGAGAAAGAGTCAGTTATGAGTAAAGCCCTTCAAACAATGGAGTGGATGGCACCCGGCGGAAACCTGAATGCGTACATTCAGGGAACTTCGACCGTGCCCATTCTAACCCTTGATGAAGAGCGCGCACTCGGTGAGTCTCTCTATTATCAAGAAGATCTCGACGCTGCACGACGCATGGTTATGGCGCACCTGCGCTTTGTTGTGCATATAGCTCGCTCTTACAACGGCTATGGTCTGCCACTTGCGGATTTGATTCAGGAAGGCAATGTCGGCCTAATGAAAGCGGTAAGACGATTCAATCCCGAGAAGGGAGTGCGTTTGGTGTCCTTCGCCGTGCACTGGATCAAGGCCGAGATTCACGAATTTATTCTGCGCAACTGGCGCATCGTTAAAATTGCTACCACCAAGGCCCAGCGCAAGTTGTTTTTTAATCTGCGCAGTGCCAAGAAGCAGCTGCAGTGGTTATCTGCGGATGAAGCTAAGGCCGTTGCAGAGGATCTGGGCGTTCAGGTTAAAGACGTGATGGAAATGGAAATGCGTCTCACCTCTAGGGACCCAGCGTTTGACGCCCCGGCCGGTGATGACGATGACAGCAGCAGCTTCCAAGCTCCGGTGTTCTTTCTCGAAGACAAGAGTATGGATCCGGCTGAGCTGGCTGAAAATGATGACTGGGAAGTGGACAACAGCACCCGCCTGGTCACAGCGGTAAAAGATCTCGATGATCGCAGCCGCGATATTATCCAGCGTCGCTGGTTAAATGATGCCAAGGCAACCCTGCACGAACTGGCTGCTGAATACGGTGTCTCCGCAGAGCGCATTCGTCAGCTCGAGAAAAACGCGATGAAGAAAGTTCGCGGATTAATGGAAGCCTAACCCCACCTTACAAGAGACCGAGAGCCGCTTAGTGCGGCTTTTTTATTGCTATGGATAAACTACTCTGGATTCGACTAACGGCCCTCAGCGGCGCGATCGCTGTGATGTTGGGCGCCTTCGCTGCACACAGTATGAAAGATACACTGACCCCGCAGATGCTGGATATCTACCAAACCGCAGTGCTTTATCAGTTTATCCACACTCTGGCATTGCTCAGCGCGATTAACCTGCCCTTAAACGAGCGCTCCCTGCACTGGGCTGCGCGCAGCTTTATGCTTGGCATTGTGCTGTTCTGCGGTTCGCTGTATTTGATTGCGATCTCCGGTATCAGTGTTCTTGGGGTTGTTACGCCCATAGGTGGCAGCGCATTTATCGTTGGTTGGTTATTACTCTTTACTGCAACCAACGCCGAGGAGTAATGAACATTAATAAAGAAGACCTTCAGGACCAGTCTGGCTCTGATCCCAAATCTAAGAGTGGCCATGAGACCGACGCTGAGAGCCGAAGCGCCGATAGCAATAGTCCCGGGCGCGGCTATGAGCAGAGTTCTGACTTCAGACCCGAGTATCGCAAAAAAGCGATTCGCAGTTACGTGCTGCGTGCCGGCCGTATGACTGAAGGGCAGCGCAATGCTTTTAGCAGCGGTTGGTCTTTCTACGGCTTAAAGCTTGATGATGGCATGATTGACGCCGAAGCTATTTTTGGCCGCAAGGCGCCGTTAATTGTAGAGATTGGTTTTGGCATGGGTGACTCTCTGTTGCAGATGGCCAGCGCCGCACCAGAGCAAGATTTTATTGGCATCGAAGTGCACCCCCCAGGAGTGGGTCGCTTGATTGCCAGTGCCGAAGAGCAGCAAATCAAAAATCTGCGGGTCTATCTTGCCGATGCCACGGATGTGCTCAATGAATGTATTCCCACAGGCTGCCTGCATCGCTTGCAACTCTATTTTCCTGACCCCTGGCACAAGAAAAAGCACAATAAACGCCGTATTGTGCAGCCACAATTTGTTCAGTTGATTCGCGATAAACTTGAGACTGGCGGTGTTCTGCATATGGCCACCGACTGGCAGCACTATGCGGAGCAGATGCTCGAAGTGCTGGATATGGCCCCAGGCTTTAAAAACACTGTGGGCCAACAGCAATATTCGCCGCGTCCAGACTATCGACCCCTGACCAAGTTTGAGAAGCGCGGTGAGCGTCTCGGTCACGGAGTTTGGGATCTGCTGTATCAAAAGCTAGACTAGCGCCTTTGTCTGCTAGGGCTGATGGCGCAGTTTCTGTTCGCCATACCCAACTCAGTCGAAGAGCGCGCAGAAATAAACTAAACTTGAGCCAAACAATATTCCAGCTATATTTTATAGAGCTAATCCACTGCTAATAAAAGGAAGGCAAACCAACATGAAAAAAATCGTATTCGTCGCACTGTTATTTGGTCTCGCAGCCTGTGATTCTAAGACTTCAGAAACATCCATCGAGGTGGCAACTGCTGCCAGCTTGGACAGCCACAGCCAGCGCATCAGCTATTTAATGGGTATGGATAATGGCAAGAATATTCGTGGAATCGGTCTAGAGATTGATGCTCAAGCGTTTAACCAGGGCTTTACAGACGGCCTCGATGAGAAGCCATCAGTACTGACCGAGGAGCAGATCGCCGAAACCATTGCGCGTTTTGAAACTGAGATGACCGCTAAGCGCGATGAGATGCAGAAGGCAGAGCAACAGGCAATGGCTATACAGTCCGAAGGCAATGTTAAAGAGGGTGCTGACTTTCTTGCTGCCAATGGCGTCAAAGAAGGCGTGACTACAACCGACAGTGGCCTGCAGTATAAGGTTATCACCGCCGGTACTGGCGCAGTTCCCACAGCCGACAGCACCGTTGAAGTGCACTACGCCGGCCGCCTGTTGGATGGCACTGAATTTGATAGCTCAGTTAAGCGCGGCGTGCCAGCACAGTTTGGTGTCACGCAGGTGATTCCCGGTTGGACTGAAGCACTGCAGTTGATGCCTGAAGGTTCAAAGTGGGAACTCTATATTCCTGCTGAGCTGGCATATGGTCCCGGCGGTGCTGGCCCCATAGGTCCCAATTCCGTTCTGGTTTTTGAAGTGGAATTGCTGGATGCCAATATTGGTAGCTAAGGAAATCTGCTAAAGCAGCCTGTTAAACCAGACCGCTAAAAGTAGCCTCAGCAGAAACAAAAAAGCCCCGATTTATCGGGGCTTTTTTTGTACTGTTAAAGCTAAGCAGACTCTTATGCCGATGCAGAACTACTATTTTGCAGCTGTTCAAGGTGAGCATTGTGCAGCACCTCAATCATCTTATCTTCCGATTCAAAGCGCTGTTCAAGCACCTCTCCAATCAACGACAGATCTTCCGCCAAGGAGTCGAGATCATCAGTTTCAAGATACTTGTCATTGAAGTCTAAGACCGACTCGGTGGAGGGCTGGATCTTGTCTACAAGGTCCGCACCCGCCTTTAAGCCAGCGCTGTCGCTAAAGGCTTTCGCTTCTTTAGCCAGCTGCTCATAGACCTCAAAGTGACCCACCGACACATAGTCGACCATCACTTCGCAGAAACTCTGCAGCTTGTCCCCATGACCGCGATTGGCACTATCGAAGTCATGGATTTCACTCAGGTCACAGTACTTGACCAACAGTTCCCGGCGCTCTTCCAGCCAGCGGTCAACGATGTCGCTAACACCGCCCCAAAGATCTTTTAATCGCGTTAAATCATTCAACATGCCTTGGTAACCTCATCACTCCCTAATGGACTGACAGTTTACTTTGTTTTGTGTCGAACAATAAATACTCAAATGACAAAAAGGCCAATTGATGCTGGCAGAATAATCGCCGTCAAGATTCCATTGATACCCATTCCCAAGGTGGCAAAGGCACCGCAGCGGGAGCTGGACTCGAAGGCTTTGGCCGTACCAATGGCGTGGGCAGTCACTCCGAGCACTAGGCCCTGCCAGCGTTCATCCTCTAGCCCAGTCAAACGAAAAAGGCTTTTGGCTACAATAATGCCTACCAATCCGGTGACCATTGTTGCCACTGCTAACAGCCCGGTGAGTCCGCCGATCTGTTGCACTATGCTCAAGGCAATCGGCGAGGTGACCGACTTAGCCGCCAGAGACAGCATAATAATGTCGCTGAGGCCAAATAACTTAACCAGCAGCAGGGTACTGAGAGTGGCAAACAGACCGCCCAGTAACAATGCCAACGAGAGCGGCTTGAACAGCGCTGGAAGCTGACGCATCTGCTGTGAAAGAGGCACCGCCAACGCCACTGTTGCAGGACCCAGCAGCCAGTTTAAAAGGCCATTGCCGGCGTTATAAGAGGCAAAATCTAGATCAATAATCTCCATGGTCAGGTAGATTAGTGGTGTGGCGATCATTAATGGATGTAAAAGAGAAGCCCGCCCCGAGCGATTATAGGTCCACCAGCCAATGGCAAAGCCTGTCAGGGTCAGCAATACTGGCCAAGAGGTTCCGCTGACCAGCTGCCACTGCTGCAAAATAGTCTCAGTCATCAGCGCCACGCAGTGCTTTGATAATCCGCGCCATAAACCACTGGGCCAGCACTGTGGACAAAATAAGCACGGCTAGAATCTGTGGCAATTTATCAAGGATTTCTGGCCCAAGAAAAAACGCCCCAGTGGTAACCGGCACAAAAAGCAGGGCTATATAACGGATAAGCTGGCTGCTTGCTGTTTCCAGCCAAGGCAGCAGAGATTGATTGAGGGTCAGGACGATCAATAACAGAATCATACCCAGCAGCTGACCGGGAATGTTCAGAGCCAATAACCTTACCGCTGATTCTCCGAGCCACTGAAAAACCACCAGAATAAGCAGACCCGCAAGCAGCTTCGTCATTTGCGCAGCAGTTGGAAAAGCGCCACTCCAGCGAGACCGATAAAGCTCACCAACACCCAGCCGGGCATGCTGATGCCGAGCAGTTGCCACTGCACCTCGGCGCAGTTGCCGTCGCCGCGCAGCAGCATACTGATCGCCTCGGAGGCTGAAAAGGCATCGAACAGATAGTCCACGGGAGGACCGCAGGCGGGCACCTGATCTTCTGGCAGGCCCTGCAACCAGAGCTGCTTAATGGAAAAAAAGCTGCCGCCAAACGCCGCCAAGGTTGCCAGTGCAGCATAGATTTTCTGACCCTTAGGGGCTGGGTTATGTAATCCGGCCAGCAGAAAAATCACCCCTACCGCGATCACAAACACACGCTGGGTAATACACAGATAGCAGGGCTCAAGGCCGAGATGATTCTGAAAGTAGAGGATAGCAATGGCGATAAGCCCGCCACAGGCCGCCGCCACAGATAGGTTGATAATACGATTACTTGGCAGGTTCACAGTTTGCTCCCCGATTACAGGTGGGCTAAAAAATTAAGAGGTTACAGGACTTTCGATCTCTCGATTAGAGTAGTACTCGGCTAAAAATTCATCGAAAGAGAGACTGTCCGCGGCTTCAATCTGTTGCTGCTTGAGCTGTGACTCGGCGGCCAGACAGCGATATTTCTCCACTGCCTCGGGGCTCAGCTGCTTGCTGCGAAAATAGTCGCGATGCTCCTGAGCCTTGCGCATCGCCATGCGATAGTAGGTCTCATTATTATCGGTCATTTCAGTTAACAGCTGGGCCGCGGGGGTCAAGCTATTGTTCTGTAAGCGCGCCTCCATAGTCGCAGCCACAGCGCAGTAATCAGTGCTGCTGTTGGCTTTATCGAGCATCTCAGCAACTGGCTGTAGCTCGGCCAGCAGTGACAGGCCCCATTCCACTAGATTGCGCTCTTTGTCGCCATCCACCAGTTGCAGGTCGGGATCGCGACCACGTGCCACCGTGCGGCGCTGATTTTCAGTAATTTGGTGATACTCAGCAGTGTTGGTGCGCGGACTCTCTTTAAGCAGACAAAAGAGCAAAAAGGTATCCAAAAATTGGCTGGTTTGTTTATCGATACCGTTGGGCAGTAGGGGGTTTAAATCGATACAGCGCACTTCGATATATTCGACGCCATGAATTTCCAGAGCTTCCAAGGGCGTCTCACCTTCAGCCGCGGTTCGCTTAGGTCGAATGGGGCTGTAAAACTCATTTTCAATCTGCAGCAGGTTGGTTGTCAGCTGCTGATAGTTACCCTGAACGTCTTTTAAGCCGATCTCTTCGTAGGGCGGGTAAGGGGTTTCCAGTGCACTTTTAAGCGTGCGGCTGTACTGGCCAATATCGTTATAACAGACCACTAGGGAACTCTGAGCATCACTCTGATAACCGAGATTACCCATGCGCAGTGAGGTGGCATAGGGCATATGGAGGCTGTGGCTGTCAGTGCCCAGGGGCACCAGATGGTGCTCGCGGCCGCGGACAAAGCTGGCACAGACCGCGGGTGCCGCACCCAACAGATATAGCAGCAGCCAGAAGTAACGTCTGAAATTGCGGATCAGGGCAAAATAACCATCGGTCTTAAAATCTTTTAGAGACTGCTGGCTGTTTTCCTGACTGTGCAGCTGTTGCCAGAGTTCTTCTGGCACTGAGAAGTTGTAGTGAATCCCGGCAATGGTCTGCATCAGGCGGCCATAGCGATGGCCGAGACCGAGACGGTAGACGGTTTTCATCTTGCCGTTATTGGAGCTGCCGTATTGGCCCACTGGAATGCTGCTATCGTCCCCCAGCTGACAGGGCATGCTGCTGACCCAGAGTAGCTCTTCGCCTATATGTTGATAGGTGTAGCTATGGATCTCTTCGAGCTCATTGAGCACCTCATCAATCGATGCCGAGGGTGCGGTAATAAATTCCAATAGCGCTTCGGAGTAGTCGGTGGTGATCGACGGATGTGTCATGGCACTGCCCAGCTCCGAGGGGTGCGGCGTAGCCGCCATACGACCGGAAGCCTCTACCCTAAGACTCTCTTTTTCGATACCGCGGACAATATTCTTCAGTGCCGAAAGATTATTCTCATGGGCCAGTGCTGTAAGACGGGTTTGAAGTGACAAGCATATGCTCCTAGTTAGGCGGCGCCAACTTGAACTGTATCGGGCGCCGCGTTGGATGCTATAACTGTAGCATCTGCTAGAAGTGCCGGTCGGCCCTTTTTATCGGCGTCACATTGAATAATTTGGGCGCGCAAATTGATATCTTTGGCGTTTAATTCAATCAACTGATTGAGCGCTATATCGCGATGCGGAGCGCTGAAAAGCAGGTTGGCATTAGCGCCATCGAGCCAGCTAAGATCTTTACCCAATAGACTTCCATCATGACTTTTTATTATGAAAATTTTCATGCCAAATCCGTGACAGTTAGAATAATTTGCGCCACAGTGTAACGTATGTAGCTAAAGGATAAAAAGGCCAAACTATGAATAAAACCGCACTTGTTCCCATCGCTGAGGGCAGCGAAGAAATTGAGCTAATAACCATTGTTGACGTGCTCCGCAGAGCCGGGGTTGAGGTCACAGTGGCGAGCGCCAACCGCGACCAAAATCTGCAGATTACAGCCTCCAGAGGAATAAAAATCACTGCCGATATGATGTTAGATGACTGCGCCAAAATTCACTATGACTTGATCGTCGTACCCGGTGGACTGCCGGGTGCTGAACATCTTGCGGAACACCCAGTACTGGATCTTATGCTGCGAGATCAAGCGGAGCAGGGAAAACTGTTCGGGGCAATCTGCGCGGCGCCAGCTCTGGTGTTGGCCTCGAAAGGATTGTTACTGGATAAAATCGCCACCTGCTACCCAAGTTTTCAGCAAACATTGGAAGCCAAAGAAGTGGACAGTGCCGCGCGGGTGGTTGTGGATGGCAACTGCATCACCAGTCAGGGACCGGGCACGGCACTGGACTTTGCCCTGGAGTTGGTGGAGCAGCTCTGCGGCCTGGTCAAGCGGGAAGAAGTGGGTGCACCTATGGTACTGACCACCACGCCGACCGCTTATTATTAAGTGAGTTTCTTTCAGAGGCTAAGAGTTTCGCTTGATTAACCGGGATAGGTGCGAATCTTTATCTTTTAGAAAGCTGAGAAGCAGTGCGTTATAGTCTTTGGTGACAGCGGCTTTAACAGACTCACGTTGAGACAGTGCCCTACGCCAACTCAATACTTTGGGGAAGCTGTGGAGAATTGCAAAGTCACTTATTTGGTCAAAGACATCGAAGTAGCGGAAAACAGGTGCGAATACAGCATCGACCAATGAAAAATTAATGCCCTCAAAGTAAGTCCCTTCGCCTAGCCTTGATTCAACCCGCTGAAATTTACCCCTAATTACAGCGACTTGCTGATTGAACATCTCTGTATCTGATGCATAGTAAAAGCGCCCTATATCATTGAGAATTGATGACCCATATTCAATCCATGAACGATGCTCGGCACGTTGCAATGCCTCTTGAGGGTGTAGTGATGACGCTTGACTATCTTCGAGATATTCAAGAATGGCAATAGATTCAAACAAAGCAGTTTTCTGACCGTCATTTTCAACTTGAAGCACCGGAACTTTACCCAATGGCGACAGAGCATTAAACCAAGCCGGCTTGTTGCTGAGATCAACATATACCCTATCGAAAGCCACCTTCTTTTCAATAAGAGAAATAGCTGCCCTTTGAACATAGGGGCACAATGAGTGGCTGACAAGGGTCAGTGATGCAGTCATGGCTGCTTCCTTCTAGGAGGGACAAAACCCTTTGATCGGCTGAGGACATAACGACCGTCACCAAGTGCAAACTGGCATAAAGCGAGCAGCGTTAGATACAGTGGATATTCCCAGCCACCGTTCTCATACCCAAACATCCAGCCATTGCCCCAATGTGCCCATGTCGCGCCAGCCAGTACTGGAGTTAGTGCTATGGCTACCCAGCGAGCCTGCAGTCCCAATATGAGCATTATTCCCCCTGCGGCTTCAAGGGCAAAAGTTAAATAGGCAAAAGAGGCTGGTAGGCCGAGGGACTCAAAAAACTGCGCTGTCCCGGGCAAGGTAAAAACAATCAGTTTTAGATATAGGGAATGGGCAATGAACATAGTGCCAAGTGCAATACGTAAAACAGTGACCGCTATCGGCGAGTACTTATCTTCAATCAACATAGCTCTCTCCAAAATGTATTTTCATTTAATGTAGATGCAGATACATGGACTGTCAATGTAGATGCAACTGCAACTATCTGCTATGTTCAAGGTATGGAAAAATCATCGAATGAAGAGTTATCTGAGACTGCTATTACTGCTTGGGCGCAATTGCTGCGTTCATCTCAAAACTTGCTTGCCAATATTGAGGCCGAGCTTAAATCAAAAAAAATGCCTCCTCTGTCTTGGTACGATGCGCTGCTCGAGTTGCGTAATCAAAAGACTAACAGATTGCGACCATTCGAACTTCAAAAGCGTATGCTGCTGACGCAATATAATATGTCTCGCTTAATTGATCGTATGGCAAGAGACGGTTTTATCGAATGCCTGGATTGTAATGAAGACAAAAGAGGAAAGATTGTCCACATTACTCAATCTGGGCGTGCCCTATTGAGAAAAATGTGGCCAATATATAGATTAGCTATCATCAATGGGTTTGCCAGTAAACTTGATGAAAGTGAGATAGATAAACTCAGTGAAATTTTATTGAAAATAACCGTTACAGAGGATTAATTAGTATTTTACCCAATTACCCAAACTCTTTTAATCGCCGTAGAAAAACCATCACTTTGAAATAACCATTCTCTTCTTCCAGCGAGCATTTAAATTGGCCCCGGATAGATACAGACAGGGCACAAACACCAGTGTGACCACCGAGGCAAACAACACGCCAAAGGCCAGCGAAGCGATCATTGGAATCAAAAAGCGCGCCTGCATGCTGGTTTCAAAAAGTATCGGCGCCAGGCCAATAAAGGTTGTCAGAGAGGTCAGAATAATCGGCCGAAACCGTTCCTGCCCCGCACGCATCAGCGCTTCTTTAACCGCCAGCCCCTCTTGGCGCAGTTGATTGATCCGGTCGATTAATACCAGGTTGTCATTGACCACTACACCAGAGGCGGCCAGCACACCAAGAAACGACAGCACACTAACATTAAGCCCCATAATAAAGTGGCCAAACACCGCGCCCATAATGCCGAAAGGCACAGCCGACAGCACCCCCAATGGTTTTAAATAGGATTTAAATTCCACTGCCATAAGGATGTAAATCATCCCTAGAGCCAGCACAAAAAGTTTGGTTGCCGCGGCAAAAAACTCATCCTGCTCGGCTAGCTGCTCATCTTTGTTGAGCACCACCTCAGGGTAGAGACGCTGCAATTCCGGGCCAATCTCACCAAACAGCACGCCGGCCATTTCATCTACGGTCAGCTTGCCTGCGGTGGGGCGCGCCAAAACTTTGACACTGCGCTGGCGATCCTGGCGATTGATCCGCGTATAGCCGGGCACGTAGTTAGCGTCAGCAACTGAGTAAAAAGGCACCTCAGCGCCACTTGGGGTGCGGATACGCATGCTGTCGAGAGTGTCCACCTGAGAGCGCTCCTGTTTTGGATATCGCACCATCACCCGCACATCATCGCGACCCCGGGGCACCCGCTGGGCTTCGGCACCGTAAAAACCATGGCGTACCTGACGAGCAATATCGGCTAAACCAATGCCAAAATTATTCGCGAAGGGGCGCAGGTTGATATCAATATCCGAGCGTCCGGAGTGAATATCATCCCGAATGTTACGCGCTCCGGGAATATCTCCCATACGCTTTTTTAAGAACAGGGCTGCCGCCGTGAGCTGATCGAGATTTTTCGAGGTCAATACCGCGGTGAGGCGCGCGCCATTGCCACGGCCGGCAGCGGAGGCGTTGACACTAAAGGTCTTGGCCTCGGGGATTTCCCCGATCAGACTCTGCCAGCGCTCCCCAACCAAGGTTGGACTCACCTGACCACTCATATCGGGCTGCAATTCCAGCATCAGGCGAATGGTATCGCCGTACATAAACGACAGCTGATTGGCCACCAGATCGTCGGTGTCGATCTGGGACTTGATCGCCGGGTCGCTGGCTAATAGTTTCGCCGCGCGCTCGGCTCTCTGAGTAATTTCAACTTTTCCTTCAGCGGAGTAACCGTCGGGCATTTCGATGCGCATTGAGATAAAGTCTGAGGGCACATCGGGCATAAAGCGCTGCTTAATATATCCGGCACTGACCAGAGTGATGGACAGCGCAAAGGCCAGGCAAAAACCGATCAGAGTTAGGGCACGCCAGTCTAGGGCTCTCTCTAAAAACGGTCGGTAAATATTTTGCGCAACGAGCACCAGACCATCGGCAAACTTTTTTCTGACGCGGCGAATGGCTATACCGGTCTTGGTGGTGGCCGGTTTTTCAGGCTGCATCTTGGCCAGGTGCGAAGGCAGAATCCAGAATGACTCCACCAGGGAAAAAGACAGGGCGACTAATGTGACCGCTGGAATGGCCCAGAGAAATTTAGGCCACATGCCGGGCAAAAATAACATCGGCAAAAACACAATCATGGTGCTGACCACGGCCAGCAGTACCGGCTTGGAGACCGCCTGAGCACCCAGTCGCGCGGCGCTGTCGCCGTCATAACCGAGCTGTTGATGGCGATAGATACTCTCGCCGACAATAATCGCATCGTCGACAATAATTCCGAGAATCAGCAGAAATGCAAACATCGACATCATATTCAATGTCAGGCCCATACTGGGAAGGATCCACAGGGCGCCCATATAGGCGATGGCGATACCTAAGGCCACCCAAAAGGCCAGCTGCGGGCGCAGAAAGAGCATCAGCACCACAAATACCAGAATCAATCCGCCGAAGGCATTCTTCGACAGCAGCGCCAGTCGCCCAGAGAACATATTCGAAAAATCTTTCCAGGTCTGTAACTGTAGGCCCGGCGGCAGAAAGGTTGAACCGGCATTAACATAGTCTTTCACCGCTTGGGTGGTGGCCACTACATCGGGATCTTTGCCCACCGTGATACCGAGGAAAATCGCATTGGCACCATTGAAGCGGGTGCGCAGATTGCGCTCTTCGAAGCCATCGATAACGGTGGCCACATCTTCAATCTTAATCTCAGTGCCATCGGCGCGGCTGGAGACAACGATCTGATTGAAGTCTTCTTCGTAATAGGCCTGACCGCGGGTTTGAATTTGAATGTCGCCGCTGTCGGCACGAATCGTACCAGCTGGTAGATTAAGTGATGACTGGCGAACTGCCGCGACCACATCATTGAAGGAAATGCCATAGCGACGCATATCCATTTCAGACAACTCAATGTCAATCTGTGGTTGGCGTACGCCCCAGAGTTCGACAAAATCCACATCTGGCAGGGCCGCCAAATCATTGCGGATGCGTTGACCATATTCCCGCAGCACGGCTTCCCCGGCATCACCAAACAGGGCCACACGAATGACCTCTTCACGTATCTTTTGTTCGCTAATAATGGCGCGTTCGGCATCGCTGGGGAATGTGATAATGGCATCCACCCGGGCTTTGATATCATTGATCATATCGGGCATATGGTAACCGTCGGCGATTTCCACGGTGACCTTGCCGCTGCTCTGACGAGCCTGACTGCGAATATGCTTGATACCTTCGAGGTTGTAGATCGCCTCTTCGATACGCACCACAATCTGTTCTTCTACTTCCCGTGGCCCGGCACCGGGGTAGGGCATGGAGATATTGATTAGATTAATCGTTGTGGAGGGAAAGACCTCTTTACCCATGCCCATGGCGCCAATAATGCCAGAGGCCAAAATCAGCAGCATCAGCAGATTTGCCGCGATCGGGTTGCGCACAAACCAGGCGATGGAGGCATTCATAGTAGGTCAGCGCTGTTTGTTGGAGGGTTTTTGACTACAGGCCTAGTTGCGGTTGCGCTGGCGGCTGAAACATCAACTCGCATACCCGGCACCGGCAGGGCAATGCGGGTGCCGACAATGCGAGTACCCGGAGCAAAGCTGTTGGTTACCACCGAGTTAGTATCCGCCTGCACTATTGTGAGTCTGGCAAAGCTCACTTCATTATCGTCATTTAACACCAGTACCTCATTGCCGCGATAGATGATGCGCTTTGGCAGCTCTATGGCATTGTCCATCTGTCGACCGGCAATCTCGGCCTCCACAAAGAGTCCAATACTGAGGGGCGGTCGATCGCTGTTGGGATCGGTTTTAAAGGGGTTTTGCACCTCGGCCACGGCATAGGTCATGCGACTCTGAATATCGATGGAGGCCTCGGTGCGAACAATCTTACCTTGCCACTTATAGGTCTTGCCGCCAACGCTGCGCTGCAGTACCACCTCTGGATAGCTGGCAGTTTGCGCGTCTTCAAAATTTACTGGCAGATCAATCAACGCCGCCTGGCGATCTGTCAGGGGCAGACGCACTTCGACTACGTCGGTGCTGTAGATCTTGGCGATCGGCGTGCCTGGAGTAATGTACTGACCCAGATTGACAAGAGTCTGTCGGATACGCCCCTGAAATGGCGTGGTTATAGCGGTTCTACGAAGATCCAGTTTGGCCTTAGCCAAATCGGCACGGGCTGACTCGAGGGAAGCTTTGGCAGAGGCCAGTTGCGGCGCGCGCAAAAACAGCGCGTTGGCACTATTATCCCCGAGGTCGCGCCACTCTCGCTTGGCCTGACGGGAGCGACCCTGCTCCATTGCCACCAGCTCTTCGGCTTTGGCGACCTGAGCTTGGGCGCGGATCACGGCAAACTGATAGTCGCTGTCTTCCAGCTGAATCAGTTGATCTCCCTGACGAAAAAAGCTGCCATCGGCATAGGCCTCTGCAACGGCGACCACTTTGCCTGAGACCTGAGACACTAGGCTGATTTCTCGCCGCGGTGCTACCGTGCCCTGAGAGGCAATACCTGGGCGCAATGTTTGCGGAGTGGCATCAATGACCTCAACCACCAACCGCGGCGGTGGCAGGCGTTTGACCCTTTCGGGCTGGGGTTTGAGGGTTGCCACACCGACAATAAATAGAATGCCCATCACAAGCACGGCGATGGTTATCTTTCCCTGGCGGTTAAACAATGGCATTTACAAACCTTTTGGATAATTAGTCTTGGTACTGTTTTAATCAAGCACCTGACAACGGGCTTCAGGCCCATTAGTTGACGCTGAGTTATACAGAAGCGTGCCAATTTATACGCGCCCAAGCAATCGCCGGATGCTAACGGCTCTGCTGCGGGCTGCTGTACTCATCGCGATCCGATACTTCGTTAAAGACGGCTTCATCGAGCAGGCCCTCGCTCTTGGCCACTACCGTGGTCACCATGCCATCACCGGTAACATTGACCACCGTTCGCATCATATCCAGCAAGCGGTCAACCCCGATAATCAAGCCAATACCTTCCACCGGTAAGCCCACCTGCTGCAGCACCATCGACAGCATTATAAGACCCACTCCGGGGACACCGGCAGTGCCAATCGAGGCCAGAGTAGCCGTCGCAATTACCGCAAGATACTCACTTATACCGAGATCGAGACCATAGGCCTGGGCGATAAACACGGTGGCCACACCTTGCATAATTGCGGTGCCATCCATATTAATGGTGGCGCCCAGAGGCACAGTAAATGAGGCAATGGAGTTGTCCACACCAACCCGCTTCTCCACCACATTCATGGTGATCGGCATGGTTGCATTGCTCGATGAGGTACTAAAGGCAAATAGCATGGCCGGGCGCATATTCTTAATTAAAGTCAGGGGATTTAAGCCGGTAAAGAATCGGAAAATACTGGTGTAGACGGCACCTGCATGGATAAGCAGTACTAGCGTCACGGTCATAAAGTACAGCGCCAGATTGAAGATCGCCGTGAAGCCCTCTTGGGTAAACAGCTTTGCCAGCAGGCAGAACACACCGAAGGGCGCCAGATGCATAAGGATAGTGACCATACGCATAATCACTTCATTAAAAGTTTGGAAGCCCGCCAGAGTGGACTTTCCGGCAGCCCCTGCCTGAGTAATCGCCACACCGACCAAAATAGCAAAGACAATAATCTGTAGCATATTGCCATCAGACATGGCCTGAATCGGGTTAGTGGGGAAGATGCCGATCAGCACATCTTTAAAGGCCGGCGGAGTCGCTGCCACATAGCTTGCGGTCGCGGTAGTATCTATACCCATGCCCGGGTTAATAATGTTTGCCAGCGACAGGGCAATGGTAATTGCGACGGCAGTGGTAAACAGATAGAGGGCTAGGGTTTTAAAGGCGATGCGGCCCATCTTCACATTTTCTCCCATAGCCGCGGAACCACAGACTAGAGAGACGAACACCAGTGGCACAACTAAAAGCTTCAGTGAGGCAATAAAAATACGCCCCACCACATCAAAAACATACTCCACCACCCAGGCGGTGAGCGGTCCGGGGCCGCTGCCATCGCTGACCATATTGAGTATCAGACCAACGGCAATGCCGAGGGCCATACCGAAAAGGATTTTTGACGAGAGTTGCATTGTTGAGTTCCTACCTTGGTTTGATGTTCCCACCGCAGCCTGCGGGGGGCTTTGTTATCGATTATTCGTTATCCAGGCTAAAAAGCGAAGCTTGAATTCTGGCACTCGCCAGATCAATAGCATTAAAAATAGCAAATTAGCGGCCGACATAAGAGCAAAAAACTGGGGAATACTCATCTGCACAATACTCAGACAGACAATGCCGATCAATGCTCCTGAAACCATAAATATGGCATTAAACACATTGTTCGCGGCAATCACCCGCGCCCGCTTATGGCTCTCGGTGCGCGACTGCACCATAGCGTATAAGGGCACGATAAACATGCCGCCAAACATGCCGATGGCGGCTAGATCGACAAATATTCTGACACCGCCACTGAGACTTAAGAACTGCAGTGGCATTACTGCGCTTACTGTCGCGTTAGCCAGCTGATAACTGGTCGAGGCAAAGAACAGATCGGCACTAAACAGGGTTAGTCCAATCGCGCCGAAGGGAATCAATCCGGGCTCCACCTGACGGCCAGATATTTTGGCGCAGAGCAGGGAGCCAATCGCCACACCAACAATAAAGGCACCCAATAGCACCGAGATCAAAGTGGCATGGCCCTGAAGTATGGATACCGCAAAATTGGGCACCTGAGTTAAAAAGCTGCCGCCAAATAACCAAAACCAAGAGATGCCCATAATGCAGTAGAACACAGTCATATTTTTCCGTGCCAGGCGGATATTGCGCGCCGCGTCAGCAATAGGATTGAGACTTATGGAAATGTCGCTACCCTCTGCCGGCGCGTCCGGGATCGCACAGCTGGCACGCCAGCCGATCACCGCCAACATAACTGCAGCAGCACCAACCAACAGTGCGCCACCCTCGTAGCTCACCAGCCAGGCCCCCATTAAGGTACCGATCAAAATTGAGGTAAAGGTGCCCATACCCACTTGGGCATTGCCCGCCATTAGTTCTTCAGTGGCGAGATGTTGGGGAATAATCGAGTACTTAATGGGCCCGAAAAATGCCGATTGCACACCCAGCATAAATAACACCCCGAGCATTAGAGTGATATCGCTGCTGTACAGGGCATAGCTGCCCGTCAGCATGATAATAATCTCGGCAAACTTGATCCGCCGGATCAACCAGGCCTTATCGTATTTGTCCGCTAACTGGCCGGCAGTGGTAGAGAACAGAAAGAACGGCAGGATAAAAAGGCCAGCAGCCAGATTGGTGAGGAAGTTGGTATTGCTTTCAGATGCCGATAGGCCGCTGCTAACAATAATCACCAACAGGGCATTTTTAAACAGATTGTCGTTGAGTGCCCCGAGAAACTGAGTAACAAAAAACGGCAGGAAGCGCCGTTGGCGAAACAGATAAAACTGGCCCTGTTGTCTATTCACAGCGTTGCCCTATTAATTATTATTTTTATTGAGGGGGTGGCAGAACTCACCTTGGGGTTCGTCATCGAGAGCAGCATACTACATTAATTAACTCGAGAATTAGTCATCACGGGACAGATGGGCCAAGGATGCCGCATTCCTTTCCCAGTTTTGGCCATCAAAGATATCCACCGCAATAGAGTCAACAGCGCTGCGATCAAGGCAGCGCAGATTGACGCTAAATCCATCTGGGTTAGAGCGTGGCGTATAAAAGGCCTTTATACCGCAGTGTTTGCAGAACGTGTGCTGGGCAGCGCCGGTATTAAAGGTATAAGTGCTGATCGCACTCTCACCGCTAAGCAACCGAAACCTGGAGGCCGGCACAATCATTTGGTCACCGCCGCTCATATAGCAGATTGAGCAATTGCAGGCATGGGCATGCAGCTGGCTGGGGGCGTCAATTTCAAATTTGACCGCGCCGCAGTGGCAGGCGCCCTGATGGGTCTTTAAATCGCACATCCCGATCTCACTCCTCAGCGAATGTAAAAGTAGATTGTAAGCCTTATCAATCCCGAGTGCCGAAAAGCTTCGAGCTGCGCGCCTCAATATGGGTTGAGTCGCTAACACCTTGGCGCCTGTCAGGCAAACCGGCAGTGGCCAGATAGCTGATCCAATTGGGACGGGATTAACGTAAATGGTCTAAACGTAAAAAGTTATACGTTACGGTCTAACAACTATGTTAGGGTGACCGACGCTAAGTTACAAACTTAGTGTAAAAACTAAAAAAAACACTTCAAACTTCAAATATCTCGGGGGAGATTTATGAAAAATACATCCATTTTGAAATTAACTTCACTAGCAGCGGCTATTATTGCTGGCGGTACTATGCTGCCAACAGTAGCTTTCGCAGAAGGCGCTATGGTTGAAGAGATCGTAACTACTGGTACTCGTGCCAAAGCACGATCAGCTACTGACACAGTAGCGGCTGTTGATGTAATCACCAGCGCTGAACTGACTAACCAGGGCGACATGGACGTAGCTAACTTGCTGCGTAACTCTGTACCTTCTTTCTCAGTTAACGATCAGCCGATCAGTGATGCAGCAACTCTGGTACGTCCATTCCAGCTTCGCGGCATGGCGCCAGATCACTCTCTAATTCTGGTTAACAACAAGCGTCGTCACAGAGCCAGCGTTATCGTTTGGTCTGCTGGTGGTATCTCAGACGGTTCTCACGGTGCTGATGTTTCAACTATTCCTGGTATGGCTCTAAAGAGCGTTGAAGTACTGCGTGATGGTGCAGCGGCTCAGTATGGTTCCGATGCTCTGGCTGGCGTAATCAACTTCAAGCTGAAAGATGCTAGTGAAGGTGGTTCTGCTCAGATCCGTATGGGTCAATACGCTGAAGGCGATGGCGACATGGCTTACTTCGCGGGCAACATGGGTATGGAACTTGGCGCCAATGGTTTTGCCAACGTGACTTTGGAGTATGGTTCATCTGATGAGACTGTCCGTTCAGTTCAGCGCGATGATGCTGCTGGCCTAATCGCTGCAGGCTTCCCAGTTGAAGATCCAGCGCAGAAGTGGGGCCGTCCTTACGTTGATGACGACCTTAAATTATTCGTTAACTTCGGTGCTCAGCTGACTGATAGTGTTGAACTGTACGGTTATGCTAACTATGCCAGCAAAGATGTCGACGGTGGTTTCTACTTCCGTAACCCGACAAACCGCGGTGGTGTTTATGCCAGCACTAACGACAACGGTACACCAGATGATGAAGATGATGATTTCAACCAGCTGTTAGTAGGCTCATCAAATGGCGCAGATTGTAGTGCCTATGAAGTTCCCTCTGACGATCCGACAAGTTCTGCTCT
This sequence comes from Porticoccaceae bacterium, assembly GCA_029250825.1. Lineage (GTDB taxonomy): Bacteria > Pseudomonadota > Gammaproteobacteria > Pseudomonadales > Porticoccaceae > HTCC2207. The sequence continues at coordinate 115,133 of JAQXEN010000044.1, forward strand.
CGCTGGTGCAATTGCTGGTTTAAAAGCTGATGATAACTGCTTTAACTTCAATGAAACCATTCCTGGCGGCTTTACGCCACGCTTCGGTGGCACAGTATCAGACACCACCTTCATGATGGGTTTGAGAGGCGAGTTGGAGAATGGTTTAACCTGGGATGTCAGTGCATACCGCGGCGAGAACGAAGGCGACTTCTATATTAACAATACTGTTAATGCCAGCTTGGGTGCCGACACTCCGCGCAACTTTGATCCAGGTTTGTACCGTCAAACTGATGTGAACTTTAATGCTGACTTTACTTACGCTTTAAGTGAAACTGTCAATGTTGCGTTTGGTGCCGAGCACCGTACTGAAGAATTCACTATTGGCGCCGGTCAAGAAGAGTCATACATCGACGGTGGTTTAGGTGATCAGGGCTTCAGTACTTCAACTAATGGCTTCCCAGGATTCTCTCCTGATATCTCTGGTGACTTTGATCGTTCAAACGATGCTGTCTACATAGATGCAGAATGGGATGCAAGTGAAGACCTGCTGTTAGCTGCTGCAGTGCGTTTCGAAGACTTTGATGGCTTTGGTAGCACGACTAACTACAAGTTGGGTGCTAACTACAAGTTGGACGATAACTTCGGTATCCGTGCTACATTGAGCACAGGCTTTAAAGCGCCTACTGCCGGCCAACTTAATGCGTCTAATATCTCAACACTAATCGACACTGCTACCAACCAGCTTGTGAACAAAGGTGTTATCCCAGCAACCAACCCTGTTGCCGCATTTGCCGGTGCTACAGCGTTGCAGCCAGAAGAGTCTGAGAACTTCACAGTTGGTTTCTTTGGTAGCGTTGGTGAGATTGATATCACGTTTGATTACTTCAACATTGAAGTAACTGATCGTTTGACTCTGTCTAAAGACTTCAGTCTAACTGCAGCTGATATTGCTTCTCTGTCGGCAGCTGGTGTTTCTGGTGCTGATGATATTGCTAAGTTCCGTTTCTTCACCAATGACTTTGAGACAGAAACTAGCGGTTTTGATCTGGTAGTGTCTACTAGCACTGATTGGTTAGGCGGTACTACTGCTTGGAATTTAGCCTTGAACCACACTGAAACAGAAGTGACTTCGCGCGGTGAATATATTGATGACGACCGTGAGCGTTCAATCGAAGAAGTGTCACCTGATACTCGTTACAACGTTTCTGCTAACCACATGATGGACGGCTGGCGTGCTCTTGCTCGAGTTTCTTACTTTGGTGATTGGTTCGATCCAAACCAAGGCATGTCTTATGACGGCGAACACGTAGTTGATGTTGAGCTCTCATATGACCTGAACGAAAGTTCTTCGGTTATGTTAGGCGGCAATAACATCTTTGATGAAGCTGGCTCTAAGAAGCATAACGGTGCCGGTGGCGCTGGTAACACGTACAGTGAATTTGCTCCTATGGGCTTCAGTGGCGCGTTCTGGTATGCCAAGTACAGCTACAATTTCTAAGCAACTCTTTAAGGGTTAATTAGAAAAGCAGTAAAAAGTAAGACAAAAAAGGGTGCCAATTGGCACCCTTTTTTTATCTTTTCGAACAAGAGAATAGATTAGTCTAAATCTAAAGACAGCACCGTTGTACTGCGATTTCCGAAATCCCGGCGATCCAGATCGACAAATGTAGCCAGCTCCTTAAACCCTGCTTTTCTCATCATTCCCGCTGAGCCAGCATTTTCGCTATGGCGATCAATCAATAAAGTCTCAGCACCCAATTTCGCTCCACGGTGAATGATATCCCCCAGCAGGCTAGTGCCAATGCCTCTTCCACTATAGTCTTGATGGACAACCACCTCGGCAATATAGACCCCGGATCTCGTTCCGCAATACTGCCGATAATTTACTGGTAGTGACTTTGGATGATAAAAAATGGCCAGACCAACAGGTTGTTGTTGAATATAGGCCACCACCGCTGAAGCCCCTCCACTGGCGATTAAACTGAATTCACGGTCAACCCCCTCGAGTGGTAGATGATTCCAAGGATTGGCGCCATGGTGAAAAAGAAAGGCCTTTAGCGCGTTTAGGTCTGCGGGTTTTGCGAGTTCAAATTTAAGCATAAGAAATATTCAAAAAAACGCTAAGCTGACAGCTTAGCATAGCCAACTAAGGGTCGAGATTAATCCGCTAGAACGGCACTGACCGTTCTCAAGCGTTGTTTGGGCCTCGGGATTAGTGGAGATTAAGTTGATACCGCCGAGTCAGAGTCTATTTAGCCCTTTCCTGACGACATTCATAGGAACTCATTTCGAACTCTCGGCAGATCAAGGGGCGGGTTTCATAGATGGAACACAAATAAGTATCGCGATCTATTGCCGAGCACCAGCCATCGTCTAGTCGCAGCATGGTTTCTGCGCCCCACTGATCTACCGAGATATGTTCGGATGGCACACCGGTGTCAGTGATAATCATCACCTCTAAGCGGCAGCAGCTCGCCTGACAGGTTGAGCAGGTGACCTCCGATTCCACTAGATTTTTAACCCTAATATTCATGACTATTGCCCATTAGTCGAATCAACACTTGCCGGTTGTAGGCTCTCAGGAATGGCTTTAGGCACTGCTAATCGAATGCCATTGGCGCTACTTTCTTCTGCTAACTCAAGTATTTTTAATACCTCAACCCCATCTTGAGGATTTACTGGATTGTCAGCCCCGGATTCCAGCGCAGCACTGATTCCGATGTAATACTGTTGGTAGCAACCCTGATCAGTTTCTATAGGCTCACTGGACGATTCACTGTAGAGCCGTCCATAGTTAAGCTCGTCTTCCACACCGTAATGAGAGTCATTTGGAATTGCTCCATTTTTTAGCTGCTGCTCTTGAGGATCAAGCCCATACTTGGTAAAACTTCCCTTAGTTCCCTCAATGCGAAAACGATTATTCGGAGCGGCTGAAAAGGAGCTGGCATGAAGCACCACCTCGTGGTTTTTATAGTGCAATTGCACATGAAAATAGTCGGTGGTTTTTGAACCCTCTCTCAAGGGTAAGCATCTTGCTGTAAGGGCTTCAGGTAAACCGAAAAGGTTGAGCGCCTGATCAACCAAGTGAGAACCCAGATCAAACCATATCCCCGATCCCTGGCCCGGCTGCTCTCGCCACCTCTGGCGAACAGAAGGCCTAAATCGATCGAAGTGTGATTCAAATAAGCGCAGATCACCGAGCCGTTGATTGGCGATAAGCCTTTTGACCGTTAAAAAGTCCCCATCCCAGCGCCGGTTATGGAACACCGACAAAAGCAGAGAGCCCTGTCGGGCAATATTCACCAGTTTCTGTGCTTCAGCACTGTTTGTCACCATAGGCTTCTCCACAATCACATTTAGCCCATTCTCTAAGGATTTTTTGGCGATGGGGTAGTGGTTATTATTAGGGGCGGTAATCACCACTAGATTCACATCTGCGTTGGCGATTAGGTCCTCTGCCCTGTCAAAAACTGAGACATGAGGAAACTGACTTTTCAATGCCTGGCCTTGGGAGCTGCTGATTGCCGTCAGCTCAAAGGAGTCAGATACAGTGATAAGGGGTATATGAAAGGTCTTAGCCGAATAACCGCAGCCTATTACACCCACTTTAATCATCTGGCTTTATCCTTAAGGTTATTTTTTTCTGTAGCGCTTTTCCATGCCATCGAGAAAATTACGCAGCACTTGATCGAGGCACTCGCGATAGTTTTTATGATCTGGACGCCGAAATAGGGCGCTCAACTCATGCTTGCTCATAGTGAACCCATTGAGCTCAAGGATTCCAAGTAAATCATCGGTCTGCAGATTCAAAGCAATCTTCAACTTTCGCAACACAGTATTGTTACTCATAAACTGCTCAGACTCTGGAGTGCCCTTATCGTTGGCGCCTCTATTCTTGATTATCAGGCCATTGAGAAAGCTGGCTAGACAACCATCCTCACAGAGCACAAAGTCAGGCTCCCCTTCGCGTGCGAGCCATGTTGCTAGCTCAGCTTTACTACCCTGATAACCCCCGAGTTTAAAGATAGCAATCATTAGTGGATCGCTAAAATCGAAGATATAGCGAACCCGGCGCAAGATGTCGTTATTGTTGATAACTAGTCTTCCTCTCCAGTAATAGCTGTATCGCCGCCAAGGGGCTTGGCGATAATTTCCACATAAAGAGTCATAATATTCTTGGCTACAAACTCATCGACATTCTTTGTTAACGATGACAGATGCACTTCAATAGTAGTCTCTTCAGACTCGCCAAACTTACAGTCAAAGCCCCAATATACAGCGCCAGCAGGTAGCGTTTTGGCCCGCTCTTTCTTGAGGAATTTGCGGATATCATGTTTTACCGAGTCAACTACTCTCGGCAGTTTGATTTTGGGATGTTCCAGCCTGAAGGTCTTTTTCATTGGGATCCTACTGAGGTGGGCAGCCGCGGTATGCGGGACAGATTCTCGAGGCGTGCAGTGTAGTGGTTATAAGACTATTCTGCTACGTATTAAAAAGCTAACATAAGGTGGCTTAAAATCACCTAAGATAGCACAGCCAGTAATGCGCAATTACAAGAATCTACATGCAATCGCTGAAATCCTAAAATTAATTTATCACTCGGTAAGTGACTTCCAGAAATCACTGCTAGTCTCCAGCGCCGAAGTCCAGGCTTGAGTGCTCGTATTTTTGACAGATTCCCAAGTCTCAGAACTGATCTCTTTCGTCTCTTCCCAAGCGTTATCAACTATTTTTGGAACGGCCTTTCTCACCGAAACAATTATTTCACTCGACTCTTCTTTTGCACCAATTAAACATTGTTTGAAATCGAACTTGATATCTGTTCCGTACAATAAATTTCCATCTTCTTGTATTTCTTTTTTATCTTCACAGTAACTATGGGCCTCTAGGCCAGCGACTGTTATTACAACCCCAGCGGTTCCAATTGTTGCGGCGCTGACTGCGGAAGACGCAATTTTTTTACTGGAGCGCTTTACGAATTTTTTTGATACATTTGCTTTCTTTTCCTGATGACGCTTTTTTACCTTATCAATAACCTTGTGAGATTCTTGAAGCTGATTAAATTTCTCAAAGGGCATGGCAACCAGATCAAAAGCCCCCAAAATGCTATTGATGAAAATCGACGCCGTAAAGGAAATAACAATTAGCGTTGTGGATATTGAGGTAAAAATAACTTTAAACATAGGGTGTCCTGAAAACCTAAATTAAACTCTGGTTAATTACTGAAGCCATCGTTACTTAACAATAAGCCAGTTAAAAACCGAAAATAAAAACCAAAAAAAATCTAAATTAAAACTTTGAGAGTCTTAATTATTTTTAATAAAAATCATTCCAATCTCGAGAGTTGGTTCACTGCACAAATGCACTATCCAATTGTTTATATAAATCTAAGGACTTGTCAGATTCTGCTTTAATATTTTCATAGAGACTACCAGCGATAACCCGAATAGCATGCTTTTCATTCATATTTAGCTCTGGGTAGTTGTGCTTCTTGATACTCGCGCAAATCTTTTTTCGTCTTGCTTCGTTGTTAGAGGACTCACCACGTCTGTCGCAGACCTTTGCTAAATGCTGCTCCCAGTTACAATAGGATTTATCTTCACGGCGCTCTCGTCTATTGCAGTCTTTGCAGCAAGGAACGATATTGCCAGGATGGTGGAGGCCAAATTCAGTGCGATTAAACATTAATATATGCTCTATTTGGAGCTTCTCATTTCTCTCACCACAATAAGCACAGCAACCCTTAAAATCATCGTCGCGAATACTCAGCCAAATGGCTTTCCCTTTTCCGCTACCGGTATTAAATGAATGCCCTAGATAATATTCACCTACTTTTGTCAGAAAGGCTCTGATAGCGGTATTGGCAGCATCGGAAGCGCTATTGTAAACAGCCATATTGAATTGTCTTTTTAATTGAGTGTCTGTGGGAACTATTCTAACGATAAGTGAAGGAAGACTCGAGTACTAGTGTTACTGAAAGATATGGATAGATATTAATTTGACTTTAAACCCAACTAATTTACCGAAAGAAACTTATCAAACAGCTTATTAAATTCCTTTGGTCTCGCAAAAAAATCAAATGCTTGCCCATATAGATGGCGCTGGACGATGAAGGGTTGGCCTTTATCCATCGATCTGCCACTTCTTTCATTTCCTCCCGAACCACGGCTAGCGAAGGCGCCTTTCCCTTCAGGTCAATAGACCATCACTATAATCGGAGTAGAATGCGGTGGCATTTTGTATTGAGGTAACGCTACTTGAGACGTTTCTAGCTGTGTTTGCCAGCTATACAAAATTCTCTGCCCATGGGTTTTCCATCATCCACTTGCTAAATCCCGTCACTACATTGTCGCGATCCTCGATAATGCCCTCGGGGAACCTGCGGGCATATCCATTGGTGCCATTGTTTAGATACCAGACCTACTGGTCCTGTATCGATCATAATCATGGCTTTAAGCTGATCACTGCCAAATTGATCAAGGTAGGCTAGTTGCGCTGTTAGGCCATATGACCAGCCCGCCAAAATAATATATTGAACTTTAATTTATCAATTAAATTAGCCCAATCTCGCCCATGCTGTGAATAAATATGGCCTTCTACAGGCTTTGATGACTTGCCTTGGCCGCGAGGGCCATATGCTAGAGATCTGTATTCGGTTGATCCTTTAAAGTGTGCGAGTTGATGTTCAAAAACCTTAGTGGACATTATTCGGCCGGGAATAAAAATAATAGTTGTATCGTCATTGCCAGCTTGTTCGCATTATGTTGTTAGCTCATTATCGAGTTTGATGTCTTGGGCCTGTAAATGAGGTATAAGCAGATATAGGCTAATTAGAGTAATCGAGAAAATGTTTCGTGATTTAAAGGAAAGAGTGGCCATTACATCCCTTCCAATGATGTGGTTGTCGCATCCCTTTAGCTAAATCTGTCATCTATCAACGTCATTTTTTAGATTTTTTGAGTACAGCCAGAGTCAGACCAAATTCGTGTCTGACCCTAATGCCACGGTTGCCTCAATTTCTGTTAGCTCATTAGGTGAGGCAGAAAAAGTTGAGTTTATTGCCGTCCAGATCTCGAAAATAACCGGCGTAAAATCCATCTTGTCTTGGCCCCGCTGGCCCCTCGTCTTTTGCTCCCAGTGCTATAGCCTTGGCATAGAGTGCATCGACTTGATCAGGTGTCTCCAAAGCAATTGCAGCCATTACGCCATTACCTACAGTAGCCGCCTCGCCGTTGAAAGGCTTGGTGATCGAAATGCCTGGGTTACCTAGGTCAGAGCCCCAGAGGATAAATTCACTCGTATCCATTAAACGTTTAATGCCTATCTCTTCGAATAAGCCATCGTAGAATTTAGCGCCCCTGTTGAGGTCATTTGAACCGAGAGTGATATAACCGATCATAAATATTCCTTGCTTAGTTGGTGTGTAATTGAACATTCAGAATTCAAAAAAGCGCGAGTTTTAAATTTTCACTGGGATACTGACCACGTCTAAACCCTAACTTTAGTTGCAGTTTATTTCCTTAAATGAATGTACTCTTCTAGTAGAGACGTCACTGAACAGAGTCTGCCCTCAAGAGTGCGGATACTATCTTCGAGGCTTTCTGATCTTTGCATTAAGCTTAGGGATTGTTGATTATTAGAAGTCTTGTAATAAGCTATATGTTCTCTTGCTGATTCATATAGATTTCTCGACATCTGTTCGGATATTTTTATGGTATCCAGCAACGCTAAAATTTCTTCAGAGGTTGGAACATATATCCTAGAGGACGCCTCATTCAAATCATGTTTTAACTGAAGAATTTCAAGATCAGTCTTCCTTACCGCCCGTAGGTTTAGAGAAACCGTGATCAGCGCCAGTGCAAGGGAAACTCCTGAGACCAAGAATGCTAATGCGTTGGTTATTTCCATTGATCAGGCCTAAGAAGCCCAAAAAAAATGGATAGAAGTTGCAGAGTGCTACTCTGTATTGCCATCTCCATTCCTTTGGGTTTTGTGGCGGCACCGTCCTGTGCCGAGAAGTTTGATTAAACTATAGGAATGAATCTTTAAGCTATCAAGTTTTATACCGAGATAGAATCATAAGGGCCTAGTTTAACAATTGAACCATTAAGCCCTCAAAGTATAGGTGGGATGAGCCTAAATAGACTCAATCCAGCTCAATCCCCAGTTCATCCCAGATATCATCAACCCGATGCTTGACGGCCTCATCCATAATAATGGTTTCGCCCCATTCTCGGTCAGTTTCGCCGTGCATTTTATTGGTCGCGTCCATTCCCATTTTTGAGCCCAGACCGGAGACCGGAGAGGCGAAGTCGAGATAGTCAATAGGGGTATTCTCAACCATCATGGTGTCTCGGACTGGGTCCATTCTTGTGGTCATGGCCCAGACAACATCTTCCCAGTTGCGCACGTCGATATCATCGTCTGTGACAATCACAAACTTGGTGTACATAAACTGTCGCAGGAATGACCAGACACCCATCATTACGCGTTTGGCATGCCCTGGGTACTGTTTCTTCATACTGACAATGGCCATACGATAGGAGCAGCCTTCGGGTGGTAGATAGAAGTCGACAATCTCTGGGAATTGCTTTTGCAGGATCGGTACAAATACTTCATTGAGTGCGACACCGAGTACAGCTGGCTCATCTGGCGGACGGCCGGTGTAGGTGCTGTGATAGATTGGGTCTTTGCGGTGGGTGATGCGATCGATGGTGAAGACCGGGAAGCTCTCCACTTCGTTGTAATAGCCAGTGTGATCGCCAAAGGGACCTTCCTCTGCCTCTTCTCCGGGGTGCAGAAAGCCTTCGAGAATATATTCCGCTGTGGCGGGTACTTGCAGATCATTGCCTAGGCATTTGGCGACCTGGGTTTTCTCGCCGCGCAGCAAGCCAGCGAAGGCATATTCTGAGAGTGTGTCTGGTACTGGGGTGACGGCGCCTAAGGTGGTGGCGGGGTCTGCGCCCAGTGCTATGGCAACCGGGTAGGGCTTGCCGGGGAAGCGTTTTTGGAATTCACGGTAGTCGAGGGCGCCGCCACGGTGGGCGAGCCAGCGCATAATTAATTTGTTTTTGCCGATCTTCTGCATGCGGTAGATGCCGAGATTCTGGCGTTCTTTTTCCGGGCCGCGGGTGACTGCCAATGCCCAGGTAACCAGCGGAGCTTTGTCGCCGGGCCAACAGGTTTGTATGGGCAATTTGTCGAGATTCACATCGTCCCCTTCAATCACTACTTCCTGGCAGGGGGGATTTTTGATCTGTTTTACAGGCATATTTAACACCTGCTTAAAGTCGTGGCGCTTTTCCCAGAGATCGCGCAGTCCTTTGGGTGGCTCTGGTTCTTTTAAGAAAGCCAGCAGAGTGCCCACATCGCGCAGGGCGCTGACGTTTTCTTGACCCATGCCCATAGCGACTCTGTTGGGAGTGCCAAATAGATTGCACAGCACCGGAGTGTTGTAGCCTTTGGGGTTTTCAAACAGTAAGGCGGGACCTTTGGCGCGCAGGGTGCGGTCGCTAATTTCGGTCATTTCTAGATTGGGATCGACCTCCTGCTTGATGCGAACGAGCTCTCCTCGCTGTTCGAGGAAAGCTAAAAATTCACGCAGGTCGGCATACTTCAAGGGGCTTTTAAATGTCATCGTGCTGGGGCCTAGGTCAGTGCAACAGGCTTATGATACGCAAGCTGCACTTGTTTTGGCGCACTATTTACGCCGCATTGCACCAAAGAATTCGGTGTTGTTTTTAAACCCTTTGAGCTTTTCGGTCATAAATTCAATTGCGGCTACGTCCTCCATATCGTGGAGTAGCTTGCGCAGAATCCATACACGTTGCAGCTCGTCTTCATCCATCAACAGATCTTCGCGGCGGGTGCCGGAGCGACGTATATTGATCGAGGGGTAGACGCGCTTTTCGGCGATCTTGCGATCGAGAATCAGCTCCATATTACCGGTGCCTTTAAATTCTTCGTAGATTACTTCGTCCATCTTCGAACCGGTATCAACCAGGGCAGTGGCAATAATACTGAGACTGCCCCCATGTTCGATATTTCGTGCAGCACCGAAGAAACGTTTGGGCTTTTCTAATGCGTGGGCGTCAACACCACCGGTAAGTACTTTACCGGAGGATGGGATAACGGTGTTGTAGGCACGAGCTAAACGGGTGATCGAATCGAGCAGAATCACTACATCTTTTTTGTGCTCTACCAGTCGCTTGGCGCGCTCGATAACCATTTCGGCTACCTGCACATGACGGGTTGGTGGCTCATCAAAGGTCGATGCAATAACTTCACCGCGCACGGTGCGCTGCATTTCTGTTACTTCTTCCGGGCGCTCATCGATAAGCAAAACGATAATGATACATTCTGGATTATTGCGAATAATTGACTGAGCAATATTCTGCATCATGATGGTTTTACCGGCTTTCGGCGGTGCCACGATCAAGCCGCGCTGTCCCTTACCAATTGGCGACACCAAATCAATAATGCGGCCGGTGAGGTCTTCTGTTGAACCATTGCCTGCCTCGAGAGTTAGGCGTTGATCGGGGAACAGAGGGGTGAGGTTTTCAAAGAGAATTTTGTGTCGTGCATTTTCTGGGGCATCGAGGTTAATTTCATCAACCTTGAGCATAGCAAAATAGCGTTCGCCGTCTTTTGGTGGGCGAATCTTGCCAGAAATGCCATCACCAGTGCGCAGATTAAAGCGTCTTATCTGGCTCGGTGATACGTAAATATCATCGGGGCCGGCGAGGTAGGAGGCACCTGCAGAGCGCAGAAACCCAAAGCCGTCAGGGAGTATTTCTAATACACCGTCGCCGTAAATATCATCGCCGCCTTTGGCGTGTTTCTTAAGTAAGGCAAAGATAATGTCTTGTTTTCTTGATCGAGCTAAATTGTCGAGGCCGGCAGCGGCAGTCATCTTCAATAGTTCGTCAATTGGTTTTTGTTTTAGTTCTGATAGATTCATAGGAGGGATATTTTAGGGTTGCTATAGGGTTTGAGAGAGGGTTGGCTTTGCAGCCGTTTTGTTTATTTAATTTTTTGGGTGTGGCTCGCCGATTATGATGTGCTATGCATTTCAGTTTTATTTGAGTGTGCAACAGCAGGGCTTATAAATAGCACCGAAAGTCGTTAGTGGGGGAGCCTACGTGGGGTAAAGGTTACTTGAATAGGTCGAAGTATAGCGCGCATTGATCAAAGAGCAAGGAAATTTTGCGGCCCCCGAAAGCAGGGCCGCAAAGGTATTACAAAATGCTGTCGACAAATTCCACAAGCTGAGCTTTGGATAGAGCGCCAACTTTGGTCGCTTCTACAGTGCCATTTTTAAATACCAGCAATGTTGGAATGCCGCGGACATTAAATTTTGCCGCTGTCTCTGGGCTGCTGTCCACATCGACTTTGCAGATTTTTACACGTCCGGCATACTCCGTGGAGAGTTCATCGAGCAGTGGGGCAATCATTTTGCAGGGACCACACCAGGCCGCCCAAAAATCTACCAGTGCTGGAATATCTGACTGTAGTACATCGTTTTCAAAACTAGAATCGGTCGTGTGAACGATAGCGTCGCTCATAGTGTGTCTCCACAATTTATTAAGGTTATTGCCAGAAGCATGATTTGGCGGTCATGTTACCATTCACTGCAGGTGACTCTCAATGCTAAAAAGGCAGTTTATCTAAGGCCAAGATAATTGAATAAAGCGTATGAGGGCTGGCTGAGAGTTGATTGAGAGTTGATTGAGAGTTGATTGAGAACTAAGACTAATTGAGTCACAGAGAATAGAGAGAATGCTCTGTCGACAACGTTCTATTAAGAGGTGTTAGCGGTGATTAAAAAAATACTATTGATCCTGGCAATCGGCGCTCTACTCTTGGCCTATGGTGCCTTTGATGGTCAGCGTTACCTCTCGGTAGACTTCTTTCGTGAACTCTATGCCCAGCAGCCGCTGCTAACGGCGGCGGTATATTTTACTATCTATGTGATTGCCACGGCGGTGTCGATCCCAGGCGCTGCGCTGCTGACTATTATTGGCGGTATGCTGTTTGGCTTGTGGGCTGGCACTCTGCTGGTTTCTTTCGCCAGCTCTATTGGTGCCACATTGGCTTTTTTGGTTTCACGTTTCTTGCTTCGGGATTGGGTTCAGGCAAAGTTTTCCAGCCACTTGAGCACTATTAATCAGGGTATTGAGAAACAGGGTGGTTATTATCTCTTTGGTCTGCGCCTTATACCTCTGTTTCCATTTTGGATGATCAATCTGGTGATGGGCCTGACCCCCTTGAAGACAACCACTTTTTATCTGGTCAGCCAGTTGGGCATGCTGGCCGGTACGCTGGTCTATGTTAATGCCGGTGCCTCTCTGGGCAGTATTGATGAGTTTTCTGCGGCGGGAATTATGACGCCAACGGTAATCTTATCCTTCTTACTGTTGGCGATTTTCCCCCTGTTAGTGCGTGGGCTGACCACTTGGGTGGAGCGGCGTAAACTTTATAGCGGCTTTAAAAAACCGAAAAAGTTCGACAGCAACTTAATTGTTATCGGCGCCGGCAGTGGCGGGCTGGTCAGTGCCTATATAGGGGCCACGCTCAAGGCTCGGGTGACGCTTATTGAGCGGGACAAGATGGGAGGCGACTGTTTAAATACAGGCTGCGTGCCGAGTAAGGCGCTGATCCGCGCAGCAAAATCTGTGGCTGAAATCAAAAAAGCCGGCCAGTTGGGTATTGATACTGCGGCACCGCAAGTGGATTTTGCTCGGGTCATGGGGCGAGTGCAGGATGTCATCAAAACCATTGAACCCCATGATTCGGTCGAGCGCTTTACAGGGTTGGGCGTTGATTGTCTGTATGGCAATGCCAAGCTTATTTCACCCTGGGTGGTGGATGTGGACGGGCAGCAAATCAGCGCTGAAAAAATTATTCTGGCCACTGGCGCACGGCCTACCATGCCGCCGATTCCGGGGCTGGATCAGGTGGATCCCCTGACCTCCGAAACCCTTTGGCAGTTGCAGAGCCTGCCCCAGCGGCTGCTGATTGTCGGTGGTGGGGCTATTGGCTGTGAGCTGGCTCAGGCCTTTCAGCGGCTTGGCTCTGAGGTCACGTTGGTTGAGATGCAGTCCCAGCTATTACCGCGAGATGATCAGCAGGTTGCAGCCTATATGCAGCAGTGCCTTGAGTCAGAGGGTGTGCGAGTACTGACTAATTACGGCGCGAAACAGTTTCAGTCTCAGGGTGAGCAGGGCCTTGCGGAGCTGTCGTCTGCAGCTCAGGAAAGTCTTGAACCACTGCAGATTGCCTTTGATCGGGTGTTGGTGGCCATCGGCCGCACTGCCAATACTGAGAGTCTTGGTCTCGAGGCGCTGGGCATTCCACTCAATCCCAATGGCACTATCACCACCGATGATTATCTGCGCACCTGCTACCCGAATATTTTGGCCTGTGGCGATCTGGTTGGACCCTATCAGCTAACTCATGCGGCCAGTCATCAGGCTTGGTTTGCCTCGGTCAATGGTCTGTTCGGACGGTTTAAAAAATTTCCTGTGGACTATCGAATCATGCCTCAGGTGGTGTTTACCGACCCACAGATTGGTCGCGTGGGTCTCAATCAGAGGGGTGCTGCGGAACAGGGAATTGAAGTAGAGATAACCCAGTATGATCTCTCCGATTTAGATCGTGCGATTGCCGATAACGATGCTGAGGGTTTTATTCAGGTGCTCACGGTTCCGGGTAAGGATCGGATTCTTGGGGCGACTATTGTGGGGCCCCAAGCGGGCGAGTTGATCAATGAGTTTGTGTTGGCGATGAAACATAATCTGGGACTAAATAAGCTGCTGGCAACTATTCGCAGTTATCCGACACTGAGTGAGGGCAATCGATTTGTGGCGGGAGAGTGGAAGCGCAACCATGTGCCCCATAAGTTGCTGAGGATTCTGCAGCGTTATTTGGGCCGCAATTTGAAATCTCGACGCTAAGGTTTCTGGCTCCAAAGCCGTCTAGTCCAAATTCATCTAATCTAAACTGTGCTCATCACTACTGGCATAGTCAGGCATGCTCTCTTGAGCCGCTACAGACTGGGGATCAATATGAATAATGATTTCCGAGCCGGGAAAGACTGAGAGGATTCGTGCCTCCACTTCATCAGATATCTTGTGGGCGGCCATCAGGCTGAGATCATCATCCAGTTCTAGATGCAGTTGAATAAAGGTCATGGTCCCAGAGTGGCGCGAGCGCAGATCGTGCATTCCCCGGACACTGGGATGTGCCAGCACCAAAGCTTTTATGCTGTCGCGATCTTCGTCTGGTAGTTCGCGATCCATTAGGTGATCGTAAGAGGTGATAATAATTTCCCGCGCGCTATAGAGAATATAGGCTCCGATCACCGCGGCAAAAACGCCGTCGAATCCGGGCCAGCCTAGACTCACTAGTATCAGGGCAATAATCACGCTGCCATTGACCAGCAGGTCGGTGCGATAGTGCAGGGCATCGGCTCGAATTGCCGTGGAGTTGGTTTTGCGAATCACATGCTGTTGAAAGCTCAGTAAGCCGAGTGTCGCGACAATCGAAATCACCATCACAACAATACCTAACTGCACAGACTCAACCGCTACCGGATTGATAATACGCTCGGCGGCTTCGAAGAGCAGAAACCCTGCAGATCCAGCGATAAACAGTGACTGACTCAGACCGGCCAAGGCTTCGGCTTTGCCGTGGCCAAAGCGATGCTCTTTGTCTGCCGGTGTCAGGGCATGACGCACCGCGACCAGATTGATTATTGAAGCCAGAGCATCGAGCATGGAATCGATCAGGGTGGCGAGCAGACTGACGGAACCCGAGGAGCCCCAGGCGAAAAATTTTAAGGCAATCAATACCAGCGCCACAGAGGTTGAGGCATAAGTGGCCAGACGCAGCAGGCGTGCAGTCTCCTGTGGAGGCAATTGATTGATCGTTGAGTTGGTGTCGCTCATGGGGCTATTTTAACACTCTAGTGTTCTGATGCTCTGCAGTTTAACAAATTTAACCGATCAGTCCCTAGGAAAACCCCTGAAGAACGCTATTCAAAAACTGATAGCCCAGCGCGGTCGTTTTATAGCGCTGATCGTCCACTTCCAAGAGCCCCTGAGACTGCAATTTTGCTACCTGGTGGGCAATGCGTGCAGTGGCGAGACCGGTGCGCGGGGTAAAATAGTCGGCCCTGATACCATCCCGCAGACGCAGACCATTCATCATAAATTCCACCGCCAGCTCGTCCACTGCTATTGGTTTCTGCTGCGCTAGAGTCAGTGGATCCCGGGCCAGATAGTTGTCGGGCTGGCGAGTTTTGTTGCTGCGCAAAATGCTATTTTTATCCATTAGACTGATCTTGCCATGGGCCCCGGCGCCAATGCCGAGATAGTCACCAAACTGCCAGTAGTTCATATTGTGTTGTGAGAGACAGTCCTTTTGCGCAAAGGCGGAGACTTCGTACTGAGCGTAACCGCGGTTATCCAACAGCTCCATGCCCGCCTGTTGGATATCCACTAGAGCGTCTTCCTCAGGTAACTTTGGAGGTCGTGAGTAGAACTCGGTGTTGGGTTCGATAGTTAGCTGATACCAAGAAATATGCACTGCGCCACTGTCACTGGCCTGTTGCAGATCTCGGCGCGCCTGCTCTACTGTCTGGCCCGAAAGGCCATGCATTAGGTCGATATTAAAGTTGTCAAAGCCGGCTCGCCGCGCGGTTTCGATCGCCCCTAGAGCTTGAGTGCCATCGTGAATACGGCCTAGCTGTAATAGATGTTGATCGTTAAAACTCTGGATGCCAATCGATAGGCGGTTAACGCCGGCACTGTAGAAACCGCTGAATTTACCCTGCTCGGCAGTTCCGGGATTAGCCTCAAGGGTGATTTCTATATCTGCTTCAAAGCCGATAAGCCGTTCTGCGGCATTGAGTATCTCGCCAATACCCGCCGCTGAAAACAGACTCGGGGTGCCACCGCCAAAAAATATCGAGGTAAGTTTTCTGCCCTGCGCCCATTTCTGATCCTGCTGTAGGTCAGCAATCAATGCCTTGATATAGGCCTGCTCTGGAATCTCGCTGCCGGCAGTGTGAGAGTTAAAGTCACAGTACGGGCATTTGCGCACACACCAGGGTATGTGCACATAGAGAGAGAGGGGCGGTAATTCCAGTGCGCTGTCGATGGGAAGGCCTGTTGGTTGTAGTGGAATCTAAACAGTCTGCAGATTAGCTGCAGCACTGCTGGCTAACTTTTCAAGTAACTCGCGGATAGCTTTGCCCCGGTGACTGATGCGGTTTTTTTCCTGCTTGGGAATCTCAGCTGCATGACAGTTTAATGCCTCCACATAAAATAGCGGATCATAACCAAAGCCTCCATCGCCCTTTGGCTCCATTGCGATATGTCCTTCCCAACTGCCCTGACAGATAATCGGAGTGGGGTCCGTGGCATGGCGCATATAGACGATAACGCACTGATAGCGTGCGCTACGCTGCTCCAGTGGGGCATCTCCGAGCACCTCGAGGAGCTTTGCATTGTTGCTGGCATTGTTGGCCTCTGGGCCAGCAAAGCGTGCGGAATAGATACCCGGTGCGCCATTCAATAGATCCACTTCGAGTCCCGAGTCATCGGCGATCGCGGGCATTCCCGACATCAGGGCAGCGTTGCGCGCTTTGAGAATGGCATTTTCCACAAAGCAGAGTCCGGTTTCATCCACATCTTCTATGCTCAGCTCCTGTTGAGGGACTATCTGCATATCCAGCTCGGCCAGCATGTCGTTCAGTTCTTTTATTTTTCCGGCATTGCTGCTGGCCAATACAATTTTCAAGCGCCTTTCCTCTAATTTGATGGTGATACAGATGTCAGCTCTGATGGCTGAGCTTAGTCGTGATACATTTTTTTCTGAAACTTAAGCTTATAAGATGGCTTGTTTGGATCTGAGCGCACCGAGATCTTAAAGGTTAAGAAGTCTTCATTTTCAAACTCGAAAGGTGCCAGATAATAGACTGCCCCCTGTTCTCGAATTTCAACAAACTCCAGTGCTTGGCTCATCTGAAAAATATTGTAGACATTGCCAGTTATCACCGCGGGCTTGCCAGTTCCTGAGTCTAAAACCACGGCTATATTGACCAGCCCTTTATCTTTGCCGCGCACAATTTGATTGGCCACAGCGACATCGGGATCGATAAATGTGCTGTTAAAGGCACTAAAAAAAATCTTATTATCACCATCCTGTTTGTAGACCTTGTCGTCGCCGACAGCGGCCATGGGCAGAGCTAGGGACATAAAAGAAATTACTAAGAGTAAATATTTCATTGGCTTAATCCTCCATGGTGGGCCAAGAGACCCGGAAAGTATTATTTGCTCAGGTGATAGACCGCGGTTTCAGCAAATAGATTGGGCCACAGGTTTTTGAGTTGCCGATCAAGAAAATGTTCACCGACAAACTGTTTACGCAGAACTTTTATATTTCGCTCACGACACAGAGCCTCGAAATCACGGTAAGT
Source organism: Porticoccaceae bacterium (assembly GCA_029250825.1). Classification (GTDB taxonomy): domain Bacteria; phylum Pseudomonadota; class Gammaproteobacteria; order Pseudomonadales; family Porticoccaceae; genus HTCC2207. The sequence goes on from JAQXEN010000044.1 coordinate 132,597, forward strand.
AAAAAAGTGAATATTGGGGGTGTCATACCACTGATAGGTGAGCTGTTTGGTCACTGGCATACGACCGCGCAATGTAAGGTAAGCACGGGCTTTCCAATGGCCGAAATTGGGGAATGTAATCACACACTGAGTACCAATTCGGAGCATTTCATCGAGCACCAGATGGGGGAAGCGCATGGCCTGTAGTGCCTGAGTCATAATCACGGTGTCGAAGCTGTCATCGGCAAAATTGGCCATGCCTTTGTTGAGGTCCTGCTCCACAACATTGACACCCTTTGCCACACACTGGTTGATTGAGTCCGGATCTATCTCGAGACCATAGCCGCGGATATGCAGATCTTTTTGCAGCTGGGCGAGCAATGTGCCGTCGCCACAACCCAGATCGAGAACCCGGGAGTTGGGCTTTACCCAAGAGTGGATGGAATCATTTATTTGGCCTCTACTGGCTACTGGATTCATGCTGTGCCCTCCAATTTATCGGCGACCCTGCTGAGATAATTACCCAGCACTTCTTCGTAGCGTGGGTTGGGCAGCAGAAAGGCATCGTGCCCCTGATCCGAATCAATTTCGGCGAAGGAGACATTTTTCCCCGCGGCAATTAGGGCGTCTGTAATCTCTCGGGAACGCTGGGGTGAAAACCGCCAGTCGCTGCTAAATGCCACCACTAGAAAATCGCAGTTGGCATGGCCAAAGGCCTGAACGGGATCATTTTGATACTCCCGGGAGAGATCGAAGTAATCGAGCATCTTAGTAATCAGAATATAGGCATTGGCATCAAAGTCTCCGGAGAACTTTTCTCCCTGATAGTTGAGATAACTTTCTATCTGGAACTCGATGGGTGCAGCCTCCCCCTGAGTAAAGGTTCCGGAGCGCAGCTCGCGACCAAATTTCTGCCCCATTAATTCATCAGACAGGTAAGTGACATGGCCGATCATGCGCGCCAGGGCCAGACCGCGGCGTGGCGCGGTATTGTTCTCTAGATAGTTGCCATCACAGAAGTCTGGGTCGGACTGAATCGCTCGGCGAGCCAGCTCATTAAAGGCGATATTTTGGGCTGTGAGCTTCATCGATGAGGCGATAACAATGCTATTGGCTAACTTATCTGGATGTTCCAGCGCCCAGCGCATCGCCTGCATGCCGCCGAGGCTGCCGCCGATCACCGCCGCCCAGCACTGAATGCCGAGGTGCTCCATCAAAAGGCGCTGGGACTCGACCCAGTCTCTGGCGCGCAGCACCGGGAACTCTGCGCCCCAGGGCTTGCCACTCTCTGGATTAATGGTGGTGGGGCCGGTGCTGCCAAAACAGCTGCCGATATTATTCAGTGAAACAATAAAAAAACGATTGGTGTCCATAGCTTTGCCGGGACCAATATAACTGTCCCACCAGCCGGGCTTTTCGTTGTCGCCATAAACGCCAGCGGCGTGATGGCTGCCACTTAGGGCGTGGCAGATTAACAGGGCATTACTTTTGTCAGCATTCAGGGTGCCATAGGTTTCAACCATTAGCTCGTGACTGGGCAGCACGACGCCGCAGGCCAGAGTCAGAGGCCTGTCGATAAGAATCTTTTCCGCCGTTACCACGCCGACTGAGGTTGCGCTGATGCCTGATGTCATTGATACACTCTTTTGGGATTTGCTCTAGGTTAAACGTTTGAGTCTAAGAGGCTACCTAGTTTAACGCAACTTTAGCCCTAGGCTTTTATTAAACAGACTCTGGCGCAGATAAACCTAGGCAAAGGCGAACAAAGAGATGCGGGAGCTATTTTTAATCTCGGCATTGTCGGATAGACTGGAGATCCAAATTCGCCCGGATAAAAAAAGCATGATATATAAAAAGTTGGGAAACACTGATATAGATGTGTCGTTAGTTGGTTTGGGGACTATGACTTACGGCCAACAAAACACCTCTGATGAGGCCTGTGAACAGATGGATTACGCCTTTGCACAGGGCATTAATCTGCTCGACGTCGCCGAGATGTATCCGGTGCCACCAAGGCCAGAGACCGCTGGCCGAACTGAAAGCTATGTCGGCGACTGGCTTCGACAGACTGGCAAGCGCAAAGATATTGTTCTGGCGACCAAGGTTGCCGGCCCTTCAAGCGCTCTTGGTGTCACCCATATTCGAGACGGTTCACGACTCAACGCGGACCATATCCGCCGCGCCGTTGAAGGTTCTCTGGAGCGATTGCAGACTGATTATATCGACCTCTACCAGGTTCACTGGCCAGAGCGCTCAACCAACTACTTTGGTCAGCGCGGCTACAATCATCGCCCCAGCTTAGACGGCATTGCCATTGAAGAAACCTTTGTCGCACTGGCGCAGTTGGTGGACGAGGGATTGATCAAACATATAGGTGTCTCCAACGAGACCCCCTGGGGCGTGATGGAGTATTTGCGTCTGGCCCGTGAGCTGGATTTGCCGCGTATTGCCACGATTCAGAACCCCTACAGTATTCTTGGTCGAGCATTTGAAAATGGTCTTGCTGAGATGAGTATTCGTGAAGAAGTAGGTCTATTGGCTTATTCACCCCTGGCCTTTGGCGTGCTCAGTGGCAAGTATATGCACGGTGCTCTGCCCGCCGGCTCACGTATCGAACTGTTCCCGCGCTTTGCACGCTACAGTAGCGCCAATTCACAGGCCGCCACCGAGGGTTATTTTGAGGTGGCGAAAAAGCATGGTCTGAGTCTGGTTGAGCTGTCACTGGCATTTGTCTGCCAGCAGCCCTTTGTTGCCAGCTGCTTGATCGGAGCCACCACTATGGATCAGCTCAAACAGAATATTGACGCCTGTCAGGTGGCCCTGTCTGATGAGGTCAAAGCGGACCTGGAAGAGGTTTATCAGCAGTATCCAGATCCGGCGGTTTAACTGACCAAGCCTAGCTAACCAACGAGTGATTGCACTGCGCCGCCAAGGATTGGCAGCAGTTTGTTGCGAATAATCATCAGGCTGAGAATCGCCACCATTGGCGAGATATCCATCATGCCGATGGGTGGAATAAGACGCCGAAAAGGGCGCAGATAGGGTTCGGTAATCTGGCCCACCAATCGCACGGAGGGGTGGTTAGTCGTGCCTACCCAACTGGATATGGCAAGAATAAAGATGCCCCAGAAATACACTTCAATCAAGGCGTAGAGCAGGTCAAAGGCGGCCACTGGAATATACATAACAATATCCAACAGCCCGACACCGGTGATTAGGCCCATAATCAAATAGAACGACCACTTGACCAGAATTGCCGCCGTTAGCACTGCCAAATTCAGTGTGCCAATGGTCGGCAACAGCTTGTTTAGCGGGTTCACGATTGGCGCCGTCAGTTTAAACATGGTCTGGGAGATGGGGTTGTAAAAGTCCGCCTGAACCAGTTGTAGTAACAGCCTAATCAGCAGGATAAAACTGCAGATCTGCACCGCGAGACTGAGAATATAGATCGGCGTTTCGCCAAGTGCGTTCATAAAAAATCCTTACAATTATTGTCTGTTATAAAAGCTAATCCTGTATCGACTAGCTTCTTTCTATTTAAAGCAGTGCTCTTTAATGGCGCTTATTTCAGGCCGCTTAAAGCAAAGCCGCTCTGTTAAGAAAACTCATCCGCCATCTCTCGAGCGCGACTCTGCGCTGCCTGCATCGCTTGACGAATCGTCTCTTCCACATTCAGCTCTTGGAACTTTGCAATGGCCGCCCGAGTAGTGCCCCCAGGCGATGATACCTGCAGACGCAACTCTGTAGTGTTGTGTTCGCTGGTGCTGGCCATCTGTGCTGCTCCAAGGGCGGTCTGAATGGTCAGTTCACGGGCCACCTGCTCGGATAGGCCCAATTCCTGGCCCACTCGCTGCATAGTTTCCATAATGAGAAAGAAGTAGGCCGGCCCGCTTCCGGATACCGCAGTCACCCCATCGATCTGCGTCTCGTCATCAACCCAGCAAGAGATACCCACGGCATTGAAAATCGCTTCAATAGAGGCCTTCTGTTTATCGCTCACTAGCTCATTGGCAAATAGGCCGGCAGCGCCACAGCGCACCATCGACGGCGTATTGGGCATGACTCTAACGATAGCTCGACTGTCGCCGAGCCAAGCTTGAAGATTGCTCAGTTGAATACCTGCGGCCACAGAGACCACCACGCTAGCTGGGCTGATTGAACCGGCGAGATCTTTTAGTACCTCCGCCATAACCTGGGGTTTAACCGCCATCACAACAATCTCAGCCCCTGACACTGCGGCGTGATTGTCTGACGTTGTAGCGATGCCATAGGCCTTCTGCAGGCGCTGGCATTTTTCTTCACCGCGATTGCCGACACAAATTTGTTGTGGCTCAAAGCCATTGGCTAACATGCCGCCAATAATGCTCGAGGCCATATTGCCGCCGCCAATAAATGCGATCTTGCTCATTGCTGTTGCTCCCTTTTTCCGAATATATCAGTGCCTACGCGAACCATTGTGGAACCCTGAGAAATCGCTGCTTCAAGATCCCCGGACATGCCCATAGAGAGGGTATCCAGTTTCTCTGAATTGTCCAGTGACTGATTGATCTGCTCACGCAATTGGGCGAGTTTATAAAAGGCTGTCTGTTGCGTTTTAAAACTGTTTTCGGCCCGGGGAATGGCCATTAGCCCGCGCAGCCGCAAGTTGGGCAACTCTGCTATCTGCAGTGCTGTGGGTAGCAATGCCTCAGGAGCAAATCCGGACTTGCTCGGCTCATTATCTATATTCACCTGCAGGCAGATATTCAGTGGCCCCAGTGATTCTGGGCGCTGATCATTGAGGCGTTGGGCAATCTTTAAACGATCGACGCTGTGCACCCAGCTAAAGTGCTCAGCGGCATTGCGCGTTTTATTGGATTGCAGAGGGCCAATAAAATGCCAGCACAGATTTTCGCCCTCTAGCTGGGCGATCTTATCCAGCGCTTCCTGAAGATAATTCTCGGCAAACTGGGTTAGACCGGCGCCCATTGCCTGACGAATATGCTCGACGCTACGGGTTTTGCTCACCGCCAGCAAAACTATGCTGTGGGGATCGCGCCCGCACTCAGCCGCACTCTGTTCTATGCGTTTGCTTACATCGGCAATGTTATTTTCAATCTTTGGCATATACTTATCAGGTTATTGAGAGTTTGGTGGACAGTTTAACGGACCATTTATTGCCGCAAGGATTAAGCGAGAAAAGCATGGATATAACGGAGTTATTGGCCTTTAGTGCCAAAGAGGGCGCCTCAGATTTACATATTTCCGCAGGGCTTCCCCCAATTATAAGAATGGATGGCGATGTGCGGCGGATCAACCTGCCGCCCATGGAGCACCGGCAAGTCCACAGTTTGATCTACGAAATAATGAATGACAAGCAGAGAAGAGATTTTGAGGAGTTTCTCGAAACGGATTTCTCTTTTGATGTGCCGGGAATCGCTCGATTCCGAGTCAATGTGTTTTACCAAAATCGCGGTGCGGCGGCGGTATTTCGAACCATCCCCTCTAATGTACTGACCCTCGAACAGCTGGGTATGGGGGATATTTTTAAAAAGCTCGCCTTGATGCCACGAGGCTTAGTGCTGGTTACCGGTCCCACTGGCTCGGGTAAATCCACCACCTTGGCGGCTATGGTGGATTACGTTAATGACAATCGCTACGACCATATATTGACCATTGAAGACCCCATAGAATTTGTTCACCAGAGCAAAAAATGCCTGGTCAACCAGCGTGAAGTGCACCGCGATACTCACGGCTTTACTGAGGCTCTGCGCTCAGCCCTGCGTGAAGATCCGGATGTTGTATTGGTGGGAGAGCTGCGTGACCTCGAGACCATTAGGTTGGCACTTACAGCGGCCGAAACTGGCCACCTAGTATTTGGCACCCTGCACACCACCTCAGCGGCCAAGACCATCGACCGAATTGTCGATGTGTTTCCCGGGGGTGAAAAGCCAATGATTCGCTCCATGCTCTCGGAATCCCTGCAGGCGGTGATCTCCCAAACCCTGTTGAAAAAAATTGGCGGTGGCCGTGTGGCAGCTCATGAAATCATGATCGGCACGCCGGCGATTCGCAATTTGATTCGCGAGGACAAGGTGGCGCAGATGTACTCGGCGATTCAAACCGGCGGCGCTCTGGGTATGCAGACCCTCGATCAATGCCTGCAGAACCTTGTTAGTCAGCGCTTGATCAGCTCAGATGTGGCTCGTGAAAAAGCCAAAATGCCAGATAGTTTTTAAGGAGAAGAACTATGTCAGCTCAGACCTTTGAAAATCTGGTTAATTATATGACCAAGAAAAAGGCCTCAGATCTTTTTATCACCGTTGGCCTGCCACCCTGCCTGAAGCTCAATGGCTCGGTTATGCCAGTGAGTAAAAACAAACTCTCCCAGAGCGATTGCGAAGAATTTGTTCTCGGCACCATGAATGCCGAACAGAGAGAAGAGTTTAAGAGACACAAAGAGCTCAACTTTGCCGTGGTCAGTGACAGTGCTGGGCGCTTTAGAGCCAGTGCGTTTTATCAGCGCAGCGAGATCGGTATGGTGCTGAGACGCATTGAAACTCAAATCCCCTCGCCAGACTCACTGCTGCTGCCACCGATTTTAAAAGAGCTGGTCATGAATAAGCGCGGCATAGTTATATTTGTCGGCGCCACCGGCACCGGTAAGTCCACATCCTTGGCGGCATTGATTGGCCACCGCAATAAAAACAGTCGCGGACATATTGTCTCCATTGAAGACCCGATTGAATTTGTCCATGAGCATCTGGGCTGCATAATTACTCAGCGAGAAGTGGGTGTGGATACTGAGTCTTTTGATGTGGCCCTCAAGAATACTCTGCGTCAGGCGCCGGACGTTATTTTAATCGGCGAGATCCGCACACCGGAAACCATGCAGCACGCCATTACCTTTGCCGAGACCGGTCACCTGGTGCTGGCAACATTACATGCCAACAATGCCAATCAGGCTCTCGACCGTATCAGTCATTTCTTCCCTGCAGATCGCCATGATCAGATGTGGATGGATCTGTCGCTCAATATGCGCGGTATTGTAGCCCAGCAGTTGGTGCCCACAGTGGAGGGCAAGGGCCGCCGCGCGGCGATTGAAGTGCTGCTCAATACACCATTGGTGGCGGATATTATTCGCAAGGGTGAGGTGCATAAATTAAAAGAAATTATGGGCAACTCCACTGAACATGGGATGCAGACTTTTGATCAGGCGCTCTACGAACTCTATATTAAAAAGCAGATTAGTTACGAGAATGCCATCGCCCATGCGGATTCAAAAAATGATCTGCGCCTGATGATTAAAATGCAATCCGATAACTATGTGGAGCAGTTAGGGGCCAGCGCCGATGATTTGTCGATTGAGGAAGACAGTTCAAATAAGCTGCGCTGGTAGAGGCTCTCATCAAAATGCTCTGGTAAAAACAGTCTAGGGCGCACTACCAATCGATGGCGAGTCGAGCCAGCTTTGCAGAATCAGTGATGCGGCTATATGGTCAATCTTAGTGAGATCCTGAGTGCCCTGATCTCGACCTATAGATTTGGCTTCACGGCTGGTCAGGCGCTCATCGACCATTTCCACCTCCACAGCAAAACGACCCTGCAGGCGACGAGCAAATTTACGTGCTCGGCTACTCAGTTCACTTTCACTGTCATCCATATTTAGCGGCAGTCCCACCACCACCAGATCCGGCTGCCACTCTTTAAGTAGCTTTTCCACCTGATCCCATTTGGGAACCCCATCAACCGCTTTGAGAATCGTCAGGCCAGAGGCTGAGGAAGTCAGAGTTTGCCCACTGGCAACGCCGATCTGCTTGAGGCCAAAGTCAAAACCCAGCAATCTTTTATGTTCACCGGACTCAGGCATGGCCAGCTTGATGAGAGAGCATGCGCAAGTCCAAACCAATGCAGAATGCCGCTGCTGATGCGCGTTTAGCGCAGTCGGTGTGAAACAGAATCTCAGCCTCGGCAGGAATTGTCAGCCAGCTATTTTCTCCCAGTTCGCGCTCCAGTTGTCCGGCCTCCCAACTTGAGTAGCCGAGCGTCACCAGAGAGTCTTTGGGGCCTTTGCCGAGAGCCATATCGCTGAGAATATCCCGGGATGCGGTAAGACAAATCTGATCGGAGATGGTCAGTGTCGACTCCCACTGCTGTTCGCAATTGGCGTGGAGAATAAATCCACGATCCCGTTGCACCGGGCCGCCATCAAAGAGTAAGGGCCGCCCAAACTCATCCTGATAATCCAGTTTTAGTTGATCAAATATGGCTTTTACCGGAATATCCATCTGCTGATTGATAATAAGACCCATAGCGCCATCAGAGTTGTGCTCGCAGATGTAGACCACGGAATCAGAAAAAGTCGGATCATCGAGACCTGGCATAGCCAGCAAGAAGTGGTTTTTTAGGCTGTTTATCTTTTTCGGCTTCAAGGTTTCCATAATGCGCAATATGGGGTTTTAGCGACTTAAACTCAAGTCTTGAATCGGATTAGTTTGTGGTCAGTACATTGTTAGACTGGTATTGCCAGGTGCGGATAATGTGAATCTCATCACGATTGCGCAGCTCTTTGGGGAAGGGATTAAACGGCGCAGCCAGTTGAACCGAGCGCACAGCGGCCTGATCGAGCAATCGCGATCCCGAGCCTTTAGAGACTTCGATACGCTTAATGCGGCCATTGGCGAGCAGCACCACAACTAATTGCACCTGACCAAAAATGCCTTTGGAGCGAGCTTCTCTAGGGTAATTAACATTGCCGATCTGCTCGACCCTGTCTTCGAAATAGTGCATGTAGGCCGCGGCATCTGCCGACTTGGCCGACACTGAGGTCATGCGCAGCACTCGGGGCAGGCTGCTGTAGGCCTGTTTAAGCCGAACAAGTTCCGCCTGCATAACACCTATATCAGGCTCTTTTGTTGGTTGCTGATCTGAGTTGGATTCTTGGTTTGATCGACTGGCTTGAGTCTCGCTCTTGTCATCACTATGGCTCAACAGTATCTGTTCGGCGGGATTTGGTCGCTGTTGCTCAATGGGCGGTCGCTGGCCCGGGTCTTGGGTTTGCAGCTGTTGCTGTTGGTCGTCCGTTCCCAGCTGATTGGTCTGGGCAATAAATTCTGCTTGCTCTGGCGCTTTATCGCTGTGGTGCAGAGCGAGAGTGACATCCATAGACTGGCTGGGAGGGGGGCCTGCGGGTACCGCGAAGCTTAAACCAATTAATAGCAGGACATGGCCTGCTAGTGCCGCTGAGAATGTCTTACGCAGGCGTTGCTGGCTGGTATTCCAGAGTCCATCGATAAAGCTATCCATCAACAAAGCTATCCACGGCTTAGGCTGCTCACCTCTAGTGGCTTTTCTGATCAAGTTTGGCGCGCACGGCTTTTATGAGGCGCTCACCAATCTGAGTGCCCTCGGCATTATCGATCTCGCGGATACAGGTGGGACTGGTGACATTAATTTCAGTGAGGTAATCGCCAATCACATCGAGACCTACAAAGATCAGTCCACGCTCTTTTAATGTTGGGGCAACCTGCTGGGCAATCCATAGATCTCGTTCACTGAGAGGCTGCACCACACCTTGACCGCCGGCGGCCAGATTTCCGCGGAAATCACTACCTGTTGGAATACGTGCCAGACAGAAGGGAATTATCTCGCCATCGACTACCAAAATCCGCTTATCACCCTGAGAGATTTGCGGCATAAACTTCTGCGCCATAATCGTCTCACTGCCATATTGGGTCACTGTCTCGAGAATCACATTTAAATTTTGGTCTCCCTCTTTGACACGGAAAATCGAAGTGCCACCCATGCCATCAAGAGGTTTGTAAACCACATCCTGATGCTCGGCTAAAAAGCTTTTCAGTCGCGTCTGATCGCGGCTGACCAAAAGCGGGGGAACACACTTGGGGAACTCTGTGGCAAACACCTTCTCGTTGCAGTCACGCAGACTCTGAGGTTTGTTTATCACCAGAGAGCCGCGGCGCTCCGCGGCCTCAAGAATATAGGTTGAATAGATAAACTCGCTATCGAAAGGCGGATCCTTGCGCATAATTAACACATCCATCTCCTCCAGCGCGGCGTCTCTGCTGTCTCCCAGTTCGAACCATTTATTCGAATCATTGAAGACCTTCAAGGGACGCAGCTGGGCCTTGGGTCCAGTATTGTCTATATAGAGATCCTGCTGCTCCATATAAAAGAGATCGAATCCCTGAGACTGAGCTGCTAGCAAGATCGCCAGAGTGGAATCTTTGGCAAAAGAAATGGATTGGATGGGGTCCATAATGACGCCGAGGGAAGTGCCCATAAAATGACAGCCTTAAGTTGATATTTGCGCTATAACTAAGTGTGGCAACTGAGACGGCCGATGCCCTGAAAAAATCTGTGACCTATAAATCAATTTTTTTATTAAGTTTAGAGGCTTGTGGATTATATATTACAAGTGTGTTTAAAATTCCATTAGTTAAGTGATATTGGCAATACTTAATGCGTTAAGTGGTTTTAAAGTGGTGAAAATATGGAAGTTCAGGGCCTAAAAGTCCTTGTCATAGATGACAGCAACACAATAAGACGAACCGCAGAAACCTTGCTGGCAAAAGCTGGCTGTGACGTTTCTACCGCGTCAGACGGTTTTGATTCCCTATCCAAAATTGTTGACATCAGAACGGATGTTATCTTTATTGACATCATGATGCCGCGTCTAGATGGCTACCAAACTTGCGCCCTAATCAAAAATAAGCCCGACTATAAATCTACCCCAGTCATTATGCTGTCGAGCAAGGATGGTCTCTTCGACAAAGCCAAGGGCCGGATTGTCGGTGCCGACGACTATTTGACCAAGCCTTTTGGTCGCGCAGAACTACTTGATGTACTAGAAAAACTTACCCAAAACTAACTAAAGGATCTAGAGGTTTTAGCAAATGGCAAAAGTATTGATTGTGGATGACTCTCCTACCGAAACATATAAGTTGGCCAATATTCTTGAGCGCAATGGATTTTCGGTACTCTCGGCGGACTCTGGTGAACAGGGACTTAATCTAGCGCGAGATGAGCAGCCGGATGTGGTTTTGATGGATATTGTGATGCCCGGACTAAATGGCTTTCAAGCAACGCGACAGCTCAGCCGTAACAAGGATACGCAACATATCCCAGTCATTATTGTTACCGCTAAAAATCAGCAGGCAGATCAGGTTTGGGGTGAGCGTCAGGGCGCCAAAGCCTATTTGGTAAAGCCCATCGATGAGAAGCAGTTAGTTTCAGCCATCACTAGCGTCTTAAATTAGGAAGACGAGCAGTGTCTAAAGTCAAAAAGCTTTTTTCAGCAATCAGTGGCGTGGCGGGCCGTTTCAGTGAGACGGTCTATGGCCTGCCCGCACAAAAGCAAATAGTCGAGGCACGCAAATTAATCGCGTTCAATGTGCTCGGCTATGACTATCTGATTCCCTTGGATGAAGTAAGCGAAATACTTGAACTGCCTGAGTCCATAAAACTGCCTCGCGTTAAATCTTGGATTACCGGTTTGGCCAATGTTCGGGGCCGTCTTTTGCCCATTGTTGATCTCGCCGCTTTTCTTGGTGGCAGCCTGTGCAGCACAGTCCGTGATCGCCGTGTGCTGGTGCTGGATATCAACAGTGTTTACGTTGGCGTTATTGTCGACAGTGTTCAGGGCATTAAATCCCTGCCTGTAGATCAACATCAAAGCGTATCTAGCCAATGTCCAATGGCCCGTTTCACCGATGGAATATTTATCGAGGAAAAGCAGTCACTGTCACTTTTTTGTGCACGCAAACTGATTGAGGACGATCAGTTTATGACAGTCGCTATTTAGTTTTTAAGTTCTAGGTTTTTAATTTTAGGTTTTAAAATTATTCAACTGTGCAACTGCAAGAAATAATTGCAATACCGAATAGACATGGAGGATTACATGAGCAAATCTACCGGCAAAGGATCGCTTTTTCGCAGCTTAATTATCGCGCTGGGCATCATCTGTATCGCCGCTGCGGCGTACAGCATCGTTGAGGTCAACAGACAGACCAAAAACGACCAAATGAACAATCAAAGCATCGCTAACCTACGCATAAAGGCACTGCGTATTACCAAGTTGGCTGACGATGCTGTTGCGGCGAGAGAGGAAGCTTTTAGCTCCCTCACCGGCCTGAGTTCAGAGATGGAACGGGGCTGGAAAACCTTACAGCAACTGCTCAATAGTCAGGGTGAAATTTCACGCCCGCAAATAAAATTAGTCGCTGACAGTTGGAGTAAAGTTCAGGGTGAATTAAACCAGTTAGCTGATAGCCGTGAGACAGTTATTTTTGTCTCCACTGTTGCCAGAAAGCTTAATGCCACTCTGCCTCAGGTTCAGGACAACGCAGGTCAGGTTGTGGACTCCTTGATCGCCCAGTCAGCACCTGCCGGGCAGATCGCAATTGCTCAGGAACAGCTCTGGCTGATTGAACGTATCGGTCGCAATATCGACAAAATGATCCTTGCTAGTGGTGATGCCAATGTTGCTGCGGATCAGTTTAAAAGTGATTCCAATGTATTTCACGATACTCTGGACTCGATGAAAAATGGCAACTTTATTCTTGGTATTACGAAAGTAAAAAATAAGGAAGCTCTGGCTAGCATTGATAAAATTCAGACGTCATTTGAAGTGGTCGCCAATGATATTGATCGAATCTATAGCTCGGCCAACAATCTCTCTAGTGCACGAAAGTCCGCCGAGAACCTGCTCGCCGATGTGCCGGTTCTACTGACCCAGCTCGACAATCTGGATAACACCGTCGCCGGTCTTGCCGATTCGAAAAAACGCTTATTTAACGATGTCACCAGTCTCTCCTCCATCGCCGGTTTCTTTGCGGCACTGGTGATATTGGGCTTTATTAACTTTAGAGCGACACGGCGAAATCTTATTGAAGCGGAGCAGGTAAAAGATAAAAACCAGCAGGCGATCTTGCAGCTGCTAGACGATATCTCAGATCTGGCTGACGGCGATTTGACTGCAGAGGCCACGGTTACCGCCGACTTTACCGGTACCATCGCCGACTCGATTAACTTCGCTATCGGCGAACTGCGAAGCCTAGTGGAAAATGTCGCTAGCTCCTCGGCAAAAGTGGCAGGTTCTGCAGATGAAACTCGTGCCACATCGCTGCAGTTGGCTGAGAGTGCCGAACACCAGGCTCAGGAAATTGCCGGCGTCTCGGCGGCGATTAACGAAATGGCCATCACAATTGATCAGGTCTCTTCCAATTCCGCTGAGTCAGCTGCTGTAGCAGAGCGCTCAGTATCCATCGCCAAGAATGGTACTCAGGTTGTACGCAATACCATTGAGGGCATGGACACTATCCGCGAGCAGATTCAGGACACATCTAAACGTATTAAACGCCTCGGTGAAAGTTCACAGGAAATCGGCGATATCGTATCGCTGATTAACGAGATTGCCGAGCAGACCAATATCCTTGCTCTAAATGCCGCGATACAGGCGGCGATGGCCGGTGAGGCCGGTCGTGGTTTTGCCGTGGTAGCGGATGAGGTTCAGCGTCTCGCCGAGCGCTCCGCCACAGCCACCAAGCAAATCGCCGGCTTGGTAAAAACCATTCAGAGTGACACCAATGAAGCGGTGAGTTCAATGGAACAGACCACCGCTGAGGTAGTTAAGGGTGCTGAGCTGGCCCACAGTGCAGGTATCGCCTTGGAAGAAATTGAAAGTGTATCAACCAATCTTGCAGAGTTGATTCAGGATATTTCAGAAGCGGCAAAACATCAGGCCACCACTTCAGCCCATATTTCCAACACCATGAATGTAATTCAGGAAATTACTTCCCAAACCCTATCCGGCACTAATGATACCGCCACCTCTATTGGTGAGCTGGCCGAGATGGCTGTGGAAATGAAGCATTCTGTAAGTGGCTTTATTCTTCCCGATTCGGTTCAGGATCCAGCCCTGAGCGATGCGGGGGAGCCAGACTCAGAGTTAGATAAGCAATTGGACGATGATCAGTTGGGAGCAATGTTTGCCGTTGCCACTGAGCCACAGCCAGATCACCATGAGGCTGATAGTGAAGGCTTGCTTGCAGAGGACGGTACTAAAGGTGAAGGCTTGAATTTGGATTTTGTCGCCAGCACCGACTTTGATCAGGACTTTAACGAAGACCTCGAGGTTGATATTGAAGATCCAGAAGAGCTTTTGCATCTGGAAGAATTTGAGGCGGAAATCGAAGCCATGCTGAGTGATGAGGGTGATAAAAAGGCATAGATAAACAGTCGATAAAAAAGGGCTTTTCAGTGGCCGTTAAAGCAGAGAAGGCAATTCTTCAGAGCAGCGAAATGGGCTATTTCGATATTTGGAAAGCGGCCATTGAAGAGCGTACCGGTGTTCAGATTACATCTGACCGCGAGTGCGCCTTAGCCGCTTTGCTGAATCGAAGAATGCTCGAATTAGACCTTATCGATGTGGATGAGTATCTAAGTGAAACCCTGGATGTCACCCGAGGTGCACAGGAGTGGAGCGGTCTGGTGGACGGTTTGCTGGTTAAAGAAACTAGCTTCTTCCGTCATCGCCCCTCATTTGATCATGTGGCTCAGTGGGTTAAAGAGACAGTTATGGGCAAGCAGTTTGTCGGGCCACTCTGGGTATGGAGTCTCGGCTGTTCAACGGGTGAGGAAGCCTACTCGCTGGCAATCATAGTTGAGCGCGCTATGAGAGAGGTCGGTCGCGAACCGCGCTTTGGCATTATCGGTACTGATATCAGTCGCGAAGCTATATTTCAGGCCCGTCGTGGTATATATCGCGCCAGCAAGATGAGTGCGGTTGATCAGTCTACCTACGACAATTATTTTGATCAGGTGGGCAAACAGCTGTGGCGAGTAAAAGCAGATTTAAGACGCCGGGTCTGTTTTCTGACAAGCAATATTCTGACCGATAAATCGCCTTTAATCCGGCGCAAGATGCATCTTATTTACTGTCAGAATATGTTGATTTATTTTCGCCGCTGGAAGCGCCGTGAACTAGTCAACCAATTAACCGAACATCTGGATAACCGCGGTTGTTTAATGTTGGGTTTAGGGGAATTAAGTAATTGGATTCCAGAGGGATTTGCACGCGTTGCGCCGCGAGGTGTTCAGGCATACACCCAGATTGAGACCGTTGAACAGGGAGAGGTTCTATGAGCGACGCTGAACTAAAAAGAATTAAAACATTCACCGGACTTGAATGGTTGGTGGGAGAGATCGAAACCAGTTTGGACGCAGCTTTTAATGAGCTAGAAGCATTCACTCGAAATAATGATGATGAAACTAAAATACGTTTTTGTCTTGGTCACCTGCATCAGATAACCGGCCCTTTCAAAATACTTGAGTAAGAAGGCTGTATTTTTCTAGTTGAAGAAATGGAGTCTTTGACTCAGGCAATTATTGATAAACAAGTTTCCAATATAAATGAAGCCTGTGAAATTTTGGTTCAGGCAATTGTTAAGTTGCCAATTTATCTCCGGCAGATTTTGTCGAATCGCGAAGATCGTCCCGAGACCCTTATTTTATTATTAAATGATCTGCGCGCGGCGCAAGCAGAGCCGTTAGTTTCAGAGGGCGTTTTATTTGCGCCAAACTTAGAGTCCTTTAAAAATCAAGCCGAGACTCAGCTCTCAACAGATCCCAGCCAGCCAACTAGCGATATGATCAAGCGTCTTCGTCAGGTCTATCAACTATCTCTAATCAAAGTGATAAAAGAACAGGACAAGGGGACTAACTACTCCAATCTTGAAAAAGTTTTGCAGCGCATGGCTGAGCTATCCAAGGGCACTTGGCGAGCTAGCCTTTGGTCCATAGCGGGTCAAACCCTCAGGTTGGTGGCATCCGGGGAACTCAAATTTGGTCTGGCGCTAAAAAAACTTTTCCGCACACTGGATACGCAATTAAAGCTGCAGGCCGCAGAAGTTGCTGTGGGAGAGTGCAGCGCTCCAGAGAGCGGGATATTTAAAAACCTACTCTATTACCTGACCACAATTCAGCCCGAATCAGACGCCTTAAAACGTATCTGGGGGGAGTATAACCTTCCCCACGCCTTTCCAGCCGGAACCATCAATCCCGATAATGGGCGCCTGGTACCCCAGTATGATCCCCTAGTTGTGCGCTCTCTCGTTGTGGCTATCCAAGGCGAGTTAGCCGCAGTGCGTTCAGCACTTGAGCGATTTTCCATTGAGGGTGGACTCTCTGCTGACGAAGTTCGAGAGGCGCTGCCGGTACTGGGCAATATGGCTGACACCTTAGCTCTGGTAGGTCAGGGGAAACTGCGCGATGCCACCAGTAAGGTGGACAAAACACTACAGCAAATATTCTTTAATCAAGATCAGGGCATCGAAGATCAGGGCATCGAAGATCAGGATATCGCCGATGCCGTGCAAAAGCTTGCTGAAATAGAATTGGCACTGAATACCTGGGCCGCTAGCCCTGACAAATTCTCTGGAACAGTAGATCTGGATAGCCAGCAAAATCAGTTTGAATTCGACGCTGCCAGCCAGGTGCTTTTGGCGGAAGCGCGCACCGATATTGAACGCATTAAAGAAGCGGTTGTTACCTTTATAAACTCCCAGTGGGATTTGCAATTGCTCGCCCATGTACCGGCAATGTTCAAGGAATTGCAGGGGGCGCTTTGCATTGTCGGGTTGTCCCGGGCCGCGGCGGTTGTGGCTGGCTGTGCCGCCTATGTGGAAAATATTCGTGCAGAGAGGGGGCTTAAGGTTGAATGGCACGCTCTGGATACCTTCGCCGATGCGATTACGATTGTTGAGTACTATCTCGAGCAAATTCCTGCCGATGGTAACCTCAAGCAGGATGATGTTTTGATCGCGGCCGAGGAGAGCATCCAGTCCTTGCTACTAGAAGCCGAAACCGATCATTCCCTCGGGGAACAGGCAGTGGTAGCAAGCAGTGAGTTGCATGCAGAGCCGGAAGAAATCATTCATGAGTTGGCTCTGCTAAATGAGTTAAGTGAGTCTGAGGAGCTAGATCAGCCAGAGGAATTAGAAGAGCCACAAGAACTAAATGTCAGCCCGCCCCAGAAGCTGCAATCGAAAGCCCGTAAGGAGGAATCCCCACAGGGCCAAACAATTGTTGAAGACGATGACGATTACCAAGTGGATGCGGAAATTATTGAAATTTTTGTTGAAGAAGCGGATGAAGTTCTCGAGTCTCTCAACAGATTGCTGCTCAGCTGGAAAGACCAACTTGAAGACAAAGAGACTCTAGCGACTGCCAGACGTGCATTTCATACGATTAAAGGCAGCGGTCGCATGGTCGGCGCTATGGTTGTTGGTGATCTGGCCTGGTCGATTGAAGAGCTGTTAAATCACGCGACCAATGGGCATCTAAAATGCACGGAGACGATGGTCGACCTTGTGGCCGAGGCGACTAACTTGCTCGGAAAAATGATTCCGGCTTTTGCTGCCAATCAGCCCTGTGAAGAATCTGAGCCTATGGCGGCAATTGTTGAAGTGGCGAGACGCCTGGGTGAGGGTGAGACCGTTGGCCAACTTCCCGCGGAACTGTTAGATCTCGAAATAAATGCCGTGCTTGAGTCAGATCCGGCTCAAGCTCCGAAGACGGATATAGATGAGTCTTATGGCATCGTTGATAAAGAGCGAGCCGCAGACGCCACTGATAACAAACTAGAGGATCAAGCAGAACACGAAGCCATACTGTTAGAGATGTTTTTTAATGAAGCTCAGGGCCATTTGAAAACCATTGACGATTTTGTACTGCAAGCTCGAAATTCGGCACCGCTTTACAAGGCCCCCTCTCCAGCGCTGCAAAGAGCCTTACATACCCTGAAAGGCACTGCAGAGATGGCTAGCTTCTCAGAACTTAGCGAGTTGGTGACACCGCTTGAGGAGTTTATTAAAGAGCTGCATCACCATCGTATTTTTGTCGATGAGGATATTATTCATCTGGTTGAAGATGCGGCACATTTTTTTCGCGCTATTTTAGGTCGCATGACCGGTGGTGAAACTGTCGAGCTGCAGGGGCTGCCGCTGTTCCGCGCGCGACTTTCAGAGCTGCGGGAAAAGGCCATTGGCCATTTATTGCGTGGTGCCGAAAATGATAACGACGGCAAGGATTTTGTCGCAGTAAAACGCCTTATGGCAGAGGGCCTGCTGGCGCTGCAGAATTATCCTGCGCTGTATGATTATTTAGAGCGTCAAACCACGCCGCCTAGAGTGATATTTAATCAACTGCTATCGGATTTAAACAGTATTCAGCAACAGCTAATGGATGCTGATATAGCGCCAATTTTAGAACTCGCCGGATTGATGACGCCGATCTATCGTGCCTTGCTAGAGCTGGGTTCGGTGCCCAGTCAGAATATTATCAGCACTTTAAAAGAGAGCCATGAAGATCTGCTCAACCTATTCGATATGTTGGCAGCGGATCAGGATCTCAGTGTGCTGTCGGCTGCAGACAGAGATCGATTAGCTGTTGTAGAAACCCAACTCAGAGAGCAGTTAGTTGAAAAAGCGGCATTGATTGAAGCTTCTCATACTCAAGCTTCACAGATTTCAGCATCCAAGACTCAAATACTAGAGCCAATAGAGTTACAAGCTGCCTCAGTGGAAACTGCGGTGGAAGAGATTATTGATGAAGTGCTTGTCGATGAAGTGCTTATGGATGAAGCCCCTGAAGATAAAGTGCTCAATGCAGAACTGCCTACTCAAGATCAGCCTGAAGCCATCGATAAATCTGAGCTGATTCTTCCCGATGAAGCTCTCAGCAAGCCATTGATGGATCTGGACGACAGTGCTCAGCACTTCGAGAGCGAGGAAAGGAGTAGTGAAGTCAGCCTACTCCCCGCTGCCGCTAATAGCACTGCATCTCTGGTGGACTTAGAGCTGGATAATGAAATTATTGGTGTCTTTGTGGAAGAGGCCGATGACATTGTCAGTCACATTGAAGAGCTGGTAATGGCCTGGCGATCCAACCCCAAAGAGACTGAACTGCCAGACCGCCTCAAGCGCGACCTGCATACCCTAAAAGGGGGTGCGCGCATGGCTGGATTTAATGGGTTGGGAGATCGTGCCCATATCATTGAATCGCTGATCGATGACACCAAGGTTTACGATAAACGCTTTTTTAAGGCCATCATTCCCCATCAAGAAAAGCTTGTTAGCGCCTATGACATAGTGCGACAGATCGCTCATGGGGGTGACCTTGTTGTCCTGCGCAAACAGCTAGTGGATTTTGAGCAGGGCGACTTAGTTGATCAGAGAGATACAGATCAGAGTAGCGCCGTTATTACTGAAGAAGGCAAGAAGCAGGGCAGATCTGACTCCGCGGCGGATTTTATAAAGTCTCTGGCAATCCCCCAAGCAGAGGGATCCAGTCAGTCAATGCAGCCTTCCCAGAATGACTCCGGGGCAAAGCAACAGCCGGTGTTTGATCGCAGTGCTATTCAAGGTGAAATCAAAGAAGTTGTTCGAATTGGTGCAGAAGTGCTCGACACTCTGGTCAATCTCTCTGGGGAAAATATTATTTTCCGGGGTCGAGTCGAAGAACAGCTCAGTGAGTTCACCCAGTTTCTCGATGAAATGGATGCCACCGTGGATCGTCTTCAGGGTCAGGTGCGGCGTCTGGGAACTGAAACTGAGGCGCAGATAGATTACCGCCGTGAGCAAATTGAAGCTTCCGGGGAGGCGGATAATTTTGATCCCCTCGAAATGGATCGCTATTCCCATTTGCAGCAGTTAACCGGCTCTCTAATGGAATCCGCATCGGATTTACACGATCTAAAAGAGACCCTCAATGAAAAATTAATTGGCACTGAAACATTGCTGTTACATCAGTCTCGGATTAACACCGATTTGCAGGAAGGCTTGATGAAGACACGTATGGTGCCCTTCGCAAGAATTGTTCCGCGACTGCGCCGGATTGTTCGCCAGGTGGGTATAGAACTGGGCAAAAAAGTTGAATTGCGCATGGATAATATTCAGGGCGAGATGGATAGGTCGGTTCTCGACAGGATGGTCGCGCCACTGGAGCATATGATCCGCAACTCGGTGGACCACGGCATTGAAACCGAAGCCGAGCGTTTAAAAGCCGGTAAGCCAGCAACCGGCAGTATTGTTATTACCACCTATAGGCAGGGCGGCGATATTGTTATCCATCTAGCGGATGATGGCCGTGGCCTAAATGTTGAAAAGATTCGCCGCCTCGCTCTGGAAAAAGAGTTGATCACCGAGGATGCGGCACTCTCAGCCTATGAAATTTCACAGTTTATTTTTCATCCCGGCTTTACCACATCCGACTCGATCAGTCAGATATCGGGCCGCGGTGTGGGCCTCGATGTAGTGAATAGCGAAGTACGCCAGTGCGGCGGGCGTGTGGAGATTGAAACCTCCGCCGGTCTCGGGACCCAGTTCACCATAGTCTTGCCCTTCACCCTCTCTGTAAATCGCGCTCTGATGATTAATGTCACAGGAGATCACTACGCACTGTCGCTCAACTCAATTGATGGAGTTCACTTTATGCCCCGCGCCGCTGTGAACGAGGCGGTCGCCAATGACAATCTGATCAACCATGTGGGTGTTGAATACGAACTCTGTTATCTGGGAACCCTGCTCAATCCAGAGATATCAAAGCGCCCTGACAGTCTCAATGAGGATGTCGCACTGGTGCTGTTCCATTCCGATAACCGGCGCTTCGCGGTACAGGTTGACGAGATTGTTGGCACCAAAGAGATTGTTGTGAAGACCCTTGGCTCTCAGTTTTCAAGTGTTCCAGGGCTTGGCGGCGCAACGATTTTGAGCGATGGTCAGGTGGTGGTTATTATTGATCTCAATGAATTGGCGAGAGTCTCCATTGTCGACCTGCCGCGCATTGGCCAGAGTGCTGAAAGAGGTCTTGAGCATGAGTCCCGTTCATCTCAGGAGGTCTCGCCGAGCATATTGGTGGTGGACGATTCGGTGACAGTGAGAAAAGTCACCAGCCGTATTCTGCGCCGCCAAGGCTATCGCGTGCTTACCGCTAAAGACGGCGTTGAAGCACTCAAGAGCATGCAAGAAGAGATCCCCGCGGTGATGCTATTAGATATTGAGATGCCGCGCATGGACGGCTTTGAAGTTGCCACTCGAATGCGCGCCAGTGCAGAGCTGTCGAATATCCCGATTATTATGATTACCTCGCGAACCGGTGATAAACATCGCCAGCGTGCAATGGAGTTGGGAGTTGATCACTATATGGGTAAGCCCTATCAAGAGGAGCACTTGTTAGAAACCTTGGATGAGCTGCTTTCTGCTCAAATATAACAGCTTATGCAGCAGCTAGACGCCAAAGAAAAAAACCACAGACAGCAGGGTCGAGAACGGGTTGAAAAGCAGGGCCAAGAGCACCCAGAAAAGCCTGTAAAAGTTTGGCTGCTGGGTGCCTCTGCTGGAGGCTTGCAGGCGGTACGTCATTTTTTAAGTCAAATTACTCCCCGTGATGATGTCGCTTTCGTCTATGCTCAACATATAGCGGCTCAGCAAATGGCAACTCTACTGAAGATAATAGAAACCCATACAGGCTGGCCGGCAAGAGTGCCATCCACAGGGCAGCTTATAAAACCCGGCACAGTGACGGTGATATCATCAGAGTTTGAAACCCGAATTAGCAAGCAGGGTTGGGTGTTGCGTTTCGCCTCTCCCTGGCAGGGTCAGTACGCACCATCTATTGACCAGCTAGCCAATCGCCTGGCCTTGCTCTATCGGCGCGATTGCGGGGCGATTATCTTTACCGGCATGGGTGATGATGGTGCTCGAGGCTGTCAGGCAATTAAGCAGTTTGCGGGGCAGGTATGGATTCAAGAGCCCAGTGATTGCATGGTGCCGGCAATGCCGCAAGCGGTGACGCGGCGCTGTAAAGCCGACTTTATCGGTACTGTTGAAGAGCTTGCAAAAAAATTTAATACGGACGTTATTCAAATGGAGGCTTGTAGCCAATGAGTATGTTTTTTCTAGATCAAAAGAATCCGATTGCCCAGGTCGACTGCCTGTCGATCAATACCGGGAATTCAAACCTATTGGTTCCCATGCCGGCCATTGCCGAGATTATTCTCAGTCAGGAAGTTATAAATGACGAGGGCAAGCCTCAGTGGATGTTTGGCTGGATTAAGTGGCGCAATCTCACTATCCCGCTGATTGATTTTGCCGCAATGCAACGGGATGAACCCTGTGCAGATTTCGGCAGCAGTACACGTATCCTGGTGCTCAACAGCCTAGTTGAGGGCCATGAGCATCGCTATTACGCAATTATCTGCAAAGGATTCCCCCACACCATTCGAGTAGAGGAGGACAGCGCCCTGTCAGCTCAGGACGAAGTGGAAATCGCCACCTGTATCAGCTTGAGTTTTGATCTCGATGGCCAGCACTTAGACCTGCCTGATTTTGAAGAGATAGAAACCCATTTGTGCAGCATTCCCCAAAATCACTAATTAATTCTCTCCAGAAAATACCTGCCCTGCATCCCGCGGGGGTGGGTGACCTGCCGTCCACATATTAATAGTATTAAGCCATCTGTCCCAATGGTAGGCTTAGGCCCTAGATCGCCAACAAAAAATATAAAAACGATTAAGGAATTAGCCATGAATGGTTTAATGATGGACTCCCAGCTGACCATAACGTCAATAATGAAACACGCTGACCGCATTAACGGAAAAAGCGAAATTGTTTCGGTAACTGGCGATAACCCGCTGCATAGATACACCTATAAAGATGCCTTTCGCCGCGTGCGCCAGATGGCTAATGCTATGCAGAAGCTGGGTTTTCAATCCGGGGATCGAATTGCCACGCTGGCCTGGAATGACTACCGTCACTTTGAGCTGTACTACGCCATTTCTTGTTCAGGGCAGGTGTGTCACACGGTTAATCCGCGTCTTTTCCCAGAGCAGATCGAATATATTATCAATCACGCCGAAGACAAGTTTGTTTTTACCGACCCCATGTTTGTGCCTCTATTGGAGCAGTTGCAGGATAGGCTTCCTACTGTTCAAGGCTATGTGGTCATGACTGATGCGGCAAATATGCCCGAGACTAGCCTTAAAAATGCCCACTGCTATGAGACCTTTATAGCAGATGAGTCAGAGAGCTTTGACTGGCCAGAGTTGGAAGAGAACAGCGCTAGCTCTATGTGTTACACCTCCGGTACCACCGGCAACCCCAAGGGTGTTCTCTATAGCCACCGCAGTACGGTTTTACACTCCATTGTTGGTTCCACGCCTGAAGTCATGAACCTCGCCGCGAAAGACGTGGTTATGCCGATAGTGCCAATGTTTCACGTTAACGCTTGGGGAACCGCCTATAACGGCCCAATGGTTGGTGCCAAATTGGTGTTCCCCGGTCCAAAAATGGCAGACGGTGAGACACTGACCAATTTGATCAATTCAGAGAAAGTGAACTATTCCCTAGGTGTGCCCACGGTGTGGCTGGCCCTAGTGGGATATCTCAATGAAACAGGGAAAACCATAGAATCGCTTAATTCTGTAGTCTCTGGCGGCTCTGCATGCCCGCTGTCGTTGATGCAGGAAATGGAAAGGCACGGTGTGATCGTGCATATGGGCTGGGGTATGACTGAAATGAGTCCCCTTGGCTCCTACAATCGCCCTCAGGAGTGGATGCAGGACGGCACTCAGGAACAACAGGACACCTGGCGTGTTCGCGCCGGCCGTGTGGTCTTCGGGGTCGAAATGAAAATTGTCGATGGCGATGATAATGAGTTGCCCTGGGATGGGGTTGCCTCCGGCGTACTGCTCGTTAAAGGTCCCTGGGTTTGCAGTGGCTACTACCGTCTCGATGACAAGCCTGCAGTGGATGAAGATGGCTGGTTCAATACCGGTGATATGGCTGCTATCGATGAGCAGGGCTATGTGACCATTACTGACCGAATTAAAGACGTGATTAAATCCGGTGGCGAGTGGATTAGTTCCATCGATGTGGAGAATGCCGCCATGTCTCATCCCGATGTTCAAGAGGCAGCGGTCATCGGTGTCTCTCATCCCAAGTGGACTGAGCGGCCACTGTTGATCGTTATTCCTGTTGAGGGTTCCAGCCCGGATAAAGATGCCATATTGGCCTCTCTCGATGGCAAGATCGCCAAGTGGTGGACACCTGAAGACTGTGTTTTTGTCGAAGAGATTCCTCACACCGCAACTGGGAAAATCAGCAAGAAAGATTTGCGTGATCAGTTTAAGGAATACGCTTACTCCTAAGTGTCAACCAACTGGTAGGTTTTGACGTTATAGGCTGTTCTAGAAAGAGGTTTTTATAAACTGAGCTCTAAAAAATAGACTCTACTAATATAATTAAGAGGACAGTGTATGCGTAATGTATTTATTTTTACCCTATTGGCGGCATTCTCGCTGGGTGCTCTGGCTGATCATCACAAAGGTGATCAAGACGGTAAGGCCCGCGACCATAAAGGCATGCTCAAACAGGCTGATCAAGATGGTGATGGTGTCGTCTCTACCCAGGAGCATGAGCAAGCTCTGGAGAATATGGCCGATAAGCGCCGCGAACGTTTCTCGAAAATGGACAGCGATGGTGACGGTTCTTTAAGCAAAGAAGAAGCCCGTGCAGCAAGGCGCGAGTATCGAGAGAAAATGAGAGAAAAGTATCAGCAACAGCACAAATGATCAGCACTAAATTGTTAACCGCGAAAAGACTATTTGGAAACAGATGGTCTTTTTTCTTTTTCGGCTTTTGTTATCGCTCTTTTTGTTCATCTGACCGCTTTAAAGGGCAAAGTATTTGCACCCCATAAGGAAGTCACGCATAGTTACGCCTGAATTGACTTCTGGTGTTTTATGACTGATTTTTTGATTGCTCCATCCATCCTATCTGCCAATTTTGCCCGCCTGGGGGAAGAAGTTGATGCGGTTCTTGAGGCCGGCGCAGATGTTGTCCACTTTGATGTGATGGACAACCATTATGTGCCCAACCTAACGATCGGTCCGATGGTCTGTAAAGCACTGCGAGACCACGGTGTCACGGCACCAATCGATGTGCATTTGATGGTGCAGCCGGTGGATGATTTGATCCGCATGTTTGCCGATGTCGGTGCAACTTATATCACCTTTCATCCCGAGGCTTCCAATCATGTTGACCGTTCTCTGCAGTTGATTCGCGATCTCGGTTGCAAAGCTGGTCTGGTATTAAATCCAGCAACCAGTTTAGAAACAGTGCGCTGGGTGATGGACCGCATGGATATGTTGCTACTGATGTCAGTAAACCCCGGTTTTGGCGGTCAGAAATTTATTCCTGCGACACTGGATAAACTGGTGGAGGCACGCCAGCTAATCGATAACAGCGGCCATGATATTCGTCTAGAGATAGATGGCGGCGTAACCGTTAACAATATTCGTGAGATAGCCGCTGCTGGCGCTGACACCTTTGTCGCGGGCTCGGCAATTTATGGCGCTGACGACTACGCTGAAGTTATTGCCAAGATGCGCAATGAGTTGGCTAAGGCATAAGTTAGAGGGCTACAGCACATAAAGTGCTAGGGTAATTGATAATCTTTCCGCGCTGAAGGTTGTTGCCTCGGTGCAATTGATTACAATAGCACCCTACGTTTTGGAGTTAGTTTGTGAAAAGTTCGAGTTCTAAACAGTTTGACAGTAACTGTCACACCTGGCGTTGGCGCAACTAGAGTAGCCGAGGCGCACTGACGCCTGCACCGCCACATTCTGTCAACGAACAAGGATCCGATCATGAACGCCGAACAATTTGCTAAGTTAGCCCGTCAAGAATACAACCGTATTCCCGTCACCCGCGAGGTGCTGGCTGATTTAGAAACCCCCCTAAGTGTGTACTTGAAATTGGCTCTTGGGCCAAACTCCTATCTATTTGAATCAGTGCAGGGCGGCGAGAAATGGGGCCGTTACTCATTAATTGGTCTGCATACTTCCACGGTGCTTAAATTATTTGGCAGTCGACTCGAAATTATTCGAGACGGCAAGCCGATGGTCAATCGCCAGACCACCGATCCCCTGGGTGAGGTGGAGCGCTTTCGACAGTTATTTAGTATGCCGGATCTGCCTAATCTACCGCGTTTTACCGGCGGCCTGGTGGGCTACTTTGGCTATGACACTGTGCGCTTTGTCGAGCCTCGGCTCGCCGAGAGTGCGCCAGTAGATATGTTGGGCACACCGGATATATTATTGATGGCGTCAGATGAGGTGGCGATCTTCGACAACCTCTCCGGCACCATTATGCTAGTGGTTCATGTCGACGCCAAAGACCGAGACGCATTGGCCAAAGCCGAAGCTCGTCTCGATCAGTTAGAGGCTAAGTTAGAGCAGCCAGCGCCGCAACTGCCGCCGATGAATATGGCCGCCGATGGTATCTCTGAAGAAGACTTTGTCTCCAGTTTTGGCGAACAGGACTTCAAGGCCGCGGTGAATAAAGTTAAGCAATACGTGATGGCCGGTGATGTGATGCAGGTGGTGCCATCTCAGCGCCTATCAGCGCCATTTAACGCCGAACCGATTAATCTCTACCGCGCTCTGCGGCGTCTCAACCCCTCGCCTTATATGTATTTCCTCGATCTAGATGACTTTCATATTGTCGGCTCATCGCCAGAAGTTCTCGCCCGTCTCGAAGATGGCGAGGTGACCGTTCGGCCGATTGCCGGCACCCGCAAGCGCGGCGCAACGGTGGAAGAGGATCAGGCGATGGAAGATGAGATGCTCGCGGATCCAAAAGAGATTGCTGAACACCTTATGCTGATTGATCTCGGGCGCAACGATGTCGGCCGCATCAGCAAAACCGGCACTGTTGTAGTAACCGAAAAAATGGTTGTTGAGCGCTACTCCCACGTTATGCACATCACCTCCAATGTAGTGGGCCAAGTCACCGATGATATGGGTGCCCTAGAAGTTCTCAAAGCGACACTGCCCGCTGGGACCCTAAGTGGTGCACCAAAAATTCGCGCCATGGAAATTATCGACGAAATCGAGCCAGTAAAGCGAAATATCTACGGTGGTGCAGTGGGCTATATCGGCTGGAACGGTAATATGGATACCGCCATTGCCATCCGCACTGCGGTGATCAAAGACAATATGCTACATGTTCAGGCTGGCGCCGGCGTGGTTGCCGACTCGATTCCCGACTTAGAGTGGAAAGAGACCAACAATAAAGCCCGTGCCTTAATGCGCGCCGCAGCCATGGTCTGCAGCAAAAGCTCGGGAGAGTCAAAATGATATTAATGATTGATAACTATGACTCGTTTACCTATAACATTGTCCAGTATCTGGCTGAGCTAAAAGCCGATGTTCAGGTCTATCGCAATGATGAAATCAGCATTGCCGATATAGAGCGTTTGGCGCCAGAGAAGATTGTGATCTCTCCCGGCCCCTGCACACCCAATGAAGCGGGTATCTCCGTGGAGACCATCACGCATTTTGCCGGTCGCCTGCCAATTCTCGGAGTCTGTCTTGGGCACCAGAGTATCGCGCAGGCCTTTGGCGGCAAGATTGTTCGTGCCAAGCAGGTGATGCACGGTAAAACCTCGCCCATGCATCACAGTAATAGCGGCGTGTTTTCCGGCTTAACCAATCCCTTTGAAGCCACTCGCTATCACTCCTTGGTGATCGAGCAGAGCAGTCTGCCGAGCTGTCTTGAAATCACCGCCTGGACAGAAAATGCCGACGGCAGCATCGATGAAATTATGGGAGTGCGCCACAGGGAGCTGCCCATCGAAGGGGTACAGTTTCACCCTGAATCAATATTGACCGAGCATGGCCACGACCTGCTGAATAATTTCCTCGAGGGTTAAGCATGGATATTAAACAGGCTTTAGATAGCGTTGTACTGGGCAAAAGTCTCTCGGCCTCAGAGATGCGTGATGTGATGCGTCAAATCATGACGGGCAACGCCACAGAAGCACAGATCGGAGGTTTCCTCGTTGCCCTGCGCATGAAAGGCGAGAGCATCGATGAGATCGCCGGTGCCGTTGAAGTGATGCGTGAGCTGGCCACCGGCGTCAAAGTATCCGGTGAAGGTCTAGTGGATATCGTGGGTACTGGCGGCGATGAGTCAAATCTCTTTAATGTCTCTACCGCCTCTACCTTTGTTGTGGCCGCAGCTGGTGGCTCTGTTGCTAAACATGGCAATCGCTCAGTGAGCAGCAATAGCGGTGCCGCCGATGTGCTTGAAGCCGCCGGAGTCAATTTGAATCTCAGCCCTGACCAAGTGGCGCTCTGCGTACAGGAATTGGGCGTTGGTTTTATGTTTGCGCCGGCTCATCACAGCGCCATGAAACATGCGATTGGCCCACGCCGCGAGCTGGGTCTGCGTACCATTTTTAATATCCTTGGGCCGATGACCAATCCTGCAGGTGTCACTCGGCAGCTTATTGGCGTCTATGATCAGGCCCTCTGTAAACCTATGGCTGAAGTACTCGGACGTCTGGGTGCTGACCACATCATGGTGGTGCACTCCGCCGATGGTCTCGATGAAATTAGTATTGCCACGGAAACTGCAGTGGCAGAATATAAAGACGGTCTTGTTCGGGAATACAGCATTGCCCCTGAAGACTTTACGCTAGAGCGTCAGAGTCTTGACGGCCTCAATGTAGACAATGCCGAGCAGTCCCTAGCACTGATTGTGGATGCGCTGGGCAAGCAGGCCACTGCCAGTGGTCTAAAAGCTGCCGATTTAATCGCCCTCAATGCCGGTGCCGCACTTTATGTAGCGGGTTGTGCCGAGAGTATTAAAGAGGGCGTTGCCATGGCCCAGGATGCCATAGGCGCAGGATTAGCTCGGGCTAAACTAACTGATCTGGGGACTTTTACTCAGGTCCAGCAAGACGCCTAAAAACAATGAGAAATTAAAATGAGCTCAGATACACCGACAATCTTAAAAAAAATCCTCGCCCGCAAGCACGAAGAGATTGCCGAGCGCAGCGCGCTGGTGTCGATAGCCCAGTTAATTGAAAAAGCCCAGTCCGCAGAATCGCCCAGAGGGTTTGCCGCAGCACTGGCGGCCAAACTTGCCGCCGGTCAATCTGCAGTGATTGCAGAAATCAAAAAAGCCTCTCCGAGCAAAGGGGTTATTCGTGAAGACTTTGATCCAGCCGCCATCGCTGAGAGTTATGAGCAGGGTGGCGCCGCCTGTCTGTCGGTGCTCACCGATGTGGATTTCTTTCAGGGCGCAGATGACTATTTACAGATGGCACGCGAGGCCACACAACTGCCGGTAATCCGCAAAGATTTTATTATCGATGATTATCAGGTTTATGAAGCGCGGGCTATGAGTGCAGACTGTATTCTATTGATTGTCTCGGCATTAACCGAACAGCAGCTGACTCACCTGCATGAGTTGGCGCAGTCTCTGGGTATGGATGTACTGATTGAAGTGCATGATGGCGCAGAGTTGGAAATCGCCCTAAAGCTGGACAACCCAATGGTTGGCATTAATAACCGCAACCTGCACAGCTTTGAAGTGACCCTCGACAACACCTATCAACTGCTGGACAAAATCCCCGCCGGTAAAATCGTTATCACCGAGAGCGGCATACACAGCAGCGACGATGTTGCCGCCATGCGCGCGCGCAATGTGAACAGTTTTTTGGTGGGCGAAGCGTTTATGCGCAGTGAAGAGCCGGGCCAGCGACTGGCGGAGATGTTTAGTTAAGGGTAAAAATCCTAAGAAATTTTGTTAGATATCTAATGTGACTTGCCAGTAGCCGACATCATGCCATGCGCCAAACTTATAGCCGACTTCGCTAAAATGAGCTATTTTGGTCATTCCAAATTTTTCATGTAGGCGGCAGCTAGCGGGATTGGGAAGTGTGACTCCTCCTATCACAACATGGAATGAAAGTTCTTTTAGGCGTTTAAAGAGAGCCTGGTAGAGTAAAGTTCCAAGGCCCTTCGCGCAGTATTTCGGGGATAAGTAAACGCTCACTTCTACGGTATTTCTGTACGCTCCCCTTTTGTTCCAGTGGTCCGCACAGGCATAGCCCAAAATTTCTTTGTTCTCCTCAACAATAAACCAAGGAAGACCCGCTGACGTTATCTTCTTCACCCTTTGTTCTATCTGTTCTCGTGAAAGGGGGGCTTCTTCAAAGCTGATCACCGTATTAGCTATATAGTAATTATAGATATCGGCTACAGCATTGAGGTCATCGGGTTCAATTGGGCGAATCATTGTTAAAAAAACTCTAGTGAGATCTTAGCGAGTGCCAAACACCACCATAGTCTTGCCGGACACATTAACCAACCCCTGCGTCTCAAGCTCTTTGAGTACACGCCCAACCATCTCTCGGGAACAGCCAACAATGCGACCGATCTCCTGACGTGTAATCTTGATTTGCATGCCATCTGGATGGGTCATGGCATCCGGTTCTTTACAGAGGTCTAGCAGTGTTCTCGCCACTCGCCCGGTGACATCAAGGAAGGCCAAATCCCTAACTTTGCGCGTGGTGTCTCTGAGGCGTTGAGCGACCTGCTTGCTGATAGCGAACAGAAATGCGGGATATTTATTGCTCAGCTCAATAAATTTTGCGTAGCTGATCTCTCCCACTTCACATTCAGTTTTAGTGCGGATCCAAGCGCTGCGATGCTCTTGGTCGAAGAGGCCCATTTCACCAAAAAAATCTCCCGGATTGAGATAGGCGAGAATGATCTCTTTGCCGTCACTGTCATCTTCAATCATCACTGTGACCGAACCCTTGATAATATAATAAAGGGTATCGCCGTGATCACCGGCGTAGATTATGGTGCTTTTCGCCGGATAGCGGCGTCTGTGGCAGTGGGATAAAAACTCTTCCACATTTTCAATATGTGGTGTCAGAGGTGCAGGCGCCAATTTGTTTCTCCATTTACAAGTTTAGCAACATGCCGCTTTATATACTGTTTATCTGCGACTCCTGAATTTAATAGTAGTCAAAAAAAAATACTCGCGAGTAAAATTTGCAGTGACCCTATGGTAATCTTTGCGCTTCCGAAAATGAGGCTAGTTATGAAGGCGACAATTAAGTGGGTAGACGGCGTGATGTTTCTCGGCGAATCTGGCAGTGGCCACTCTGTGGTGATGGATGGCGCTGAAAGTCAGGGTGGTCGCAATATGGGTGTTCGACCAATGGAGATGCTGTTGCTGGGGCTAGGTGGCTGCGCTTCATTCGATGTAATGAGCATGCTCGCCAAGAGTCGTCAGCAGGTGACCGATTGTCGCACTGAGATCGAAGCGGTGCGAGTTGATGCTGTGCCGGCGGTCTTCAGCAAGATTCATCTGCGCTTTGTAGTTACTGGAACCAGCCTTAAAGAGAGTCAGGTTAAGCGCGCCGTGGAGTTGTCGGCTGAGAAGTATTGCTCGGCGTCGATAATGCTCGCCGCTGCTGGGGTTGAAATGACCCATAGCTATGAGGTGGTCGAGGCCTGATCTGGCAGTTTCAGGAATATCTCTGGGGCTAAATTCGAGACAAAAAAAAGGAGCCCAAAGGTGGGCTCCTAAAAATTCCTGAGAAAGTCTCAAAGGAAGGGGTAGGGGTAAAACGGTGTAAGACCTGCTAGGCAGCAAATCTTTAAAACTCTGTGCAACTTCTATACACATATAATAGAAATCTGCCTCCCATACTGCAAATGCATTGTTTGCATCTTAGTCATACCATTTTGTAATAACCTTGTTTTACAAGCTGCGAAGGCAATAGGCTCGAATATTTGCCATGGTCTAGGCCACTGAGCAGATAGAGTTTTTTAAGATAAAAAAAAGGGGCCCTAGGATGGGCCCCTATAAAAGAATCCTATAGCAAGGATTAAGAGGGGTTTGGTGCGAAGCCGCTGATTTAGTGGGTCAGCGTCTTATCGGAAGCTTTGAGTTTTGGTGCTTTAACGTTCGCGAAGTCGTCTTTCGCAATTGCAGCACCCGCTAATCCAGTGAATCCGATCAGTATGTATACGAGTGTCATGGTCTATCTCCGTGTGTTTATGGGCAGTTCGTTGCCCTATGTGTGACAATATACGCAGGCCTATGTCATAATCCAAATGCATTGTTCGCATTATTTATATACCAAATTGTAATGACCTAAAGGTAACCCATGAATCTGCAAAAGTTATCACGCCTAGACCTCAATCTATTGGTTGCACTTCAGGCTCTGCTAGAAGAAAAAAGCGTAACCCGCGCGGCCCAGCGCCTGTTTATTACCCAGCCAGCCATGAGCAGAGTGTTACAGCGTCTGCGCCAGCAGCTGGATGACCCGCTGTTTACCCGCACCGGGAATATATTGGTCCCGACCCCCAAAGCGGAAGAATTACAGCTCAGATTGCCGATGTTGCTAGATGGTATTCTCGATATGGTCACTGATGGTGAGTTTGATCCGGCCAGTTATGTTGGTGAGATCACTATCGCTATCCCTGAATTTATTGCTATCTCTCTGGCATCGCAGTTGACTGCCCTGTTAAATAAATACGCTCCGGGAGTAATTCTGTCGATCTCCAGTGAAACGGATTCTGTCGCCGGGGAGCTGTCGGCGGGGGTGCTGGATTTTGCCATCGATATAAAACGGGATATAACTGCTGAGGTGACCACTCGGCACTTGGCGATTTTCAGTCCTTCGATCTGGATGCGCGAGGGTCACCCGCTGGCTAAAAAAAGTCGTGTGACTCTAGATGAGATTCTTCAATATCCCTACGTGCAGTACTATTTGCTGATTGCAAAGCGGGTAAGTGCTCGCACTGACGCGCGTTTTGATCGAGCTTTGCGGGAGCAGGGGCGTTATCGTTCCAAGGCGATGGTCACTAATCAGCTAATGACGGCAATCGAAACCATCTGTGCATCGGATTGCTTAATGGTATCGGCGAAGTTTGGTTCTGGTATGGAGCGGGAACTCTATCGGATTGTCACCAAAGCCTATCCGGATGATCTTCCCCACGAGGGCACAGTTCCCTTGGTGCTACTACAGCACAAGCGCACTCTGGGTTCGCCAATTCATCAGTGGTTGTCGGAGAAAATTGTCGACTTGGCACGGGATATGGAAAATCCTCACGAGCCTCAGTCAATGCTCTTTGATTGAGAGCCGTTAGAGTCGATAACTGCTTGCAGTCATAGCCCCGGAAACCAATGTCATCAATTTCTTAACCGGTTTTGGGAAGGGATAGCCGCCGGCATTTAGGGCGCTTTCGGCATGATGTTTCTCATCTACCAGCATTTGCTCAATCACCGCGCGGCTTTTGTGATCATCTTCCGGTAGCTGGTCTAAATGTTCTTGCAGATGGTTGCACACCTGCTCTTCGGTAGCGGCAACAAACCCAAGGCTCAACTTGTCGCTAATTAAGCCCGCAGCGGCACCAAGACCAAAAGACGCGGCATACCAAACCGGATTTAGTAGGCTGGTTCGGCCATCGAGCTGATCAATCCGCTCTTCGCACCAAGCCAAATGATCAATTTCTTCGGCAGCAGCCTCTTCCATCTGCTGGCCCACTTCAGGGAGCTTGGCGGTCAGCGCCTGACCCTGATAGAGCGCTTGAGCGCAAACTTCACCGGCATGATTAACACGCATTAAGCCCACTGCATGTTTGCGTTCTTGCTCAGTCAAGTCACCCTCGGTGGCATCTTTGGCCGGCGAACCTCGCTGTGGCGCTGGGGCGCTGCCAGCAATTGTGCGCAGAGCTTGGTCCGCCTGAACAATAAACTGGTCAAATACAGAAAGTGTTGGCTTTGACTGGGACATAAAGGATCTTCTCAAGAGTGTATTGGCTTTATCGACATTAACCATTAGTCAGAACTGTAGTGACTTTGGCTGCGCTTGTCTAATTATACGGCGCTGCCAGTGGAGTCAGTTTTCTTGATGAAGATAAACGGCAGGTAAAACAGCGCAAAGAAAACCATCGCCACCATTTCGGCCACCAGAATATACAGTGGCCAAGGCCCAAATAGATCGAGAATCGATGCATTGCCTGGCTTGCTCACCAGATAAAAGTAGTTGGCATCCATCAGCAGATTTAATCCATAGAGAGCAATGGAATAGACATTTACCCAGGCAAAGGTAATCACAACCCCCTTGAGCCGCGGATACATCTGAAAGGCAAAAATATTATGGATTACCAGCACTACGAGACCGCCGTGGACGATCCAGTATTTAAAAAACTCATTACTGGGAAAGCCAATATAGAGATCCGGCGTCAGCATCGCCTGCACTGTGCCCGCCATAATAAGAAAATAGAGTACTTCGAGGCGGCGTTGATTGGGACGCCAAAATAGCAGGGGCGCTAATATGGCAAATAGATTACACAGGGATATGGGCAGATCGATCAAAAGATTAAAGCGATCAAAATAGATTTTGATGGCACTAAACAGAGCCACTGTGATTACTAGGAAGATCGAAATTATTCTGCTAAACAGGAGATTCTGCCTTGTATCGAAATTGCGGATTCCCCAGACCGTGGCCAGCATACAGAGGCCAAACACTATCAGAGCGCCGAGATGTTGTCCGCCAAATGCCTGAAACTCAATCTCAACGCTGAGAAATTGCTGCCACAAAGTCATTGCACTATTAACCCTGCTGCTCGCGCTCGATGGCGCGCCAAGCAATATCGGTACGTTTGTAGATATCCTTAAACTTTATACCCGCAGCCAACTCATAGGCCGCTTGCTGAGCTTCGGCTACCGTATTGCCCAGTGCTGTGGCGCAGAGTACACGGCCGCCATTGGTGACAATCTGGCCATCTTTGATCGCCGTCCCGGCGTGGAATACTTTCGCGCTAGCGGTGCTGGCGGTCTCGAGACCAGTGATTGCATCGCCTTTTGAATAGGCGGCGGGATAGCCTCCGGCTGCCAGCACAATACCGACTGCCGGGCGGGAATCCCAATTTGCCTGCTGTGAGTCCAAGGCGCCATCCAGTGCCCCTAGACAGTGGCTCACTAAGTCCGATTTAAGCCGCATCAAAATGGGCTGCGTTTCGGGATCGCCAAAGCGGCAGTTATACTCAATCACCTTGGGGGTACCGTCCGCCATGATCATCAGGCCGGCATACAAAAAGCCGGTGTAATCATTGCCTTCATCCGCCATACCCTTAACGGTTGGATAAATCACTTCATCCATTATGCGCTGATAAATAACATCGTTGACCACTGGCGCTGGAGAATAGGCTCCCATACCACCGGTGTTGGGGCCGCTGTCGCCGTCCCCTGCACGTTTGTGGTCCTGACTTGTGGCCATAGGCAGGACATTTTTTCCGTCAACCATAACAATAAAGCTAGCTTCTTCACCGTCGAGGAACTCTTCAATCACTACCCGATGCCCGGCTTCGCCGAAGGCATTGCCGGCGAGCATATCTTTAACCGCCGCCTCAGCTTCTGCCATGGTCATTGCCACAATTACTCCTTTGCCCGCAGCCAGACCATCTGCCTTGATAACAATGGGCGCACCGACCTTTTGCAGATAAGCCATAGCTTCATTTATATCGGTGAAATTTTGGTAAAAGCCGGTGGGAATATTTTGGCGCAACAAAAAATCTTTAGTAAAGGCTTTGGATCCTTCAAGCTGCGCCGCGCCTTTGGATGGGCCAAAGATCGGCAACTCGCGCTGATTAAAGTAGTCAACAATACCGTCCACCAGTGGTTGCTCGGGGCCGACAATGGTCAGCCCAATATTGTTGTTGGCGGCGAAATCCGCCAGTGCTGCAAAGTCATCAATCGGCAGGGCAATATTTTCTACCTTAGCTTCTCTGGCGCTGCCAGCATTGCCTGGTGCCACATAGACAGTTGCCACATCGCTGCTCTGCGCCGCTTTCCATGCCAGAGCGTGTTCACGCCCACCTGAGCCAATAACCAATACATTCATTTGTCTAAATCCAAAGTCAAAAAATTAATGGCGCGATTGTAGCAGAGTAAACCTGCAAATATGCTGTAATAGCGGTCTGAGTTAATTGCTGATTAGAGGATCTAGTCTGCGCCTGTAAGCCGTAAATAAATAATAAAAATAAAGGATTTCACTATCACACAGCCAATCATCTACTGGTTTCGCCAGGATCTCCGCCTTGCCGATAATCCCGCTCTAGCCGCAGCCTGTGAATCCGGCGCGGTGGTCCCTGTGTATATCTTTGATCAGACTAGCGACCAGGATTGGACTCTCGGTGGTGCCAGCCGCTGGTGGCTGCACCATGCCCTGCAGTCCCTAGACAAAACCCTCGGTGGCAAATTAAATATTTATACTGGCGATGCACTGCAGGTTCTTGCGGATATCAGTGCTGCAAGCTCAGCCAAAGCGGTTTATTGGAACCGCTGTTACGAACCCAAGAGTATCCAGCGTGATGCCAACATAAAAACCAGTCTGAAAAATGCGGGGCTAGATGTTCAAAGTTTCAATGGCTCCCTGCTTTGGGAACCCTGGCAGGTACTGAAAAAAGATGAAACTCCCTATAAGGTTTTCACGCCCTATTATCGCAGAGGCTGTTTGCAAAAGCCTGCACCTCGATTGCCGCTGCCGGTTCCCGCGGCTATGGACCTGATCAAAGCTGATAATAGTTTGGCCGTAGATGATCTGGCCCTGTTGCCGGCTGTTGATTGGCACACCAAGTTGCACGGCGACTGGGATATCAGTGAAGAGGGTGCCAAAGATCGACTGGATGATTTTGTCTTTAACGGCATCCAAGATTATCGCGAGGGCCGCAACTTTCCCAACAAGAAAAATGTCTCACGCCTGTCGCCCTATTTTCACTTCGGCCAGATGTCGGTCAATACCGCCTGGTATGCAGCCAATGATGCGGCGGCATTAATCGATAATGAAAGCAATCTGGACACATTTTTAAGTGAGCTAGGGTGGCGTGAATTTTCCTACTATCTGCTCTATCACTTCCCCAAATTACCTACTGACAACTTGCAGCCACGCTTTAATGTTTTCCCTTGGGCGAAGAATACCGATGCCGAGCTCAAGGCCTGGCAAAAAGGTAAAACCGGTTACCCCCTAGTGGATGCCGGCATGCGTGAGCTTTGGAACACCGGCTATATGCACAATCGTGTGCGTATGGTGGTGGGCTCATTTATGGTGAAGAATTTACTTATTCACTGGCACAGTGGCGAGCGCTGGTTTTGGGACTGTCTGGTTGACGCGGATCTTGCTGCCAATAGTGCCAGCTGGCAGTGGATCGCCGGTTGCGGTGCTGATGCTGCGCCGTTTTTCCGGATTTTCAATCCCATCACTCAGAGTGAGAAGTTTGATAAACAGGGGGATTATATTCGGCGCTATGTGCCGGAGCTGGCAGAGATGCCGGCCAAGTATATTCACGCCCCTTGGCTGGCGCCGGCGGAGGTTCTCAATGCCGCTGGGGTAGAGATTGGCACTGACTATCCAGCGCCGATTGTCGATATCAAAGAGTCTCGAGAGAGAGCTTTGGCGGCCTTTAAAATGACTAAGAATGATGTGCTTTAGGAAAAAAATCCTTTCAGGCTGAAGAAGGGGTCCTGTCTTCTCTCATGGCATCCATGCACTCAGAGAGGAGGCTTACTTTTATAAGCCTCCGGCTGAGTGCATATCGAATGCCGTCAGAAGATAGAACAACCAGACTGCTAGTGTCTAAAGTGACGCATACCGGTAAACACCATCGCCATGCCATGTTCATTGGCTGCGGCAACCACTTCATCGTCACGCATTGAGCCACCGGGCTGAATCACACAGCTAATACCGGCTTCCGCGGCATTATCAATGCCGTCACGGAAGGGGAAGAAAGCATCTGACGCCATTATCGCACCGGCCACTTCAAGTCCTGCATGCTCAGCTTTAATGCCCGCAATACGCGCCGAGTTAATGCGACTCATCTGGCCAGCGCCAACACCTACAGTGCGATTGTCTTTGGCATAAATAATGGCATTGGATTTGACCATCTTGGCGACCTTCCAGGCAAAGATCATATCGGTCATTTCAGCAGTACTTGGCACTCGCTCGCTGACCACTTTGAGATCTTCTTCGGCGACCATACCGTTATCGCGATCCTGAATTAACAGACCGCCATTAACGCGCTTATAGTCAAAGTCCTGTGGACGCTCAGCACCCCAGGTGCCGCACTCTAGCAGGCGCACATTCTTTTTCGCGGTGACTACGGCGACCGCTTCGGCAGATACTGAAGGGGCAATTATTACTTCGACAAATTGCTTCTCACAGATGTCCGCAGCAGTGGTTGCATCGAGCTCGCGGTTAAACGCGATAATGCCGCCAAAAGAGGATTCGGGATCCGTGGCGAAGGCCAGCTGATAAGCCAGATTAATATCCGTGGCCACGGCAACACCGCAGGGGTTAGCGTGCTTAACGATTACGCAGGCAGGCTGATCAAATTGCTTAACGCATTCCAGAGCGGCATCGGTATCGGCGATATTGTTAAAGGATAATTCTTTACCCTGTAACTGCTTGGCAGTGGCAACACTGGCTTCAGTGGGATTGGCTTCAACATAGAACGCCGCTTTTTGGTGGGGGTTTTCACCGTAGCGCATCTCTTGAGTCTTGTGATACTGAACGTTATAAGTGTCTGAGAAGTTGCGCGCCTGATTATCGATATCCCGAGCGCCAAAGTAATTGGCAATCATGCCGTCATAGGCGGCAGTGTGTTCAAAAGCTTTGACCATTAACTGATAGCGCGTGCTGTAATCCAGCTGGCCATTGTTGGCAGACATCTCTTCGAGCACCGCTTGGTAGTCGCCGGCATTAACCACGATGGCTACATCTTTGTGGTTCTTAGCTGCGGAGCGAACCATAGTGGGTCCGCCGATATCGATATTCTCAATCGCAGTGGGCAAGCTGCAGTTGGGGTCGGCAACGGTGGCGGCGAAGGGGTAGAGATTAACCACCACCATATCGATGGGCTTAATGCCATGTTGCGCCATCACTTCATCATCGGTGCCGCGGCGACCCAGAATACCGCCGTGAACTTTGGGGTGCAGAGTCTTGACGCGACCGTCCATCATCTCCGGAAAGCCGGTGTAATCCGACACTTCAGTTGCGGAGATTTGGTTTTCTCTAAGCAGGCGAAAGGTACCGCCAGTGGAGAGAATTTCAACACCCTGTGCGGTGAGTGCACGGGCAAAATCGACAATGCCAGTTTTGTCAGAAACGCTGATTAAGGCGCGTGAAACTTTTTTCAGGTCGCTCATAGAGTCCTCAATGAAGATTATAGAAGGTCGTATTGTTTTAATTTTTTGCGCAGGGTGCCGCGATTGAGACCCAATGTCTCCGCGGCCCTACTTTGATTTTGTCTGGTATATGCCATCACTGCTTTTAGCAGAGGGGGTTCGACCTCGGCCATAACGATGCCGTACAGATCGTGAGTGGCCTGACCATCGAGGTCAGAGAAATAGCGCTGCATGGCTTCGGTGACACTCTGCTGCAGAGACTGTTGTTTGCTGCCAGCGTCCTGTGGTGCCGAACCTGTGCCGGTTTGCGCATACTTCATGCCGCTAATTCCTGAAAAATATTGGGTTGCTGGAAGAACTGCTGCAGTAGATTCTGCTGCTCAAGATGATCTTCGATACGATTAAAGTGACGGGCAAATTCTCGGCCCCCGGGCAGCACGCTGAAGTACCAGCCAATATGCTTGCGGGCAATCTTAACCCCGGCATAGGCGCCGTAAAATTCATGTAGTGCCTGCAGATGGCGAGAGACCACGGAACCAATTTCGGCGATTGAAGGCTTGGCCGCCGCTTCGCCGTGGTCAAGAAAATGGTTAATCTGATTAAAGATCCAAGGATTGCCCTGAGCTCCGCGACCAATCATTACGGCTGCGGCACCGGTGTGCTGCAAAACACTGAGGGCTTTTTCCGGAGAGGTAATATCACCATTGGCGATCACTGGAATTGAAACCGCAGAGACAACCTCGGCGATGGTGTCGTACTCCACCTCTTTGACAAAGCGACAGGCTCGAGTGCGACCGTGAATAGCCAGTGCGGCAATGCCCGCATCCTCAGCTATTTTGGCAATAGTTACGGCATTACGATTTTGCCGATCCCAGCCAGTGCGAATCTTTAAACTGACGGGCACATCAACACTGTCCACTACAGCGCGAAGAATATCCTGCACCAGATCCGGGTGTTGCAGCAGTGCTGATCCGGCAGCTTTTTTTAACACTTTTTTGGCTGGGCAGCCCATATTGATATCGATAATTTCAGCGCCTTGCTGAACATTAAAGCGCGCTGCTTCAGCCATCATCAAAGGATCATAGCCAGCTATTTGCACTGATCGCGGTGCCGGTTCATCGGCGAACTGGATGCGCAATTTGGATTTTCTGCTGGACCAGGTGCTGGGATCTGCGGCGACCATTTCAGAGACCACCATACCCGCACCCATCTCTCGGCAGAGCTGACGAAAGGGCAGGTCGGTGACACCAGCCATAGGTGCCAAAAGGGTCTTTCGATTGATCTGATAGGGGCCGATATTAAACAAATTCGCCTCGCGGGGAATGGTCTGCGCTTTAAAGGCGCAATGATACCCCGTGGCTAGCTGATTAAAAAGTGATCAATTGAAAAAGATAGCTTTATTGTTCTTTTAGCGCCACAGAATAATTCACTGCCTTGATGCCGGGATCCACAAGACGGAAATTGACTCGTCGCTGTTTGCCTTTGGGAATCAATTTAGGCTTTGCTGGAAGGCTTGTTGAATTATGGGCTAGATATTCTCTGGCCAGAAATACCCGCTCGGCAACAGTCTGGTTTTGCATATCGGCAAAGCGCAGAGCAATCTTGGGGAAGGGCTGATGGAACTGGGCGCGGTTCTCGATAATCAGATCCACAACCAGTGCGCCGGGTTGGTTGGGGTCTGACTGAACCATAAATTGTCGGACCCTGAGTTTGTCGATATCACGGAAAAGGTCGAGGCTGCAGCCGAGGTGCTTACAGAAGCTAGACAGGGGTTTGCGATAGGCTTCAGTCTGGCTTAGTTCGCGGCTAAAAAAGTAGCTGTACTGAGCGGCCAAAACTAGTGCGCCAAGCAAAATTATTATTAGCTTTGCAATTACTCTGTTTGGGGTTTTGTCTTTTATCGCCGTTTGCTGCTGGTCAAATTCATTGTGTAGCAGTTCGGTTATCACCGGAAGTGCCGTGGTCTCTTCGGGCTTTTCCCTGTGCTCTTCATTTAGCTCTTCACTTGGCTCTTCTTTTAGTTCCTCGCTGGACGCTTGGGGCACTTCAATCTTATTGTCGCTGGCATTAAACACTCCCATGCACTTACCGCAGCGCACCATGCCCTCTGCTATCTCTAGCTGCTCTGGTGTTAGGCGAAATTTGGTGGCGCAGTTGGGGCAGCCAGTGGTGAATTGTGACATGGAGATTCCAGCGGAGGTTTAGCTGAGTTTAGCAGTATGTGAAGCCTGCCGCTTATTCACAGAATCGGCTTTTTTTGTGCTCTTGAGCTGTTTAGGCGCTCAGGCTGTTTTACGCGCCGCAAGCTGTGCCCACTCTGATTCGATGGCGGGGTCATCAAAATTAAAGTTGGCCAGATAGGGCTGGGAAACCGCCGAGATCTGATGCTCAAGCAATCCCGACAGGCAGATCAATCCATTGGTCGCGGTCAGGGTGGTGAGTTTCGGTGCCAGCTCGATCAGAGGTGCGGCAAGAATATTGGCCAGCATAGTTTGACCCTCTACAGTCTTGGGAAGGTCTTCAGGTAAATAGGTGCTGATACGCTCAGGGGCTATATTATTGCGCTGGGCATTGTCTCTTGTGGCCAGTAGCGCCTGAGGGTCATTGTCTACTGCAATAACTTTTTTCGCGCCCAGTAACAGCGCGGCGATACCCAAAATACCCGAGCCACAGCCGTAATCGATTACCGTCTGGCCGCTCAGATCCTGCTTGTCGAGCCAGCGCAGGCAGAGGTGAGTGGTGGGGTGGCTACCGGTACCAAAAGCCAGGCCAGGATCGAGACTGAGATTAATCCCCTCAGGATCTGGCGGTGCAATCCAGCTGGGACAGATCCACAGCCGCTCGCCACACTTCATTGGCGAGAAATACTTCTTCCACTCCTGAGACCAGTCTTTATCTTCCAGTTGCTGCCAGCTCAATTGCAGAGATTGGGCAACCAACTCCTCGAGCTGCGCGCCGGTCTGCACTGTATCCGTGTCATCGGCAAACAGGGCTTTGATTATGCAGTTGTCCCAGAGCGGTGTTTCGCCAACTCCCGGTTCCAGAATGGGCTGGTCCGCGGCGTCTTCGAGGGTAACTGAAACTGCGCCGAGTTCCAGCAGTGCATCTTCAATGACACTGCTGGCATCACGGGTACTGGCAACAATTAGCTGGAGCCATTGCATGGGAAGAGCCTATTTGGAGAGGAGTTGAGTAGCCGTGAGTTGAGTAAAACGCCGGGCTGTAAATTACAGCCCGAGTTTTTTCTCAAGATAATGAATATTGACGCCGCCTTTCTTGAACTCCGGATCCCGAACCAGATCCTGATGCAGTTCAATATTGGTTTTTATACCGTCAATCATCATTTCGTCTAGGGCGTTGCGCATGCGCGACAAAGCCGAGTCACGATCGCGACCATAGGTAATAATCTTGCCGATCAGCGAGTCGTAATTCGGTGGTACCCGGTAGCCGTTATAGATATGGGAATCCACCCGCACGCCATTGCCGCCTGGAGCGTGATAAGAGGTGATGGTGCCGGGCTGTGGCATAAAGGTCACTGAATCTTCGGCATTGATTCGGCACTCGAAAGAGTGGCCGCGGAAGATCACATCCTTTTGCGTAAAGCTCAGTGGCCGCCCGCTGGCGATCATCAGCTGCTCTTTAACAATATCGATTCCGGTAATCATTTCTGATACTGGGTGCTCTACCTGAACTCGAGTGTTCATCTCGATAAAGTAAAAACCGCCGTCTTCATAGAGAAATTCAAAAGTACCGGCGCCGCGATAGCCAATTTCAATACAGGCTCTTGTGCAGCTTTCAAAAACTGCCTGACGGGCCTCTTCGGGAATGCCTGGGGCCGGAGCTTCTTCGAGAACCTTCTGGTGACGGCGCTGCAGTGAGCAGTCGCGATCGCCGAGGTGAATAGCATGGCCTTGGCCATCAGAGAGAACCTGAACTTCCACATGGCGAGGGTTGGTGAGAAACTTCTCCATATAGACAGTGCCATCACCAAATGCGGCCTGGGCTTCAGTTTTGGTAATCGCCACTGAGTTAACCAGAGCTTCCTCTGTCTCGACAATACGCATACCGCGACCACCGCCGCCCGCCGCGGCTTTGATAATCACCGGATAGCCAATCTTCTTAGCCATTGCCCGCAGTGCTGCCGGGTCATCGTTCAAGGGGCCGTCGGAGCCGGGCACCGTGGGCACGCCGGCAGATTTCATTGCCTTAATGGCAGCTACCTTGTCACCCATAATACGAATGCATTCAGCGGTG
This sequence comes from Porticoccaceae bacterium, assembly GCA_029250825.1. GTDB lineage: Bacteria > Pseudomonadota > Gammaproteobacteria > Pseudomonadales > Porticoccaceae > HTCC2207. The sequence continues at coordinate 175,883 of JAQXEN010000044.1, forward strand.
GGGCCGATAAACACAAAGCCGCTATTTTCTACCTGCTCGGCAAAGTCAGCGTTTTCCGCCAGAAAGCCATAACCTGGGTGAACTGCTGTGGCACCAGTCACTTCCATGGCGCTGATAATCGCCGGAATATTCAGGTAGCTTTGCTGAGAGGGGTTGGGGCCGATACAGATAGACTCATCTGCCAGCTTGACGTGTTTAAGGTCAACATCCACTTTGGAGTGCACGGCAACCGTTTGAATGTTGAGTTCTTTACAGGCGCGTAAAATACGCAGAGCAATTTCGCCGCGATTTGCGATCAGCACTTTTTCGAGCATGATTTTATCCCTGGCTACAATTAAACAATGGTGAACAGTGGTTGATCGTATTCGATAGGCTCGCCGTCTTCGGCCAGTATGGCGCCAATGGTGCCAGCTTTATCGGCTTCGATCTGGTTCATCATTTTCATCGCTTCGAGTATGCAGAGCACATCGCCGACTTTTACTGTGCTGCCGACTGAGACAAAAGCGCCCGAGCCTGGAGCAGGAGAGGCGTAGTAAGTGCCCACCATTGGTGATTTAACTATATGGCCAGCCAGTTCATCAGGGGCTGCGGCTGCAGGCGCTGCTGCTGCGGCAGCTGGTGCAGGGGCGGCAATAGCGACTGGCGCAGGGGCTGCCGGCGCTGGTGCGGCATAGGCTTGCACGGGAACACCGCGGCTGATGCGCACGGACTCTTCACCTTCAGTGATTTCCAGTTCATTGATGTTCGACTCTTCGAGCAATTCAATGAGTTTTTTGACTTTGCGAATATCCATGTAGTTTTCTCTTTCTTAAATGGGTTCTAGAATTAGATGTAAAAATTGTTATAAAAAGCTTAGTCGAGCTTGCCGATCACTGCCTGCAGCGCCAGCTTGTAACTGTTGGCACCGAAGCCGCAGATAACGCCATCGGCAATATCGGAAAAGTAGGAGTGATGACGAAAGGCCTCGCGGGCGTGCACATTAGATAGGTGCACCTCGATAAAGGGTATTTCAACACCGAGCAAAGCATCGCGAAGGGCTACGCTGGTATGGGTGAAGGCGCCGGGATTGATAATAATAAAGTCGACAGCTTCATTTCTGGCATCGTGAATCCGTTGAATTAGCTCGAACTCGGCATTGCTCTGCAGTGTTGCAAGGCTGTGCCCCGCTGCAGCGGCCTGACTCACCAGAGATGCGTTGATCTGATCAAGGGATTCTCCGCCGTAGATTTCTGGCTCACGAGAGCCGAGCAAATTTAGATTTGGACCATGAAGTACCAGTAATGAAGCCATTGGATCCCTCGGGAAAAGGTTGGTTGTCAGATTGGGAGGAGTCTGCCCGAAAACAAAAGTACTGTCCACGAATACTTTAAAAAATACTGTTTTCGCCGAAATTACCAGAATTTGACGACCATACTGTGCATGATCTCTGTTTTTATTGAAGGCGCTTTTGTCGAAACGGCGAAGATAGGCGGTTTTAGTGCCATTTTATCGCTCAAAAACCCTAAAATTCACCAAAATCATCTAAATTCTGTAAATTTCAGGGTATTTGTCGATAAAAGTCGTGAAATCAAATTGCGGCTTTCTTTAGCGCCTCAATCACCATCGATTCGGTGAGAATCTGCGGCAGAATTTCTGCCTCACCCTGACCTCGAGGATAGAGCAGATACAGTGGCACACCGCTGCGATTGTAGCGCTCAAGTAGCGCGGTGATCTGTGGGTCGCTGTTGGTCCAGTCGCCCTTGACGTAGTTGATGCCTTGGTCGCGCATCAACTGCTTAACCTTGTCGGAACTCAGGGCAATGCGCTCATTAACTAGGCAGGTAATGCACCAGTCAGCGGTGAGATTGATAAACACCGGCTGATTATCCCCGCGCAGATCCTCCAGTAGTTGCGGTGAGTAAGTGAGAAAGTCTGGTTCGGCTTCCGCTTCAGAGATAGCCAGTACAGGCACAGCCAGAGCCGCGGCAAATGTTGCAGTGGCGAGAATTCGGGTGATTGCCTTGCTGTTTAGTTTCCACAGCCATAGACCCATAACCAGCAGAACCAGGCCGATAACCACTGCCGCGGCAACATCGATTGATGTCTGACGACCGGCAACCCAGAGCAGCCACACCGCAGTCATATAGATGGGGAAGGCGAGAAATTGTTTAAACAGATCCATCCAGGGGCCGGGTTTTGGCAGTCGCTTGGTGAGTCCTGGAATCCAAGCCAGCAGAATAAACGGCAGTGCCATACCGAGACCGAGAAAGGCAAATACTAATACTGCGATAGTGGCTGACTGGCTCAGGGCAAAACCTAGAGCCGGGCCCATAAAGGGAGCGGTGCAGGGGCTGGCAACCGTAGTGGCGAGCACGCCGGTCATAAAGGAAGAGCGCAGACCCTCTTCACTCTGACTGTTCTGGCCCATCGACATAAGACTGCTGCCGATCTCGAGAAAGCCCGATAGTCCAAGACCCATAACAAAGAACAGATAGATTAAAAAGATTACAAATAGCGGCGACTGCAGTTGGAAGCCCCAGCCAATACTCTCACCGGCCGCGCGCAATGACAGCATGGCAACGGCGATCACCACAAAGCTCGATACAACGCCGGCAGTGTAGACCAGTCCGTGAATATGTCTGCTGCGATCGGTCTTGTGGTTCATGGTGAAACTCAACACCTTGATCGACAGTATTGGAAACACACAGGGCATCAGATTGAGAATCATGCCACCTGCTAGGGCAAAAAGTAGCACCAGTGCCAGTGGCAGAGATGTTGAGTCCCCGGGATTGCTTGGGGCCTCGGCAGTGTTAGGTGGCTGGGTGCTGATTTCAACAATGCCGCTGGCCAGATCTATATCCAGCCACTGTTTATAGGGCGGATAGCAGAGGCCGGCATCGGCACAGCCCTGGGATTCAATCTGCAGGCTCAGGCGATCTGCTGTACTGGTAAAAGGCAGCTCGACACTGGTCTGCTGATAGTAGACCTCCACTTCTTTTTCAAAATAGTCATCCCACTTCACTAGGCCGCTGGCAAATGTTGGTGCAGCTAAAACCGCGCTGGTATCCACAGATCCAAACTTGAAGCGGTCACGGTATAAGTAGTAGCCGTCACGAATAGTCCAGTTGAGCAAAAGGCGCTGGTCTTCAGCCACAACCTCAAGGCTGTAAGCCTGTTCAACCGGAACAAACTCCGGGCTGGCAATCTCATTTGCCCAACTGCTGTCGCTGGGTTTAGTGAGAAAGTCACTCTCTGCTGTGGCCGTAATCCAGGCAAACATCAGAGTCAGACTCAGGAGGAGGTTGTGCTTTGTAATTTTCATAGCCTTTCCGCTAAGTTATTCATGACGGTAATATTGAATAGCGCTAGTATAATGCAGGGTAACAGTTCGCAGCGCGTTAAGCTGAGTACAATTCTTTACCGCTGGCGATTCAAGTCAGATCAATCATCGCGGTTTGCGATCAACATTCTTATGCCATGCTATAGTTTCATTAAGGACTTCTATGAAAACTCGATTAATTTACGCTGTTATTTTTTGTCTCGCCATGCCCTTTGCATGGGCGACAAGCGCTGCTGACTTCTCCGTTGAGGATGCTTATATTCGTACTATGCCTCCAGGGCGAACGGCAACCGCAGGCTATTTATACCTGACCAATAACAGTGATAGAGACTGCTCCATTATTGGCGGCAGCGCAGCGATTGCAGGCACCTTAGAAATTCACCAGCAACTCAATAGTGACGGCATGATGAAAATGCGTCCGGTGGCTGCAGTGACAGTAACCGCGGGAGAGACCCTGCTGTTTAGACCTGGTGGTTATCACCTGATGCTGATCGATGTGCAAACTGATCTGGTAGCGGGTGAAATACACCCTGTCAGCCTGACAACCGAGGACTGTGGCAGTATCGAAATGGACGTTAAGGTACGCAGCCTGTTTCAGAAGTCTGCTCCTGCAGTTAAGGCCCATGATCACTCCAAACATAATCATTCCATGCCAGATCAGTCTATGCCAGATCACTCCATGCATGATCATTCCGGCCACAGTATGCAAAAGATGAAAACCCACGGAATGGATAAATGAGATTTTGGCGTCGAATTAAAACTGTTGGCCAGAGACCTTTTCTCGATGCTGCCGAGCAAATAGCTGATGGCTATTCGGGTAGCCAGCGCCCCAGCTATTTGCGCTATGCCCTGATCGCTTTACTCGCTGTCACTCTATTAATTCTCGGTCTGGCCTGGTACTGGAGCGATGAGCCGGAGCTATTTGATGTGCATGGAGAAACGGAGAAAGCGCTGGCGGGTAAATCTCTGGTGGTGGGTGCCACCACCACCGCCACATTGATCCACACCATTGAAGTGTTACTGCACAAGCCTGGTGGTTATCTGAGTAATGACATGATGCCTCCCGGCGTTTGGCTGGACAATATTCCCAGCTGGGAGTTTGGGGTGTTGGTACAGATTCGCGATCTCAGCAAGGCCAATCGAGAAGCCTTTAGCCGCTCGCAATCTCAGTCAACTGAAGACCCTGATCTGGCCGTTGCCGAGCCGCGACTGCATATTGATCACCGCAGCTGGGCGGTGCCCTGGCCTGAATCGGAATATGCCGATGGACAACAATACTTCCGCAGCTACCTCGAACGCCTAGCTGACAGTCAGGCCCCTAACGCACAGTTTTTTGCTCGGGCAGATAACCTGCGTTACTGGTTGGCCACCGTGGAAACCCGGCTTGGCAGCCTGTCTCAGAGACTTTCCGCCAGTGTTGGTCAGCGGCGCATTAATACCGATCTGTCCGGGGATGCCGGCGGTCGCCAATCGACACAGAATGCCAATGAGATCGATGTCAAAACCAGCTGGTTTGAAATTGATAATGTGTTTTATGAAGCCCGCGGCACCACCTGGGCGCTGCTGCACTTTTTAAAGGCAGTTGAAGTGGACTTTGCCGATGTGCTCAAGCGCAAAAATGCAGTTGCCAGTTTGCAGCAGATTATCCGTGAGTTGGAAATGAGCCAGCAGCCGGTCAATGCGCCAGTGATTGTTAATGGCGAAGGCTTTGGCCTGTTGGCCAATCACTCCTTAGTGATGGCCTCTTATATCAGCCGAGCCAATGCGGCGATGATTGATCTCCGAGAGTTGCTCTCTCAGGGATAATTAGCCCACAAATGTCACGACTTATAGTTAGTTGTAGATAAGATGCAGATGATTAAAGATTAGAAGATATAAAAAGTTACAAGGTTTAAAGGGTAGAAGGTATAAAAGGATAGAAAGGGTATAAAAGGATGAATGATATCTTCCACATAGAAGGAGTTAGTGGAGCGGGGTCCGAGTTGAGTCGGGCCCTGATTGCGGCGCGCCTGCAAGGGGGCGTAATGGTTGTGGACCGCAATCTAAGGGTGGTGATGATCGATCGCAAAGCCGCCGACTTCTGTCAGGTCTCACCGGGCCAGTCTCAGGGCAAACGATTCTACGCGTTATTTCCAGCACTATTGGGTAGTGGTTTCTCTGCCGAATTACACCAAATCATCAGTGCCAATGGCACCAGTCAGTTTACAAGGCCGGCTGACAATAGTCTGTTAGACCAATTCAGCGGAGCTTTTTCCCGGGACAGCTCGACTCTGTTGGGGGTGTCTATGACGGCTTATGATGATGGTTCCAATAACTATGGTCTGATCCGATTTAATCTTCAGGCGGCGATTGCAAGAAGCCCCGATAAAATATCGCTATCTGAGGCTGAGGGTGCTCATAAGATGGCTCTGGGTACTGTTCTCGATAACACTTTTGATAGCACTCTGGAGAGCGAGCAGGACCATAGCTCAAAAAAGCTAATAGCCGCTGGCGCCGAGCAATCGGACAGCTTTTTTGTCGATAAGCAGGCCGCCTATATCACCAGCGATCAATTTGGTTTTATCTCTCAGGTGAGTGCCGCCGCAGAGAGCCTGTTTGGCTACAGCAATGAACTGTTGCTCGGCAGCTCGGTGCGCACATTGTTTCCCGGACTCGATGAGGTGCAGGGCTTAGATCTTGAAGAAAATATTAATAGCCTGATCACCCGGCATAGTCAGGGCTATATGCTTGCCGCCACCTCACAGGGTGAAAGCCGTTACCTAGATATCAAATTATTTCATTCTGCCAGCGCCTCAGATCAGCTGATTATCCTCTGTCGTGACTGTACCCAAGTAAGCCAACAGGCCGACCAGCTGATTAATCGCGGCCAGCTCTATGACCTTACATCACAGCATATTGCCGATGCTGTGGCGCTGGTGGATGCGGAAGGTTTTGTCTTGGAGATGAACCCGATTGCCGAGCAGTTATTGGGTTTTACTCTAGACAAATCGAAGCCTATGCAGATGCATGTGGCCATGCCCCTGGCCAATGAAGAGACTGGTATTGCCGAAACACCGATTCAGGATGCACTGAATAAGGCGATCAATGTTGAACCCAATCAATCACTGTTATTAAAAGTCCGAGGCGCAGCGCCTGTTAGCGTTTCGGTGTCGGTATTTCCATTGCGCGACGCGATGGGGCGTATCACCCAATGTCTGGTGATCTTCCGGCCTCTCAGTGAGGCACGACGTGTTTCAAGTCGCTTGCAGTGGCAGTCCATGCATGACTCTCTAACTGGGTTGCCCAATCGCTCCTCGCTGTCAAAACGTATCCAGAAAGCCATTGAGATTGCTCGCCATGAGGGCGCTATACACGCGTTGCTCTATATTGATCTGTATAATTTTTCGGTTATCAATGACACCAGTGGCCATACCGCCGGGGATGAATTGCTCAAACAATTTGCCCAGCTGCTGATTGGACTAGCTGGTCCCAGTGATATCACCGCGCGCATTGGCAATGATGAATTTGCCCTGCTAATTCATAGAGTAAATTATGACAAGGCGATGATGCTGGCCGAGCGTATTCTGGCGGAGGTCAAAGAGCTCAGAGTTCCCTGGGAGGGCGAGGTGCTGAAAATTGGTGCCAGTATCGGCGCCATACTGATCGATGACACAGCGCTTTCCGATATAGATCTGATGATCTCAGCGGGGTCGTCCTGCGCCACGGCTCGGGATAAAGGTCGCAACAAAATTCACTTCCAGTCCTTTAATGAAGAGGTGGCTCGCCGCCGCAGTCTCGCCACCAGCATGCCGAAAATTGTCTCGGCCTTGGACGAAGATCGCTTTACGCTGTTTGCCCAGCCAATTGTGCCCCTAACCGGCAGTGCGGCAACCGCAAAATATTATGAGGTGCTGGTGCGAATGCGCGAAAGTGACGGCACCATTTTACCGCCTTCAGAATTTATTCCCGGAGCCGAACATTATTCGCTGATAGACGATCTGGATAAATGGGTGTTTAGCAACTCCCTAAAATTTCTGCAGCGACTGCAATCCAAAGGCGCGGCTCTGCCACTGTTATCTGTGAACCTCTCCGGCAGCACCGTGGGTGACGAGAATGCCATTGACTATATTCTCAGAGGGTTTAGTGACTCGGGAATATCGCCAAAATATATTCAGTTTGAAATTACCGAGACCGCAGCGGTAAAGCATCTGCATGAGGCGAAGCGATTGATTTCCACTTTGCGCTCGGTGGGTGTATCCATTGCTCTGGATGATTTTGGCAGTGGGCTGTCGTCATTTGCCTATTTAAAAGAGCTGCCCATCGACTGCTTAAAGATTGATTCGAGTTTTATTCGGACGATGGAAAATAGCGATGTGGATTATTCGGTAGTCAGCACCATTAACCACCTCGGCCATATTATGGGTGTCACCACTGTGGCCGAAGGGGTGGAAAATGAAAACCAAATGCGCCTGTTAAAGAAAATTGGCGTCGATTATTTGCAGGGCTTTCTGTTCCAACATCCCCAGCCGCTGGATCAAATCGGCGGTTGACTCTAAGGCCAGAGAGCTTACTTTAAACCCTCTTTGAGACCATCGTACTCAGCGCTGTGCAAGCGCGGACCGTACTGGCCGACAACCGCGCTGGCGGCACGGTTAGCAAAAACGGCCGCGGATAGGCAGGAATAGCCCTGAGTGATACCGTAGAGATAGGCTCCGGCAAACATATCGCCGGCACCATTAGTATCAACCGCAGTAATAGGTTGAGCCGCTGCGCGCAGATACTCATTGCCATCAAATACCACCGCGCCTTCACCGCCAAGGGTCACCGCAAACTCTGCGGCGCTATCCTGTAGCTGTTCCAATGCCTGATCCAAATTATCGGTCTGACACCAGCTTAGAGCTTCCTGTTCATTGCAGAACAGCAGGTCGACGCTATCTCCAACAATGCTTTTTAGGCCATCGCGAAAATATTCAACAATGCCTGGGTCAGATAAGCTCAGGGCAATCTTAGTCCCCGCCTGGCGAGCAATTTGGCAAGCCTCTAGAACCGCATTCAATGAACTCTCGCCGGTAACCAGATAGCCTTCAATATAAAGGTATTCTGAATTCTCAATAGCTTCTGGGTCGACATCCCCAGAGGCCAGGTCGGAACTGATTCCAAGAAAGGTATTCATGGTGCGGTCGGCATCATCGGTAATCATTACCAGGCATTTTCCGGTAATACCCTCTGCAATCTGAGCTTCCACATTGTGGTCGACGCCATTGTCGGCCAGGTCCTGCATATAGAACCGACCATTATCATCGTCAGCCACCTTGCAAGATAAGAAGCCCTTGCCACCAAATTGGCTGAGAGAGATAACCGTGTTTGCAGCAGAACCGCCACAGGCGCGCTTTGACATCACCATGTGATCACTGAGATTGTTTTGCAAGAAATGCTGACGCTCTTCATCCACTAATGTCATCAGACCTTTTTCAATTCCCAGGTCACTGAGATTTTTTTCACTGACTTCGATTTCAGTATCGACCAGGGCATTGCCGAGACCGCAAACATGATATTTTTTCATTGTTATAAACGCCGCTGCTTAAGCTTTTGGGTAGTGGGTGACAATGCCCTGCTGAGTTGCCAGAAATAATACGTCAGCCGCTTTTAGAGCAAAGAAGCCATTGGTCACTACGCCGGTAATCTGATTAATCTTCTCTTCCAGATCCCGGGCAGACGCCACCGGGTATAGATGGTGGACATCAAGAATTTGATTGCCATTGTCGGTGATAATATTTTCTCGCCATACTGGATCGCCACCCAGTTTAACCAGTTCCCGGGCCACATAGCTGCGCGCCATAGGGATCACTTCTACCGGCAGGGGGAACTGACCCAAGTAATCGACCCACTTGCTCTCATCGGCAATACAGACAAATTCATTGGCCACTGCCGTGACAATTTTTTCTCGGGTGAGTGCTGCGCCGCCGCCCTTGATTAGTTCCAAATGAGGGTTGGCCTCATCGGCCCCGTCTATATAGATGGCAATCTCTGGTGCCGCATTGAGCTCGATAACCTCAATACCATGGCCACGCAATCGCTCGGCGGATGCCTCAGAACTTGCCACTGCCGCTTGAAAGCTATTCTTGTGCTCGGCGAGCAAATCGATAAAGCAGTTGGCGGTCGAGCCGGTGCCAATACCAACAATACTCTCGGGGTTGATCTTGCCTAATGTGTACTCGACTGCAGCGGCCGCTACCGCGAGTTTTAATTGATTCTGATCCACCTTTAACCTCAACCGTTGTTTGTTTTTGTAAGGGCGCAATTATACGGTGATAAGCGCAATAAAACAGATTCATTGCTTTCAGACTGGCGTAAATCCGTTTATCAACTTACCATTGATTCTTCAGACTCAAATTATGGAAACTCCATGTCGCACAAGTACGTGAAAAAAATTCTCGATGCGCGTATCTATGACCTCGTGATCGAAACACCAATCGATCCAGCGCCACTGCTTTCTCAGCGTCTCGATAATGAGGTGCTATTAAAACGCGAAGATTTGCAGCCGGTATTTTCATTCAAGTTGCGCGGTGCCTATAACAAACTGCGCCAGCTTAGCGATGAACAGCGCAGCACTGGTGTGATTGCAGCTTCAGCGGGAAATCATGCTCAGGGATTGGCTCTGGCGTCAAAAAAGATGGGTGTCAAAGCCACTATCGTAATGCCCAAGACTACTCCGCAAATTAAGGTTGATGCTGTGCGTGCTCGCGGCGCCAAAGTAGTGTTGTTTGGCGATAGCTATGATGGGGCATCCGCCCATGCACAGAAGTTGGTTGCAGAGAAAGGCTTGGTATATATCCACCCCTTCGATGATCCGGATGTTATTGCTGGGCAGGGCACCATTGGCATGGAAATTTTGCGCCAATTACCCGGTGACCTAGATGTTATTTTTATTGCTGTCGGTGGTGGCGGTCTCTGCGCCGGTGTTGCCGCCTATGTGAAATACGTGCGTCCGGATGTAAAAATTATTGCGGTGGAAGCCAATGACAGCGCCTGTCTCGATGCCGCGTTAAAAGCGGGTCGCCGAGTGCGCCTAAAGGAAGTGGGCATTTTTGCTGATGGCACTGCGGTTGCGCAAATCGGCAAAGAAACTTTCCGTTTACTCAAAGACTTGGTCGACGAAGTGATCACTGTCAGCACCGATGAAATCTGTGCGGCAATTAAAGATGTCTACAGTGACACTCGCGCTATTTGTGAGCCATCCGGAGCTATGGGTCTGGCGGGTCTTAAAAAATATGTCGAACGCGAAGGGGTAAAGGGACAGACATTACTGTCGGTTCAGTGTGGCGCTAATATCGATTTTGATCGCCTGCGCTATATCTCTGAACGCACCGAGATCGGTGAAAAGCGTGAAGCCGTGCTGGCGGTGACGATCGATGAAAAGCCCGGCAGCTTTAAGCTGTTTTGCAAAGCTATGCATAAGCGCAATATCTCCGAGTTCAATTACCGCTTCAGCGATGCCAATAAGGCACATATTTTTGTTGGCGCGCAGGTAGCTGACGATGAGGACCGTCATCAGTTGGTTGGTGAGCTTCGTCAACAGGGATACACGGTTGCCGATATGACCGACAACGAAGTGGCGAAATCTCATATTCGTCATATGGTAGGAGGGCGCTCACCCCAGGTGGGAGAAGAGCAGGTATTCCGTTTTGAGTTTCCCGAACGTCCTGGTGCGCTGTTGAATTTTCTCAATGAGCTGGGGGGTGGGTTTAATATTTCCATGTTCCACTACCGCAATCACGGTTCGGCCTTTGGGCGCGTATTAGTGGGCATTCAGGCAACCAAGAAAGATCTCAAAAAGCTCTCGGGCTTTCTCGACAATCTCGGTTATCACTATGTTAATGAAACTGAGAATGAAGCCTATCAGTTCTTTCTGGGCTCTTAGATTTTAGACTCTAGATTCCTAGGCTATTGGATTACAAGTTTTAGGTTTATAAGCTCTAAGTTTACAAGCTCTAAGTTTACAAGCTTTGGCACTCGGCCCCCAGGGGCCGAATACTTTATTCCTTAAAGCAGATCGGCAATCTGGCGAATCTGAATCGCTTCAATACCGTCGCCGGCCAGGGTATCTGAAATCACTACCACTCGATCTTCCGGCGAAAATTCATCACGCTTAATCATAATCGCCGCGGCTGCCGATAGAGTGGCATCGGAATCCTTGCCGAAATCAATTTGATAGCTCAGCACATTGCGGTTCAAAACTAACTGGCGCCTGGTTTCACCGCTGTTGGTAAAGGCGCAGATAATCGACTCCTGTGGGTGACAGTTGGTCACGCGGTTAGCCATGCGGCCGCGCTTGGTGGGTACGATAATCGCCTTTGCTGAAATTGCTTCAGCAAGATTAACCGCCGCCTGAGCAATCTGTTGTTTGTCACCTTCGATCAATAGATTGTCGGTGAATCTTAGGCCGCGACTGCTCTCGGTGGAGCGTGCGATACGATCGAGAATCTCAACGCATTTAACCGGATACTTGCCCACGGTAGTCTCGCCAGAGAGCATAATCGCATCGGCTTCTTCATACACCGCATTGGCCACATCGGTCACTTCGGCGCGAGTTGGATTGGGGTTTTCAATCATCGACTCAAGCATATGGGTTGCAACAATGGCGCGAGTACCCATTTCCGCGCAGGTGCGCAGAATACGTCTCTGAATGCGCGGCAACACCTCAAGGGGAACCTCGACACCGAGATCGCCACGGGCGACCATAACGCCATCTGCCGCCTCAATGATTTCAACCATATTGGTGATCGCTTCCTGATCTTCCAGTTTGGCGATAACTTTAATGGTCTTGGCTTTGTCGCCGAGCAGTTCCCGCAGTTCGTGAATATCTTGAGCTTGGCGGACAAATGAGAGGGCGATAAAGTCCACGTCGAGAGACATGCCAAACTCAATATCCCGGCGGTCCTTGTCGGTGATAGCCGGCAGGTTGACGCGAATGCCCGGCAGATTGACGTGACGCTTGCTCTTCAGCAGGCCGCCATCGATTACCTTGCACTGCATGATCCGTTCTTCTTTGCTTAACACTTCAAGATTAATCAGGCCGTTGTCGACAGTGATAATGTCGCCGACCCCGACATCAGTGATCAGGTCTTCGTAATTGATATGAATTGAGGATGATTCAACATCCTCTGCTCCGCGGGCCACTATTGAGATAGTGTCGCCGTCATTGAGGTGCAGATCATTAGCCATATCGCCAGTGCGAATCTCAGGACCCTGAGTGTCAAGCAGCACCGCGATAGGATGATTGAGCTTTAGGTTGAGAACACGAATAGCATCAATGACTTTACGATGGGACTCATGAGTGCCGTGGGACATATTCAGTCGCGCCACATTCATGCCAGCATTGGCTAGGTTTTCCAACATTTCCAGCGAGTCAGTCGCCGGCCCAATGGTGCAAATTATTTTAGTCTTGCGCATATTATCTCTTGGTCTGTGGCTATGTTGTGGAGGGGGATATCCCAGCTCTGGGGTGTGAGTCCCTCAATTTCTTGGCACTGATGAGCAAGGCCAACTAGTTTTGCACCGCTGGGCTTGCCCGGTCTCGGCGCGAGGGTGCGATCGTAAAAACCACCGCCCATGCCGAGTCGATTGCCGGCGCGATCAAATGCCACCAGTGGGACAAGGATCAAGTCGAGGCTCCAGGGTGGGGTCATGGCTGTGGATCTAAATTGCGGTTCTAATATGCCAAAGCGGTTTTTATGCAGGGTGTCGCCATATTGATATTCGGCAAAGTGCAGGCTGTTGGCTTTTAGGGGATCTATAAGGGGCAGAAAGCAGGCCTTTTTAGCTTTAAAGGCGGCATTCACTATCCCGATTGGATCTATCTCGCCATCATTGGCTAGATAGATGCCTATGCGTTTGGCGCGCTGAAAAAAATCTTGTCGACAGAGTAACTTTGCCAACTGCTCAGATGCAGTGCGTTGCTGGCTTGGATTCAGTGCTCGTCGTTTTTCTCGTATGCTACTTCGGATTTCGCTAGCATTCATCGGTAGATGGCCACAGTTAAAGTAAATCCCAGAGTGCCGCTGTCAACGTGGCCTCGAACCGAAAAGTTCAAGGTGGCTGCCCTCGCAATATATCAGGCTTTCCGGCGCGCGGAAGTGCACAACAACATTGACGGAGAGAAACCGGGTAATAATTATCGGCTCAGGGACTTCTTGACTGGCGAACACCCCAGGAGCGTTGAGTATAGCAGAGCAGCTTAAAAAAGAACTGGCTAAGGAGTCAAAAACTGTTTTAAAGCAGCAGGGAAATTTCTTCTTTTTAGCTGTTGAGGTCGGAGAGTGCCGAGCTCAGTTTGCTATTCATGGACTGCAACAGGTGGGAAGTCTCGGCGCCACTAGCCACGGACTGTTCGCTGCGAATAAGATCGTGGGCCAGATTTAAGGCGGCCATGACGGCGATGCGTTCGACACCGATAATATGCGAACCGCGACGGATCTCTTCCATTTTTTCATCGAGCAGTTTTGCCGACAAAATTAGCGCATCGCGCTCCTCTGGTTGGCAGTTGACCTGATAGTCTTTATCGAGAATGCGGATGGTGAGGGATATAGATGACATGCTTACTCCGCATTTAAGTTTCTGAGACGGTTGATCATTGTTTCGATTTTCTGTCGGGCCATTTCATTCTGTTCCAAAAGCTTGCCGCGCTCACCGGCAAGGCTCGACTCTCTGGCGCGCAGAGATTGATTCTCGCGTTTCAGTTGCAGGCAAAGCTCGATTAAGCTGTCCAGTTTCGCTTCTAACTCTTGGTAACCGCTCATAATCAGAGTTCTTTTTGGTGAATGACAGGGCACTACAGCCGACTAACTTTAAGTCTTGGACTAATAAGCTTGAGGCTATGGGACTAGAACCTTAAGCCTAGAACTATAGGCACTGTGTTAGTTTTGGTCAATCAGATCATTAAGTCAATGTGGCGTGCAGTGAAATTATTAGAATGTTAGGATGCCTGCTATATACGCGAGGCATAAACATGACATTTGAACAGCTGGAAGATCTATTTTTTAAACTGCGAGTAAAGGCTGATCCCTCAGGGTTTCACGGCTTTCTTTGCGGGCGTTTATGCTGCGGCAAAATCCCCTTGGATCAGTTGATCGAAACCTCTACAAGCTGGCTGGGACTATCCGAAGAGCAGGCCGAAGGCGCAGTTTATCCTCTGCGGGATTTTTATGAAGTCTCACTCACTAGTCTTGAAGATGTGGCCTTTCTGTTTCAGCCGGTGCTGCCCGATGATGAGCTGCCACTCCCTGAACGACTGGTTGCTGTAGGGCAGTGGTGCAGCAACTATCTCTCCGGTGTCGGCGACGGCATGACAGACGGCTTTGCAGTATCGGATGACGTTAAAGAAGCGCTGGAAGATCTTTCAGCGATTGCTCAGGTCTCGGTGGATTTTGAGACTGACGAAGACGGCGAGCGTGATTACTCTGAATTGATCGAGTATATCCGTATTGCGGTGCAGCTGATTTTCTCTGAGTTGCATCCAGAAGCCGAAGCCAATAGTGGACCCACCTTACATTAAGCTCGTCTAACCGCTATACCAATTCAAGCCCATTCCATGCCGAGAGGAGAGCCATGATTACCGTCAAGGAGTACGCCGCTCGGCGCAGAGACCTGATGTCGATGATGGCGGAGAACAGCATTGCCATTATTACCGGCGCGGCGGAAAAAGTTCGCTCTCGAGACACTCATTATCCCTTTAAGCAGTCAACCAGCCTCAGTTATCTCTGCGGTTTTGCAGAGCCTCAGGCGGTCTTAATCTTAATTCCTGGCCGAGATCAGGGCCAGTGCCTGTTGTTCTGTCGCGAAAAAAATAAATTGCGTGAAACCTGGGATGGCTACCGTGCCGGACCCGAGGGCGCGGTTGCCGATTTTGGTATGGATGACGCCTTTCCCATTGAAGATCTCGACGAAATCTTGACTGGCATGCTTGAGGGTCGCGAACGAGTCTATTATGCGATCGGCAAAGATGCGGATTTTGATCGCCATCTGATGGAGCTGATCAATCAAATTCGCGAGCAAAAAAATCGTGGCTCTGTGCCTCCGGGTGAATTTATCGACCTCGATCATCTGGTCAATGAAATGCGCCTGATTAAAACTGCTCCGGAGCTCAAGCTTATGCGCAGAGCCGGAGAGATTTCAGCGCGAGCGCATTGTCGGGCTATGAAAATCAGCAGGCCTGGGATCTATGAGTATCAGCTACAGGCAGAGATCGAACATGAGTTTATGGTCTCCGGTGCCTCTGCCCCGGCCTATACCAGCATTGTCGGTGGCGGCAAAAATGGCTGTATTCTCCACTACATAGAAAATCGGCAAAAAATTAATAATGGTGATTTGGTACTTATCGATGCCGGCTGTGAGTATGAAAATTATGCTGCGGATATCACCCGTACCTTTCCAATAAATGGTAAATTCACTCCAGAGCAGGCGGCGATCTACGATATCGTTTTGCAGGCGCAGCTTGAGGCTATCGATAAAATTGCGCCCGGCGCAGCCTACAATGTGGCCAATGATGCCACCGTGGCCGTAATTACTGGGGGTCTGCGGGATCTCGGTATACTCGATGGCGATCTCAGTGAGTTGATCCAAATGGAAGCCTATAAAGACTTCTATATGCACAGCTCAGGTCACTGGCTGGGCATGGATGTTCACGATGTTGGCGACTATAAGATTGATAACCAGTGGCGTGTCTACGAGCCGGGCATGGTGGTGACTGTGGAGCCAGGCATTTATATCTCGGCAGACAATACAAATGTGGCGGAGAAATGGCGCGGGCTGGCAGTGCGAATTGAAGACGATATTGCGGTGACAAAAACGGGCCACGAAGACTTAACCGCCGGGGTACCGAAGAGGCGCAGTGAGATTGAATTGCTGATGGGATCACAGCGATGAGTGACACAAGCCCAGGGGGCAGTATTAAAAACTACGATCTAGTTATAGTCGGCGGAGGCATGGTGGGCATTAGTCTGGCGCTGCTGTTAGCTCAACAGCAGCCGGACTGGAAACTACTGCTACTAGAGGCTCAGGCCTATGAGGGCTCCGGCAAGCAGAATAATCATCCCAGTTTTGACTCCCGCTCCACGGCACTCTCTTGGAGCAGCCGCAAAATATTTCAAGCCGCTGGACTTTGGTCGCAACTGCAACCCCATACCAGCGCGATCAACAATATCCATGTCAGCGATCGGGGTCATCTGGGTCTAACCCGAATCAGTGCCAAGGAAGCCGGCGTTGAAGCTCTCGGCTATGTTATTGAAAATCGCTGGATTGGTGCAGTGCTATTAGAGAAGCTTGCTGAGACCTCCATAGAAATGATGGCTCCAGAGCGAGTGGAAAAAATGACCCCGCTCAAGTCCGGTGTGCGTGTGGATCTGGCTCACAGTGGCGAGACCATTCAAACCTCACTGTTGGTGATTGCCGATGGTGCCAATTCTCAAACGGCACAGAAGCTCGGTATTCTCAGCCATCAGCAACCCTATGGTCAGCAGGGCATTATTGCCAATATAGGGCTCCAAGACGCCCATCATGGCGTCGCTTACGAACGCTTTACCGATCAGGGTCCGATGGCCATGTTGCCGCTGCCAGATTTTGATGGCAGCCCACGCTGTGCGCTGGTCTGGACGCAGCTGCCAGAGTCTGCAGAGAAGTTGATGGCAGCCAGTGATAAAGATTTTTTAGAGGCCCTGCAACAGAGCTTTGGCTATCGCATGGGCATGGTTAAAAAAGTCGGCGAGCGGGTTGCCTATCCCTTGGCATTAACCACCGCCAGCGAGCAGGTGCGGCGCAATATTGTGGTGCTGGGCAATGCCGCTCACAGTTTGCATCCAGTTGCCGGGCAGGGCTTTAATCTGTCCCTGCGGGATGTGGCGACACTGGCAGATGTGCTGGGCAAGGCAAAGTCAGTAGGGGCAGATTTTGCCTCTCTGGAGATTCTCGAAGACTATCAGCAACAACAGTTAGCTGATCAGCAGAACACCTTGATGTTTAGCGATAATCTACCGAAATTATTTGCCCAGCCATCATCCGCCGTGGCTCTGGGGCGTAACTCCGGATTGGTTATGATGGATCTATTGCCGAGCCTGCGCAGTGGCTTTGCTAAATTTGGTATGGGTATGGCTAACAAGGAGGCTGGGCATGGCAGTTAATAAAACCGAGCAGCGCCGAGAGTACGATGTCATCGTAGTCGGTGCTGGCATGGTCGGCGCCGCCTTTGCCTGTCTCTTCGCCGGATCCAATCCCCGCTTGTCTGTCGCCCTATTGGAGGCCCGCGGCACTGCCGCTTTCGATCCTCAGCAATTTGACCCCCGGGTGGCGGCGCTCACTGAAAAGTCGCGCAATCTGTTAGATCGCTGTGGCGCTTGGGAGGCTATCGCGGCTCAGCGTGTCAGCGCTTACTCTGCTATGCAGGTGTGGGACGCAGAGGGCACCGGTGAAATCCGATTTGATTGTCAGGATGTTCAGCAGCCGAATCTGGGTCATATCGTTGAAAATTCTCTGGTTGTTGAATCCCTTCTGGCTGAGGTTGGAAAGCTCGATAATATTGATTTCCTCTGTCCGGTGACCGTTGCTCAGTACAGCCGCTGCGACTCCCAGGTCAGTGTTGAAATAAGCGATGGAGGGCAGCTTGTCGCACCTCTTTTGGTGGCCGCTGATGGGGGCAATTCAAGTATCCGAGAGCAGTTTAAATTTGCCACTCGGGAGTGGGACTATGGTCACAGCGCCATTGTCACCACCGTGCAAACTGAGTCAGTTCATCAGCAGACCGCCTGGCAACGCTTTATGTCCACGGGCCCACTGGCGCTGTTACCTCTAAATCGACAGGGTGATCATCACTACAGCTCTCTGGTCTGGTCTCAGGAGTCCCATGAAGCTGAGCGTTTGATGGCCTTGGATGACGGGACTTTTTGCGCCGAGTTAAGCCGTGCCAGTGAGCACTGTGTTGGCGAGATTCTCGCGGTGGATAAACGCTACGCCATTCCACTGCGTCAGCGCCATGCCAAAGATTATGTAGTTGAGCGCGTAGCCCTGCTGGGTGATGCGGCACATACCATTCATCCCCTGGCGGGTCAGGGCGTCAATCTGGGTTTTGCCGATGTGAAGGCGCTGGTGGATACTTTGAGTGCGGAGGTGGATCGGGGCAACGATCTGGGTTCGCTGATGACGTTGAATAAATATCAGCGACTGCGCAAGCCGGAAAATTTAGCGACTATGGCGGCGATGGAGGGTTTTAAGCGGTTGTTTGCGGCGGACAATGTGGCGGTGAGGTTGCTGCGCAATATGGGTCTGGGCAAGGTCAATAAGATCAAGCCACTTAAGAATGAAATTATTAAGCAGGTGATGGGGCTTTAATTTTAATGGAGTGAGATCCCTCATCGCTGTGCTCTGTGGGGATGGAAGTGTGGATGGCTCCTATCCAGCCGGTGTCATCTCGAACGCAGGTGAGATGTCCCAAAGTCTCCCAGGTGCCTCTCTAGGGGCAATCTCTAATCCTTAAATGAAGCCATAATTAACTTAAACGACCCACTTCTGGCAACTTCCCGAATCCGGGGAAAATAATCCTGAGCCTTTTTCTCTAGGGCGATAAAATTATTCACCACAAATAACACACGCCCTCTGGGCGCCAATAGCCGCTTGCTCGCACTGAGAAATTTTTCTGTTAGCTGACTATCTATATTGAAGCCCTGATGAAAGGGTGGATTGCAGATAATCGCATCAAAGCGTTCTTCGATCTGACTGCCAGCATCTCCGGCAATCACGCGCCCATCTATCTCGAGTGCCTCAAAGTTTGTTTGGCAGGCTCTAAGTGCCGCGGCATTATTATCCGTGGCGGTGATCTGGGCGAAGTTCAGTTGGGCTGCTGCACAGGACAAAAAGCCGTAGCCACAGCCCAGATCCAGTAGCGACTGGGGAGGATTATCCCCGCCAAAAGATTGCACAAACTGTGGCAGTTGATTGATTAATAAAGCGCTGCCCTGATCGATTTTGTTCCAGCCAAAAATTCCCGGTTTACTCTGCAGTGGCAGATTTTCGGGGCTGGCGATAGGTCGTAGTGCCAAGTAATTTTTGTCCTCTAGAGGCGCCTGATTATCGCTAAATTTTGCTAGGCGAGAGAGATAATAGTTGCCGAGTTTCTGTGGCTGGCAGCTGTCACCGAACAGCTTGCTGGCGTGACGCGTATAGGTTTTTAAACCTTCGGTTTTCTCGCCGGTCAACATCAGTGTGCCGCCGGGTTTAAGCAATACCGATGCCTGATTAATTATGTGGTGGCTCACCGCTCGCTCTTTGGAAACGCGAAATAGAACCGTGTCGAAACTCGCCGCCTCGAGATCACTAAAATCAAAATCATTAAATTCAGTGGACAGGCCGACGCCGGCAGCAGCCTGGGCAATCTCATAGCGATTGCTGCGCAGAATGCGCTGGGCGTGGCCTGACTGAGCAATGGTGGTCCAGGGCGCATTGTCCCAATTTTCATCGGCAACAATTAAGCAGTTGCCGGTGAGATCGTGGAGTTGCTGGGCAAGCAGTTCAACGCTGGGGTCACTCATGATTTTGGCGCCATTACGCTGGCCACTTCGGTTTCGGTGAGGGCGCGGTAATCGCCGGGTTCGAGGTCTTCATCGAGAACAATATCACCAACCTGAGTGCGATGCAGTGACTCTACATGATTGCCCAATTCGGCAAACATACGTTTAATCTGTTGATATTTGCCATCGGCAATACTCAGCAACACCCTTCTCTCATCAAGCACATCTAGAGTGGCGGGCAGGCTGGGATGTTTTTCATCTTCGAGCCAGACACCATTGGCTAGCTTTTCGCGGTCTGCGGCAGTGATTGCAACGCCCAGAGTGACTTCATAGATTTTTTGAAAATCATTGCGCGGTGATGTCAGGCGATGATTCCACTGACCATCGTCAGTTACCAGCACTAGGCCGGTGGTCTCTATATCGAGACGCCCAGCAATTTGCAGTTCGTCACTGCGGTGCTCAAATATCAAATCCACAGCGGTGCTGTTGTTCTGGTCTTTGGTAGCCGAGACCACACCAGCCGGTTTGTTCAGCATAAAGTAGCGATTTTTCGCCAAGCTGATGGCCGAGCCATCAATACAGATGGTCTCGTCGCCAGTGATTTTCTGGGCCGCGTTGGTGGCTTTTTCACCGTCGATGGTGACCTCGCCGTATTTCACATAACGCTTGGCTTCGACCCGCGAGAGGTCCGTGGCATTGCTAATATATTTATCGAGTCTGAGCATTATTGGGTCTATTGTTGGTTTTATTGGTGGTTCTATTGAAATTTCTATTGTTGTTTCTTTAGAAGCTGTGCGGCATATTTGGCGAAGTAAGTGAGAATGCCATCGGCACCGGCGCGTTTAAACGCCAAAAGGGATTCAAGAACAACCGCATCGCGCTGCAGCCAGCCATTATCAAAGGCCGCGCAGTGCATGGCATATTCACCACTGACTTGATAGGCAAAGGTAGGGGCTTGTAATTCGTCCTTCACGCGGCGCACCACATCGAGGTAGGGCATGCCCGGCTTGACCATAATCATATCGGCACCTTCATCGAGATCCAGAGCGCACTCATGGAGCGCTTCATCACTATTGGCTGGATCCATCTGATAGGTTTTCTTGTCGCCGCCTTTTATATTACCCGCTGAACCCACAGCGTCTCGGAAGGGACCGTAGTAGCTGGAGGCGAATTTGGCGGCATAGGCCATAATCAAGGTGTTTACAAAGCCGTTCTCTTCAAGCTCTTCGCGAATCGCGGCGATACGGCCGTCCATCATATCTGAGGGGGCGACTATGTCGGCGCCGGCTTCTGCGTGTGAGAGAGCCTGTTTGGCCAGAGCCTCAACAGTGATGTCATTGAGCACATAGCCGCTCCGCTCATCGATAATGCCGTCTTGGCCGTGAGTGGTAAAGGGGTCTAGGGCAACATCGGTGATCACGCCTAATTCTGGAACTGCCTGCTTGATGGCTCTTACTGCACGTTGCGCCAGCCCTTCAGGGTTGTAGGCTTCTTCTGCGAGCAGTGATTTTTTCTCTTCTCCGGCTACGGGGAAAAGCGCAATGGCTGGAATACCCAGAGCGGCAACTTCACGGGCTTCTTCTATCAGTAGATCAATGGACAGGCGTTCAACACCAGGCATGGACGCCACGGCTTGGCGCTGGCCGATGCCCTCGACTACAAATACTGGCAGAATCAAATCATTGGCGCTGAGCGCTGACTCACGCACCAGACGCCGTGAAAAGTCTGCGGCGCGGCTGCGTCGCAGACGGGTATAAGGATAGGGGCCACGTTGGCTTGAAAAGCTCATTGCTACTCCAATAGTATTCAAATGTGTCGACAGTGCTTTATTTTGCGCATGATACGGAAAAACTCACAGGGACACACCACTATCTAGTGGCCACCACTATTTAGTCACCGCTTCAGTCACCTGCTTTAGAGTGTCTTGAAGACCTTCTCGGCGGCATCCAGGGTGAACTGAATATCATCATCGGTGTGCGCTGCAGACATAAAGCCTGCTTCATAAGAGGCCGGTGCTAGGTAGACACCCGCTTCGAGCATGCCGTGAAAGAACTTGCCAAAGCGATCGGTATCGCACTTCATTACCTGCTGATAATTGATGATGTGCTGTTCCTCGGAGAAGAAGATACCCCACATAGTACCCACATGATTGCTGGTTAGAGGGATGCCGGCATTGGCAGCCCTTTCGCGAAGACCATTTACCAAATCGTCAGTGCGTCTTACCAGAGGGTCGAGGAAGCCAGGCTCGGAGATCAGGTTAAGGGTTGTCAGTCCGGCGGCCATTGCCACGGGATTGCCGGATAGGGTGCCGGCCTGATAGACCGGGCCAAGGGGTGCGATTTGCTCCATAAGTTCACGCTTGCCACCAAAGGCACCCACCGGCATACCGCCACCGATTACCTTTCCAAGGCATACAAGATCAGGCATTACCTCATAGTAAGCACTTGCTCCCTGAGGGCCAATACGGAAGCCAGTCATAACCTCATCCATAATTAACACGGCGCCGGAAGCGGTGCAGCATTCCCGTAGAGCCTGTAAAAATCCGGGAATAGGCGGTACACAGTTCATATTGCCGACCACAGGCTCAACGATAATGCAGGCGATCTGATCGCCGATTTCGGCAAAGGTTTGGCGCACCTGTTCGATATTGTTGTAACTCAGTGTGACGGTGTGATCAGCCAGAGAAACGGGAACTCCGGGTGAACTGGGCACACCTAGGGTCAGCGCGCCAGAGCCAGCCTTGACCAGCAGTGAATCGGAGTGACCGTGGTAGCAGCCTTCGAATTTAACGATTTTGTCTCGCCCGGTTGCGCCTCTGGCGAGACGAATCGCGCTCATAGTGGCTTCGGTTCCGGAGTTGACCATACGCACCATATCCATGCCGGGTACCCGCTCGCAAATTTTATCGGCGAGTAAGATCTCCAGTTCTGTGGGTGTGCCAAAGGTCATGGCTTTTTCTAACTGCTCACGAATCGCATCCAAAACTTGAGGATGACCGTGTCCTAGGATCATCGGCCCCCAGGACATGATGTAGTCAACATAGCGTTTGCCATCTGCATCAAACATATAGGCGCCGGCGGCGCGGTCAAAGAATACTGGGGTTCCGCCAACAGCTCGAAAAGCTCGAACCGGAGAGTTAACGCCCCCAGGGATATGCTTTTGTGCGGCTTCGAAGAGTTCTTTGGAGCGGGGGCCAGCGTAAGTCATTGATGATTCCTGATTGAGTGATCTGTGCAATGCAGTTTTAAATTAGCGGCTGCATTATCCTGAATAGTGAGTGGCGATGCTATCTGCCGGTAACAATTGTGCTGTGGGAAACTCTGATACGGTAGCGCCCTATCCGCAGATGACCACTGCTGATCTATCAGTGATGTTTTTAAATCGGCCTAGGCAAATGGCTTAACGATAACCAAAATCACGATCGCCACCAAAAACAGCACTGGTACTTCATTAAACAGGCGAAAGTAGACATGGGACTTTTCGTTGATGCCGTCCCGGAGTTTTCTCAGGTGGGCGGCGCAGGCAAAATGGTAACCAATCAGAATCACTACCAGCAGCGCCTTGAGCTGAAACCATAGCTGGCTCAGATAATAGTCCACAGACATGGACACTAACCAACCGCCAAGCACTACCGTGGCCACCATCGATGGGGTGGCAATGCCGCGGTAGAGTTTGCGCTCCATAATAATGAAGCGCTCGATGCTAGTGCTGTCATCGGACATCACGTGATAGACAAACAGGCGCGGCAGATAAAACAGTGCGGCAAACCAGCAGATAACCGCTATTAGATGAAAGGCCAGAACCCATTCGTACATGTAACACCTCCGGAGAAGTCATCGCTGTGCGGTTATTATGTAGGGCTATAAAACGCACAGACCCTATAAGATTCGGGTATTATAGACCGTCAAAGTATTTCTAGATAACGAAAAGAGAGAGCCCGTGATTAAAGTTGGTATTGTTGGAGCAACAGGCTACACCGGAGCAGAGTTACTCAGGCTGTTGGCCGTGCACCCAGAGGCGCAGGTAACAGTGATTACTTCACGCAGCGAACAGGGTAAGCCGGTGGCAGACCTGTATCCCAGTTTGCGCGGAATTATCGATCTGACTTTTTCTCTGCCGGATGTTGATCTATTGGCTCAGTGCGATATTGTATTTTTCGCCACGCCCCACGGTGTTGCTCAGTCAATGGTGGCGAGCATCTTAGAGCGCGGGGTTAAAGTTATCGACCTGTCTGCAGACTTTAGAATTAGGGATGTAGCGACTTGGGAGAGCTGGTATGGCCAGACTCATGGGGCGCCGGGGTTAATCACTCAAGCGGTCTATGGTCTGCCAGAGCTAAATCGAGAGGCTATCGCCGATGCCAGTTTAATTGCCTGCCCCGGCTGTTATCCCACTAGCGTGCAGTTGGGTTTTTTGCCATTAATCGAAGCCGGCTGTATCGATCTTAATGATTTGATTGCCAACTCCGCTTCCGGTGTTAGTGGTGCAGGTCGTCAGGCCAGTATTGGTGCTCTGCATGCTGAGGTAAGTGATAGCTTTAAAGCTTACGCGGCCTCTGGCCATCGTCATCTTCCGGAGATTGTTCAGGGCTTACAGGATATGGCCTTGGCGGCGGAGAAATCTGCAGGTAGCGCGGTAAACCTGACTTTTGTACCGCATCTGCTGCCGATTAATCGCGGTATCCACAGCACGCTATATGCCAATTTGACTGATTTGACTGTGGATGTGCAGGCCCTGTTTGAAGCCCGTTATGCCAATGAGCCATTTGTCGATGTACTGCCGGCGGGCAGTCATCCCCAGACCAATTCTGTGCGTGGCTCCAATGTCTGTCGCATCGCAGTTCACCGCCCCAATGGTGGCGCCAAGGTGATTGTGTTGGTGGTGGAGGACAATCTGACCAAAGGTGCTTCAGGTCAGGGTATTCAATGTATGAATATAATCTGTGGACTGGCTGAAAATGCCGGGTTGGCTGCGCCAGCACTGCTGCCCTAATGTCAGAGCTTAAATCGATTGTTGTCTCTTATCGACCACGGCTGGTGTACCTTGCCCTAGCTGCTTGCGCCGCACTGTTGGTGTTGGTTCTGTGGCTCGGCAGACTCTGGGGTGGTCAGACATTTATCCAAGAGATGGCGGAAAAGCAGCGGCTTGAAATTTTAACTGATGGACTCAATATTAAGGTTATCGAACAGCAGGAAGAGTTGAGTCGTATCAGGCTCAATGCCAAGGTCGACTTGGCGGCTCTGGAAAATAGTCGTCAGGAGATGATTGTTTTGCAGCGCAGCATTTATAAGCGCGATGAAGAATTAAAGCTCTATAGAGAGTTATTGCGTGACAAAGATCAGCCGGATGGCCTCTCGGTTGCGGATTTGCGCCTGACCCTTCTCGATGACGGGCGCGTTGATTACCGTTGGGTGGCGCGGCAAAAAACCGTCAAGATGAAAACCCTGCAGATCCTTGGAGAGCTGTGGTTGTTAGGGGTTCAGGATGGAGAGTCAGTGGAGATCTCTTTCCAAGATCTGGATGCCGAGATTGCAGAGTTCCCACTGCGCTTGGAGTTTAAATACTTTTCAATAAATCGTGGACTGTTAAGTTTGCCGGAGAATTTTGAGCCGCAACAGATAAGGATTGTTTTACGCTACCCCTGGATGGAGAAGGCGCAGTTTGATAACAAATTTGCCTGGAAAATTGAGGAATAAATGATGTTTGCTGCAGAGAAGAACAGTAATAGCTCAGGATCAACAACACTGATTGCTGAGGGAACTACCCTGACCGGTGATATCGATTTTAATGGCAATTTGGAAATTGAAGGAACGGTGGTTGGCAATATCACCTCCGCTGATGAGAGTTCGAGAATTCGAGTTTTAAACAGTGGCTCAGTGATCGGTGATATCACGGTCGCGACCATAGTGATCAACGGCAGTATTCGAGGCGAGCTGCATGCTGGCGAGCTGATCAAACTAGCGGCCAAGGCCGTGGTCCAAGGAAGCGTGAATTACAAGTTGATCGAAATAGAGAAAGGCGCTGAAGTTGTCGGCAGTTTTGTTTATCATCAGTCCCCTAGCAACGTTACACAGTTTCCAGCAGACTCAAAAGAGCTCAGCAACTAGTTGTAACGTGAATACAGATGCACACTGCTGGCCAGAGGCATTGCCCAGCACTTTGCACAGCGTATAAACCCTGTGCGCACAGAAAATAAAGTACGGAGAAACAATGTCAGGTATTGAAACATACATCCCGGCACCGCTGAATATCACTGAACAGGCGGTGACCAAAGTTGGCTCTTTAAAAGTAGAAGAGGGCAATGACGACTTGAAGTTGCGGGTTTATGTCACCGGCGGTGGCTGTTCAGGTTTTCAGTATGGATTCTCATTTGAGGATGTTATGGCTGAAGACGATACAGCAGTGACTAGAGATGGCGTGACAGTGCTGATTGATTCCCTGAGTTATCAGTATCTGGTTGGATCCACTGTGGACTATGAAGTGGGTTTGATGGGATCGCGGTTCTTGGTCACCAACCCCAATGCCTCTACCACCTGTGGTTGCGGGGCATCTTTTTCAATCTAAGCTCTCAAGTTGAAGCTTACAAAACACAGCTAGCAGGTCTAAACAGGGATTGTTGATATGCGTTGCTTTTGGTTACTACTTATTCTGTTGTCGAGCTACCTTCTGCCGAGTCACTCCCTTGGGCAGTCTGGCTTAACCCTAGGCAATGCTGCGAGCGACGAGACCGGTGCTATCCCCAGCTTGGTCACAGTCGACAGCGCATCAGGTTATGTTGCACGAATTGACCTCAATAAGCCGGGCCAGATTGCCGAAGCGCTGCGTCGCGCCGAAGCTCACTTCCAATCGGAAGATTATTTCGACTCCCTGAACAAACCTACTGGGCCGATTGCCTTTGTGATCTTTGGTCCCGATGTGGCGATGTTTTTCAAACAGAATTACAGCATGTATAAAGCAACGGTTGATCTGGCTGCGCGACTCTCGTCTCTGGGGGTGATTGATATCAAAGTCTGTCAGGAAAGCGCGGCAGCTAGTGGCCTCAATCGAGACGATCTGTTGCCCTTTGTGTCACCGGTAGATGTGGGCCAAGCGGAACTAACCCGCTTGCTTGAAGAAGAGGATTACAGCTTTTTTTAAGGGCACAGCTTTTGAGTTCTCACCTTTACCCTAAGCTCAGCCTAAGTCACCTCTAATTTCACCGTCAATCAAGGCAGGTAGAGTGCCCCGAGCACCGTCTCTCGGCTGGCGCCGGTTACGCTGGGCAAGTTGCCCGCCAGCTTATTGATGCGCTGATACGCCAGCCAGCCAAAAGCACAGGCTTCGACCCAAGTTGGATCTAATCCAAGGCATTGAGTTGAGTTCAGGGGGGTCGACCCTAAGGCCGCTTGTAGCTCAAGCATAAGCTGATAATTAAAAACCCCGCCTCCACAGGCATAGACCTCATCCACAGATTCATCTAACCCATTGATAGCGTTGGCCAATGACTCAGCGGTAAAGCTCACCAGAGTTGCTTGGATATCCTCGGCTGTCAGGCTGCAGCCACTGAGTTGGGATTCCAGCCAAGCTAGATTAAATATTTCGCGGCCAGTGCTCTTGGGGGCTGGTTGGCTGAGGAAGGGGTGGGTCATTAGCTGCTCTAGCAGCTTGAGATTGACCTGACCTGTGGCTCCCCAAGCGCCGCCATCATCAAAGCTATTGCCAGTGTGCTTGCTGCACCAGACATCGAGTAAAAGATTACCGGGGCCGGTGTCAAAGCCGTAACAGCCGCCATCGCTGGCTAGGGCTGTAATATTCGATATACCGCCGATATTGGCTATCACCCGATTGGTATGGGGGTCTGAGAACAGAGTCTTGTGAAACGCTGGTACGAGCGGTGCACCATGGCCGCCTAGGGCCATATCTTTGCGCCTGAAGTCGGCAACTACCTTGCAACCTGTACGCGCGGCAATAATATTGGCATCGCCAATCTGCTGGCTAAACGGGATCGCGCCCGTTGCCGGGGGTGAATGGCGTATAGTCTGGCCATGACTGCCTATGGCCACAACCTGATCAGATGTAATCTTTTCCGCGCTCATCAGTGCCATTGCGGCCTCGGCAAATAGCTCGCCGAGTTGATTATCCGTTTCACAGAGCAGTTGCACACTGTCTGTGCCTGGCTGGCAGAGATCAATAACCTGAAGTTTGAGCTGCTCGGGAATAGGTTGAGAATAGGTGCCTAAAAGCTGCAATTTCCCACCAGTAAACGTCATTGCCGCTGCATCGATGCTGTCGATGCTAGTGCCGGACATCAGTCCAAGATAGATTGCAGCTGCTGACATCAGTTCAGCCTAGTTAGCATTGGCGGTATCAGTTTGAGGCCCAGTTGGCTGCTGTAGTTGCGCCAATTCAACTGCAGTGCCAGATTGCGCGAGCTGGATCAGCACTGGCGTGGTAGCCAGTTTAAACGCCGCTAACTCGTTTGCAGAGATGGGGTTGGCCTGAGGTAGCTTCACCGTGCGTGGGTTGCGGTGCACGCCATTGACCAGAAATTCGTAGTGCAGGTGTGGCCCAGTCGCATAGCCGGTAGACCCCACTGTACCAATGGTTTGACGCTGCTTGACGGTCTGGCCTTTGCGCACTTTCTTTTTATTGAGGTGGAGGTATTTTGTCACATAGGTCTGGCCGTGCTGAACAAAGACATAATTACCGTTGGCTTTGCTGTAGCCGGCTGCGATGACCTTGCCGTCCCCCGCAGAAAATACCGGCGTGCCTCTTGGCGCTGCGTAGTCAACGCCACGGTGTGCCTTGATCATTTTATGGATTGGGTGTTTGCGGCGTAGGTTAAAGCCAGAGCTAATACGGAATATATCCAGTGGTGCCCGGAGAAAAGCTTTGCGCATACTCAGACCTTCGGGGGTGTAATAGCTCGAGCGGCCGCTGGCATCGGTATAGCGCACGGCATCATAAGTCTTGCCGCGATTGGTAAAAGACGCGGCGATAATATCGCCAACCGCAAACATCTCACCGTTCAGATATTTCTCTTCGAAAAGGATCGAAAATGAGTCTCCCTCGCGAATGTCGAAGACAAAGTCGATATCCCAGGCAAAGATATTAGCCAACTCCATAATTACCTTATCCGGCAGACTGGCCTGCTGGCCTGATAGATAGAGAGAGTCCTTGATAATACCTTCGCGGTAGCTGAGCAGGGTATCGGGTTCCAGCTCTCTAAGTTCAGAGGTGTAACTATCGCCCTCGAGGCTATAGACGCGGCTCAGGAGTCTCGACTGTATATAGTGTAACTCTGCCAGTTTACCGCTCTGGTTGATTCCAAAACGGAAGGACTCACCTGGGAATAGATTTCGCAGTAGCTTGCCATCTTTAGAGGAAGTTACCTTATAGACATCCAGTGCCGATAGTTTGGCGCGGCTAAACAGAGTCGACAGGCTGTCGCCGGATCCCACGGAATGCTCAATCCAGCGCAGGGCAGGTTCTACTTCTATAAGGGGTGAGGTTTCTAGAGCAGGCAGGTCAATGGGTATAGAGAGTTGCTCTGAGACCTGTTTGTTGGCTTTGGCATCACTGACAGGATAGGCGACCAGTATCAATAGACAGCAGCTCACCACTGACGCTGCTATAAGGTGGCGTCGTGGGAAAACGTTGAGCATAAGATGCAAAAAACGTGTCGCTTTTTGCATTATAAATACGATCATAGTCAGCCAGATTTGTACGATTCGCGCAAGTTTAGCCTAATCAATTGATAAGTTACAGCGAGCTACTTCCGCTTTTTAGGCGCTAAAAAGCGCTTCAAGCTGGGTAGTTGCTCTGATTGGGGTGAGAAGATCTTGTATTTGCCCTATCAATCTGTAGAGTTGGCCTCCAAATTAGACACAGTGAAAAACCTTGCAATGAAACAGAGTGGCAGTCAGATAATCAATCAATTGCGCCAGCGTGGTCTGGTCGCGCAGGTCTCCGCTGACAAAGAGTTAGAAGAGCATTTAGACCAGCCGCGAACGCTGTACTGTGGCTTTGATCCCACTGCGGACAGCCTTCATCTTGGCCATCTGGTGCCGCTTTTAGTACTCAAACGTTTTCAAGAGGCGGGGCATACTCCCATTGCGCTTGTTGGGGGTGCTACCGGAATGATTGGCGATCCCAGCTTCAAAGCTGCGGAGCGTAAGCTGAATACGCCTGATGTTATTTCAAGCTGGGCCGACAAGATAAAAGGTCAGGTCAGCCAATTTATCGATTTTGACTGCGGCGCTAATTCCGCCGTTGTGGCCAATAATCTCGATTGGACTGAGAAGATGTCTGCTCTGGAGTTTCTCCGTGATGTGGGCAAGCATTTCTCGGTGAACAATATGATCAATAAAGAGTCGGTAAAGCTGCGGCTTGATCGTGAGGGTTCAGGGATCTCCTTTACCGAATTCTCCTATGCTCTGTTGCAGGGTATGGACTTTGCAGAATTGAACCGTCGTCACGACTGTACCCTGCAGGTAGGCGGCAGCGATCAGTGGGGCAACATAGTAGGCGGTATTGACCTGGCCCGGCGGCAAAATAAATCTCAGTGCTTTGCCGTTACCGTCCCCCTTATTACCAAAGCAGACGGCACCAAATTCGGCAAAACAGAAGCCGGAGCAGTTTGGCTTGACCCCACAAAGACATCCCCCTTGGCGTTCTACCAATTTTGGCTAAATGTTGCCGATGCCGATGTGTATAAATTCCTGCGTTATTTCACTTTCTTATCCCTAGAGGAAATCAGCGCAGTGGAAGAGGCTGACAGGCAGGCCGAAGGCAAGCCGCAGGGTCAGGCTGTATTGGCCAGGGAAGCGACCCGACTAGTTCATGGTGAGGAAGGGCTAGCAGCAGCGTTACGAATTACCGAAGCATTATTTACCGGCGATCCCAATCAGTTGCCAGAGTCTGATTTTGAGCAGTTGTGCCTCGATGGTATGCCCTCATCGCAGTTGCCGGTGGCCGATCTCGGCGAAAAGCCCCTTACCAGCCTGTTGGTGGACTGTGGGATGGCCAAAGCCGGACGCGAAGTAAAAGATGCTCTTGGCCGCCAATCTGTGTTTGTTAATGGGCGCGCAATAGGTGCGGAACAGAATATGCAAGCAGCTGAATTGTTCGATCCCAGTAACGCGTTATTTGGGCGCTTCTTTCTAGTCCGATTAGGGAAGAAAAAATACCATCTTTTCCAGCGTATTTAATGGCATTTAGGCGACTTGAGAAATTAAAGGAAATACTTGTTGACTCAGTGCCAGCTCTCTGTAGAATGCGGCCTCCCAACTAGGGTGACTCGCTAAAAAAGCAGCGGGAAAAAGTAGTTAAATAAAGGCTTCATAATTATTTAAATTCTACTGTTGACAATGGGTCGGCCTTCTATAGAATGCGCCCCCCCGCTCTGATGAGCGAATCGTTCTTTAAAAATTTAATCAAGCAATGCGTGTGGGTACTTGCTAGTTGATATTGGATTATTGAATATCAAAAGCAAGTAGCTCACTGACTCATTTATATGAGTCGTTAAGTGTATGGTTTTTGAAACCGAGATTTTGAATGGTAAAGCAGGTTTTGCGTAACCATTTCCTCTCCTTAATTGGTGAGGTTAAAGATTGAACTGAAGAGTTTGATCATGGCTCAGATTGAACGCTGGCGGCAGGCCTAACACATGCAAGTCGAGCGCGAAAGTCCTTCGGGGCAAGTAGAGCGGCGGACGGGTGAGTAATGCTTGGGAATCTACCTAGTAGTGGGGGATAACGTGTGGAAACGCACGCTAATACCG
>JAQXEN010000065.1 GCA_029250825.1 Porticoccaceae bacterium
CGAGCGCTCTCTGCTGTGGACGAAAGTCTCGGCCGCCTGTTTCAGTGGCTCGAAGACAATGGCCATGCCGACGACACTATCGTTATGCTGATGGGTGACAATGGTTTTATGTTTGGTGAGCACGGTCTGATTGATAAGCGTAATGCGTATGAGGAGTCTATGCGGGTGCCACTTTTAGCCTGGGGTAATGGCTTAAAGAGCAATCATGTGGTCAAAGAGATAGCCGCCAATATTGATATTGCGCCGACCATACTAGATATTGCTGGAGTTGAATCTCCCGAGCAATTTGAAGGAGAGAGTCTCTATTCTCTGGCGCAGGGTGACTCAGCTAGCCAATGGCGCGATGATCTGCTCTATGAATACTACTGGGAATTTAATTATCCGAGCACGCCAACGACCTTTGCACTGCGCACAGATGACTATAAATTTATTACCTATCACGGCCTTTGGGATACCGAAGAACTCTATGATATGCGCACAGATCCTAAAGAGATGCACAATCTGATTCACGATCCAGACTCCTTGGCTGTGGTCGCCGATCTGCGCAGCAAGTTATTTGCTCGCCTAGGGGATTCTCGCGATGGCTTGAGTGTTCCCTACACTGAGAAATTTAGTCATGGTGCAGTGTTTCGTGAAGGTGAGCGATCAAAAGCGGCTGAGTTCCCAGAGCAATGGTTACGGGATGGCAGTGAACAAGACCTACGTAACTTTATGAAGCCGGATAAGGTTAGGGCAGGGCTATCTAAGGGCAAACCTGCAGCACACTAACTAACCGTTAAAATAAAAAGGAAAAGGCCGCTCTATGAAAAATATTTTGCCAATCCTTATATGCGGCATGTCACTGGCATTTAATACTGTTGCCAGTGACCTCAAGTCGGCCAATGTGCTGTTTATTATGATTGACGATCTGCGCCCAGAATTGGGCGCTTACGGCAGCAAAGCAGTTAAGTCGCCGAACATAGATAGTCTGGCCGGTGAGGCTGTGCTGTTCGCTAACGCCTATGTCAATGTACCGGTCTGCGGCGCATCGAGAGCCAGCATGATGTCGGGTATCAGACCGACGGAAAAACGCTTTGTCGGTTATCAATCACGTATTGATGAGGATGCCAAAGGGGCGGAAACGCTATTTGGTTATCTCAAAAAACAGGGCTACTACAGCGAAAGTATCGGTAAGATATTGCACTTTTCTGAGGATTCTAAAGCAGGTTGGAGTACGCCACCCTGGAATCCAAAGGCCAAGATTAAGCGTATCGGGCACCGTAATTATCAGAGCGCGGAAAACATTGCCAGCTTTCTAAAGGATCGGACTGGCCCCGCCTATGAAGCCGCGGATGTGCCAGATAATCATTACTTTGATGGCATGATTGCCGATCAGGCCATGGCGTCCCTTGAGTCCGCCAGTGAGCGCGATCAACCTTTCTTTATGGCGGTGGGATTTTTAAAGCCTCATCTGCCTTTTACTGTGCCGCTACGCTACTGGGATCTTTACGAGCAAGAGGCTATTAATCTTGCCAGCAATCCGCTTATGCCGGTGGGAGCGCCTCGCCAGGCCATTCACAGCTGGGGCGAGTTGCGCAAATTTGAGGGTATCCCCAAGGCACCCCATCCGGTGCCTGATGCTATGGCAAAGAAACTCGTTCATGGATATCTTGCTAGCGTCAGCTACTCGGATGCTCAAGTGGGTAAATTACTGGCCAAACTGAAACAACTCAATCTCGATGACAATACCATTGTTATCCTCGCCGGTGACCATGGCTTTAGCCTTGGTGAGCATGGGTTGTGGGTTAAACACTCGCCCTTTGATGTGGCGACAAAAGCACCGTTAATCGTTAAGTTACCGACAACCCTCACCGAGACATCGTTGATGGGGAGGCTGCTGGAAAGTACTCTAGCCAAAGGCGATGAATCTCGCCCGTTGTTGAATCCGGGAGTGGGTGTCGCAGAGGGTTTGGTTGAATTTGTCGACATATTTCCAACATTGCTAGAGTTGTTGGGCAAGCCTAAACTTCCGCAGTTGCAAGGGGACAGCTTTGTTAGCCAGCTTCTTGATAGCAGCGCCCCGGGCAAAGCGGCGGTATTTCCACGCTGGCATGCAGCAGATGTGATTAAGACCGATCGTTATGCCATGACAGAGTGGTTTGATCAGCAGGGTAATGTGACGGCGCGGATGCTCTTTGATCACCTAAATGATCCCCAAGAGAGCGTTAATCTGGATGATAATAGAGAGTATAAGTCGCTTGTTGCGGAGCTTCATAAGCAATTAATTGCTTTGAGAGAAAGCCGCTAGGCTCCCTAATACAAGCGGCTAGGCTTCCTAATACAGACCGCTAGGCTCCCTAATACAAGCCGCTTGCTATGCTTAACATGCCTTTATTCAAAGACCTTTAGCACCTATTAAAAAGCCGCTGGCCCTTCGAGAGCTAGCGGCTTTTTGGTATCTCAAGTTGAATCTAACCGAGGCTTTTTTCCGCCGCGGCAACTGATTGTAGAATCAGTGTGTTGATAGTCACTGGGCCAACACCACCGGGAACCGGCGTGTAGGAGGCAACGCGATCAACCAGCGGAGTCAGTTCAATATCGCCAACGCCGCCAGGGTGGTAGCCGGCATCAACAACCACTGCGCCATCTTTAATCCACTCAGCTTTAATAAACTCAGGTCGGCCCACTGCGCCGACTAAAATATCCGCTTGCTTGATTAGCTCGGGAAGATTTTCTGTCTTCGAGTGACAGACAGTCACTGTGGCATTAGCATTCAATAGCATCAGCGCCATTGGCTTGCCAAGAATTGGGCTGCGGCCTACTACAACAGCGTGTTTGCCTGACATCTCAACATTGTAGCCCTCTAAAATGCGCATAATGCCCTGGGGTGTGGCGGAGCCATAGGCTTCTTCGTTCATCGCCATACGACCAAAGCCGAGACAGGTCACGCCGTCCACATCTTTGGCCAGTGCAATGGCATCAAAACAGGCGCGCTCATCAATCTGCTTGGGCGTTGGATGCTGCAACAGGATGCCATGGCAGTCGGGATTATTATTGAGTTCTTCAATTTTTGCCAACAACTGTTCGGTGCTGGTGTCTTCGGACATCTCTACTGCGATTGACTCCATACCAACACGCTTGCAGGCGTTCTGCTTCATCTTGACATAGGTTGCAGAGGCCGGGTCACCGCCCACTAGAATGGTTGCCAGAATAGGAGCCTGACCATTATTCGCTGCTTTGAGCGCAGCAACTCGTTGAGACAGTTCGGCTTCGGTTTGCGCGGCAAGGGTTTTGCCATCAAGAATCAGTGCAGACATGTTTAGACCTGTTTAAATCAAAAATTATTGGATTAAATTGAAGGCGATAAAATAGGCAACCGTTGAGTTTAAAGCAACCTTTTTTGCCGAGCATAAGGAAAAATTATAACCATGACGCAGTACAAGAGGGGTATCAAATGGGGTGGACGACGGGGATTGAACCCGCGACCACCGGAATCACAATCCGGGGCTCTACCAACTGAGCTACGTCCACCATTGAGTATTACTGATTGACCAGTCCTACATGTGGGCCCATCTGATAAAGATGGTGCGCCCGGCAGGATTCGAACCTGCGACCCACGGCTTAGAAGGCCGTTGCTCTATCCAGCTGAGCTACGGGCGCATTTTACAAAGCCGGAAAGTGGTCGGGAATGAGGGATTCGA
>JAQXEN010000069.1 GCA_029250825.1 Porticoccaceae bacterium
AAGACGTCAGCGGGATCTTTGGTCAGGCGCTTAACCATATAGCTGACATCGGCTTCGCCACCCTGAGCCGCCAATTGCAAACTGCGCAGATTCACATCATAGAAAGCCATATTGGTCAGATGCGCGCCACTATCATTAAAACCGGGTAACAGATTCGGGTGCATCAGTAATTCGCGAACGGTTTTCATATCGCGGTTGGCGGTGACTGTGCTCCAGCTCAGGTCATTGTCAAAGCATCTCAGCATCTGCAACATAAAGTCGCCTTCATCGGCGATCCAATTAAAATCCGTCTCCAGCAAATCCCGCTCACTCTGGCTGATAGTCTCGTTAAGCTGATCACTATTAAACGCCAGAATACGCTCAAACAGCGCCTGAAAAGTCATGCCCTGCCAGTTCTGTTGCGGGCAGCGCACCACATCCATATCGGCGAGCGTGCGGTTAAAGGCGTAGTCCTCAAGATTCACTTTGCGCTTCAGGCGCGCCATATTCCAGCCCTGCTTGCCTTCCATCCACATGGCTTTAAACGCTTTGACATAATCCGCATCATTGAGAATAGCGAGCCGTTCAGCACGGTTTTCAAGATCGGTTTCATTGAGGCGGCGCAGCTCCGGAATCTCTTCCGCAAGGGGCGTTACGGCGCCATCAGACCAAACTTTAAACGGTGCGCCCAGCGCCTGCATATGAAAGTCACCCCGAATCAAACGAGAGTTGAGTATGCTTGCCAAGCGTTTAGCCAGGCCGGAAATACGCCAGTTATTGGCAATATCCAGTGCCGCCACCACGGTGGTTTTTAACGGCGTGCCGTAGAGCCGCCCGCTGGTCAGCAAAAAGGTTTTTAAGGTGCCAATCACACTGTCTTTGGGTGGCGTTGCCTGCCATACAGCGCCGACCTCGCGCACCACCTGAGCCAACTGTTTGATCTCGCCATACTTAGCAAACTGAGTGGGAATGGTTTTATCGCAGTGGGGCTGGGCGGCGAGATAGTGAAAGGGCAAGGCATCCGTGGAAAAACCCACATAGCCCTGCTCCAGAGCATCCCTCAATGTGCCCTTCATGGTTTCAATTTCGGCACTCGTGGGATCGCGGCTAACACTGGCATCAAAGCCCATAGTCTCGATACGCAACATGGAGTGAGGAAATAACACCGCCACATTTGGACCTAATTTAAGCGTATCCAGATGATCTAAATAGTCCTTTGGATTATCCCAGGTACAGTTGTCGGCACAGCTGCGCAGCACCGACTTGGGGATATTTT
This sequence comes from Porticoccaceae bacterium, assembly GCA_029250825.1. Lineage (GTDB taxonomy): Bacteria > Pseudomonadota > Gammaproteobacteria > Pseudomonadales > Porticoccaceae > HTCC2207. Next base: position 1,256 of record JAQXEN010000069.1, read on the forward strand.
CCACTCGTGCATAACAGCTAACAATCGGATCATTGGTGCCATCGCGCTGATTGCCAAAGGCCAATCCCAAACTGCAGTTAGCGATTACTACCGACGTAGTACCATGACGGGTTGACTCTGGCAGACCCGGCGCCACTTCGAGCTCCAAATCATAATGGGTATGAATATCAAATAGACCCGGCATCAACCACAGCCCGGTGCCATCAATCACCTTCGCGGCGCTAGCCTGATCGAGGTTTTGACCTCGGGCGACAATGCGCCCTCCGGCAATGGCCAGATCTTCAACCACCGCGGCCTCGCCATTGTTAAATACTTTAGCATTGATAATTAGCGTGTCGAAGCCCGGAGCCTCTGCAACAGTTCTATCCTCAGGCGCAGCATCTACTTGAAACGCGTCTAACTGAGAGTCTTTTGATTGGTTCATATTAATTTCTCTTAAATAACGTAAAGGCACTAATGGCCGATCAAGGTGCCATCTGGCGCTTAGTTTGTTTAATACCATGGTTGAGCCAACCGGACTCATTGAGGTTGCCTGAAGCTTTGCGCAGAGCCATGAGTATTTGCAACCGCATAGTCTGCACCGCACGATTATCTGGCTCCGCATCCAGTGCCGCCTCGATTAGCAGCAGTGCTTTAACAGCATTTCCCCCATCTAGCGTTTCTTTCGCCAGCGCCACAACGTTCTCGGCACCCCCGGCAAGTTCCACCAAGTCGGCATAAATCGACTGGGGCGATTGCGCATACATATTTACGGGATCACCATCGAACCAGCCCATATAGCCCTCATAAATACCCCGCACGGACCAGGAGACCCAGCCGTAAGCCTCACCCACATCCAGTTCGGCGGGGAGTTTAATCTCGCGCATCAAACTAAACACATCACGGCCCTGGTTCATGCCCTGCACGGTCTGGTCATGGACATATTGAATGGCATCGCGGTAGCGAATCATCTCTCCGCGAATGGCCTTATTGCCGAGAATCGGTTCGCCGTGACTGGGCAACAGAATTTCCGGTTGCAGTGCCAGTACCCGATTAATCGATTCAATATAATCCAGCGCCCAGCGCGGCTTGGTGCCCCGCAAGGTGTAAATATTTGGGAATGAACGGTAAAACAGATCGCCGACAAAAGCGGCTTTATATTCCGGCATCCAAACGGTCAGGGCATCGTAGGTTTCCGCGGGAGTATGGAGAATCTCAAACTGCTCACCACCCAGAGTTAAGTCGAGGCGTCGATCGAATAGGGTGTTGGGTAACATATTGACGCCAGCGCTCTGACTGGTTGTCGACGCCGGGGATGTGACCAAATCAAAACCAAACTGCGCGCTGTTGCGCTGCATAAACAGTTTGCCCAAGCGCTTTTGATAGTTGAG
>JAQXEN010000010.1 GCA_029250825.1 Porticoccaceae bacterium
CTTCTTTAAAGTAGCCGCCCTGAACAAAGTTGAAGTAGTACAGCATACCTATCCAGACGATTCCGAACAGCACGTGGCCCCAACGGACTAGAAAATCAATTAACTCACCGGTCATAACAGACTCCATTTATATAGTTTTTAACGAATTGCGCCTTTACGGACGTCTACTTTTCTTGATGCCAATTGTTGGGGAAGAGCGGCGAAATAGCAATCACCTTAGGCCTGCAAAGGTGTTTTTTTGACACTTTTTTAGGCAATAAAAACATTTACCCTAAAAAAAAGCCCCGCAGTAATCTACGGGGCTCTTCTTTAAGCTTTATAAAGTGAGTCGGGAGGACTGATTACATCATGCCGCCCATGCCACCCATTCCGCCCATGCCACCCATATCTGGCATACCGCCAGCAGGAGCTGCATCGCTAGGCGCATCCGCAACCATAGCTTCAGTGGTGATCATCAGACCAGCGATAGAGGCAGCCGCCTGCAGTGCAGTACGAGCAACTTTAGCCGGATCGAGAATACCCATGCCAATCATATCGCCGTATTCACCTGAAGCAGCGTTGTAACCGTAGTTACCTTCGCCAGACTTAACCTTATCCACAACCACGGAACCTTCTCCACCAGCGTTTTCAACGATCTGACGCAGTGGCGCTTCCATAGCGCGCAGGGCAATGCCAACACCCACGGTTTGGTCATTGTTATCGCCAGTGATATCTGCAATCTTCTGCAGTACACGGACCAGAGCAACACCGCCGCCAGGTACCACGCCTTCTTCAACCGCAGCACGAGTTGCGTGCAGGGCGTCTTCAACGCGGGCTTTTTTCTCTTTCATTTCCATTTCAGTAGCAGCACCAACCTTTATCACTGCAACACCGCCAGCCAACTTGGCTACGCGTTCCTGAAGTTTTTCACGGTCGTAGTCTGAACTGGTATCTTCGATCTGTGCACGGATCTGCTGAACGCGAGCACCGATAGCTGTTGCATCGCCAGCGCCATCAACAATCGTTGTGGCTTCTTTGGTCATGGTGATGCGTTTGGCTGTACCCAGATGATCAAGGGTAGCAGTTTCGAGATCTAGACCTACTTCTTCAGAGATCACAGTACCACCAGTCAGGGTAGCGATATCTTCAAGCATTGCTTTGCGACGATCGCCGAAACCCGGTGCTTTACAGGCAGACACTTTTACAATGCCGCGCAGGTTGTTTACAACCAACGTAGCCAGAGCTTCGCCTTCAACATCTTCTGCAATAATCATCAGCGGCTTGCCAGCTTTAGCAACATTTTCCAGCAGTGGCAGTAGCTCACGAATATTGGAGATCTTCTTATCAACTAACAGAATAAATGGGCTCTCTTGCTCAGCGCTCATATTCTCTTGATTGTTGATAAAGTAGGGAGAGAGGTAACCGCGATCAAACTGCATACCTTCAACGATATCCAGCTCATTCTCCAGGCCTGTGCCCTCTTCAACGGTAATGACGCCTTCTTTGCCCACTTTGTCCATAGCTTCAGCAATAATGTCACCAATATGTGCATCGCTGTTGGCAGAGATAGTACCCACCTGAGCGACTTCTTTCGACTCTGAACAGGGCTTGGCCAGTGCAGCAATTTCAGTCACAGCAGCAACAACAGCTTTGTCGATACCGCGCTTAAGGTCCATTGGGTTCATACCGGCAGCCACTGACTTGAGGCCTTCGATAATAATTGCCTGAGCTAAAACAGTTGCGGTAGTGGTGCCGTCACCGGCTTCATCAGAGGCTTTTGAAGCCACTTCTTTAACCATCTGTGCGCCCATATTTTCAAACTTGTCTGCAAGCTCGATTTCTTTGGCTACAGATACGCCATCTTTAGTCACGGTGGGTGCACCGAATGACTTGTCCAATACAACGTTGCGGCCCTTGGGACCCAGCGTTACTTTTACCGCGTTGGCGAGAATATTTACACCGTCCAACATACCTTGGCGAGCACTGCTGCCAAACTTCACTTCTTTAGCTGACATGTTTAATTCCTTTCTAATCTGGTTATAACAAAAATTAGTCTAAGTTCTTGTTGCTGAACTTATCAATCAAAAGCTTTGTGAGCCCTAGGCTTCAACAACAGCTTTGATATCGGTTTCGCTGAGGATAATCAGCTCTTCACCTTCGACATCAATGGTGTCCTGTCCGGCATACTTGCCAAACACAACCTTATCACCCACTTTCACATCAACTGGGCGCACATCGCCGTTATCCAACACTCGGCCACTGCCAACAGCGATAACTTCGCCTTGGTTGGGCTTTTCTTGAGCAGATCCTGGCAACAGAATACCGCCAGCGGATGTTGCTTCTTCTTCCTCGCGACGAACGATCACTCGGTCGTGTAATGGACGAATCTTCATACTTTGTCTCTCCAATTTGTCTGACTACGATGTTCAAAAATTAATGAAAACGTGGGGGAATTCCCCGGTTGAACTGCATATGGTGGCGCCGAAATTCTTTTTCAAGGGTCACGGCAAATTTTTTATCTTTTCTTGATTGGCAAACCTCCTTGTTTACGACTGTTAATACGTCAGGTTACTTTTCGTCCCAAGACTCTCCTTCGATAATGTCATCGGACCTATTGGAACCGCCAGTGGCGGAGTGATCGACTCTGGGGCCGCGCTGATGGCTGCGCCCCCCAGCGGTAAAGCTCCCAGCAGATGAAGCACCAGTGACCACCATACGACTCAGCACCAAGCGCGCCATAGCCCCGCGCACCATAGGGATCAAGCCGGCAAAGCCAATGCCATCGGTAACAAATCCCGGTGTTAACAATAACGCTCCAGATACCGCGAGAATGATGCCCTCAGCGATTTCCTGAGCAGGCAACTGACCCTCAGCAAACTTGCGCTGGCCGCGCCACAATGTATCGAAACCCTGCGCACGGAGCAGATTGACACCCACCAGTGCAGTGAGCAGCACCAAGCCAATAGTAGGCAGCGCGCCAATCTGGCCGCCAACAGTTATCAGCAGCCACATCTCCAGCACTGGCATAATGACAAATATTAAAAATAGTAAGCGCACAGTCGTTATCTCATGTTTACCGGCCCAGTTTGGGAGGGATGTTAGTTACATGGGGGTAGTTTCGTCTATTTCAACAGCGCGGCGAATAGCGTAATCTTGGGACATGAAGACTAAACAAAGGAACTGTGCTCTGGATCAAGAGCCTCAGCGGGGTAAAGAGCCTCAGCAAGGTAAAGAGCCTCAGCGGGATAGAGAGCCTCAGCTAAATAAAGAGCCAAGCCGCGAACAGCGAGTCTATATTGCACTGGCTCAGGTCCCTGCCGGAAAAATAGTCACCTATGGTCAGCTGGCAGAACTAGCCGGGCTGCCACGAGCAGCGCGGCTGATAGGCTATATATTGCGCAACCTGCCCTCTGAAACGAGGCTGCCCTGGCACCGAGTGATCAATGCAGCGGGCAAAATCAGTCTCGGCCCAGAGTCTGACAGCGGCCTGCAGCAACGAACACTGCTGCAAGAAGAAGGGGTTATATTTAACCAGGGCCGGATCAGCCTCAAACAATTCCGCTGGCAGCCCTAGACTGTCAGCAATCAGATGATCTAGTAACAAAAAATTTTGTCGCAATTAAAAGAACAATATTAAGGCTCACAATGAATTCAACCAGCATCAAACAGGCACTATTAAATCGCCGTATGTTGATCTGTATCTTTACCGGCTTTGCCTCGGGCATGCCGCTATATTTACTGATCTCACTGGTACCGGCCTGGCTGCGCTCCGAGGGCGTGGGTCTTAAGGAGATCGGCTTCTTTGCCCTGATCGGCCTGCCCTACACCTGGAAGTTCTTTTGGTCGCCGCTGCTTGATCGCTATCGTTTGGGGATGCCCGGCTCGCGGCATTTTGGATTTGGCGGCGGCCTGCGCCGCGGCTGGATGCTGGCAACTCAGATCGGTTTATTATTGTCGATTGGCGCTCTGGGCTTTCTAAACCCCAATACCGAGATCTGGAGCATCGCCTGGCTGTGCCTGTTAATCGCCTTTTTAAGCGCCACTCAAGATATTGTTCTAGACGCCTACCGCCGTCAGATACTGCCGGACCAAGAGCTGGGACTGGGCAATTCGATCCATGTAAACGCCTATCGAATTGCCGGATTAGTACCCGGTTCCCTGTCGTTAATACTGGCCGACAGTCTGCCTTGGCAGACGGTATTTATGGTCACCGCCGCCTTTATGTTAATCGGCATTGTAATGACCCTAAGTATCTCCGAGCCCAAGGCCGATGCCCGCCACCCCACCACTCTCAATCAAGCCATTGTCGATCCCTTTAAAGAGTTCTTTTCCCGTCAGGGTGTTCAACAGGCCTGTCTGATTCTGGGTTTTATGCTGTTGTATAAACTCGGCGACAACATGGCCACGGCGCTGGCGACCCCCTTCTATCTGGATATGGGTTTCACCAAAACTCAAATCGGCCTGATCGCCAAACATGCGGCTCTGTGGCCGATGATCGTGGGCGGTATTATTGGCGGCATCCTGATGCTCAAGATCGGCATCAATCGGGCACTGTGGCTATTTGGTCTGGTGCAGATCGTGTCGATCCTAGGTTTTGCTCTGCTGGCGAGAGTGGGAGAAGGCTTGTGGCTGCTGGGTCTGGTGATTAGCTTTGAATATCTCGGCGTCGGCCTCGGCGCCGCCGCATTTGTCGCCTTTATGGCGCGCTCTACACACCCGGCATTCGCGGCCACACAGCTAGCCCTGTTTACTGCACTGACAGCGGTACCACGCACTGTGGTGAGTTCATTCTCTGGGATTATTGTCGAGAGCCTAGGCTGGGAACATTTCTTCTATTTGTGCACTGCTCTGGCGATTCCCGGCATGCTATTACTGCTGAAAGTCGCCCCTTGGAACAGCCCGGAAAAAAGCCCTAGCTAGTGAGAACCAACAGCGCAATCGCCACCAGCCAACCGGTCATGGACCGTCTAAATAGCGCAACAATCTCTGCAACCTGAGAGAGTGCCGCGGTTTCATTGGTTTCGGACAGATTCTTATCTTGGCTGCTCTCTGCAGCACTGGAGGGCTGCTGATTAAGTGCACCCAACACACAGAGACGCAACACTTCCGCAGTAGAGGTTTTCGGACAAAACGCCAACTCCTTTAGTGGCCCGACAGCTTGAGAAAAGTCGCCCATCAAACCTAGAGTCAGAGCGAGAAACCGAACAGGGATCCACTCGAGATACCAGAGTAATGTATTGGCTGCGTTTGGCGCCGAGACTTCGAGCAGCGGTGTGCTATTTTCCTCTTCCTCTTTTTCATCCTCGGCCTCGCTCACACCCTTTTGTACCTCCAACTGCATATCCCCATGCAGTGCTAGTAGACGATAAGCTAAGGCTAGGGGCGCGCCGAGAAAAAAGAACCAGAGTACCACCACAAAGCTGCGTTCAAACAATCGGTAGGGTAATGTTGCCGCCAGTTCACGAAAAAATCCCTCTGCACCCTCTGTATTCCCTGCACCCTCTGTATTCCCTGTACCCTCGGTGTTCCCTGAACTATCCGCATTATTCACCGGCACCGCACGATGACCAATATTAAACACTGCCGCATCGTGAAAAGCGGCCTGCAAATCTCTGCGCTGAATGTCTGGCTCGAGCACACTAATCTGGGCTCCGAGGTCGCCGCGGCCCAGACAGTAAAGCAATACGCCAAGCTCAAGTAGAAACACCAGTATGCCGTTGCCGCCGCTACCGAGATACCAGAGCACCAACTGCAAGGCGATAACCGGCACCAGCACATAAACCAAGACTTTTGGCCAGGAGTGGTTTGCCAGAGCCGGCAGCCTAGCCAGTGCCCCGTGCCATTTCCGCACCCAGAGATCGCGCTGAATAAAAGCCAATTGGCCATTGCTTTCCAGTACTGCAATGGCGATTAAAATAATCAGAAAATGCACGTTCTACCCCTGTGATATTAGTCCCGGCATTTAGCCGAGCAGCTTTTTGTAGTGGTCCCATTGAAACGCCTGCCCCGGATCGGTTTTGCGTCCCGGTGCAATATCACTGTGACCAACAATACGGTCTCGGCTTATCAGCGGGTAAGCGTCCAGCAGAGCTTTACTGACCTGAGCCAGCACCTGATATTGAACGTCAGTGTAGGGAATATGATCGGCCCCTTCCATTTCGATACCAATGGAAAAATCATTGCAGCCGTTGCGATTTTCAAATTGCGAGACCCCGGCGTGCCAGGCGCGCTGATTAAAACCGACAAACTGAGTGATGTCGCCCTGACGATCAATCAATAGATGTGAGGAGACTTTAAGGTGACAGATCTCAGCAAAATAGTCATCAGCCTCGGGATCCAGACGATTATTGAAAAACTCGCCAATATAGCCACCGCCAAACTGATTCGGTGGCAAGCTAATATTGTGAATCACCAATAAACTGATATCAGCAACCTGTGGGCGCTGGTCAGTATTTGGCGAAGGCATCTGAGTGGCACTAGTCAACCAACCGTTTTCTATCTGCATATTTCTATCTGCATAAAGGGCGATCTGCTAGCTCGCGACGGGCAATCCCTTGATTTGAGTGATTGCTTGTTTAATGGCTTTATCAAAAAGATAGGAATCATCTAAGACTGTGACAGTACCATTCAAAATATCTACCGCCAAGCGCGCTCTGTCGCGCTCGGCAATTAATTTGCCCTGATTGTCGACAAACACATACTTCCAGGATGGCCCAACAATGCCAGCCAGCTTGCCGCGTTTGTGCGCTTTGATCTCACCCCCCAACTCAATCCAACAACCGGTTTTCATCGCCGCGAGACGCCGTTGAGCATCGCTATCGATGGTCTCAGCATCCCGTACCGCCTGAGCTATATTCTTACCCGGCAATTCAGTTTTGAGGGCTGGCATCAGCACCTGAGTGACCTCATCCACCAGACGGTCCTCGACCTCGCTTCCTGAGCGATATTTCTTTACTAGCTTGTGCGCCCATTTCTTTGCTGCCGGAGCCATCTCGGTGATCTTGGCGGTGCGCTGTGGTGATGGATTCAAGCCCAAAACCTCAGTGAGCTGCTCGATCTGGAGGCTGCGCTGGGTGATGTCCGTGGAGATATGTCCGAGACGCAGATCCAAATGCTTAATTAATTCATGGCGGTATTTAAGGTCTTTTTCACTAGCCGGACGACTGGCCAAATAAAGCAGATTATCCAGCAGCTTGAGCGCCACCTGCCAGTCACTGCTCACCTCACCCTTTTGCTGGTGGGCCATATGCAGCACCAAACACCAACTGCGCTGAACAAAATCAATAACTGCCTGAGCATGGTTTTTGCCAACCATGCGCTTGGCCACCTCTTCCTCTACTCGGGTGCGCGCCCAGTTGACCTTTTCCCGCACCGCCACCCGTTCAATCTCGCGCTTTTCTGAGATCGAAGTGACCCGCTTATCGCGATCGATAATGCTCATAAACTCGCTCAACATTAGGGGCAGATTGCGCTCCTCGAAGGAGTCCGCGCTCATGGTCTCAGCCAGTCTCAACATCTGTTGATAAATTTTATTGTCTTCGCAACCCCCCTGTTCTAAGCCAATGGCATATTTGGCCATCTCATTAAACAGCCGCCTAATAGGATGATTTTCCTGTTCAAATAACAGCGGCTTTTTAAGTGCCAATTTGAGCATCGGAATCTCACAGCGATTGATCACCTGACGTACTTCCGGCGCCACCACCATAGACTCACCAAAACTGGCAAAGGTATTTTCCACCACCTGAAAAACGCTGGCATCGTTGCGATGCAGACGGCTACCCTCTTCGCCCTGCTCTAACTGCTTCATGGCAGCTGAGAGATCTCGAGTAATCTGACCATTGCTCGCAAGCTCACTGCGGTGGCTAACCAGATGATTAATATGCTTGTTGATCTCAGCAAAAAGCTGGGGCTTATCCATACAGGGGCGGCGAGATAGGGCGCGATTAGCGCTGCCTTTACTGGTTGCGGTTGCCCTGCTATGCGGCCCAGAATGGCTGGCTTGGCTCTCACCAATGGCGGCTTCGAGCTGTACCTCTTGATCTGCGTTTTCCAACATCGAGCTGATCTTAGCCAGCAGTTCGGTTTGAACCCGACTGTTGGGCATAGCGAGAGACTCATCCCCATAAGCACTCCGCTGCTCTTCGACGCCAGTTTCACTTCCAGCCGTACGAGCCAAGCCTGCCTGAGATAAAATATCCGCTTCAGTCCTGGTGCTATGCAAGTCATCCAACTGGTTTGTACTAGGCTCCGTTTTAGCCTCAATAGAGTCAGCTGTCTGAGTATTTGGTTCGGGTTTTCTCTGGGGACGGTCGGGTCTCTCGCTATGATTTTCATCAGGGTTTGCCAGCAACTCAAAACCCGCCTCCGCGAGCTCATCAATCACCCTGTTGAGCATTTCCCCATAGGAGCGATCAAAGCACACCTGAGCAAAGATCTTGACCAACTCCAACTGTACCTCAATGGCAATCATGTCATCATCGAGGGCACCGACTAAAGCCTCGAGCAGAGCATCGGGCGATAGCGGTATGGGACTCGGCAGGCCGCTGTTATTGCCAGCTTTACTGTAGGGCTGAAACAGCGATTTAAAACGCCCCTCCAGTTCATAAAACTCTCCACCCAGCTCCTCCCGCACCCGGCTAGAGCAGTTATCCAGAGCAATCATCACCTCGAGATCCTCATGCTCGAGGAGCTTAAGGCTATCTCCGGCACCCCGGACTGATCCTGGGGTAGAGGGCTCAGATTTACTGCTGTGGTTTGCTGTTGGCGGAGTGCCGTTTAAAATGTCGGGTGAAGTACCGACTAAAGTGCCCAATAAATGCTCACCCAAACTCATAGCCTCCACAGCCGTATCGATGGCGCGCAGCTCAATCTCCGCCCCCTGCAGGCGCAGCAAGCGCTGGGTATCGAAATAGAGAGTTTGCAAGCGATTGCTCTCGGCATTAGAGGCTAGAGCAGCGAGTTTGGTGATACAGAGTGGTTGGAATTTATCAAAGGCATCAGCCAACTGTTGTTGGCAGTGCTGCCTCAACGACTGGACGAGCTGTTGCTCTGCGTGACGAGATCCATTACTCATTTAGCTGCCAACCCCTTGGCGAGGCACTTTTGCGATGCACGGATGCGATAGTCGACTGATACTAAATTAGCCGTCTGATTAATCGTTCAAGTATGGTTTAAATTGAACCAGATCACATAAAAAAAACCAATTATCAATTACCCCGCCAATAAATCACCGACCAATCAATACTGCTATACTCTCGCGCTTGCACATTGAGCCTGCCAAATAGGGCCTAAAGACACAGACTGTGACGACTTAAAACTGACTCTCGAGACCTTAATGACCAGCATCGAAAAACCCAGCCACATAGCCAATAACCCCAGTTATATGCTTGGCGACGACCTCCGCAAGGATATTCCCCAGTCTGTTGCCCGCGCCCTGGAAGAGGATATTGGCAGCGGCGATATCACCGCACAGCTTATACCGCCGCAACAGCGCGCCACTGCGGTGGTAATCTGTCGTGATCAGGCAGTGATCTGCGGACGCCCCTGGGTGGACGAGGTATTTCGACAGTTAGATCTCAACTCAGCCGATCACACCGCCAGCACTCAAATTGAATGGCATATTAACGAGGGCGACAACGTCAGCCCCGACCAAAAGCTCTTAACTCTGCGCGGCAATACTCGAGTACTGCTCACCGGAGAACGGGCGGCTCTGAATTTTTTGCAGACCCTATCCGCTACTGCCACCACAGCCCGTCAATATGCTGATATCGGTTTAAATAGTTCAAATAGTCAGATTAAAATTCTCGACACCCGCAAAACCGTTCCCGGCCTGCGTCTGGCGCAAAAATATGCCGCCGCAGTGGGGGGCTGCCAAAATCATCGTATTGGCCTCTACGATGCATTCTTAATTAAAGAAAATCATATCGCCGCCTGTGGCGGAATCGGCAAGGCCATCGCCAAAGCTCGAGAGATTGCAGCGGATAAACTGGTGGAAGTGGAAGTGGAAACAGTTGATGAACTGCATCAGGCACTGGCCGCCAAGGCCGATGTGGTGATGCTGGATAATTTCTCACCCGCTGATATCGAGGCGCTGTCGTCCTTAGATTTGGGTGAGACGAAGATTGAAGTGTCGGGGGATATTACTGAAGAAAAAATTAAGGCTTATAGCCATGGGGCGGTGGACTTTATTTCATCTGGGAGTATTACTAAGCATATTCGGGCGGTGGATTTATCGATGAGGTTGGTGGATTAGGGTCTAAAAAATAGAATAAAAAAGGCTCCCTTAGGAGCCTTTTTTATTAGTGTACAACTATTAACATATAGCTACCGGGTTACAAATGCCGCCGTCCCAAACAATACGACCTCCGGCCTGAAGCGTTCCAGTTAGAGTGAATGTTCCTGTGGTATTCGGAGAGGATGTAGGTGCTGTCGCTGTGATAATAAATGTATCTCCAACGGCTGCGGCTCCCGTTTTAGCAGGGGCAGTGCCTGTCAAGGCCATACCAACGATTTCATTTGCTGCAGTCACATTGGCTGGAATACCATTAGTATTATTATCGCAATTACCACCAGCAGCTAAACCCAAAGTTTGCGAGCAAACTTCAACTCCCGTTTTCAAGGATCCAGTAGCTACTTTAGTTTCTGTAAACTCAGCTTTTAAGGTGTAATTTTGATAAGCTGGCAATGCAACTGCCGCCAAAATACCAATAATTGCTACAACAATCATCAGTTCGATTAGGGTAAAACCACTTTGCTTTCTATTCGTCTTCATAGTTACTCTCCATTAGATTAAAAATTCGTTATTCCAGTTAACTGGCAAATATTGTTTCACGCTAAGACATTAGCAATTGCTATGCCAAAATAAGATTAGCGTTCTATTTCAATAACTTACAGATTTAAAAATTTAATTAACCAAATAAATAGCGCCTTATATTGCCGCCAATCGACATGGCTCTGTCAGTTTGTGACTTTTTCTGTCAGTTATTTTCAAAAAGACAGAAATTAAGTTTTTCAATTTTTCCTTTTTACTCAACTATGCTTTTAGACATAGCTGCTCCAGAAGGCCTTTTAAAAACACTTCTCTATAAGAAAAATAAATAACCTTCTATACAAGTAGCATTTGCTGATGCAGAGCGACCATGTATGCCAACTGTTTTTAAATAGACTGTTATCTGGTTCACAGAATATTTTTTGTTCTGTGGCATTTGGCACGGCATGGATCAAATACGCTCAGTAGACTTGCCGGTACTGTTAATTAAGGATGATCGCTGATATGAATATGCCCCAGCTTGCATTGCATGGCCTGCCAAAGCGCCTGGTCGATGATCAGCTAATTGCTGCAACCGTTATTGAGGAAGCCAGCGCTAGCGCCAAAACCGATAAAATCTCTCTGGTACGGTATCTCTGCGATAAACATCTGCTGTCGTCACATCAGATTGGCGAGTCCGCTTCTAAAGAATTTGGTATTCCCCTCTACGCCCTCGATCAACACAACCCTGACTATTTCCCTCGAGATATAGTGGACAGCAAACTGCTCAAAAAGCACCAGGCGATTCCTCTGGTATTGCGCGGCAAGCGTCTATTTTTGGCAGTTGCCGATCCGACTAATCAACGGGCGATTACGGAGATTCAGTTTCAGGCAGGTGTTGCCGTGGAGCCGGTGCTGGCACTCTACTCGGATATCAGCGAGACATTGGAAAAGTGGCTGGAGGGCTACAGTGACGGTGATATTGGCGAGGCCCTTGGCACAATGGATGATGTGCACCTCGATGATATAGGCATGGAGGCTATCGATGAGAGCGCAGATTCGGTAGATGATAGCGATAATAACGGCGAGGACGATGCGCCGATTGTAAGCTTTGTCAATAAGATGCTGTTGGATGCCATTCGTCTCGGCGCCTCAGATATTCACTTTGAACCCTATGAAAAATCCTATCGAGTGCGCTTTCGGGTGGACGGTATTCTCCAGGAGATGTCCCGACCACCGGCCAATTTGGCTCCTCGTCTGGCAGCGCGCTTAAAGGTGATGTCACGCATGGATATCTCTGAGCGCCGGGTGCCTCAGGATGGCCGGGTTAAATTAAAGCTGTCAAAGAATAAGGCCATCGATTTCCGGGTCAATACGCTGCCCCTGCAATTTGGTGAAAAGATCGTGCTGCGTATCCTCGACCCGAGCAGTGCCAAGATGGGCATTGAGGCGCTGGGCTATGAGGATGATCAAAAGCAGCTCTATATGGATGCTTTGGCGCGACCTCAGGGGATGATTTTAGTAACCGGGCCGACCGGTAGCGGCAAAACAGTATCTCTCTATACCGGACTCAATATTCTCAATACCACGGAGCGCAATATCTCCACCGCGGAGGACCCCATTGAAATTAATATGGAGGGCATTAACCAGACGCAGATTAATATGCGTGTGGGGCTCTCCTTTGCCGAGGCGCTGCGCTCGTTTTTACGTCAGGATCCGGATGTGGTGATGGTCGGTGAGATTCGAGATCTGGAGACCGCGGAGATCTCCATCAAGGCGGCTCAGACCGGTCACCTAGTGCTCTCCACCCTGCACACTAACAGCGCCCCGGAAACGCTGACCCGACTATTAAATATGGGTGTGCCGGCCTTTAACGTGGCGACTTCGGTGAATTTAATTATCGCCCAGCGTCTCGGGCGCAAACTCTGCTCCCAGTGTCGTCAGCCATTTGATGATATTCCCGATAAGGTACTCAGCGAAGAGGGCTTTGACCATATAGGTATTCCTCGAGATCAGATCAGGGTATACAAGCCTATCGGCTGTAGTCTTTGCAGCAATGGCTATAAGGGTCGTGTGGGTGTTTATGAAACCCTTAAAATCACCCCGGCCATCTCACGCATTATTATGGAGGGCGGCAGCTCCTTGGATATTCTCGATGCCGCGGTAAAGGAAGGCTTTAGACCTCTGCGCAGCTCGGCTTTACGTAAGGCCGCACTTGGTCTAATTAGTATTGAAGAGGCCAATCGTATTACCAAGGACTAGTATCACTAGCTTCAGGGACTCGCTCTAAAAACAAGGAAGGAAAAAGCTTATGGCCACGACTGCCGACAGTCAGCTGTTTATCTACCGCGGCAAAAATCGCAAGGGCGAGAAAGTTCAGGGGGAAATTCAAGCTGACACTCTAATTGCCGTTAAAGGACAGTTGCGCAAACAGGGAATTATTTCCACCTCGATCAAGAAAAAACCCAAACCACTGTTTAGTAGCGCAAAGAAAATTGTGCCCGCAGATATCGCACTATTTACTCGGCAATTAGCGACTATGATGAAAGCCGGCGTGCCCCTGGTGCAGTCCTTTGATATTGTCGCCGATGGCTTTAGTAACCCCACCATGCAGTCACTAATCCGCCAGATTCGCGATGATGTGGCGGCTGGGGGTAGCTTTGCCAACGCCCTGCGCCGCAGCCCGCGCTATTTTGACGATCTATTTTGCAGCCTCGTGGATTCCGGTGAGACCGCCGGTGCTCTGGAGACCATGCTCGACCGAGTTGCCACCTACAAAGAAAAAACCGAGCAGTTAAAAGCCAAGATCAAGAAAGCCCTCACCTACCCCATTGCCGTATTGGTGGTGGCGCTGGTGGTGACTGGGATCTTGCTAATTAAAGTGGTGCCAGTATTTGCGGAGACCTTTAGTAGCTTTGGCGCTGACCTGCCGGCCTTTACCCTCTTTGTGCTGGGTCTATCGGAGATGATGCAGCAATATTGGCTGATTGTATTGGTGGCGATCGGGGTCGGCCTATATGCCTTTAAAGAGGCGCGTTTCCGCTCAAAGAAGTTTGCCTATCAGGTGGATCGCTACTCCTTAAAGCTGCCGATTATCGGCGGTATTATCTATAACTCTGTAGTGGCGCGTTTTGCCCGTACTCTTGCAACGACCTTTGCCGCCGGTGTACCCATTGTCGATGCTCTGGAATCAGTGTCCGGTGCCGCTGGCAATGCCCCCTATCACGATGCGATTTTACGGGTGCGGGATGATGTCACCACCGGTGTGCAGTTACAGATTGCGATCAAGGCGACTCAGATGTTTCCTATACTCCTGCAACAGATGACCGCGATTGGTGAGGAGTCGGGAGCGCTGGACGAGATGTTGGAAAAGGCGGCGCTGCACTATGAGGAGTTGGTGGATAATTCTGTGGACAATCTCACCAGTTTGCTCGAGCCGCTGATTATGTCCGTGCTGGGTATTTTGGTCGGTGGTCTGATGATCGCTATGTACCTGCCGATATTCCAGCTGGGTAATGTGGTTTAATGGATCACTAGAGCTTAATCAACCGTTAATTCTTAAAACCGCGCAGTGCTTTTTAGAACGCTGCGCCCCAACTGTGAATACTCTATGTTTTTAGACACCGGCCTATCGATCACAGCTCTTGCCATCGCCGCCTTTCCCTTTGGTTTAATTGTCGGCAGCTTTCTCAATGTAGTGATTCTGCGTTTTCCCGAACAGCTCAAGAATAGCTGGCGGCGTGAGTCCGAGGATTTTCTCGGTGTGGTATCAGAATCCGAGCAGGCAAAGGAGACTCTCTCCCTCTCTCAGCCGGCATCCCGGTGCCCCTCTTGCGGTGTGCCTATCAAGCCCTGGCACAATATTCCGCTGATTAGCTATGTTTTTTTGCGCGGCAAGTGCAGGGCGTGCTCTACTGCTATTTCAATGCAATATCCCCTAGTGGAGTTGCTCAGCGGTCTGGCCACGGCTTTTATTGTCTATCAGTTTGGTCTGTCACTGATGGCCGGCTACTGCCTGATATTTACCTGGGTTTTAATTTCTCTCACCGGGATCGATTTTCGCGAGCAATTGCTCCCGGACCAGATTACGCTGCCGCTACTGTGGCTGGGTCTATTCGCCAACCTCAGCGGTATATTTGTTCCCCTCAATGAGGCTGTGATTGGCGCACTGGGAGGCTATCTTTCTCTGTGGTCGGTATTTTGGCTATTTAAGCTGATTACTGGCAAAGAGGGCATGGGTTACGGTGACTTTAAGTTGCTCGCCGCGCTGGGGGCTTGGATGGGCTGGCAGATGCTGCCGCTAATTATTATTTTATCCACCTTTGTCGGTGCGCTGGTGGGTATTGTGGGCCTGTTGATGAAAACCAGAGAAAAGCAGGTTCCCATGGCTTTTGGGCCATTCTTGGCTATGGCAGGTTGGATTGCTTTAATCTGGGGTGATAAGATCCTCAACTCATATTTAAGTGTATTTGGCCTTTAGTGGCGGCGCTTAAGTTAGACCGTTTGCGATCCATTGCCATGGCACTCTACAGTGAAATCAACAGAATCTAAGACTCGATTACCTCCCCTAATTATCGGTTTGACCGGCGGTATCGGCAGTGGCAAAAGCACTGTTGCGAAGGCCTTTCGCCAGCTCGGCATTGAGACAGTGGATGCGGATCAGGCGTCCCGTGCGGTGGTTGAACCGGGTATGCCGGCACTAGCTGCCATCGCTGAGCAGTTTGGGCCTGACATTATTCAAGCAGATGGCCAGTTAGATCGCGCGGCGCTGCGACAGATTATCTTTGCTGACCCAGGCCAGAAGCAATGGCTCGAGTCTCTGCTGCACCCATTGATTCGCCACTGGATTATTCAGCAGTTAGAGGCTGCCACCAGCCCCTATGTTATTCTCGAGTCACCACTATTATTTGAAACCGATCAGCATCAGTTGGTGGCAAAGACGCTGTTAGTGGATTTGCCAACGGAGCTACAAATAGAGCGCGCCTGCGCTCGAGATGCTAATCAAGCCGATCAAATCCAGCGCATTATCGATGCCCAAATGCCTCGGGCAGAAAAACTTTCTCGAGCCGATATAGTGTTGGATAATACTCAGAGTGAAGAGAGCATCGCGCCACGTGTGGGAGCGCTCCATCAGACCCTTTTAAGTTTGCTGAATAGCAATCTGGACACCCAGGAGAAAAACTCATGAGCTCGGTTACCACTCTTAACTGTCCTACCTGTAAAACCCAACTGGAGTGGACTGATAAATTTCCTTTCCGTCCGTTTTGCTGTCAGCGCTGTCAACAGATTGATTTTGGTGGCTGGGCACAGGAGAGTTTTGCGATTAAGGGGGCTGCACTAGTGGATCCAGAGATTGTGGATTCCGAGCAGTTGGCCCAAGAGTTACTCAATGCGGGAATGATTGATCCGAATTTATTGGATTCCTAAAGCGCACCTAGCGCTTCGATGCTGGGGACTTGAGACCCTGTTCGGCGAGGCGCTCAAGAATTGGCTGATTGCCGGCAGGAAAACATAGCTCTCCCTCTGCTGAGGTTGCCGCGGGCACCAGCAATTGCTCAAGACTCAACCAGCGACACTGCTGTCCTTCTTTGCTCTGGGCTACGCCGGCAAAATCATCCACCTGCCAGATATCTAGGAGTACTTTTTTATCCACATAGTCGTGTTCCACCTGCATATAGGGTTGCACGGCGCTGATATGGATATCGATCTCTTCAAATAACTCCCGCGCCAATGCCGCTTCCGGGCTTTCGCCGATTTCAACTTTGCCACCGGGAAATTCCCAGAGTCCCCCCTGATGTAGGTGGTCTCCGCGCCTTGAGATAAAAATACGCTGATCTGGACCGACAATAATCGCCGCCACTACATGGATGCGTTTCACTGTCTAGGCCTGGAATTTAAAAGCCTAGAATTTAAAGGCCTGGAATTTAAAAGCCCAAAATCAAAAGACCTAGATTGAGCACCTAAAGCGAGAGTTAAAATTGACACTTTAGGTACGGTATTCAGCATTGATACGCACATACTCATAGGTGAGGTCGGTGGTCCAGATGGTTTCGGTGACGGTTTTTTCAGGTGCGCCACGGTCCAGTGAAATTCGAATGGTGATATCTTCCGGTGCCATAGCCTGTTCCCCGGCGGCTTCGGTATAACTGGCGGCTCGGCCTCCCGCTTCGACAATTAATACATCGTTGAGCTGCACCGAGACGCGGCTGACATCAAGGTTTTCGACACCGGCGCGGCCGACTGCGGCGAGTATGCGCCCCCAGTTAGCATCGGATGCTGCCAGTGCGGTCTTGACCAGAGGTGACTCGGCAACCGTGTAGGCAACTTTCAGGGCTTCCGCTGAATCTAGGGCGCCATCCACTATCACCGCGACAAATTTGCTCGCCCCTTCACCATCGCGAATAATCGACTGGGCCAGCTCGATAAACACAGTCTCAAGATTGGCGACAAATTGTTCAAAGTTGTTCTCATCAATAATAATCCCACTGGCTCCGGTGGCCACTAGAATTACCGCATCATTGGTGGAGGTGTCGCTGTCCACAGTAATGCGATTAAAGGATTTATTGGCCACTAGTCTCAGGGCGCGCTGCAGCAACTCCCCATCGACCTGGGCGTCGGTGGCCACATAGCCGAGCATAGTGGCCATATTGGGCTTGATCATGCCTGAGCCTTTAGTGATACCGGTGATGGTAATCAACTCAGCGGAGGTACTGTTGGGCTGGTATTGCAGACTCGCGCCCTTGGGTCGGGTATCGGTGGTTAAGATACCCTCAGCGGCGTCATACCAGCCATTTTCATCTAGGGCGGCTGCAGCTGCAGGCAGTGCCGCTAGCAGCTTTTCTATGGGCAGTGGCTCGCCAATCACGCCGGTGGAGAACGGCAACACCTGTTCTGCGGCAACTCCCTGTAGCTGAGCCAAAGCGATGCAGCTAGCCAGAGCATCAGTCATGCCTTGGTCCCCGGTTCCGGCATTGGCATTGCCGGTATTGGTGACCAGATAGCGCGGAGAGATGCCACTGAAATGCTGCTTGGCAACCACCACAGGTGCGGCACAGAAAGCATTTTGGGTAAAGACTCCGGCCACTGCAGCGCCGGGCTGCAGTTCCATCACCACTAAATCTTTGCGCCCCGGGGTTTTAATACCGGCGCTGGTGGTGCCCAGTTTGAAACCCGTGACCGGGTGCATCTGTGGGAAAGGCTTATTACCTGTGGCCATTGCTATTCCTGTTGTCGATATCTGTGCTAATTGAGTTTATGTGATTTTGCCGTGGCACTGCTTGTACTTTTTGCCAGAACCACAGGGGCAAGGATCATTGCGCCCGACCTTGGGGCCAAGGCGCTGAACCGGCTGTGGCGCGGCCCTAGTCTCTTCACCCTGCTCACCCTGTTCCTGAGCCAAATTAGCTGACTGGGCGTGCTGATACTCGCGCCCTTCCTGCTCTTTGCGGCGCTGAGCTTCAAGCTTGCGCATATCTTCATCGCTGGCGACTTGGATATGGCTGAGGAAACGAATGGTCTCGTATTTAATATTCCCCAGCAGCTCTTCGAACATGGCAAAGGATTCACGCTTATATTCCTGTTTGGGATTTTTCTGAGCATAGGCGCGCAGACCAATACCCTGACGCAGCTGATCCATATTGGCGAGGTGATCTTTCCACTGGGTGTCGAGCACCTGAAGCATAATCTGACGTTCCACTTCGCGCATCTGGGTGCCCACATCGGCATAGCGGGTCTGATAATCCTCTTCCACCAGTTCAATCACTCGGGCTCGCAGGGTCTCTTCATCGAGACGGCTATCCTCTTCCAACCACTGGCCAATGGGCAACTGCAGGGTGAAATCACTATGCAGGGCTTTTTCCAGCCCTTCAATATCCCATTGCTCTTCGAGCGTCTGGGGTGGGATAAACATATCCATAGACTGGGTCACTACGTCTGCGCGAACATGGGTAATCACATCGGAAATATCGCCATCTTCAAGCAGATCGTTGCGCTGCTGATAAATCACCTGACGCTGGTCATTGGCCACATCATCGTATTCCAGCAAGTGCTTGCGAATATCAAAGTTGCGCCCTTCGACTTTGCGCTGGGCTTTGACGATGGCATTGGTAACCATGCTGTGTTCGATGGATTCTCCGTGCTCCATGCCCATTGAACGCATCATATTTTTGATCCGGTCGGAGGCAAACAGGCGCATCAATGGATCTTCTAGAGACAGGTAAAAACGCGAGACACCGGGATCCCCCTGACGACCGGAGCGGCCGCGAAGCTGATTGTCGATTCGGCGAGATTCATGGCGCTCGGTGGCAACAATATGTAGGCCGCCGGCTTCAATCACTTTGGCGTGACGCTCTTGCCACTCGGCTCTCAGTTGCTCGATGCGGCTGTCGCTGGGATTGTCCAGTTCTTTGATCTCGGCTTCAACATTGCCGCCGAGGACAATATCGGTGCCGCGACCGGCCATATTGGTGGCGATAGTGACGGCGCCGGGACGTCCGGCTTCAACAATAATGTTGGCTTCGCGCTCGTGCTGCTTGGCGTTGAGTACGTTGTGTTTTACGCCAGCCTTTTTGAGCATCTGTGAGAGTAACTCGGAGGTTTCAACCGATGCGGTACCCACCAGCACTGGCGCGCCTTTCTGAGTAATATCCCTGATATCTTCGATCACCGCTTCGAACTTTTCTTCTTGGCTTAAAAATACCAGATCATTGAGATCCTGACGCTTAACCTCGACATTGGTTGGGATCACCATCACCTGCAGACCATAGATCTGCTGGAATTCAAAGGCTTCCGTATCGGCGGTGCCGGTCATGCCCGCAAGCTTGGTGTAGAGACGGAAATAATTCTGGAAGGTGGTGGAGGCCAGAGTCTGGCTCTCTTGCTGAATATTCAGCCCTTCTTTGGCTTCAATTGCCTGATGTAAGCCCTCCGAGAGACGGCGTCCTGGCATGGTGCGGCCAGTGTGTTCATCAATCAGTACCGCTTGATCTTCCTGAACAATATATTCCACATCTCGCTGAAACAGATTCTGTGCGCGCAAGGCAGAGTGAACATGATGCAATAGACCCAGATTAGCGGCCTGATAGAGACTCTCGTCAGCGTTGAGCAAGCCCTCAGCAATCAAGATTTCTTCAACCTTCTGGAAGCCGTCTTCCGAGAGTTCTACGGAACGAGTCTTCTCATCCACGACAAAGTCCCCCGGCTCTTCTTCACTGCCAGCATCAAGCTTTAGGGTCAGGGCGTTAACGCTACGATAGAGCGATGAACTATCCTGTGCAGCACCGGAGATAACCAGTGGTGTGCGCGCTTCATCGATAAGAATCGAGTCCACTTCATCGACAATGGCAAAACTCAGGCCGCGCTGGGATTTATCATCCTCACGCAGTGCCATATTGTCTCGCAGGTAGTCGAAACCAAATTCATTATTGGTGCCATAGGTAATATCCGCGGCATAGGCCTCACGGCGACTGCTAGGGCGCAGTGTTTCGTCCCCCTGATCCATAATAAAGGAGTTGGGGCTGTCCGGGCCCTGATAGGACTGGATTACACCAACCGAGAGTCCCAGTGCCTGATACAGAGGCGCCATCCACTGGGCATCGCGGCGTGCCAGATAATCATTGACCGTGATTACGTGAACACCTTCACCTGGTAGCGCATTGAGATAGGCGGCCAGGGTGGCAACCAGAGTTTTACCTTCACCGGTACGCATTTCAGCGATGCGTCCCTGATGCAGGGTCATGCCGCCGATCATCTGAACGTCGAAGTGGCGCATGCCCATCACCCGACTAGAGGTCTCGCGGACTAGGGCAAAGGCTTCTGGCAAGAGGTTATCTAAACTGCTGCCCGCTTGCAGCTTCTCGCGCAGGCGAAGTGTTTCGGCCTTGAGATCGGCATCATTAAGCTCACTTAAAGCTGCTTCGAGTTGGTTGATCTGGACAACAATTTTGCCTAACTTGCGTATTTCTCGGTCATTCTTGGAACCGAAAACTTTCTTCAATAGATTCGCGAACATTACATTTTTTCCGTCAATAAATAGGGCGTGTTTCAAAGATACTGGTGTGGCGACTCATTACTACCAACTATGGTCTAACCACAGTGTAGACCCATTGCAGGAAGGGCTTTACGCCATCTGCAGGGGACTCAGGTTTTTTCTGGAGGGTGTTAGCGGTGGGTCTTGTGGATATAGCTGGCAGGATCGACCGTGCGGCCATTTTTGTACACTTCAAAGTGCACATGGGGACCGGTGGAACGACCGGAACTGCCCATAAGGGCAATATGCTGACCTTTTTTGACAATGCTGCCAAGGGTGACCAGATTTTCTTCATTGTGGCCGTAGCGCGTTACATAGCCATCGCCGTGATTGATCTCGACCATTTCGCCATAACCACTGCGCTTGGCGGACCAGGTCACCACGCCAGAGGCAACAGCAATAATTGGTGAGCCTCTTTTACCGGCGAAATCAACGCCGTCATGCCAGCGCTCTTTGCCATGAAATGGATCTGTGCGCATGCCGTAAGCAGAGGACATCCAGCCTTTATCAATCGGTGTGCCGGCCACGGTCTGCTCTTTCTTGAGGCGATTGTCAGACATCATTGAGGTGAGTATCTGCAATTGAGATTCGCGGTTGTCGAGCTTGCGGTCCAGTTGATCAAAGATCGAGGTTAGTTGAGGATCAACATTTGCTGAGCTGATGCCCCGCTGCAGAGGCGAGCCCTCGGGACCACCCACACCTGGGGTATCAGAAAAATTAAATTCCCCATCTTCGAGGCGTGCAATCTGTGTCAGGCGCTCACCTAACGCATCGAGACGAATCAGACGCGAACGCATCTCCGCCAGTTTGACCGTCATTGCAGTGAGTGTGCGGCTGGCTTCAATGCGGCCACTGTCCACTTCTTGCTGCTGCAGAACCAGTTCGTGTTGCATCTCACTGATGGTGTTTTCCACCAGTAGTTCCCAGCGTCCATCGGCGATTTTTACGCCCAGCAGTGTGCCGGTGGCAACAGGAATACCCAGCAATAAGACAGACAGCAGTCCTTTGGCCCAACTATTGAGGCTCAGGGTACGGACTTTTTCGGCCCGGTTGCTGATCAAAATGATTTTCACTGTCTTTTCGTAACCCGTTCTCTGGTTTGCTGTTTCTGTACGTACTATTTGGTTAGCTGGCTTTCATATAGTTGATCGGGACATCTTCTGGATTGTCGACAAAGGTCACAACTTCCCAGGCATCGGTGTCGGCGATCAGGGCGCGCAGCGAGGCGTTGTTCAATGCATGGCCAGACTTGTGGCCGCTATATTCGCCGATCAAGCTGTTGCCGAGCAGATAGAGATCGCCGATAGCATCGAGAATTTTATGTTTTACAAATTCATCTTGATAGCGCAGACCGTCTTCATTGAGTATCTGCCGCTCATCCACCACGATGGCGTTTTCAAAACTGCCCCCACGAGCCAGACCCACGGAGCGCAGATATTCAAACTCGTGCATAAAACCAAAGGTCCGAGCACGGCTGACTTCTTTGACAAACGAGGTGCTGGAAAAATCAACAGTGGCGGTGAGTGCCTGGGTTTTAAACACCGGATGGTCAAACTCAATTTCGAAATTCAGTTTAAAGCCGTTAAATGGCTTAAAGGTGACCACTTTGTCATCCTGGCGGATGGTGACATCTCGGGTCACGCGAATAAATTTCTTTGCCGCATCCTGTTCGCGGATACCTGCCGATTGCAGCAAAAAGACAAAGGGGCTGGCGCTGCCATCCATAATTGGAACTTCAGGGCCGGAGACATCGACAATCAGGTTATCAATACCAAGACCGGCAAAAGCCGATAGCAGGTGTTCGACTGTGCTGACGCGGACATCGCCATTCATCAGGGTGGTTGAGAGTTTGGTGTCGCCGACGTTTTCGGCTTTGGCGGGGATTTCTACTACCGGATCTAGGTCGGTGCGGCGAAAGACAATGCCGGTATCCGGTTCAGCGGGGTGCAGGGTCAGATAGACCTTATCACCGGTGTGGAGACCCACGCCAGTTGCACGTATCACGTTTTTTAACGTGCGCTGCTTTATCATCCCTAAACTCTCTTAATTAAAGCTCGGGATATTACCAGAGATACCCCCCATCACCAAGATTTTAAATCTGAGGCGAAGGTGACAGGAGGCACGGTTTCTAGACCTTTTATTAGTCAGCTTGATTACGTAAAAAGGCCGGTACATCAAGGTAATCGAACTCTTGATCAGCGTTTAAATCCACCTTGCGTGCGGCAGACTGCGCGGCGCCCTGACCACGGCGAGTGACAGTTGGCTGACCCAAGCTGTCAAAGTCCACGTCGCCACGTGAGGTGCGCGGTGGGTTATCCACAACGACGGACATGGGTGTACGCTTCTCACCAGGCTCTTGAAGACCAGTGGCAACTACAGTGACACGCAGGCTATCGGTGAGCTCTGGATCAAATACGCTACCCACAATCACGGTGGCATCTTCGTCAGAGAAGTCGCGGATAATATTACCCACATCTTCAAATTCGCCCAAGGTTAGATCATAGCCACTGGTGATATTGACCAGAATACCCTTGGCGCCCTGAAGGTTGATATCTTCCAGCAGTGGGCACTTGATAGCGCTCTCTGCGGCGACAATTGCGCGATCTTCGCCACTGGCTTCGCCAGTACCCATCATTGCCATACCCATCTCGGACATCACAGTGCGCACATCGGCGAAATCCACATTGATCAGGCCTTCCAACAGGATCAGATCGGCAATTCCCTGAACCGCGCCAAAGAGCACGTTGTTAGCCTGTTTAAAGGCGTTCAGTACAGTCATGTCCTTGCCCAAAACCTGCAGCAACTTCTCGTTAGGCACGATAATCAGAGAATCTACGCGCTCTTTAAGCTGAGCTATACCCTGATTGGCAATATCCATGCGCTTGCGACCTTCAAAAGCGAAGGGGCGGGTGACCACACCGACAGTTAGAATACCCATCTGCTTGGCTACTTCGGCAATTACCGGTGCTGCACCAGTGCCGGTACCACCGCCCATACCTGCGGTAATAAAGACCATATCGGCACCTTCGATAGCCTGGGCAATACGCTCTTTGTCTTCCAGCGCCGCCTGACGGCCAACTTCAGGGTTGGCACCAGCGCCAAGACCTTTAGTCAGTGTGCCACCGAGCTGCAATACCGTGGCACTGCTGAGATCATTGAGGGATTGGGCATCGGTATTAGCGCAGATAAACTGCACGCCGTCGATATTGCCTTCCATCATGTGACGCACCGCGTTGCCGCCGCCGCCACCGACTCCAATTACTTTGATATCTGCATTCTTTGGAATGCTCTCTACTAGTTCAAACATATATTTCCCCTTTGCGCCTCTCAATTAAAAATAACAGTCATCAATATTGATGACCTTTATAAACCACCCTGGGTCCAGTTTTTAAACTTGCTAAACCAGCTCTGTGTTGAACCCTTTGTCGAACTTCGCCGGCCCTGCTTACGCTCCGCTTGGGCCCCATAATGCAATAGGCCAACAGCCGTTGAGTAAATCGGATTGTTCACCACATCCGAGAGACCCTTGACATTGACTGGTGTGCCGACTCGCACTGGCACATGAAACATTTCCTCTGCCAGCTCGACCACACCTTCCATCTTTGATGTGCCACCGGTAAGTACAACACCCGCGGCAATCAACTCTTCAAAACCACTGCGGCGTATTTCCGCCTGAATCAGCGAAAACAGCTCGTCATAGCGCGGCTCAACCACTTCAGCGAGAGATTGACGGGACAGATCCCGCGCCTCTCGATCGCCGACACTAGGCACTTTTATGGTCTCTTCTGGCCGGGCCAGTTTGGCCAGTGCACAGGCGTATTTAATCTTTATATCTTCCGCATGAGGCGTCGGTGTGCGAAGGGTCATGGCGATATCATTGGTCACGTGATCACCGGCTATTGGGAGAACCCCCGTGTAGCGAATAGCGCCCCCAGTATAAATAGCGATATCCGACGTACCGCCACCAATATCCACCAGTGCCACACCGAGCTGCTTTTCATCTGCGGTAAGCACCGCGTGGCTGGAAGCGAGCTGTTCGAGCACAATATCGTCCACTTCGAGACCACAACGGCGGATACATTTCTTGATATTCTGAACGGCGTTAGCGGCAGTGAGCACCAGATGCACTTTGGCTTCAAGACGTACACCGTACATGCCAATCGGCTCGTGAACGCCCTCCTGGCTATCGATAATAAATTCCTGAGCCAACACGTGGAGAATTTCCTGGTCCGCTGGAATGGCGACGGCTCTGGCGGCATCTAAAACCCGATCCACATCCAACTCCTGCACTTCACGGTCGCGAATCGCGACAATACCGTGGGAGTTCTGGCTACGAATATGACTGCCGGCAATACCCGCATAAACCGATTTAATTGAACAGCCGGCCATCAAATCCGCCTCTTCAATAGCCCGCTTAATCGAGTTCACTGTAGCTTCAATATTGACCACAACACCCCTCTTAAGGCCCGATGAGGGATAACTTCCGGTACCAATAATTTCAAGTTCACCGCTCTCGCCGATCGAACCGACAATGGCGACGACCTTCGAGGTGCCGATATCCAACCCGACAATCATATTTTCTTCATTTTCACTGGCCATACTCTTACCTCACCAACTCTCAGCTATGTCTAAACAGCGGCTGCATCGTTGTAATAGTTGTCTTTTTGTGTCGTCCCGTCCTGCACTGCCAGCGCGTTCTCGCGCCAGGCAACAGCCAACCCATTGGGGTAGCGCAAATCTACTGCTGCAATATTTTTCACATACTTGTTTAGGCCTGCAGCCCAAACCAAATTAAAACGGCGAATCTTTTCACTGACCTGATCACGCCCTATCACCATGCGTAGTCCTGGGGCTGTATCCAGGTACCAAACGCCTAAATTATCGCGCTGTAACTCAGCAATTTTCAGTCCCGTGGGCACTAGCAACTCAGCCATTAACTGGTAGTTCTCCATCATTTCTCGAGAGCTTCCGGTGTCCGCGCGGAGCACCGGCAGTGCAGACAGATGATTATTATTTTCAATAATCAACTCTTCGCCTAAACGATTGAGAAAACCCTTCTGACCCCAGCGTGCGATGGGCACCTCTTCGGTGACCTCCACTTTTAACATCGATGGCCACTCGCGACTCACGGTGACATCTCTCACCCAAGGATGCGCCCGCAACACCTGTTTGAGGCTGGCCAAATTAATACTTAAAAATCCACCGTCTACTTCACCGGCGACCATTTTGGTCAGCTCAGCGGGCTGCAAATAGGTAAAATCGCCACCAATCATCACATTGGTCAGGGGCTTATCAATCTGCTTGTAGAGCAGGCTGCCGCCATAGCCAATCAGCGCCAGCACAGCAACCAGCATCATCCGCGCAATATGACTGCCGGCTGTTGCCAGCAGGGAATCTGCGCTTTGATCATTGCGGCGATTAGCACTGCCCATTACAGCGACCCCTCAAGAATTTTTGCCACTAACTGATCAAAATCCAAACCCGCCGCCTTGGCGGCCATAGGGACAAGACTATGGCTGGTCATGCCGGGCACAGTGTTTACCTCAAGCAACTGGAACTGGCCCTGATCATCGACCATTACATCGACCCGACCCCAACCGCGACAGCCCACAGAGTCAAAGGCCTCTAAACATAAGTCTTGGAGTTCCTGCTCGCGGCTTTCTGATAGTTCACTGGGGCACAGATACTGGGTCTGATCGGAGAAGTATTTCGCTTCGTAGTCATAGAACTCTGCATTGGATTCGATACGAATCGATGGCAACTGCTGGCCTCCCAATATAGCCACGGTGTACTCCGGGCCCGGTAGCAGCGGTTCCGCTATCACTGAGGTGTTGTATTGAGCGGCATCCTGCCAAGCGGCTTGTAACTGTTCCGGAGTTGCGGCACGGCTCATGCCGATACTGGAACCCTCTGCGGCAGGTTTGACCATCACTCGGCCACCCAGTCGGGCCAGCTCTGCAGACCAATCCGAGTCAGCTGTTAACAGCGCAAAATCTGTGGTGGGCAGACCTATACCCTGCCACATCTGCTTGCAGCGCAACTTGTCCATCGCCAGAGCCGAGGCTAGTACGCCACTGCCGGTATAGGGGAGCTTGAGATATTCCAATGCACCCTGCAGGGTGCCATCTTCACCGCCGGGGCCATGCAAGGCGATAAACACCAGATCCAAATTATGCTCAGGTAGTGTTTGCAGTAGATTTTCGCCAGCATCTATCGCCACCACATCGATGCCCAGATTGAGCATTGCCTGATTTATGGCTTCGCCGCTCATCAGCGACACCTCTCGCTCTGAGGAGTTGCCGCCATAGAGCAGACCGACGCGACCGTATTGATTACTCATGAGGCCACCTCGGAACTAGGCGCGATACCGAGACCGCCATCGGCTAGTAGGGCCACCAGCTTGTTAACGCTGCCGGCACCCTGAGTGATAACCAAATCGTTGTCTCGCACCAACTCATTTAATAGTGCTGGCACTTCCTCGATAGTCTCCACATAAAGAGGGTCCACAGTGCCGCGCTGACGGATACTGCCGGCTAAATTTTTGCTCCCAGCACCGGCGATCATGGTTTCGCCGGCGGGATAGACTGCCAGCAAAATCAATAGATCTACCTCTGCCAATACTTTGACAAAGTCTTCGTAGAGATCCCGAGTGCGGGTATAGCGATGGGGTTGGAAAATCATTACCAGTCGCTTATCTGGCCAGCCGCCGCGCACTGCATCTATAGTGGCTTTTAACTCGGTGGGGTGATGGCCGTAGTCATCTACCAACATGGCGCTGCCGCCGCTGGCGAGCTGGTAGTCGCCGTAAACTTCAAAGCGTCTACCGACTCCACAAAAGCTGCTTAGCCCCTCGATAATGGCGCGATCCGAAATACCCTCATCACTGGCCACGGCGATTGCCGCAGCAGCATTCAGGGCATTGTGGCGACCGGGAATATTGAGACTGATCTCAAGTGCCGCAAGCCCATCCGGACGCTCAATCACAAATTTGCTATGACGCTGGTCAACGCTCATATCACGAATACGGTAGGCGGCATCTTCACTAAAGCCATAGGTGAGCATGGGACGTGCCACATCCACTAACAGCTCCCGAATCACGGGATCATCGATACACATTACCGCCAAGCCATAGAAAGGCAGGTTGTGTAAAAATTCGATATAGGTCTTGGTGAGACGGCTAAAGTCGAAATCATAGGTCTCCATATGATCCGCTTCGATATTGGTTACTACCGCTACCATGGGCTGAAGATGCAGAAATGAAGCATCGCTCTCATCCGCTTCAGCCACCAGATAACGACTGCCACCAAGCTTGGCATTGGTGCCAGCGCTGTTGACACGACCGCCCACTACAAAGGTGGGATCGCGACCAGCTTCCGCCAGAATCGCGGTTATTAAACTGGTGGTGGTGGTCTTGCCATGAGTGCCGGCGATAGCGATACCATGACGATAGCGCATCAGTTCGGCGAGCATCTCGGCACGGCGCACAACGGGAATACCCTGAGCACGTGCTGCGGCAATCTCGGTATTTTCAACCGTTACGGCGGAGGATTTCACCACTACGTTGGCGCCGACAATATTGGCTTCGCTGTGGCCGATAAATACAGTGGCGCCTGCAGCTTGCAGCCGCTGAATGCTAGGTCCCTGACTGATATCAGAACCGGAGATTTCGTAACCCTGATTAAGCAGTACTTCGGCGATACCGCACATGCCACTGCCGCCGATACCGACAAAGTGAATACGTTTGATACGGCGCATCTCTGGTGGCTGGAAATTAGTGTGGTTAGGCATTGGCGATCTCCAGACAGACATCTGCTACCCTTTCTGCGGCGCCGGCTTTGGCCAGTTGGCGAGCATTTACGGCCATTTGCATGCGGCGTTCGCTGTCGCCACAGAGTGCTTTAATCTGCTCAGCCAATAAAGTCGGAGTTAAATCAGCTTGGGCCTGCATCAGGGCAGCACCCTGATCAACTAGCAGTTGGCCATTGACTGTTTGGTGGTCGTCAATGGCGAAAGGAAAGGGAATTAACAGTGATCCTAGACCGGCGCTGGTAAGCTCCGCCACGGTTAGTGCGCCGGCGCGACAGATGGCAAAATCAGCCCAACCATAAGCTTCATCCATCTGCCCAATAAAGGGCACCACTTCGGCACTGACACCGGCGGCAGCATAGAGCGCCTGAGTCTGCTCTGAGTGTTGCTTGCCAGTCTGGTGACGAACTTCGGGGCGCTGATCTGGATCAATAAGGGCCAGAGCAGCAGGCAGTATTTGATTAATCGCCAGAGCGCCGCGGCTACCACCGAGCACTAATAAGCGGGGGGCGCCGTCACGATCAGCCAGACGCTGTTGCGGCGGCGCCAGGTTGGCAATTGATGGCCGCACAGGATTGCCGCACCACTCGCCATTGGCCAGAGTACTAGGGAAGCCCTGCATCACTCGCTGAGCAATTCGCGAGACCAGCCTGTTGGTGGTGCCGGCGACAGAATTTTGTTCATGTATAACGATGGGGATACCTTTTAAACGGGCAGCCACAGCGCCGGGGCCTGAGGCAAAGCCACCCATACCCAAAACTACCTGGGGCTTAAAATCACTGAGCACAGTCAATGCTTGGCGAATCGAGCGCCATAGCAATAAGGGGGCTTTTAACAGGGCGCTAAGTCCGCGACCGCGGATGCCTTCAATATCAATACAGTTCAGTGGGATACCAGCGTCCGGAACCAGTTCTGACTCAATACCACGCTGAGTACCGAGCCAAGCCACTGATGCACTGGCTCCTCGGAGTTGGTCTGCTACGGCCAGAGCGGGGAATACATGTCCGCCGGTACCGCCCGCCATGATCATCACTCGACAGTGGGCAGTTGAGGCGTCTGTTTTTAAGATGCCAGTATCAAGAGTGCCTGTAATTAGACTGCTGTTATTAGCGACCACGACGCACCCTCCTGACAACCTGTGTATCCGGATGTAATTCGTGACCTATGCGCAACATCATGCCGACCATCGCGCAGGTGACAATTAGGCTGCTGCCGCCGTAACTCACAAAGGGCAAGGTTAGGCCTTTGGTCGGTAAGAACCCGGCATTGACTCCGAGGTTAATCATTGTCTGACCACTGATAAGACAGCCAAAGCCGATCAGCACAAAAACCCCATACCAGTATTCTTGGCTCACTGCGATTTTGCTTAAACTAAAGATCCGCCATACCAGTACCGCATAGAGAGCCAGCAGGCAGAGTACGCCGATATAGCCAAATTCTTCAGCGAAAATAGCAAATACAAAATCAGTGTGAGCCTCAGGCAGATAGAGCATTTTCTGTACCGACTGACCGAGGCCCACACCAAACCACTCGCCGCGACCAAAGGCGATCAGTGACTGGGTGAGCTGGTAGCCAGAGTCAAACTTGTCCGACCAGGGATCGAGGAAGGTCGTGAGACGCGCCATGCGATAGGGAGCCGCTTTGGCAAACAGCACCAGTATTGAGGCGCCGACCAAGACTAGGCCAAGGTAGTGCGACAATTTAATACGGGTTAAAAATAGCATTGCCATAAAGGTGCAGGAAAGCACCACCAAGGAGCCAAAATCAGGCTCCATAAGCAATAAAACCAGCGGCACTATAAGCACGCCCAGAGGCTTGGCCCAATGACGCCAGTCATCCCCAAAGCCTTCACGGCTTTTGGCAAAATAGCTCGCCATAAAGACCACGGTGGCAACTTTCGCCAACTCAGAAACCTGTAGGGTTAGCCCGGCAATACTCAACCAGCGTCGGCTGCCGTTAACTTCACGGCCAATACCCGGAATTAAAACAACAACCAGTAGAATGATGGCCAGCAACATCCACAATCGACTGTATTGAGACCAGATACTGGGCGGTGTAAAGAAGGTCACACACATGCCGGCCAAAGCAATAAATACATAGATGGCGTGGCGCTTCACAAAATAAAATTCATTATTAAAGTTGTGCTCGGCATAGCTAAATGAAGCCGAGGCCACCATAGTTAGGCCCACTGACACCAGCGCCAATACCGCCAGCAGTAACAAACTGTCGATACGCCAGCTGCTGCGCTCTGAGCCAGAGAAGTTGAGTGGCAGAGTCATATTCATGCTGCCACCGCCGTAACTGCCTGCTGGAAGCAACGGCCGCGTTCTTCGAAGCCGGAGAACATATCAAAACTGGCACAGGCTGGAGAGAGCAGCACAATATCCCCAGACTCTGCAGCGGCACGAGCACAGTCTACCGCTTGCTCCATAGAATCTAGGGTTTCGATCTGAGTGCTGCCAGCAAGAGTCTCGGCAATCGACTGGGCATCTTCACCAAACAGCGCGACCAACTTTACAAACTTGCTGAGTGGCGCCTTTAGTTCGCTAAAGTTCTGCCCTTTGCCCTGGCCACCGGCAATCAAAATCAGATTAGCCTGAGCGCTGTCACCAAAGCCATTGAGAGCGGCCACCGTGGCGCCGATATTAGTGCCCTTGGAATCATCGATATAGGTCACGCCATGTTGGGTGGCGACATATTCACAGCGGTGAGAGAGTCCCTTAAAGGCTTGTAAGGTTTCCAACATGGCATCCATAGGAAGGCCAGCGGCCTGACCCAGAGCCATTGCTGCCAGTGCGTTGGCAATATTGTGACGACCTTTAATGGCCAGCTCAGAACTGGCAATGAGCGGCTTTAAACCATAGGCAAGCCAGCTCCCACCGGCTTCTTCTAGCACACCAAAGCTTGCCAGATCTGGACGATTTAGCCCAAAGTTGCAGAGTTTGACCCCGACGGACAACAGCGGATTAGTCAGCGCGTCCTGTCGATTAAAGATCACCTGACTGGCACCGCGGAAAATACGGTGTTTGGCGGCATGGTACTGCTGCAGGCCGCTGTAGCGATCCATATGATCGGCACTGATATTTAAGATTGTCGAAATGGCACCGCGAGTATCGGTCACCAACTCAAGCTGAAAGCTGGATAGCTCAATAACATAGAGCTGGTTTTGATCGTCCAACAGATCCAGCATTGGGGTGCCAAGATTGCCGCCGACGCCGACTTTCAAGCCACTGGCTTGAGCCATTTCACCGACCAACTTGGTCACAGTACTCTTGCCGTTGGAGCCGGTAATAAGAATAACAGGTGCCTTGGCATGGTCTAAAAATAGCTCCACATCCCCGAGCAGTTTAACCTTCTGCTGTTGCGCAGCCACCAGTGCTGGCTCATCAAGGGCAATGCCGGGACTCACAATAACGCTGTCAAAACTCAGCAACAGGTCAGCTTCAAAGGCACCCAGTACCACCGGTACTTGAGGATAGGATTTGCGAACTTCATCGAGGCGCGGTGGCGCAGTGCGACTGTCGGCAAAGACAAAGGACTTGCCAATGGATGACAAAAATCGGGCAACCGACAGCCCCGTGGCGCCTAGGCCAAGGATAGCGGTGTTGCGATTAGTGGCAATCAAGTCTTTCATCTCGGTGGTTCTTCCCTCTGTTCTATTAGTAATGTCTCAGTACTTTATGTGGGCGCTTTATCTAGCGAAGCTTTAAAGTCGCCAGACCTATTAGCACTAGCACCACGGTAATAATCCAAAAACGTACAATCACTCGCGGCTCTGGCCAGCCTTTTAATTCGTAGTGATGATGCAGTGGCGCCATGCGGAAAATACGCTTACCGGTAAGCTTGAATGAGGCTACCTGCAAAATTACCGACAGGGTTTCGACAACAAATACACCACCCATAATCGCCAGCACCACTTCCTGCCGAATAATCACGGCTATAACGCCCAGTGCTGCGCCCAGGGCCAGAGAACCCACATCTCCCATAAAGACCATCGCGGGATAGGTGTTGAACCAGAGGAACCCGAGACCGGCACCACAGAGTGCGCCGGTGAAAATAAGTAGCTCGCCAGCACCGCTGATATAGGGAATATGCAGATAGGAGGCAAACTGATAGTTGCCGGTCAGGTAGGCCATGATGCCGAGAGCACCTGCAACCAGAACCGTGGGCAGTATGGCCAAGCCATCGAGACCATCGGTGAGGTTGACGGCATTACTGGTGCCGACAATCACGAAGTAGGTAAAGAGGATATAAAAGGGCCCGAGATTAATCGCCACATTTTTAAAGAACGGTACAATCAGATGCAGTTCCGCCGCAGACTCTGCATGGGAGAATAGAAACAGTGCCGCCCCGAGGCCACAGAGAGACTGCCAAAAATATTTCCAGCGCGCTGGCAGACCACGGGGATTTTTATGCACTACTTTGCGGTAATCATCGACCCAGCCAATCACTCCAAAACTAAAGGTCACTATAAGAACAACCCAGATATAAACATTTTCAAGGTTTGCCCACAGCAGGGTGCTTATAAACATCGCCATAAGAATCAGCGCCCCACCCATAGTCGGGGTGCCCGCCTTGCTCAGATGACTCTGTGGACCATCGCTGCGAATGGCCTGACCCATCTGTAAACTATTGAGCAGCGCAATTACACGTGGCCCCAGCATCCAGCAGATAGTCAGGGCCGTGATGACAGAAAAAATGCCTCGCAAAGTGAGATATTTCACCGCTGAAAAGGGGCTGTAAAATTGACTTAAATACTCGGCTAGCCATACCAACATTAGGAATTCCCCGCCACTAACATATCAACTACTAAATCCATTTTTGAACTCCGTGAACCCTTGACCAGTAAGGTCAGATCCCGGCGTTCAATCTCGTTAAACAGTGGTGCTTTTAAGCTTTCCAGATCCGTAAAGTGCTGACCTTTAAAGGCTCCGCTAGCTCTGGCGCTGAGATGGCCCAGCGTATAGAGCTGGTCGATGCCAGCACTCAGGGCATAGTTACCGAGTTCAGCGTGCAGTTGCCCTGCATCGGCACCCAACTCGCCCATATCCCCAAGCACTAACACCCGACGTCCGGCACTGCTGGCCAGCACATCAATGGCCGCGCGGACCGATTCGGGGCTGGCGTTGTAGCTGTCATCTATAATCTGGCCGCCCTGAACCAAGGATTTGATTTGCAGGCGCCGGGCCGGGGACTGAGTGGCCTCTAGGCCAGTGACAATTTGTTCGATACTGGCGCCTGCAGCCACGGTACAGGCGGCAGCGGCAAGGGCATTGCTCACCGAGTGCCGACCGGGAATAGCCAGATCAACCACCTGACTGGTAATAGAGGTGTCGGTAAAGATATGCAGGGTAAAGCGGCAGCAGCCACTCTCAAGTAACTGAATATCGCTGGCACTGATATCGGCGCAGTCGTCTTCCACAGAAAAAGTTATGCAGTCGCGGTGGCCAATCAGCTCCATCCATTCAGCTTGCCAAGGTTGATCGAGATTTAAAATGGCGGTGCCATCAGTATCCAGGCCGCTGTAGATCTCGCCTTTAGCGGCGGCAATACCTTCAATGCTGCCAAAGCCTTCGAGATGGGCGCTCTGTACATTGTTAATTAGGCTAATCTGGGGTTTGGCAATGGAGCACAGATAGTCGATCTCGGTGGCCGCACTGGCACCCATTTCCACAACCGCAAAGTCACTGTCTCGAGGCATATCCAGCAGCGTTAAAGGCACACCAATATGATTATTAAAGTTGCCCTTGGTGGCATGGACAGAGCCGAGTTCCCCGAGAATTGAGCTAATGAGCTCTTTCACCGAGGTCTTGCCGGTGCTGCCGGTTACCGCAATCAAAGTGCCGTTAAAGGCTTCCCGCTGCAGCTGCGCCAACTGGCCCAGCGCTAGGGTAGTATCTTCCACCACCCATTGGGGCAGGGGCAGATCGGTATCCGCTTTTGAGACCACCAGGCCGGAGGCTCGGTCAGCCACATCAGCCAGATACTGATGGCCGTCCAGTCGCTCGCCGATCAGTGCGACAAATAGGTCTCCCTCGGCAATATTGCGGCTGTCGATGGAGACTGCGTCAAATTCACAGTCCGGGTTCAGCAGGGTTCCGCCAAAGCGGACTGCTGCATCAGTGAGGCGCAGTGAACTGATCATTGCACTTCACTCCCCTGCTTCTGACGTAGCGCTAAACGGGCCTCTGCCACATCGCTAAAGGGCAATTTGGTGGCAGCGACTATCTGGTAGGCCTCGTGGCCCTTGCCGGCGATCAAAACAATATCGTCGGCTGCAGCTGCATTAATAGCAGCGTGGATTGCTTCCCTGCGATCCACTTCCGCAAGTACTTTGCGGCTGACGCCCAGAAGAACCTGGTCAATAATTTTTTCGGGTGATTCACTGCGGGGATTGTCACTGGTGACAATAATACGGTCGGCGAGTTGGTCCGCAACACGGCCCATTTCAGCGCGTTTGCCCTTATCGCGATCTCCGCCGCAGCCAAACACAACCCACAGATTGCCACGGCATTGCAGGCGCAGAGTACGCAGAGCTTTGTCTAGGGCATCCGGGGTATGAGCGTAATCCACCACAACCAACTGATCGGCGCTGGGATCAACCACCTCCATGCGACCGGGCACCGCTTGCAACTTAGCCGCAGCGTTTAAAATATCCATTATTCTAAAACCCTGCATACCGGCGGCGCCGATTACAGCCAATAGATTGGCGAGATTAAATTTGCCTAACAGGGGCGAAGTGAGTCGCCCTCGACCCCAGGGGGTCACCAGCTCGGCAGTTATGCCAGAGTCACCCAATTCGATGCGATCACAGTGAATATCAGCAGTGTGATTTTCAAAGCTATAGGTAATGCCATCTACAGCAGGATCCAAGTTAGACAGAATCAGGCGGCCGATATTGTCGTCCAGATTGATTACTGCATGCTTGAGTCCTGACATGCCGAAGAGACGAGATTTAGCCGCGGCATAACTATGTAGATCACCGTGGTAGTCAAGATGATCTCGAGATAGATTGGTAAAGATCGCGGTATCAACTTGCAGTCCGGCGATGCGTCTCTGCACAAGACCGTGGGAAGAGGCTTCAATGGCCACTCGCTGGGTGCCTGTATCGCGCATTTCCGCGAGAATTCGCTGCATTGCCACGGCATCTGGGGTGGTTAGAATGTCGCTGGCTGAGGTTTCACCATCGGACTCCAGCTTGGCTACCACATTGCCTGCAGTGCCGTAACCGATGGTGCCAACGCAGCCTGCAGGCTCGCCGAGCAGTTCAAAGAGATTAGCCAGCAACTGTGCGCAGGTGGTTTTGCCATTGGTACCAGTAATCGCTGTAACAGCCATCTCTCGCGAGGGATGGGCGTAAAACTGACCTGCGATATCCGAGACAAATTCACTTAACTTAGGCACTGCAATCATGGGTACCAAAGAAGTCCCGAAGGTGTGGGTTTCTTCCGCGGCTTCAATTAATACCGCCACTGCGCCCTGCTCTATGGCCTGAGCAATATATTTGGCGCCGTCAGTCTGAGTGCCCTTTACGGCGATAAACAGATCTCCCGGCTTGACTTCACGGCTGTCCAGGGTGAGACCCTGAACTGGCGTATTCGGGACACTAGCCGAATCGACAAATCCACTGAGCAGATCGGATAAGCTGGTTCCGAGGACATTAGGTGCAATCATTAGAGACCACCCCTTTTGGCAAGCATCGCTGGCAGGCTGACAATATTGCGTTCAGCACTCATGGCGTCGGGTGTGACCTGCATGAGACGCAGGGCGCTGCCGGTGACTTCAGAAAATACCGGGGCCGCCACAACGCCACCAGCATATTTATCTTCATTGGGCTCATCAATCACCACCACTGTCACCAGACGCGGGTTATTAATCGGCGAGAGGCCAGCAAATAGCGACATATGACGATTCTCATCATAGCCGCCAGTGGCTTTTATCTTTCTTGCTGTGCCGGTTTTTCCGCCCACAGAGTAACCATCAATAACTGCAAGGCGACCGGTTCCCTGATCACTAGCGGCGGTCTCCAACATTTGACGGACAGTCTTTACAAGATCAGCGTTAATCACTCGAACGCTTTCATCTTGGTATTGATCAATGGCGGTCATACGCACTTCACGACGCAGTCCGTCGTTGGCCAAAATTGAATAGGCTCTAGCCAGCTGGAGTGGCGAGGCACTGAAGCCATAACCAAAAGTATAGGTTGCCTGAGTGACAGGGTCCCACTTACGATAGGCAGGCAAATTGCCAGCGGTCTCACCGGGGAAGCCGCTGCCGATACCCTCACCAAAGCCCATGCGTTCAAAGAGCTCGCGGGTATTATTTGGGTTGAGTGCCAGAGCCAATTTGGTAGTCCCAACTTGACTAGATTTATTGAGAATATCGGTCAGGCTAAGACGACCAAGATCACGCCGATCATAAAAAGTTTTGTAGGCAACTTTTATATAACCCGGACTAGTATTAATGACTGTGTCAGGCTTAAACTTACCGCTCTCAAGGGCCGCCAAAATAGTAAAGGGCTTAACCGTTGAGCCAGGTTCCATCATGTCGATAACCGAGCGATTGCGCACTGAATCGACGCGCAAATTTGAACGGTCATTGGGGTTAAATGATGGCTGATTGGCCATGGCCAGGACTTCGCCTGTCTGCACATCCAGTACAATCACCGAACCGGATTTAGCTGCGTGTTTTTTTACTGAGGCTTTTAATGCCCGGTAGGCGGCATACTGAACACGCAGATCAATACTCAGGCGCAGGGTGCTGCCATGACTGGCGGGCTTGACCAGAGAAATATCTTTAATCACTCGACCGGCGAGATCTTTAACCACTTTTTTGGCACCGGGCTCCCCAGCCAACACGGCATTGTAAGCCAGCTCCATACCCTCTTGACCAGCATCATTGATATCAGTGAAACCGACCAGCTGTGCGGTGACTTCTCCGGCGGGGTAAAAACGCTTGTACTCCTGGCGACCAAAAACACCGGGTATCTGTAGATCAAGAATACGGTCAGCTTCAACACTGGGCAGCTGTCGGGCGAGGTACATAAAGGATTTATTGCGGTATCGCTTTAGGCGGCTCTGGAGCTGCACCAGGGAAATATTGAGGGCTTTGGCCAGCTTGGTGAGATCATCCGGTTGGGCATTTTCATTGACTCGCTTGGGATTGGCGATCAGTGTAATAACCGGGGTGCTAACCGCCAGTGGCTCGCCATTTCTGTCGGTGATTAAACCGCGGTGGCCGGGAATCGTTTCAGTGCGAATGGCCCGGGCGTCGCCCTGAGTCTGAAGGAACTCAACGCCGCGCTCCTCACTGGGCATAATTTGTAGCTGGGCAATCTTGACTGCAACGATCAGGGGCAGTGAACCTAGGATCAGCATTACAAAATAGTAACGCCCGCGCGATAGGGTATTTTTTATCGACTTTTTAACCACTTTTATCGCTTCACCATTATTATTTCTTGAGGCTGCGGACTGTGCATATCCAGACCGTCCTTAGCCATTGTCTCGATCCGCTGCAGCGATCCCCAGGCACTCTGCTCCAGCAAATATTTACCGTAAGCCACCTGCAGTTGATTTTTTTCCCGCTCGAGAGCCGTCAACTGGTCATACTTTTGCCGACAAATATGACTTACGTAAGCCACTGCCAGCGCACTGACTAATACCAGCATCCACAGCAGCGCAATCTGCGCCGAGCTGCGGCCTGTCACAGCACTCATGCAACACGCTCAGCAACACGCATTACCGCGCTGCGCGAGCGCACATTACCGCCTACCTCAGTAGCTTCAGGCTTAATTGCCTTGCCAACTTTCTTTAACCGAACACCGCGCTCCACATCGCGAACCGGGAGGTTCTTCGGCATCTTGATGCCCCGCTCCTGATCGCGAATAAAGCGCTTAACCTTGCGGTCTTCCAGCGAATGGAAACTGATTACCACAAGGCGACCGTCAATCTTTAACAGGTCAATTACCTGCTCTAACAGCGCTACCAAATCGTCCAACTCGCGATTGATAAAAATTCTAATCGCCTGAAACGCTTTGGTTGCCGGATGCCTGCCCCGCTCCCAAGCCGGGTGTGCATCGGCGAGTATTTTTGCCAACTGCACAGTTCGGGTGATCGGCGCCAATGCCCGCTCCCGCACTACAGCAGTAGCCATGCGCCGGGCAAAGCGCTCTTCGCCAAACTCTTTGATCACCTGGGCAATATCTGCCTCGGCTGCTGTGGCAATCCACTCCGCCGCTGAAAGCCCGGAGCTGGTATCCATACGCATATCCAGCGGGCCATCGCGCATAAAACTAAAGCCCCGCTCAGCCTGATCTAACTGCGGTGACGAGACGCCAAGGTCGAGCATCACACCGGTAACCTCTCGCCCTTCAAGCCACTCGCCCATATCGGCAAAGGAGCCGTGAACAATGGTCAAGCGACTGTCATTGGCAAATCGTTCTCGACCCGCGGCAATCGCCTGTGGATCTTTATCAATAGCTAATACTCGGCCGTGCTCAGACAGTCTTGAGAGTAACTCTGCCGTGTGGCCGCCACGACCAAAGGTTCCGTCGATATAAAAACCATCGGTATCAGTCACCACTGCATCTATTGCCTCATGCAGCAGTACACTGGTGTGCTCGGGCTTTTCAATGTCGCTCACAGTAGCCCCTACCAAGATAGGTTCTTCAATGCATCCGACATATTGTCTCGGTCGAGAAGCATGCTGCGGTAAGTTGCCTGAGACTTTTCACGCTCAGTGTTCCAGTTCTCTTCGGACCAGATTTCAAGACGCTGGCTGCGACCTACCAATACCAATTTTTTCTCCAGCTGTGCATAGCCACGCAACTCAGGCGGAATCAGAATACGACCGCTGCCATCGACCTGAAGATCTTTGGCTTGACCGACAACAAAACGACTCAACATCTCAGCCAGCTCATCGAGAGCGGGCAAGGCGGCGACTT
Organism: Porticoccaceae bacterium; assembly: GCA_029250825.1. Taxonomy (GTDB): domain Bacteria; phylum Pseudomonadota; class Gammaproteobacteria; order Pseudomonadales; family Porticoccaceae; genus HTCC2207. The sequence goes on from JAQXEN010000010.1 coordinate 39,502, forward strand.
TTTCTTCGAATTTTTTCCATTCAGGCAGCGGCGACAGCATAAGACAGGTAGACTTCATATCGATGGTGATAACCAGATCACCAGCGCAGAGTTCGTCGAGCAGGGGACGGTAGCGAGTCGGAATTGCCATCCGGCCCTTAGTATCCATATTGATTGGATCGCTACCCTTAAACACTGACTACCCCTTTAAAGCCTTTTCAATTACACAACTGGCCTGGTCCTTTATCGCTTTTTATTGATACAGGAACCTATATTTGCCACTTTTTGCCACTTTTACCCATATGTGTACACTATTCACAGCTAGGGTTAAAGTCAAGGCTCAGTGAGGGGTGAAAAACTTAATAAAATCAGTAAGTTCCGGCAATATCATCAGTTTGTGGTCGGCAACTCAGAAGGGGTTAGATATTTCGCAATATAAAACATATGGCTAAAGCTAGAAGTTAATGTAACTTCTAGCTTTGCGATATTTTAAGAATAATTTCCACGGTTTTTAGATTTTTATATATCTAAATCGAATAGAAAATCCGAGAGGATTGTCTATGTAAAATTAGGTGAGTTGACCGATAAGCCGGGTTCTGTCGTGGACAGTCATTCATCTGGGACAAACGTCGCCGTTTGCCTCAAGCAACCTACCCGTTCCCAACGCGGGACGCGCCATATGGAAACCTATTTGGTCTTGCTCCGAGTGGGGTTTACCTTG
>JAQXEN010000088.1 GCA_029250825.1 Porticoccaceae bacterium
TGTGGTGAACAAATACGTCACCGCCGCCTTCTTGCTCGATGAAACCAAAACCTTTACTGTCGTTGAACCACTTAACAGTGCCAGAAACTCTATCCGACATAACTAACCTCACTTATAAATAATGTGTACCGTTTAAGGCATTTAAAATATCCAGCCTCGTAACGGGGCTAGCCTACACCTTTATATTAGAACGATATTTGCTTTGAGTACCGCCATCCTATAAAAGCATTACTGTTTCAACAGACACTAAAGTGTGCAACCGTCAATTCAGACCGCGCAGTGTATTGGGTTTTTCTCGATTTGGCTAATATTTGAGCGATCTTTAAGCAAATAAACCGTTATTTTGATCATTTTTTAACCATATTTGATGATTTAGGGCAAGGTAACGGGCCGAAATGGTGCGACAGGACACTTTTTTCTTTCAAAAGCTTATTTTGGCAAGTGCTTTTTAAGGTGCTTCTCAGGGTGCTTTTTGGCCTCTCAAATAGGATTTTTCCCTCTCGGAATGAATTTAAAGGCTCATCAGGGTGATATCATTCCCCAATATCAAAGCACTAAATAATACTCGATCTGTTCTGACTACTCTCTATCGATAAAAAAGGTTTAATCAAAATGTTGCCACAGCCAATTATTGAGCAATTGTTTGCTATCGTTGGTCAGTCGTCTGTGCTGCTTGAGACTGAGGATCTGCAGCGCTTTGGCGTGGATCACACGAGTCTTTGGCTAGCAGCACCCTGCGCGGTGGTTTTGCCGAGCACAGTTGAAGAGGTGCAGTCGATTCTGCGCCTTGCCAATCAATCCAATTTGGCCATTGTTCCCTCAGGGGGACGAACGGGCCTCAGTGGTGGTGCGGTGGCAAAAGACGGCGAGCTGGTGGTGGCCCTTGATCGGATGAATCAGCTTATAGAATTTAACCCTATGGATCGCAGCGTTACGGTGGGCGCTGGCATGATCACTGGGCAGCTGCAAGAATTTGCTGAGCAGCAGGGATTATTTTATCCAGTGGATTTTGCCTCATCTGGATCCAGTCAGATCGGCGGCAATATCGCGACCAATGCCGGGGGTATAAAGGTCATCAAGTACGGCATGACCCGCAACTGGGTTGTGGGTCTTAAAGTGGTCAATGGTGCCGGAGATATTCTCGAGCTCAATAAGGGGCTGGCGAAAAATAATACCGGTTATGATCTGCGCCATCTGTTTATTGGCTCTGAGGGCACTCTCGGGCTGATCTGTGAGGCCACTATTCAACTGACACGGCCGCCCCTTGAGTCATCGGTGATGGTACTGGGGGTTGAAAATTTTACTGAGATTGTCGAGGTGCTGAACTGCTTTAGTCGCGATCTTGATCTCAGTGCCTTTGAGTTTTTCTCTCAGCAAGCTCTGGATAAGGTCGTGGCGCACCGGGGTCACCGGGTGCCATTTCAGACTCAAGCGGCTTTTTATGCGCTGTTAGAATTTGAGCACAGCAGTCCAGAGGTCGTGGATAAGGCGATGGAACTGTTTCAGCTTTGCGTAGACAGAGGCTGGGTGACAGACGGGGTTATCAGCCAAAGTTTGACTCAGGCGCAAAGCCTGTGGAAGTTGCGCGAGGATATTTCCGAGACTCTGTGGCAGTGGCAGCCCTATAAAAATGATATTTCAGTGCGCACCTCACGCATGGCCGATTTTTTGTTAGAGGTTGAACAGCTAGTTGTTGAGCGCTATCCAGATTTTGAAATTATCTGGTACGGCCATATCGGTGATGGCAATTTACATCTTAATATCCTTAAACCGGAAGTTCTTTCAGTAGATCAGTTTCACAGTAAATGTGTTAATGTCAGCGCTGAGATCGGGCAACTGTTGGCGAAATATGACGGCAGTATTTCCGCTGAACACGGAGTCGGGTTGCTGAAGAAAGATTATCTGCACTATTCCCGGTCGCCAGTTGAAATGGATATGATGCGTAGTATTAAACGAGCTTTTGACCCGCAGGGTATTATGAATCCAGGTAAGTTATTTGACTGTTGATTATGCCTTTATTAAAGGCTTTTTTAAGAGCCCTGTATTAAAAGCCCTGTATTAAGCCCTTTTGTTAAAAGCCTCTAGACTAAAAGAGATACCCCATGACCATCAATGACGACGTTACCGACTCGAAGTTTCTCGACCCCTCGTTAGCTGAGCGGAAAAATCTCGCGTTCCTCGTCTATATATTGCAGGGCTTCGGTTTTGTCACCGGAGGATTGACCTGGATTGCCGCGATGATGGTCAATTACATTAAGTTTGACAGTATCAGAGACACCTGGCTGGAAACCCATTTTCGCTGGCAGCTCAATACCTTCTGGTATGGATTGCTCTGGTCGGTGCTGGGGTTAATATCCTGGGTTCTTCTGTTGGGCTGGCTAGTGTGGGGGATTCTTACGCTATGGGCCATTTACCGTGTGGTCAAAGGTGCGCTGCTGCTCAATGACAACAAGCCAATTATTTTCTGATTGGATCGCCCTGATTACCCGTATTATTTGCCTGCCTTACTTTTTTAGGAAACTCAATGTCAGATTACAGCCATATTGTCGATGCTGTCCCCGTGTCATTGCCTCTGGGCAAAGTTGTTTGCGTTGGGCGGAATTATGCCGATCATGCCAAAGAGCTGAACAATCCCCTTCCCTCAGAGCCAGTGCTGTTTATTAAACCGAGCACCGCACTTGCGGATATCAACCAGCCGATCGGGATTCCCACGACATGGGATTGTTGCCACTTTGAAACCGAGATGGCCATCTTGATTGGTGGGACTTTAACTTGCTGCTCTGAACAACAGGCTGCCGATGCTATAGCCGGTGTCGGTATTGCTCTGGATTTAACCCTGCGGGATTTACAGTCTGAATTGAAGCAGAAAAGTCTGCCCTGGGAAAAAGCGAAAGCCTTTGACGGAGCCTGCCCAACCTCCGCTTTTGTGACCCTGCCCATAGCCGAGCTGCAGAATCAGCAAATTCAGTTGCGCCAAAATGGTCATCTAAGGCAGGACGGCAATAGCGCCGCTATGCTTACGCCGGTGCTGCCATTGCTGGTCTATATCAGTCAGTTTTTTACTCTGCAGCCCGGGGACATTGTGCTCACTGGCACTCCCGCCGGTGTTGGTCCTCTGACGCTGGGTGACGAACTGCAGTTAAATCTGTCGACTAAACTTAATCTATCTACCCACATAATTGAAAGACCTTAATATGAATTTGGCCCCAGGAATCTACAAGCACTACAAAGGTAATCTCTACGAAGTTATCGGTGTTGCACGACACAGTGAGACCGAGGAAATTATGGTGGTGTATAAAACGCTCTACGGGGACTTCAGCCTATGGGTTCGTCCGTTGGCGATGTTTACGGAAACCATTGAGCGCGAGGGTAAAAGCGTGGCCCGGTTTGAATTTATTGAGGCCACTGGCTAGCTATGTTGTATATCACTGCTGGGGTGTCGATTGGCGATCATGAGATTGAGTTATCGGCGGTGCGCTCACAGGGTCCTGGCGGACAAAACGTCAATAAAGTCTCCTCGGCAATCCATTTGCGCTTTGATGTGAAACAGTCGTCCCTGCCACAGCTACTTAAGCAGCGGCTGCTTAAGCTCAATGATCAGCGTATCTCTAAAGAGGGCGTGATTGTGATCAAGGCCCAGACTACTCGCAGTCAAGAGAAAAACCGTCAGGAGGCTCTCGATCGACTGGTGCAGTTATTGGTTGAGGTGAGTCATACGCCCAAGGTTCGCCGGCCAACCAAACCGACCAAGGGTTCCCAGCGCCGACGCATGGATAAAAAGACCCAGCACGGCAAACAGAAGTCTCTGCGTTCGAAAGTCTCTCCGGACTGACCTCATCAGTGTAAACTTCGCGCAACTCAGTTAATGGTTGCGCAAATGTCCGAATCGAACATTCATCCCTTTGATAACCTAAGCCCCGATCTTCTTATCGACGCCGTTGAGAGTGCTGGTTTTGTCAGCGATGGACGGCTGTTGGCACTCAACAGTTATGAAAACCGTGTCTATCAGGTAGGTATCGAAGATAAGACGCCGATGATCGCCAAGTTCTATCGCCCGGAGCGCTGGAATCGTGAGCAGATTCTTGAAGAGCATGAGTTTTGTTTTCAACTGGTGGAGCAAGAACTGCCAGTGGTGCCACCCTGGTGCGCCGCTGACGGAAGTAGTCTGCATGAATATGGAGGCTTTAGTTTCGCCCTATTTCAGCGCAAAGGTGGCCGCGCGCCGGAATTAGACAACCTCGACAATCTATTTATTCTCGGACGACTGATGGGGCGTATACATGGCATCGGCGCTACAGCCCCGTTTAAACATCGGCCCAAGTTGGACAGCAAAGGCTTTGGCTGGAACTCCTACAAGCTGATCAGTGAACAGTTTATTCCCGAGGGGCTGCGTCCGGCCTATGATTCCCTAGCCCTAGATATTCTGAAAAAAGTCGAGGAGATCCTCGCTGATTATGGCGAGATTAATGATATTCGCGTGCACGGTGACTGCCACTCGGGAAATATTCTCTGGCGCGATGACAATCCCCACTTTGTCGATTTTGATGATGCGCGAATGGCGCCGGCGATTCAGGACTTATGGATGCTGCTGTCCGGTGATCGTCAGGAGCAGACTCTGCAAATTGCCGAGCTGGTGGAGGGCTATAGCGAGTTTTATGATTTTGATGTGCGCGAGCTAAAGCTTATCGAAGTGTTACGCACTCTGCGAATTATGCACCACAGTGCCTGGATAGCCCGGCGCTGGAGTGATCCCGCGTTCCCCCGTGCCTTTACCTGGTTTAACACACCGCGTTATTGGAGTGAGCATATTCTGCAACTGCGCGAGCAATTTGCCGCGTTACAGGAACCGCCAATTCAATTGATGCCCTAAGCTGTTGCTCTCCGCGCCAGCTACCAGCTGTAATTGACACCGATGGTTACCTGACTGTCGGTAGACCTTGTCCCAAGAGCTGGCTGGTTGTCATAGATCCACTCTAGCTTGAGTTCGGTAAACAGATTTTTCACCACGGGCACTTTTAACCCAAAGTCGGCATTGATCTCCGAATCGCTCATGTCTGTTAGTGCCACCAGAATTCCCTGACGGTGGAAAATCTCCATACTGTTGCTCAGCATGCGTCGATAATCTGCCGCCCAACTCCAGGTCAATCGGCGGTCTGTGGTTTGATCGGTGAGCTCTTCGCTGATCCAGAGTAAACCGGTTTCTGCCGAGAGTGATGTGATTTCGGTATCCCAAAACTGGCGACCAATAGCGCTACCGATGGAGTAGAACTGATCAATAGAGCGATCATCGTTGGCTCCCCAGACCAGAGCATTGCTCCAGAACCACTTGTCTTGGAAAAACCAGTCTACTGCATGGCCAATGTCATATTGTTCCGCGGGTCTGGAACCATCGAGACTGTGGCTTTCAAAGTTGATTTCAGACTTGTGTCGAAAATCACCGTGACGCCACTCGACATCGCCATCGAGATCCCAGTCTTCGCGCTTGATATTGCCGCTGGAATAGCCCCCGGTAAAAGACAGATCGCCGTTATAGGTGTTGCTGAACAGTTCTACGGTTGCCTCGGCGGGAGCATTTAGCGCAATGCCATTAATCGTGACAACTGTGCTTTTGTCGATTGCCAGCAGACCAAAGTTATCCGACTGCCAGAGCACCTGATCTTCGGTTTGCTGCTGCTCTTGCCCCTGCAACACATCCCCATTGCTGAGTATGATTTCATCCCCTGAGCTTGCTACGCAAAATGTAAGTGTAATAAGTGGGCCAAAGAATTGCTTGATGGTCGAGGGGGCATATGACATGAATAGCTCCTTTAATAGTGGCGGGGGTGTCCCGAGGTCCTTTTTATGGGGCGATATTTTACACATTTAAACCCACTGGTCATTAGTTGTGAAAATATCTTTATCTTTCGCCCTGATCGTCAGTAGAATGCCGGTCTAATGATCAGCGATAGCATTGCGAGCTGTGATAGTGAGCTTTAAACTAATCTCGATTTAATTAATTTTATTCAAGCGGTAACGGAGAGAAACCTATGAGCGATTTCCCAGCAGAACTGAAATACGCCAGCAGTCACGAGTGGACTAGATTGGAAAGCGATGGCAGCGTTGTTGTCGGCATAACCGATCACGCTCAGGATGCGTTGGGCGATGTGGTCTATATTGAGCTGCCCGAAGTGGGTGCCCATATTGATGCGGGCTCGGAAGTTGCCGTGATTGAGTCAGTTAAAGCGGCCTCCGATATCTACGCTCCGGTTACTGGTGATGTAACAGAAATTAATCCAGGGCTTGAAGATGAGCCAGAGTCGGTTAACAGCTCTCCCTACGGCGATGGCTGGTTGTTCCGCGTTATGCCGACGGATATGTCGAGCATGAGTGATCTGATGGACGCCGAGGCTTATGCTGCTTCAGTAGAAGAGTAACAGACCTGCTGCTTTTATCTGGCTATAAAAAACCCCGACTATTAATAATAGATCGGGGTTTTTTTATATCTGCGGTTAGAGGCTTTAGTCCCGCAGAGAGATAATCTGCCAGTTCTTTGCTTCTGCAGTTTCTCGCAGGGCTGGGCAGGGATCCACTGCCACCGCATGGTCAACCTTCAGCAACAGCGGCAGATCATTGATCGAGTCGCTGTAAAACCAGCTACCTTCAAGTGTCTCATTCTGCTCTTTAAGCCAGGCATTAAGCCGCACGACCTTGCCCTCTTTATAGGTAGGTGTGCCCTCAACCTTGCCGGTATAGCGGTCATCGACTATCTGCGCATCTGTAGCCAGCAGTTCGTTAATCCCAAGGCTATGACAGATTGGCTCGACAATAAAACGATTGGTTGAGGTGATAATCAGCAGCCGGTCGCCGGCGTCGCGATGCTTTTGCAGCAGTGCTTGAGCTTGGGGCAATTGCATGGGCTGAATCACCTGCTGCATAAAGCGTTGATGCAGTTCAGCAAGCTCCGACAGCGACATTTTAGTCAGCGGTTGCAGGGAAAATTCCAGATAGGCAAAAATATCCAAGCTCCCAGCGACATAATCAGCGTAGAATTGATCGTTGGTTTGTTTGAACTGCTGAGCATCGACCCGATTCTCAGAGACTAAAAACTCGCCCCAGCTGTGGTCGCTGTCACCAGAGATCAGAGTATTGTCGAGGTCGAAAATAGCCAGTGCCATAACATAGAGTCCAATTGGGTTTCAGCCCGAGAGGATAACCATAGCGCTTTGTTGTCTCAAGAGAAAATTGCCGATATCGGCAGACTGTGGAACAATGCCTCCGCGCTACTGCTTGCATAAAAAGGTGTATTTGATTTGGTTGATAAGGATGGTTACCGCTCTAACGTCGCAATTGTAATAGGTGATGGCAAAGGCCGCCTATTCTGGGCGAAACGAGTTGGTCAACAGGCGTGGCAGTTCCCACAGGGCGGCATCGATGCCGGTGAGTCTGTGGAGGATGCCCTCTATCGCGAACTCTATGAAGAGGTTGGCCTCAAATCTAATGAGGTTAAAATCATTCAGCGCTCCAAACGCTGGCTGCGCTATAACATTCCTGAGCAGATGCAGCGCAAGCACTCCAAGCCCCTGTGTATTGGCCAGAAGCAGCGTTGGTTTTATCTGCAGATGACCTGTGATCCGTCTCAGGTTCGCTTTGATACCAGTGGTACACCAGAATTTGATGACTGGCAGTGGGTCAACTACTGGTACCCGATCAATTCAGTGGTTTCGTTTAAACGCACAATTTATCGCAACGCATTGCAGGAATTTTCCTCGACCAATGCTCGCTTGCAACATTCCCAGTCGTCTAAGGGCCGTTAATTATGTTGGCGTCGCTGCGCGATATAGTGCAAGAAGTCAACAGTGCCCGCAGTCTTGGCGAAGTTCTGACGATTATCGTCAAAGAGGTGCGCTCGGCCATGCAGGCTGGTGTCTGCTCCGTTTATTTATTCGATGAATCGGATAAGCGCTATGTACTGATGGCTACCGAAGGGCTGCGCCAAGAATCCATCGGCAAGGTCCGTTTGGCCATGCGCGAGGGTCTTGTTGGCCTGGTCGCCGCCCGAGAGGAACCACTCAATTTAAAGGACGCCGACAAGCATCCAAACTTTGCCTATTTCGAAGAGACTGGCGAGAGCCCCTACCATTCATTTTTAGGCGTGCCGATTATCCATCACCGCAAGGTGCTCGGCATTTTGGTGCTGCAGCAGGAGACCCAGAGACGTTTCGAAAGTGAGGAAGAGGCCTTTGTGGTCACTGTCTGTGCCCAGCTTTCCGGCGCCATCGCCCATGCAGAGGCCACTGGCGCACTGCGTCAATTGGCATCATCCGGCCCTGGGACCCGTCGCGAAGCAGTGTTTCGCGGCATTCCCAGCTCGCCCGGTGTGGGTATTGGTCGCGCGGTGTTGGTTGCACCCGCAGCAGATTTAAAATCGGTGCCTGAACGCTTTGCTGCGGATATCCCCACAGAGATAGAAGTCTTTCGAACCGCCCTAGAGTCCGCCAAAGACGATATGCGCAACCTCAGCAAGGGGCTCGAGGGCAAGCTGAGCTCAGAAGAGATCGCGCTATTTGATATTTATATTCGCATGCTTGACGACCACTCCTTGGGTGGTGAAGTGATCGCGGCTATCGTTGACGGACAGGCTGCCCAGAGCGCCTGGAGTTCGGTGATCCTTAAGCATGTGCGTACCTTCCGCAAAATGGACGACCCCTATCTTCGGGAGCGTGCCGCAGACGTCAATGATCTTGGCCGTCGAGTGCTGGGTTACCTGCAGCGCAATGAAAAAAATACTCAGCCCCTGCCGCGACGCATTATCTTGGTGGGTGAAGATCTCTCTGCCTCGGCCCTTGCGGATATTCCAATAGAACGCTTGGTGGGCATTGTCTCGGTAAAGGGCTCGAGCAACTCCCATATGGCGATTGTCGGCCGCGCTCTGGGGGTGCCCACGGTGATGGGGGCGGTGGAATTGCCCTGGACAGAAATGGAGGGCCATGAATTAATTATCGATGGCTTTAGCGGCGATGTAATCAGCCGCGCCACGCGTAATATGCGCCGTGCCTATCTGCATCGTCAGCGCCAGGAAAAACTGCTGGCCAAGGATCTCGAAAAACTCCGTGATATTCCCTGTGTCACTCCGGATGGATTCCCAATAGCATTGTGGATCAATACCGGCCTGCGCCAAGATATTGCCCTCGCCTTAAAAAGCAGTGCTGAGGGTGTCGGCCTGTACCGCACTGAAATTCCGTTTTTTATGCGCTCGAGCTTTCCCACGGAAGATGAGCAGACTGAAATTTATCGCGAGCAATTGCAGGCTTTTGCACCCAATCCGGTGACCATGCGAACTCTGGATATCGGCGGTGACAAAGCTCTGTCCTACTTCCCCATCGAAGAGGAAAACCCCTTTCTCGGCTGGCGTGGTATCCGTATTTCCCTTGATCATCCAGAAATATTTCTGGCTCAAATTCGCGCCATGCTCCGCGCCAGTGAGGGGCTTAATAATCTGCGCATCATGCTCCCCATGATCAGCAGTCTGTCAGAGTTGGACAGCGCCCTAGAACTGATTGATAGAGCCTATCGCGAGTTGATGCAGGAAGAGGGCTATCAGTTGGAAAAGCCTGCTATCGGCGCGATGATTGAAGTGCCAGCAGCAGTCTATCAGGTCAAAGAGATCGGTCGCCGGGTGGATTTTCTCTCTGTGGGCACCAACGATTTGACCCAGTATTTACTTGCGGTTGACCGCAATAATCCCCGGGTGGCCGATCTCTATAACTCACTGCATCCTGCGGTGTTGCGCGCCCTAAAGAGCATTATTGAACAGGCTGATGCGGTGCACTGTCAGATCAGTGTCTGTGGTGAGATGGCTGGTGATCCCCTGGCGGTGGTGATGCTGTTGGGTCTGGGTTACGACCATTTATCCATGAGTGCCAACAGCTTATTAAAAGTTAAATCGATGCTCAGTCAGGTATCGAAGGCCGAGGCCCGCAGTTTGGCCAAGCGCGCCCTGCGCATGTCGGATGCGGATTCTGTGGCGCTGTTATTGTCCGATGCTCTCAACCGACCCGAGCTGTCGAAGCTCTATCGCCCCGCGGAGCTGGATGAGAAAGCGGGTTTCTCAAGCAGTCCCAGCAGCCTCAAAAAGTAAATATCTCACTCCCCTGTGCAACACCCTCTATATAAGTCTGCTCGGCAATATGACTGCCAGAGTTCGATAGCACAATTGAGGTAGAGGCTCGGGTGCCGTAATCTTCGGCAACAATAAAAGCGGATGACAGGCGTTTCTCCCAGTCTGCCGGCACCCCGGTGTTGGGCAGCAGATGGTCGGCGTAGGTCTGATTTTTCTCCAGCAGGCCGAGCAGGTCTCTCAGTATCTGTTGATCACTTTGGGACTTATAACTGTTCTGCCTCTTTAATGTCTCACTGAGCTGTTGCCGAGCATAGTCCACCTTGGGCCAGGGGCTGTCGAGCAGGTGGTTGCTCAGGGCGTAGATACCAGGCTCAAGGCTGCGCAGCTGATTGTTGAAGTTATTCAGATAGAGTAGTTGTTCGCCATCGTAAATCAGCAGATTAAAACCTCCATAGAGGTCCAGCTCCGGCAGCATGGACTCGGCCCAGCTCCGGGCTGAGGCCTCGGAGCAGAGGAAATCTGTCACCAGATTTCCGCGGGATTTAGGTCGCGCCTCGTGGAACCCGGGCTTGGAGAACTCTCTAAAATTGGTTACCGCGGCGAAGCGACTGTTGCGCGAGAGGCCCATCCACGTGCCGCCCTCCTGCTCGTCGCGGCCGGCAAGCACAGGCTTATCCTGCCACCAATGCATAGGTAGAGTAGGGCGCTGATAGAATTCATCGCGGTTTGAGCAAACGGCGAGAGGCGTATCCGGGTGAGAGTTAAAAGCGATTGCAAGTAGGCACATGCCCTGCAGTGTAACTTCTCACCTAACCTATTATATATTTTATTTTAAAGGGTTTATTTTAAGCCTATATACGTTGACCGCGTGGCAGCTGCATTGATAAAAAGATATCATCGGTGCAGAACTAGACCTTGAGACACTCAATGCTAAATTATCCACAGATAGACCCGGTGGCACTGTCACTGGGACCCTTTGAATTGGCCGGCACGGTTATCGGGCCGCTGCAGGTGCACTGGTATGGTGTGATGTACCTGTTGGCATTCACCTGCGCCTGGTTGTTGGCAACGCGCAACAGTCAGCGACCCTGGTCGCCGATTGTTAAAACTCAGGTTGAAGATCTGATTGTCTTTGGCGCCTGGGGCGTTATTGTCGGCGGACGCTTTGGCTATATGCTGTTTTACAGCGCCGATAAATGGCTTGCCGATCCCGGCATGATTTTTCGTATCTGGGAGGGCGGCATGTCTTTCCACGGTGGTCTCTTAGGCGTTGCTCTGGCGCTGCTGTTATATGCTCGCAAGCATAAAGTAGCCTTTCTCAGCCTTGCTGACTTTGTGGTGCCACTGGTGCCAGCGGGACTGTTTTTTGGCCGTCTGGGGAATTTTATCGGTCAGGAACTCTGGGGGCGCAGCACCGATGTCTCATGGGGCATGCTCTTCCCAGCCGATCCCGAACAGTTGGCTCGTCATCCATCGCAGCTCTATGAAGCCTTGCTTGAGGGCGCGGTGTTGTTTGTAATTATCAATTGGTACGCTCGAAAGCCGCGTCTGTTTGGCGAGATCTCAGGTCTATTTTTAATTCTCTACGGTGCCTTTCGCTTTGCCGTTGAATTTGTCCGTCAGCCGGACCCTCAGTTTGCCCTTGATTCCAGTGCGGCTGAATTGCTCGGCTGGATGACTCGTGGTCAGACGCTCTGTATTCCGATGATTGTTTTCGGGCTCTGGTTAATGCGCAAATCCCTGCGCGGACTTGTCAGCCGCAAGGCATAAGGGTTTGTTATGAAGCAATATTTAGAGTTAATTAAGCAGATTCGCGATCACGGGGTGAAAAAAGAAGATCGCACCGGCACCGGCACCCAGAGTATCTTCGGCCATCAAATGCGCTTCGATCTGAGTCAGGGCTTTCCCCTGGTGACGACCAAAAAAGTCCATCTTAAATCGATACTTCACGAGCTACTGTGGTTTATTCGCGGCGACACCAATATTCGCTATCTCGTTGAAAATGGCGTCGGTATCTGGAATGACTGGCCCTATCAGAGCTGGCTCCGAGAGACTGACCAAGAGGCGGCCTATCCCATGTATTCGCCGGAGTGGAAGGCGAAGATGAAGGAGTTTATTCAGCGTATTAAAGATGACCATGAGTTTGCTCAGCAGTACGGTGATCTGGGTCCCGTCTATGGTCATCAGTGGCGTAACTTTGAAGGGGTGGATCAGCTTGCCCAGGTGGTTGAAGAGATTAAATCCAATCCCGATTCCCGCCGACTTATAGTCTCTGCATGGAACCCGAAAGATATTCCAGTGATGGTAAAGTCTGGCCTGCCCCCTTGCCACAGCCTGTTCCAATTCTATGTCACTGAAGGGTGTCTATCCTGTCAGCTCTATCAGCGCAGTGCCGATGTGTTTCTCGGGGTACCCTTTAATATTGCATCCTATGCCATCTTGACTCTAATGATCGCTCAGGTCTGCGGCCTCAAGCCGGGGGACTTTGTGCACACCTTTGGTGATGCCCACCTCTATAGCAATCATATGGGTCAGGTTGAAGAGCTACTCTCTCGAGACACTTATCCGCTGCCGACACTGTCGATTAATCCCGCTGTCGACAACCTGTTTGATTTTGTTTTTGACGACTTTGAATTGCTCAACTATCAGAGTCATGGCCCTATTTCTGCACCGGTGGCGGTCTAACCGCGCCTAAGGTTTTGCTATGAAAGTATCTCTAATCGTGGCTGTCAGCCGCAACGGTGTAATTGGTCTCAATAACCAACTACCCTGGCATTTGCCGGAAGACCTCAAATACTTTAAGTCGGTGACTATGGGCAAGCCGCTGATTATGGGGCGCAAGACATTTGACTCCATTGGACGTCCCCTTCCCGGGCGTACCAATATAGTGATTACCCGGGACACCCAGTGGCATGCCGAAGGGGTTCAGGTGGCTCAGACACTGCTCCAGGCCATGACCCTGGCGCGTTTGGCCTGTGCTGATGCCCAAGCGGAAGAGATTATGGTGATTGGCGGCGAGCAAATTTATCGGCTCACGCTGCCAGTTGCGGACCGACTTTATCTCACTGAAGTGCAGGCCGAAGTCGAGGGCGATGCGTTCTTCCCAGACTATAATGAGGAGCAATGGCATCAGGTGAGTGAGCAATTACCAGAGAAAACCGATACTCATCCATACAGATATCTGGTGCTTGAAAAAAAAGCCTGACTAGTTGTTACATTAGGTAACAAAAATAATCTATCTCAAGTTCACCGGAGCCAATTTGTGGCAGTACGTTGATTCTTGAAGAACAGACTGTTAAAAAGACGCACCAATAAAAATTGTCAGCTACTGGACCTGCATTAAATCCAGTGCCTGGGAATATAAAGATCACCAATCCGATAGACCCAAGTTGAGGGAACTATGAAAAAGCAACCACTAAAAGCACTGGCCCTAGTTGCCGTACTTGCCGGTGGCTTAACTGCAGTTGCAGTTCAGGCTACTGAGGTAAGTGAAGTGCTAAAAGCCGGATCCGTTAAGGTTCAGGCCGCCAAAACCGCACAGACAAAAGTTGATCGCATCGCCGATCAGACAGACGGTCTCTTGCAAGAGTTCAAACAGGTTAACAAGCAGATCGAAAGCCTGCGTGTTTATAACTCACAGCTAGAGCGTCAGATCGACAGCCAGAAGCAAATGATGGCTGAGCTCGTTGAGTCAATTGAAAATGCTACCGTTATTGAGCGAGGAATCTCGCCGCTGATGGAGAACATGCTCAAGGCCCTACGTACTTTCGTTGAGTTAGATGTTCCCTTTAAGACTGAACAGCGTGCTCAAGCAGTCGAAGATCTTTTCGACAACCTCGACAGCGCCAAGTTCTCTTCAGCAGAGAAATTCCGCCAGATCCTCGAAATCTATGATATCGAATCTGAGTACAGTCTCTCTCTAGAAACCTACCGCGATCTCGTTGATATCAACGCTGATGGCTCTGAGGTTGAAGTGGATATGCTGCGAGTCGGTCGTGTTGCCCTGATGTATCAAACAAAAGATAAATCACAGACAGGCGCTTGGAACAAAGCGACTGGCTCTTGGGAAACTCTGGGTTCTGACTACCGTCGCCCTGTAGACCAAGGCATTCGCATCGCTAAGAAATTATCGCCGCAGGATGTCATGGAAATGCCGATCAACGCTCCGGAGACTGCACAATGAAACTGAAATTTATAAAAGTTTGTGCCGCTTTCATCGCTGCTGCCGCAGTAAGCATGCCAGCGCTGGCACAGGAAGCTAAATCGCTTGACGAGCTGCTGAACATGATTCAAAGCTCGGCAATTTCTGAAACTCAAGACTATCGCAATCGTGAAGCTGCTTTTAAAAGCGACCAGCGCAAGCAGGACGCAGAGCTCACTAAAGCGAAGAATACTAAGACTGCTGAAGAGCGTCGCTCTGATCGTCTGGAACAGACTATCCGTGACAACGATCTCAAGCTTATCGCCCTGCGCGAACAGCGTGACAAGCGTCTCGGTTCTCTGAAAGAGCTATTTGGACATCTGACAGGAGCCGCCGGTGATATCCGTGCCAACCTGACTCAGTCTGTTGTTAGTGCTCAGATTCCTGGTCGTACTGAGTTCCTCGATGAGTTGATTGAGAAGATGAGCAGCGACACTCGCCTGCCTTCTATCATGGACATCGAGAAGCTGTGGTTCGAGCAGCAGCGTGAAATGAACGAAAGTGGTCGTGTGGTTAAGTTCAATCGCACCGTACTGCGCGCTGATGGTTCACAGGAAGAAATGGAAGTTGTCCGTGTTGGTACTTACAACCTGATGGCTAATGGCATGTACCTCGAGTACAGCCCAGAGAGCGGTCTGGTATCCGAGTTGGCTCGTCAGCCTTCTTCTCACCAGGGCAGCGCTGCAGATCTTCAAGAAGCAGTTAGCGGTTTCACTAAAGTGGGTCTGGATCCTACAGGACCACTGGGTGGTGGCTTACTCCGTGCACTGATCAATACGCCGACTCTGGTTGAGCGCTGGCACTTCGGTGGTATCGTAGGTTACGTTATTACTGGTGTATTCTGTGTTGCCATTCTGTTGGCTATCTGGCGCTTCATCTTCTTGCAAGGTGTTTCCTCTAAGGTATCTGCACAGCTTCGGTCTCCTGGCACAGCTGATCTGTCCAACCCACTGGGCCGCGTTCTCGCGGTGGCTGATGCCAACCCAGGTTTGGATGCTGAGTCTCTAGAGCTAAAACTTCACGAAGCAGTACTTAAAGAACGTCCAGCTATTGAGTCTGGTCTGAGCTTGCTCAAGATCATCGCCATGGTTGCACCGTTGCTCGGTCTACTGGGTACGGTTACCGGTATGATTATTACCTTCCAGATGATTACTCTGTTTGGTGCTGGCGATCCAAAGGCAATGGCCGGCGGTATCTCTCAGGCATTGATTACAACAGTACTGGGTCTGGTAGTAGCCATTCCAACGGTATTGATGCACACATTGGTCAATGGCAAAGCACAGCGTGTTCTGCATATACTTGAAGAGCAGAGTGCGGGAATTGTTGCTGGTTCAGTAGAGGGTCGCTGAAATGTTCTTTGTTGATACTATGGCAGAAGTGGGAAAGTTCATGGATTCAGGCGGCATGGTTCTCTGGGCCATCGTCGTCCTGCTGTTCGTGATGTGGACTCTCCTGTTCGAGCGCATGTGGTATCTCAAATCCAGCGTCAGTCAAGATGTTCAATATGCACTTGATTCTTGGGAAGAGCGCTCTGAGCGCAAATCCAAACGCGCACGTCAGATCAGAGAGCAGTTAATCTCTGAAGTGAGCGTCAAGATTGATGAGCACATTATGATGATCAAAACTCTGGTTGCCCTGGCCCCGCTATTTGGCTTGCTGGGCACGGTAACTGGAATGATCGTAGTATTTGACGTAATGGCATTTACTGGTGGCGGTGACGCCAAGGCGATGGCAGGTGGTGTTTCTCAGGCGACTGTACCGACAATGTCGGGCATGGTTGCTGCTCTCTCTGGTGTATTCGGCATGACTTATGTTGAACGTGCAGCAGAGCGTGAGAAACATTTACTGGAAGATCATCTAACCATGGATCACTAACCGGAGCCTGTCGACGACAAGGTTCCCGTGAGAGAAAACTATGCGCAATAGACAAACAGGATCACAGCCACAGGGCGAGGCAATTGACCTTACCCCAATGCTGGATGTGGTTTTTATTATGCTGATCTTTTTCATTGTGACAGCATCGTTTATCAAGCTCCCCGGAGTCGAGGTCAACAAAGTTGACGCCGACACCGCAGAAAGCTACAAAAAAGTAGGCATTCTGGTTGCGATAAGCGGTACCAATGAAATTTGGATTGATAAAAAGCGTGTTGAAACAACTGCTTTAAAAATCAATCTGCAGAGACTGTATAACGAAAACCCAAAGGGCGGCATGGTTATCCAAGCCGACAATGAATCGAATATTGAAGTAGTCGCCAAGGTGGCTGATGTCGCAACTGACATTGGTATCCGTCCGGTGGCAATTTCGGTAGAACAAGACTGAGTTGATAAGTATGGCCTTTATCAGAATTGGTATTTCTGCTGCACTTGGTGTTCTGGTTACCTTCGCGTTGATCATTTTGATGTATAAAT
>JAQXEN010000092.1 GCA_029250825.1 Porticoccaceae bacterium
GCTGCTGCCAGCGTAATACCTTTATAGGCTGGACCGAATAGCACATCGAATTCAATCCCCGACTCGATAATGGCCGCGGCATAGCTGCGTCCCAATTCGGCCAGGGCGCGGCCTGTGTAAAATTGGCCGGCATTAAAAAAGTACGGCGAGACACGGCCGGACTTGAGGGTGAATTCGCCAAACTTGAGTGCGCCACTGCGCAGACCGTTGTCGATAAACAGAGTTTTGTAATTTTGTTCAGTTGTCATAATATTTTTCACTGCGGTTATTTTTAGTCGTCTAGCGTTATTGAGCTAGGGCCATCTTCTGCACCCGCACCAAATCGGCGATGCCCTGTTTGGCCAGCCCTAACATGGCACTCAACTCTTCTTCACTAAAGGGTGCTGCCTCGGCAGTTCCCTGAACTTCAATAAAGCCGCCTTCGCTGTTCATCACGACATTCATATCAGTTTCGGCTTTGGAGTCTTCGGGGTAATCCAAATCCAGTACTGGCGTACCCTTGTAGATACCCACAGAGACTGAGGCAATCATGCACAACAAAGGATCATCGAGAATCGCTTTTTTGCGTTGCAGATGACGGATTGCATCGACCATGGCAACACAGGCGCCCGTAATAGAAGCAGTGCGTGTGCCGCCATCGGCTTGAATAACGTCACAGTCGATATTGATGGTGTGCTCGCCAAGTTTTTTCATATCAACCGCGGCTCTGAGGGAGCGGCCAATCAAACGCTGAATTTCCTGGGTGCGTCCGCCTTGCTTACCACGGGCCGCTTCGCGATCCATTCTTGAACCAGTCGAGCGGGGTAACATGCCGTATTCCGCGGTTACCCAGCCTTCGCCTTTGCCACGCAAAAATCTTGGTACTCCCGGGGTCACACTGGCGGTGCAGATGACTTTGGTTTTGCCAAATTCAATCAGCACAGAGCCCTCTGCATGGCAGGTGAAATCGCGGGTTATTTTTACTGGTCGGAGTTGCTCGGGGCGTCGGCCACTGGGTCGAGTCATAGTTTTTCCCTAGTTCGAATACTGGTGAAATAAAAGTGGCGCAAATTGTAGCAAATGTACCAACCAGTTGACCGCCTTTGTTACCATGACGCATCGTAAATTTTGCTATAGGAGATATCATGGCTCGGAGTATGACCGCATTTGCTCGCTGCAGCACAGAATTCAGCTGGGGTTCAGTCACCTGTGAACTGCGCTCAGTAAATCATCGCTTTCTTGAAACCGGCTTTCGCCTTCCCGACAGCCTGCGGCCAATTGAAATGCCGCTGCGGGAAATCGCCCGCAAAAAACTTAGCCGCGGCAAGGTCGACTGCTCGTTGCAACTGGCGTTTAACAATGCCGATGCCAGCCTCGAAGCAGACCTCGAATTGGCTAAGCGCATTATTGCTATGGCCGAGACCATTGGCGCCGAGATGCAATCCCCAGCGCCGATCTCACCCTTAGAAATTATGCGCTGGCCCGGGATTCTCCAGGAGCAAACTGTCGACGCCGATGCCCTACATCAGGCCGCTACCGAAACCTTTCTGGCCACCGTGGAGCAGCTCCTGGAAGGTCGCAAACGCGAAGGGAGCAAGCTCGCGGAAATGATTGAGCAGCGACTGGTGGGCATTGAACAGCAGCTGGTTATCGTCCGTGACCATCTGCCCTCAATTCTCAGTGACCAGCGCAAGCGCCTAGAACAGAAGCTCAGCGACCTCAAAGAACAGTTCGAAGGCGATCGGCTCGAGCAGGAAATGGTAATCATTGCCAACCGCACCGATGTGGATGAAGAGCTAGATCGTTTGCAAGCTCATATCAGCGAGATCCGCCGCGTACTGACTGGCAAGGACACAATCGGCCGGAGACTGGATTTCCTGATGCAGGAACTTAATCGCGAGGCCAACACTCTGGGCTCCAAATCTATCGCAGGCGTCACCACTCAGGCATCGGTGGAACTGAAAGTGCTGATCGAACAGATGCGCGAACAGATACAAAATATTGAATAGTCACCCCACAGGGCCATCCACAGGGCAATCCGCAAGCCAAGGGACAGTCATAGGCGCTGTCGCACTAGCAGGGAAGTGTTTGTCTGTTGCTGTGTTTTTTTTACTGGCAGTCAACAGTGTCCAGAGCTGGGCTTTTGGCGTCGATGGCCACCGGATTACAGTAACCATTGCCGAAAATCATCTGAGTAACAAAACCGCAGCCGCCTTAGCTCAGATCAGCGGCGGCAAACCACTAGCAGAACTGGCACTGTGGCCCGATCAAATTCGCGGCGCGCAAAAATGGTCACACACCAAGCCCTGGCACTACATCAATATCAAAGACCAGCAGCGCTTTGCCGATCTGCGCCGAAGCCCCAAGGGCGATGTACTCAGTGCGCTAAACGAATCCTATAAGCAACTCAAAGATCCCCGCACCGGCAAACAACAACGCCGTGAAGCCCTAGGTTTTTTCCTGCACCTAGCTGGGGATATCCATCAGCCTCTGCATGTGGGCCGCTACAGTGATCTTGGCGGCAACCGCATATCAATTAAGTGGCTGGGTCAAAAGAAACGCCGCAATCTGCACTGGGTCTGGGACACGGGCTTGATTAAGAGCGATGGATTAGACGTCAACCAGTACAGCGCCCTGATCGACAGAAGCACGCCAGAGCAACGACGCAACTGGCAGAACGATAGTTTTTTAGACTGGGCCAAAGAGTCAAAAAGATTGCGCGCACAGGTCTATGAATTTGGCCAGCCAGCACGAAAGGGCCCCATCACTATCGATCAAAACTATATAGATCGCACCAAGCCCCTATTGCAAAAACGATTATTGATGGCCGGCATTCGCCTCGCTGGCTGCTTAAATCGTATTTTTGATTCTGAGCACTCCACCCTTAAAGAGTGAAATTTAATCAGCTCTTTTGTAGATGTAATACATGTCTTTGGAAAAGAAAAATTTCATGTGCCTCTTATCGTCGGATAAGACGATGAAGAAGAAAGCAAGATTGCCAAGATCTTGCTTGTCGTCAGGGGCGCCATGACAATCTGGCTTTCCATCACTTTTAACTCTTTGAGTGATCAGGTTGTAGCCTACTTCGATACTTTCCGCTGAATACTCTATCTCTACAGTTCTAGAGCCATCACTCCCAACAATATTCGAGATGCTTTCGAAATCAAGATACGAATCACGACACTTATTAGGTAAATTCTGGTTTGACGATTCAAAAACCCATCTTCCAAGCAGGTCAAGCCTAACATCTGCCTGACAGATCACTGAGAAAAGCATCGATACCAAAAAGAAAACTGGTCTACGCACAAGAACCTCTAATAAACTTTATTTATAGCAGCTGGTTTTTTTCCTGCACTATTAAAAACTACCCCTACTTTTGCTGTTGAAACGAGGGAGAATCTGGAATAATTTTCCCGCTACTGTAAACTCCACCAAAACCTTCAGTTCTCTCAGGCAACGGATCCGAAAAACATATGGCAACAGGTATCCTCTTTATTATCTCCGCCCCCTCCGGTGCCGGCAAAACCAGTTTGGTTGCTGAACTGCTCAATAATATGAGCAATATCAAGGCCTCTATCTCCCACACCACCAGAGATCGCCGCCCCGGCGAAGTGGATGCGATTAACTACCACTTTACCTCGCGAGAGCAGTTTCTCGAGATGATTGGGCAGGATGCCTTTTTGGAGCATGCCGAAGTATTTGGTAATTTTTATGGTACTTCCCAGCAATGGGTCGCCGACACTCTGGCCAGTGGCGAAGATGTAATTCTCGAAATCGACTGGCAGGGTGCAGCCCAGGTGCGCAAACTGTTCCCCGAGAGCACCAGCATATTTATTCTGCCGCCGTCAAAACAGGCTCTGCGGGAACGACTGCACAAGCGCGCCCAAGATGATGCTGAGGTGATTGAAAAGCGTATTGCCGCGGCAACTGAAGAGATGAGCCACTATATTGAAGCGGACTTTATGGTGGTCAATGACAACTTTGATACAGCTCTGCAGCAGATGATATCGATTGTCAGTGCACAACATTGTCGACTGCCGGTTTCAGGCCAAGAAGATTTAGTCGCAGACCTCTTATCTTAGCGCCGCCTCAGCGAATTGTCCCAGCACCACTCAAGTGAAAGTTATTCTCCCGAGTTTATTGTCGTAGCGCCCCGCTTTAGGTAAACTGGGCGACTCGGCAGCATTGGGCTGCAATAAAGTTCAAATTATTTACCCCGGCGGAATAAAAATGGCTCGCATTACTGTAGAAGATTGTTTGGATCATGTTGATAATCGTTTTGAACTGGTCATGGTTGGTTCCAAACGTGCACGTCAAATCGCAACTGGCGGACGTCCTGCTTTGGTTGCTGAAGAGAATGACAAGCCAACTGTTATTGCGCTGCGCGAAATCGAAGAAGGCCTGGTAACAGCTGCCATTCTCACTGAGAAGCCTCAGGATTACGAAATTGTCGATGCGTCTGAAGAACTTGAACTGGATGCTGACGCGTCAGTGATTGCTGAAATCGAAGCAGCTCTTGCTCCTGAAGCAGACGATTCTACAGTGGCTGCAAATCTTGCTGCGGCACTCGAATCTGCTGCTGCACTTGATGCAACTGCAGCGTCAGAGACTCCAGCGGCACCCGAAGAGCCTTCTGTCTAAGGTCTAAGCCTCTATCAGGGAGAGAGTCATTTGGCACTGCGATTACTGCTGGACAAACTCTCCTACTACCTTGAAGTAAAAGAAGTCCGCCGTGTCGAGCGGGCTTACATCTTTGCTGAACAATGCCACGAGGGCCAACTGCGCCAGAGTGGCGATCCCTATATTACGCACCCCCTCGCTGTTGCCCATATTCTTGCCGATATGCATATGGATCATGAAAGCCTAATGGCGGCCATGCTTCACGATGTTATTGAAGATACCGGTGTTACCAAAGGTCAAATCAGTCGGCGCTTTGGTCGTCCGGTCGCGGATCTAGTGGACGGTGTCAGTAAGCTTACCGGTATTGAATTCCAATCTAAGGCTGAACAGCAAGCCGAAAGCTTTCAAAAAATGACTCTGGCCATGTCCCGAGACATTCGTGTGGTCTTGGTCAAGCTCGCCGACCGCCTGCACAATATGCGCACCCTCGGGGTGCTGGCACCGGCCAAACGCCGCCGGATTGCCCGGGAAACTCTCGATATATATGCCCCTATCGCCCAGCGCCTCGGCATCAACGATATTCGACTGGAACTGGAAAACCTTGGCTTTGCCGCCATGTATCCACTGCGTCACAGACGCCTTCGCGAAGCCATGAAAGCGGCAAAAAAGAATCGTAAAGAAGTGGTCGGTGAGATTCATCAGTCCATGGAGATACGCCTCGAACAGGAACAGGTCGAGGCAACCGTTAAAAGCCGCGAAAAGCATCTCTGGAGTATCTATCGCAAAATGCGCGAAAAGAAGCGCTCGTTTCGCGACATTATGGATGTATTTGCTTTCCGCTTAATTGTCACCAGTGTCGACGACTGCTATCGCACGCTGGGCATGATGCACAATATGTTTAAGCCGGTACCGGGCGAGTTTAAAGATTACATCGCCATACCCAAGGCCAACGGTTACCAGTCACTGCACACGGTACTAGTGGGTATGCACGGTGTATTAATCGAAGTGCAGATCCGTACAGTGGAAATGGAGGCTATGGCCAGTTATGGCATCGCCGCCCACTGGGAATACA
Organism: Porticoccaceae bacterium; assembly: GCA_029250825.1. Lineage (GTDB taxonomy): Bacteria > Pseudomonadota > Gammaproteobacteria > Pseudomonadales > Porticoccaceae > HTCC2207. The sequence goes on from JAQXEN010000092.1 coordinate 5,672, forward strand.
AGGCCGGCAGACAGACCGCCGATGTCAATCAGCGCCGCGCCGCTCGTTGGATTCAGGGTCTACTGGAAATGCAGCAGCAGGCCGGTGACTCACTGGAATTTCTCGAACATGTTAAGGCCGATCTATTCCCAGATGAGGTCTATATCTTTACCCCCAACGGCAAAATTATCGAGCTGCCCAGTGGCGCCACGCCAATTGATTTTGCCTATTCCGTACACACCGGTGTGGGCAATAGCTGTATTGCCTGCCGGGTGGATGGTCAGCTAACACCACTATCCGAGCAATTGGAAAGTGGCCAGCGCGTGGAAATTATCAGCGCTGAAGAAGCCCAGCCAAACCCCAACTGGCTAAACTTTGTGGTCACCGCAAAAGCCCGCAGTGCCATTCGCCACTATCTTAAAAATCAGCAGCATGACGAGTCTGTGGATCTCGGCAAACGTCTACTGGACCAAGCTCTCAACCGTCTCGGCACACGCTATAAAGAGCTTAAGAAATCTCAGATCAAACGTCTGTTAAAAGACACCGGCGCCTCGACCTTTGAATATATTCTGCAGCAGATTGGCCTCGGGAACCGAGTACCCTTCGCCGTCGCCAATGTGCTGGTACCAAAATCCAAGCGCAAACCCGTTGAAGAGAATAAAAAGTCGACCCTGCCTGTGATGATTGACGCCTCTGACGGACTGCTGCTGCAATATGCCCGCTGCTGCCACCCCATTCCTGGAGATCCAATCTTGGGTCATATTTCGCCGGGTAAAGGGCTGGTAATCCACCTTGAGAGCTGCCGCAATCTAGTGGAAATTCGCCACAATCCAGAGAAGTGTATGGCTCTGAGCTGGTCGAGCAAGCCCCGGGGAGAATTCCCGGTTGAGCTTAAAGTTGAGATCACACCAGAACGTGGCTTTATTGCCGCACTGGCATCGCGGATGACCGAGGCAGACGCCACCATTGAGCATGTTAGTGTCGATGAAAAAGATGCCTTCACCAGCATAGTTGACGTTGTGCTGACCGTTCGCGACCGCATCCATCTGGCAGATATACTGAGACGCGCGCGGGGACTAAAGCAGGTTCGCCGTATTTATAGAGTTAAAAACTAACCGCTATTCTGACCAACATCGGAGACGATCGTGACCAATAAAGCCGTAATTCATACAGACAAAGCCCCAGCCGCAATCGGCACCTACTCCCAGGCCGTCAAGGTCAATAACACGGTGTATCTGTCAGGGCAGATTCCTCTGATCCCAGAAACTATGGAGTTAGTAGAAGGTGATATCGCCGTGCATATCCGTCAAGTGTTCGACAACCTCAGTGAAGTCTGTGCCGCCTCCGGTGGTGATCTGGGCAATATTGTTAAGCTCAACATCTTCCTTACTGACCTGAGCAATTTTGCCGTGGTTAATCAGGTGATGGGAGAGTACTTCCAGCAGCCCTATCCGGCCCGTGCCGCCATTGGTGTCAGTGAACTGCCTAAAGGTGCTCAGGTTGAGATGGACGGTATTCTGGTCATATAGGGCTGACATTTGAAGCCTTAGATACTTGCTCGCCGATGACCGAAGTGTTTCAGTCATCGGCGGGAAAAGTAGCAGCTGATAGTCAATAACAGGTGGTGAACCCGCGCTAGCCTGTAATTGCCATAGGTACAACAGATAGCGCGAGCAACAGAGCCATTGCTATATTGAAGGATTGTAAGCGCTTACCACTCTGCAAAAACAGCTGTAACCCCTCACCTAGCTTTAGCCAAAACGCCATGCAAATAAAGCCCATAACAAAATACACAAAGATCACCGTGGCCACGGTTTGAACCATATTATCCGGCGCTGTAAACGCGGCTAGGGCGCCAACAGCAATCACCCAGGCTTTTGGATTTAACCATTGAAATGCCGCAGCTTGGATAAATGTCAGGGGCTGCCGAATTCTACTGGAGGCATTCGGATTGCCTGCATTGCCTATTTTCCAGGCCAAATAGAGCAGGTAAATAATACCCGACACTTTGATATAAATATAAATGCTGGGGTATTCCTTAAATAGAGCACCCAGCCCAAAGCCCATCACTGCCACCATGACAGGAAAGCCAATACAGATACCTAAATAATGCGGTATCGACTTGCGTATTCCATGATTTAAACCTGAAGCCAGCAACATCATATTATTCGGACCAGGAGTGATTCCGGCAACAAAGGTGAAGGTGATGACTGATAAGTAATAGTCCATTTGTGTAGCCTGTCCTTGCCACTTGGGGCTTTTCAAAAGAAGTTCGCTAGATAAACCGCTCCGCGATTAATAGTTTATAGCCCTCTTTATAACTGGGATAACGAAATTTATAGCCGCTATCTAACAGCCGCTGATTACTGCAGCGGCGAATGGCTTTTTGCTCAACAATCTCATCCTCAAGCTCGACATCTAACTGCTGTGCCAGCCAGACACGTAAGTCGTGCTGCGTGACCGGCGCGCAGTCAGTGGCTATATACAGGCTCTCAAGGGCTTTGCCCGCTTCAAAAGCGCGAACCAAATGCGCCAATACCCCAGCACAGTCCTCACTGTAAATACGATTGCTCCACTGCTGGGGCTGAGCCGGACGACCCTTGCCGGCGAGAATCTGGTCAAGCATACGGGTGCGTCCCGGACCATAGATGCCGGAGAATCTCACGATTACTGAAGCACAGGGCAAGGCACTGATATGCTGCTCCGCTTCAAGTAACAAATTGCCGGAGAAGCTCTCTGGTTTGGTGGGCGATGCTTCATCAACCCAGCCACCCTTACAATTGCCATAGACACTGGTACTGGAAACCCAGATCACCAGCTTAGGCTGGGATGATGTTAGGGCCATAGCAGCAGCCAGTGTTTTGGCACTTTCAACATAGGCGCGACGGTAGGCATCGGGATTAAACCCATCCGGGGTTAAGGTTGCCACCACCACATCAAATTCCTGATTCAGCACCTCAACCATAAGATCAAGATCGGTCATACTGCCGGCTAGGGGAGAGATAAAATCAGCTAGGGTCTGTGGGTTGCGCTTTAAACCAAAGCAATCAAAATCACTGACCAAGCGGGAAGCGCTGCGACTGCCTATATCGCCGCAGCCGGCGAATAATATTTTCAAGGGATGTTTCCTATATGATGTAGGTTGGCTATCATCAGCCCTAATTCAAAGGTAGCTAAATGACCCTTACAGATCAGCGTTTTATTGTCACAATGGCGTATCTTACACCGCCGGGCAAGACCACCAAACCGAGTAAGGTCAATCAAGCGGGCTTCAGTATAGCGGTTAAGAATCTTCAGGGTGAATTGGCTATTAGGCTTTTTAAGCGCCTCAATGTTGACAGCAACCATCTCGGGATTACACTCAGCCTATGACCTCCCAATCCCTAAATAGTATCGGCGTTGATAAGCTCCGCGGAGTCGGCCCACAGCTGGCTGCGAAATTGCATAAGCTGGGCCTATTTACCCTTCAGGATCTGCTTTTCCATCTGCCCCTGCGCTATATCGATCGCACCAAAATCACCGCGATCGGCGGTGTGCAACCGCTCACCGAAGTGGTGATCGAGGGGGAAGTTCGCGGCAACGATGTGGTCTTTGGTCGCCGCCGCAGCCTAGTCTGTCGAGTTCAGGATCACAGCGGTTTGATGACACTGCGCTTTTTTCACTTTAATCAGGCCCAGCAGCAGGGTTTGCAACCGGGCACCAAAGTGCGCTGCTTTGGCGAAGTGCGCCGCGGCAAGTCCGGACTGGAGATGTATCACCCGGAATATCAGTTATTGAATCAGGCCAAGCCGCCGGCCTTGGCCGAGACCCTGACACCGATCTATCCAGCCACCGAAGGCGTCACCCAGCAGCGTATTCGCGATCTCTGCGGTCAGACACTAAAGCGGCTGGAGCAGCGGGGTATTGAGGATTGGATGCCCGCCGCGCTCAGCAATAGCAGCTCAAACTATTCTCTAGTCGATGCCCTGCATCTGCTTCACAACCCGCCACCGGGCACCGCACTAAATCTGCTTGCGGAGGGTGAACATCCAGCACAGCAGCGCTTGGCTAGTGAGGAATTAGTTGCTCATCATTTAAGTTTGCTGCGGCTGCGACAAAAGATTCAACATCAAGCGGCACCGGCACTGCTGCCTAATCAGGCTGCCACCGAGCGCTTTTTAGCCCAGCTGCCCTTTACTCTGACGAGCGCCCAACAGCGTGTGGCCAGTGAGATCAGCGCCGATATCAGTCAACCCATACCCATGCTGCGGCTAATTCAGGGCGATGTTGGCTCGGGTAAAACCGTGGTGGCAGCACTGGGTGCAGTGCAGGCCGTAGCCAATGGTATGCAAGCGGCACTGATGGCTCCCACCGAGATTCTCGCCGAGCAGCACAGAGTCAACTTTGAGGCCTGGCTGGCACCACTGGGCATTCGCATCGCCTGGCTGACCGGCAAACTCAAAGGCAAGGGGCGAGAAGTGCAGCTAGCCGCGATTGCCGACGGTAGCGCGCAAATTGTTATTGGCACCCACGCACTATTTCAAGAGGCTGTGGAGTTCCATAATCTAGGCCTAACCATTATTGATGAGCAGCATCGCTTTGGCGTTCATCAGCGTTTGGCTCTGCGCAAGAAAGGCGCGGTGATAGACGCTGCAATTGATGAAGAAGGTTCTACACCTCATCAATTGATTATGACCGCGACACCGATTCCACGGACCTTGGCCATGAGTGCCTATGCGGATCTCGACTGCTCGGTAATTGATGAACTGCCTCCGGGGCGCAAACCTATAGAAACAGTGGTACTCAACGACCTGAGACGCAATGATGTTATTGAGAGGGTTCGCGCCTCCTGTCGGGATGGACGCCAGGCCTACTGGGTCTGCACCCTGATCGAAGAGTCTGATGTGCTTGAAGCTCAGGCCGCAGAGGCCACGACTCAGGAGCTACAATTGCTGCTCTCGGAACTCTCAGTCGGGCTTATTCACGGGCGCCTCAAACCCAAAGAAAAGGTCCAAATGATGCAGGCCTTTAAGGCCGGCGAGATCAATCTGCTGGTGGCCACCACCGTTATTGAAGTAGGGGTCGATGTACCCAATGCCAGCCTTATGATTATCGAAAATTCCGAACGCCTAGGTCTGTCCCAGTTGCACCAGCTCCGTGGCCGGGTCGGCCGTGGCAGCCAGAGCAGTCACTGTGTACTGCTCTACAGTGCCCCCCTGTCAGGCAATGGCGCAGCGCGCCTAAAGATTATGCGCGAGACCAACGATGGCTTTAAAATCGCCGAAAAGGACCTCGAGATACGGGGTCCCGGTGAAGTTCTCGGTACTCGCCAAACCGGCGACATGCAGTTCCGGATAGCCGATTTACAACGCGATGCTCATCTGCTGCCAGAGGTTAAACGTATGGCAATAAAGCTGCTGCAGGATTACGCCGACAATGTAGACCCACTTATCGCACGCTGGCTTGGTCACAGCGAACAATACGGGCAAGCTTAGGCAAAGCAGTATAAACTTGCCGGCATAAAAATTTCTTAAAGGAAGTGCAAATGACATTAAGCAATTCAATCTCCAATATCTTCGGTGTATCGCCGATTAAGCCTATACAAAACCATATGGCGGAAGTGATCAGCTGTGTCACCAAATTGGAAGAGTTTTTAAATGCCACCTTTGAAGATGACTGGGTCAAGGCCGCCGAGGTGTTTGACCTGATCTCAGCCGATGAGCAAAGCGCCGACAAGCTCAAGAAAGAGTTTCGAATGCATATGCCTAAGAGTCTGTTTATGCCTGTTTCCAGAGGCGATCTGCTGAGCATCATCACCCAACAGGACAATATAGCCAATCTTACCAAAGATATCTGCGGCATTATCCTCGGCCGTCAGATGGCTATCCCAAAAGCCCTGCACGCGGACTTTATCGGCTTCGTTGTCTCATCCACCGTGACCTGTGAAAAAGCCCATGGCGCGATCAATGAACTCGATGAGCTGTTGGAAACCGGTTTTGCTGGTGCGGAGGTGAAGTTTGTTCAAAAGCTGATTCGTGAATTGGCTGCTCA
>JAQXEN010000029.1 GCA_029250825.1 Porticoccaceae bacterium
CGAGATGCGGCGATGGTAGCTGCCGAGAGTCCAGCTGGACCAGCACCGACCACAGCAATTTTCTTCGTTGCCGCAGTAGGATTGATATGCAGTTCAGTCTCGTGACAGGCGCGGGGGTTCACTAGACAGCTGGTCATTTGACCGCCAAAGACATGGTCAAGACAGGCTTGGTTACAGCCGATACAGGTATTGATCTCATCGGCGCGGTTTTCAGCGGCCTTGATTACAAAGTCGGGATCAGCCAAAAACGGACGTGCCATGGAGATCATATCGGCATCGCCGCGCTCTAATACTTCTTCCGCCATTTCCGGGGTGTTAATGCGGTTGGAGGTGATCACCGGTACTGAGAGCTCTTTTTTAAAGTGCGCGGTAACCCAAGTAAAGGCCGCCCGGGGGACTTTGGTCGCGATAGTGGGGATCTTGGCTTCGTGCCAGCCGATGCCGGTATTAATAATGGTGGCGCCGGCTTGTTCGACAGCTTTACCCAACTGAATGACTTCGTCAGAGGTGCTGCCACCCTCAACTAGATCGAGCATCGAGAGGCGGAAGATTATAATAAAATGCTCCCCCACGGCCTCACGGACACGGCGCACCACTTCGATTGGCAGTCGGATGCGGTTCTCATAGCTGCCACCCCAGTCATCGTCGCGCTGGTTGGTACGTGCGGCGATAAACTGATTTAAAAAGTAGCCTTCCGAGCCCATAATCTCAACGCCGTCATAACCGGCTTTCTGAGCCTGTACCGAGGTGAAAACAAAGTCATCAATCTGCTTGTGAATGCCTGCTTCATCTAAAGCGCGGGGAGTGAAGGGGTTGATCGCGGATTTGATTGCCGAGGGCGCAACCTGATCTGGAGAGTAGGCATAGCGTCCGGTATGCAGAATTTGCATGCAGATTTTGCCATCGTGCTCATGCACGGCGTCGGTGATCTGTTTATGGCCAGCAACATCCTCGTCAGTTTCAAGCTTCTTGGTGTTAGGGTGCGTGCCGCCCTCAGAATTGGGGCCGATACCGCCGGTGATAATCAGGCCTACACCGCCTTTAGCTCGCTCACCAAAATAAGCCGCCATGCGCTCATAGCCATCGGATGCCTCTTCCAGTCCAGTGTGCATGGAGCCCATTAGGACGCGGTTCTTTAGTTGAGTAAAGCCGAGATCCAGTGGTTCAAGAAGCTTGGGGTAGGTGCTGTGGGGCATGGTTGACTCCGATTTGTGATTATTATTTTTAATTTTTATGGATCGCTGCCGTTGCTCTAAGTGAGATTGCAAGACAGTCGGATTTTTTCTAATAGCCTGTATACGAAAGTTTTTTCACTTTGGTTGAGCTGTGCAAAGAGATTAAAGATGCATTTTGACACTGTCAAGATGTATTGCTACATTGGCTTTATGAATCTAACCACATCACAGAAAAGCCTCCGTCCAAGCTATCACCACGGTGACCTGCGACAGGAGCTGTTGCGCTCGGCCAAACAGCTGATCGCTGAAGCTGGGATAGACAATCTCTCACTACGCCGATTGGCGGAGAGGGCAGGCGTCTCGCGAACTGCTCCCTATCATCACTTCTCGGATAAAAATGATTTGCTCTGTGCCATTGCCGCGGAAGGCTTTCGTCGCCGGCACCAGACTGCTGCCGCGGAGTTTGATGATCCGTCCAAGACAATGCTGCAAAAGTTTCATGACTACGTGAACGGCTATATTCAGTTTGCAGTGGACGGCCCTGAGGAATATGAACTGATGTTTGGGCGCAGTATCTGGAAACAGCAGAACAGTACGGAGGAACTGCGTGATCTAGCCTATCCCTGCTTTCAGCATCAGGTGGATATGGTGCGCTGCTGGCAGTATTGCGGGGTGATTTCTGGGGATAATGCTTTGCGCACGGCTCAGGTTATCTGGGGGGCGCTGCACGGTATTGCCAAACTGTTTATTGATGGTATCTACACGGATACTGCTCAGATTGAAGAGGTTACCCGCTGCGCTATTGGTATGTTTGTTATCAATCAGGACTGATGCTTTCTCTTATGGTTTAACTATAAGCTATTGATTTATATATTTAAAAATTCATTTTTTACGACTCTTTCAGCTTTAGCTGGCCTTTCCATTAGACCTATCTAACTCTCTTTAGCTCTCTCTTTAGATCCCACTTGCCCTCATTTTGTGGGGCCTTCTTCCATGTTTCTATGCGACAGTGAATTCCCTAGACAAGAAGCTAAATAAAAGAAAGGTTTATTTTTTGACTTTCCAAAAAATGAGAACTACGTTTACTTAGCCTGTTAAGCAGTTTTAAATTAAGTTTCAAAATGTGGATTTGGTCGCATTCACCCCTGAATAGTTTTTATCTGGATGTGGGGTATTTTTGCGAGGTTTTACTTAGGAGTTATTAGGAGTTTTAGCTATGAACAAGAGTTTTATTAAATTACTGCAGTCATGCGCAGGCGTCTTACTACTATCTACCGCTGGCGCATCAATGGCAGCGACTTACGATTATGATTTTGATGCAGATGAAAACGAGCGTGGTGGACAGCCATTAAACTTTGGTGATCTCAATGTAAGTGGCCATTACAATGGCCAGTCGGCGTTTGCCTACCTTGATGCAGGCACCCTAGCTGGTTTAGGTGTATGTAAAGGGCCGGTAGCGCCTGGCAATACAGGAACCAATAATAAGTGTAATACACCTGTTACTGGATCTTCGGATGACAATCTGCAGGTGGGAGAAATGCTGAAGTTTGTATTCGACACCGCGAAGCAGATCGAAGTGGGTATCAATGGACCACACGTACAGGCTAATGGCCATAATGTGTTGATCTGGACTGATGCAGGCAGCTGGGATCTGTTAACTGTAGTCGCTGGAAAAATCACTTTGGGTGTACAGCACATCGGTTTGATGACTCTCAAGATCTTTGGGCAGGGTGACTTTGGCCAGAACATCAAAGGAAGAACGACAACTGATCTGTATGTGGCTGGCATCAATGAAGTACCTCTTCCAGCAGCAGTCTGGTTGTTTGGTTCGGCTCTCTTGGGTCTTGCTGGATTGCGTCGCCGCAAGATCGCAGCCTAAGCCAGTACGTTAACACCTGGCTTCAAGCATGCAGTAGCGCCGCAGTTCTTGTCTGTTAGGATTGCGGTTCAAATAAAAACCCCGGCTTGCACCGGGGTTTTTAGTTTTCTGGTTTTTGCTTTTTACATTTTAGCTTCTGCTTACCTATCTACTGACTTTCCCTTTTTTACCTTCAATGGGCTACTACTTGTCCAGTTTTCTCATTGCGTCAGAGATCTCATCCTCGGCATCACTGCTCATATCGTCCATTATTTGGTCAACGCTGTCGGATGCTTCATCGACTGTTTCCTCAATAATATTGATTGCGTCATCGGCTGCGCCCTCAATACTGTCCGACATTGTTGACTCTGAAGCCGCTGGAGCTTTGGTCTCCTCTGGCGAGCCACCCTTGTCACAGGCACTCAGTCCCAAAGTAGTCAGTGCGGCGATTAGCAAAACATGGTAATTCTTCATATCTCTACTCCTTAGTGGGGTATTTCATAATGTTTAGTGGGTTATTTCATACTCTGTTTTTCTCCTCAAGCATAGTTCAAGGGTGCTCAGGAGGAGGCAGATAGGGCGAAAATATTTTTAGCCGGGTCAATCCCTTGGTTATTTAGGCCTTCTGAGAAAATAACACTGTTATTTCACCTCTTATAACCGCTAATTGGTTGCCGATTGCGAAACGCTGTGGCAAACTTCACGCCGCTTTTAGAGGGGCTTTGAGAAACGAAAAAGTTCCGAATACTACCTACTACTAAGAGTGTGTTTTTATGCGAGAGTGGCGGAATTGGTAGACGCGCTGGATTTAGGTTCCAGTGGGGCAACCCGTGCGAGTTCGAGTCTCGCCTTTCGTACCAAATTTACTGAGTATCATCGTGAGGAAAATCCATGCAGGTTTCCATCGAGTCTAGCACCGGTCTTGAGCGTCAACTTAAGATTGGTGTCCCTGCCGACCGTATTGAGAGTGAAGTTGCTCAGCGCCTTCAGAAAGCCACCAAAACTGTAAGCATCAAAGGTTTTCGTAAAGGCAAAGTGCCTCTTAAAGTGGTTAAGCAGCAGTTTGGCAAAGGCGTGCGTCAGGAAGTTGTTGGCGAAATCGTCAACTCAAGCTTTTACGAAGCCATTGCTCAAGAAAAACTGCAGCCAGTTGGACAGCCGCGCATCGATGATCTCAAGGATTCTGAGGGTCAGGATCTAGAGTTCTTAGCCGTTTTTGAAGTGTATCCAGAAATCGAACTTGCTGACCTAGGTAAAGTGTCTATTACCCGTCCAGTAACCGATCTCAATGATAGCGATTTAGACAAGATGATCGAAGTGTTGCGCGATCAGCAAGCGACCTTCGAAGCATCTGACAAGCCTGCTGTTGACGGCGATCAGCTCAATATTGACTATGTGGGCACCAAAGGCGGAGAAGAGTTTGCTGGTGGCAAAGCTGAAGGTCAAGATCTGGTGCTGGGTTCAAGCAGCATGATCCCCGGTTTCGAAGATGGCCTTGTGGGTGCCAACCCCGGTGATGAAAAAGTTTTAAAACTCAAGTTCCCCAAAGATTATCATGCTGAAGAACTCAAGGGCGCTAAAGTTGAATTTGCCGTTGTGGTTAATTCTGTTTCATCAAAGCAGATGCCAGAGATGAACGATGAGTTCTTTAAACTCTACGGCGTCGATGAAGGCGGTGTAGAGAAGTTCCGCGAAGATGTAATGCAGAACATGGAGCGTGAACTGCGCAATGCAATGCGTTCAAAAATTAAAAATCGCGTTATGAATCAGTTATTTGATCTGAACAAGGTCGAGTTACCAGCCTTGCTGGTTGACAATGAGATCACTCAGCTTAAGCAGCAGATGGTGCAGCAGTTTGGTGGAGGTCAGCAGATCGATCTGAGCATGCTTCCCGATGATATGTTCCGCGAAAAAGCGGAACGCCGTGCTTCTTTAGGTGTAATTGTTTCTGAGATTGTTAAAGTTGAAGAGCTTACTCCCGATGAAGATAGTGTACGTGAAAGAATAAACGAAATTGCTTCAACTTATGAGCAGCCTAAAGAGGTTGTCGACTACTATTACAGCCAACAGCAGCTGTTGAGTTCGGTTGAAGCCGTAGTGTTAGAAGATCAGGTTACTGAGTTGGTGCTGAGCAAAGCTAAGGTTGCCGATGAAGCCTGTTCTTATGAAGACGCTGTAAAGCCTGATCCTGAGCCTGGCGCATAAAGAGCCAGGTGCCCACATAATCGGGCACTCAAGGAGTCAGTGTTTTAAAACGCCTGCAGCTTCAAAGCGCAGGCGCCCCTGCTGCACGGAAACATACTATAGTTATAATAATCTCGGGCGCTAGGATCTGAGTTCCCAATTTGATGCGTATAGAGAAGCCTAAGCATTAAAGAATGTTAACGATAATAGCGAGGAAGCGATGATTTTTCAGCAGTCCAATGCCGGCGACATGCACGATGTTCAATCTAGTGGCTTAGTGCCAATGGTAGTAGAGCAAACCTCACGCGGTGAGAGAGCCTACGATATTTACTCTAGGCTTTTAAAAGAGCGTGTGATTTTTATGGTGGGTCAGGTCGAAGACCATATGGCCAACCTGATTGTCGCTCAGATGCTGTTTTTGGAATCTGAAAATCCCGATAAAGATATTCATCTCTATATCAACTCCCCCGGCGGATCTGTCACCGCGGGTCTGTCTATTTACGACACCATGCAATTTATAAAGCCAGATGTCAGCACTATGTGTATTGGTCAAGCTGCAAGCATGGGCGCCTTTTTGTTGGCTGCCGGAGCCGAGGGCAAGCGTTACTGCCTGCCAAACTCTCGCACCATGATTCACCAGCCAAGTGGTGGTGCCCAGGGGCAGGCAACTGATATTCATATCCAGTCTCAGGAAATCCTCAAGATTAAGTCGCGTCTCAATGATTTGATGGCTAAGCACACTGGTCAGTCTGTCAAAAAAGTTACTGCCGACACTGAGCGTGATAATTTTATGAGTGCAGAAGAGTCCAAGGCCTATGGTCTGGTTGACGATGTGCTGGACAGCCGAGTTCAGGATAGCTAGGATTTCACTTAGCATCGTTGGTTTTAACGTTGTTCAGCCTTTCTAGTTTAGCTTGGCTTTTTTAGTGCGAGTTAATAGCCTGAGTTGTTGGTTTGGATTGCTAGTTTAACTTGTTAGTCTGAATTGTTAGTTTGATGATTATATTGGAGGTGTACCATGAGCGATGATGACACTTTAGGAGAAGGCGGAAAGCTGCTCTTCTGCTCATTCTGTGGCAAGAATCAGAATGAAGTGAGACGTCTGATTGCAGGACCTTCAGTCTATGTTTGTGACGAGTGCGTCGATCTGTGCAACGATATTATCTCTGAAGAGGCAATTGTCGCCGAGTCCAATGAAGCCAGTCATGAGCTACCCATACCCGCAGAGATCAAAGGCAATCTTGATGCCTATGTTATTGGCCAAGAACGCGCTAAACGAATTCTCTCAGTGGCCGTGTACAATCATTACAAGCGTTTGCAAGTCAGTGAGTCCGGTGCCGCTGTCTCCGATGTGGAGCTGGGCAAGAGTAATATCCTGCTAATCGGTCCTACAGGCAGTGGTAAAACGCTGCTTGCGGAAACGCTGGCACGCATGCTTGACGTTCCCTTTACCATCGCCGATGCGACTACGCTAACCGAAGCTGGTTATGTGGGTGAAGACGTCGAAAATATTATCCAGAAGCTACTTCAGAAGTGCGATTATGATGTCGACAAGGCTCAGCGTGGCATTGTCTACATTGATGAGATCGACAAAATCTCTCGCAAGTCTGACAACCCCTCAATCACCCGTGATGTTTCAGGTGAAGGTGTTCAGCAAGCACTGCTCAAACTTATTGAAGGCACTGTTGCCTCGGTTCCGCCTCAGGGCGGCCGCAAACACCCACAGCAGGAGTTTCTGCAGGTTGATACCTCCAATATTCTGTTTGTCTGTGGCGGCGCGTTCGCCGGTCTTGAGAAGGTCATCAGAGATCGTTCTGAGAAAGGCGGCATAGGCTTTAGCGCAGAGGTTAGCAGCAAAGACAGTCAGAAATCGATCGGTGAAACACTGCTCGATGTGCAGCCTAGTGACCTTATTGGTTACGGTTTGATCCCCGAGTTTATTGGTCGTCTGCCGGTCGTAGCGACACTCCAAGAACTGGATCGCGATGCTCTGGTCAATATTTTGGTGGAGCCCAAGAATGCGCTGTTCAAGCAATATCAGGCGTTATTTTCCATGGAAGGTGTTGAACTCGACCTGCGTCGCGATGCACTGGATGCGATTGCCGATAAGGCGATTGAGCGAAAGACTGGCGCCCGTGGTCTGCGTTCAATTCTAGAGACGGTACTGCTCGATACGATGTACCGGGTACCTTCAGAACCCAGTGTGATTAAAGTTGTGGTAGATGCTGCAGTGATCAATGGCGAAAATGAACCACTGCTAGTGCATGAGCAAAATGACCAACAGCCGGCAGCAGATGAAGCCTAGTCGCTGCATTGTCAAAAGGTGAAATAGCACAGATCAAAAAAGGCGACGCGAGTCGCCTTTTTTATGCCTCGAAAGATCACCCGTATCGACAGCCTTAAAACCTTAAGCCATTGAAAAACTCTCTTTTCGACAATTAAGCATTAAAGAGAGGTTGTTTTTCTGCCGCGCGTCCCAATATAAATTAGTAACTTGATAATAAAGCCGTTTTATCTGATTGCCATTTAATGCCGTTGCCCAGAGATCTCTCGCAGTGACAGAGCAGGATAAATCGATAGAATAGAAAATAGGGCACAAAGCCCCTCCAAGACAACCTGAGGTACCCATGGCCGCTGAACCAACTGAATCGAATGACAATATCTATCCGCTCCTGCCACTGCGTGATGTCGTCGTCTACCCGCATATGGTCGTTCCATTGTTTGTCGGTCGTGAGAAGTCGATCACTGCCCTCGAAGATGCGATGGAAAACGACAAACAGGTGGTTTTGCTTGCCCAACGAAATCCTGCAGATGATAACCCCGAACTCAAAGATCTCTATTCAGTGGGCACCCTTGCAACTATTCTGCAAATGCTTAAATTACCGGATGGCACTCTCAAGGTGCTGGTTGAGGGCGCCTCGCGAGTCAATTTAGTCGATCCTATAGATGGCGAAGCCTTTATGCAGACCCGAATTGAAAAGCTAGCGGACGGCGATCTCGATGAGCGTGAGGCAGAGGTGTTGACCCGCTCGGCCATGTCTCTGTTTGAGCAATATGTCAATCTTAGCAAGAAAATTCCCGCCGAGGTGATTGCCACCGTCAGCGGTATAGAAGATGCCAATCGTTTAGCGGATACCATTGCGTCCCATATGACTCTGAGCATTGAGCAAAAGCAGGATGTATTGGAAGTGGCGGATCTTACCGAGCGCTTCGAACACTTAATGGGACTTATGGAATCTGAAATTGATCTGTTTCAGATGGAACAGCGCATCCGCGGCCGCGTTAAAAAGCAAATGGAAAAAAGCCAGCGCGAGTACTATCTCAATGAGCAGATGAAAGCCATTCAGAAAGAACTCGGCGATATGGATGACGGCGGATCAGAGATCGATCAACTAGAGACAAAGATTGATGAAGTGGGCATGCCAAAAGGAGCCCTTGAAAAAGCCAAGTCAGAACTGGGCAAACTTAAAATGATGTCCCCCATGTCTGCGGAAGCCTCTGTGCTGCGTAACTATATTGACTGGATGATTGGAGTGCCTTGGAAAAAGCGCTCCCGTGTTAAACACAACCTAGTGGACGCCCAGCAGACTCTAGATCAAGATCACCACGGTCTAGAGGAGGTCAAAGAGCGTATCCTCGAATTTCTCGCGGTACAGCAACGGGTTAAAAAGCTTAAAGGGCCAGTGCTCTGCCTGGTAGGGCCTCCAGGTGTCGGTAAAACCTCCCTAGGTGAGTCAATCGCCCGCGCCACTGGCCGACAGTTTGTGCGCATGAGCCTCGGCGGCGTGCGCGATGAAGCCGAAATTCGCGGCCATCGGCGAACCTATATCGGTTCACTGCCGGGCAAGGTGATTCAAAAGCTCTCTAAGGTGAAAGTTAAGAATCCACTGTTTCTGCTGGATGAAATTGACAAGATGGGTATGGACCAGCGCGGTGATCCAGCATCGGCCTTATTAGAAGTGCTAGATCCAGAGCAGAACCATACCTTTAATGATCACTATCTCGAGGTGGACTACGATCTCTCTGAGGTGATGTTTATCTGTACTGCCAACTCCATGAATATTCCGGGGCCATTGCTCGACCGTATGGAAGTAATTCGTATTCCCGGTTACACCGAAGGCGAAAAAGTCGCCATTGCCGAGAAATACCTGGTGCCCAAGCAGCGCAAAGCCAATGGCTTGAAAGAGTCTGAGCTGGAGATTACCGAAGGTGCGCTGCAGGACGCGATTAGATACTACACCCGTGAAGCCGGTGTCCGTGGTCTGGATCGTGATATCGCCAAAATTTGCCGTAAAATTGTCACCGAGCATGTTCGCGATGGTGCCGCTTCAACCGAGAGTGTTGGCTCTGAGCAGCTTGAGTCTCTGCTGGGGGTTCGCCGCTTTGACTATGGCCGTGCCGAAGCGGAAAACCAGATCGGGCAGGTTACAGGTCTGGCGTGGACTTCTGTTGGCGGTGAGCTATTGACCATTGAGTCTGCGGCAATTCCCGGTAAGGGACGGGTGATTAAAACCGGATCTCTGGGCGATGTGATGCAGGAATCTATCCAAGCAGCCCTCACAGTGGTTAGAAGTCGTGCAAAGGCCCTCGGCATCCGCAAGGACTTCTATCAGGAGAACGACCTTCATATCCATGTTCCCGAGGGTGCCACGCCAAAGGACGGACCTTCGGCAGGTGTTGGCATGTGTACGGCTCTGGTATCGGTTTTAACCGGTATTCCGGTAAAAGCTAATGTTGCCATGACCGGTGAAATAACCTTGCGCGGTCAGGTGTTGAAGATTGGAGGCTTGAAGGAAAAGCTTCTTGCAGCCCACCGAGGCGGTATCACCACGGTGATCATTCCTGACGATAATGGTAGTGATTTGAAGGAGATACCGGATAACATTAAAGCAGATCTTACTATCTGTCAGGTAAAATGGATCGATGAAGTATTGGCCATTGCCCTAGAGCATAATCCCGAATCTTTAAGCGATGAAGAATTTAATCGTAGCAGTGGAGTGAAGGAAGAGGGGCAACAGTCCTCTAGGCCAAGTACTCACTAGGGATAAAGAAATTAGCCATTTCGTCAAACGGGGCTTGACCCGCGAAATGGCTATTGGTATAAAGGATCCACGATTGAGCGTGAGGCCAGATGTGTAGTGAGTTTGGACTCGAAAAGCCTTTCTATTTGACTACGCAAAACTAATTCCAAAAAAGGGGAATACCGTGAATAAATCTGAACTTATCGACGCAATTGCTGCTGGCGCAGACATTTCTAAAGCTTCAGCAGGACGTGCTCTTGACTCAGCACTTGAAGCAGTAACCGGATCACTGAAGAATGGCGATCAAGTTTCACTGGTTGGCTTTGGTACTTTTGCTGTTAAGCATCGCGCAGCGCGTGCAGGCCGTAACCCACAGACTGGTCAAGAAATCCAGATTAAAGCAGCCAACGTGCCTAGCTTTAAAGCTGGTAAAGCGTTGAAGGACGCTGTTAACTAATATACAGCCAAAGGTTTGTTTATTTGGTAAAAAGGCGCATCGGTGATGCGCCTTTTTTAATAAAGCGCTAAGTAAAAGTGTTGTAAAAAATGACTATTGTATTAATCGCATTAAGGGACAGATAAATGTTAGACAGTTTTAGAAGCAACATGAAGGGCATCGCCTTCGGTATCGTTATTTTGATCGCCATCGTCTTTGCTTTTTCTGGTATTGGATCACTGTCTGTTTCCGGTAGTGCGTCTGATACTGCGGTCACCGTCAATGGCGAAAAAGTCACTGAGTTGAGCGTGGCGCGAGCCATCACCGGCGAGAAGCGACGCATCCTCAGGGAAAATGAAGGCCTCGATCCCGCAGTGCTGACAGACGAGTTAATCCGCCCGCAGGTGGTGGATCAAATAATTGGCCGCAAACTGCTTACGCAGGCGGCAAAGTCCTCAGGTATGGGCGTCTCTTCACGCTCTACAAGCAAAATACTTCTGGGTACTCCGGCTTTTCAGGGGGAAGATGGTCGCTTTGATCAAGACCTCTATCTCTATACGATTCGCAATCAGGGCTACACCAGCGGTACATTCCTTGAAATGTTAAAAGGCGATATGTTGGTTGAGCAGTATGTTCGTGGTTTTATCGCATCTGGGTTTAGCACCGAGAGTGAGATCGACCTTTTGGCTAGCATTACCGAACAAAAGCGTGACTATTACTACCTGACCCTGCCATTGCAGGCGTCCCTTGATGCTATCGATCTCAAGGAACAACAGATCGAAGATTACTATCAAGCTAACAAACAGCGCTACCAAGCCGCTGAACAGGTCGTAATCGATTATATTGAACTCAGTCCGGGACTGTTCAGTGCAACACAAACAGTCGCTGAAGAGCAGGTTAGAGCTCGCTACGAAGAGCAGCTTGAAACTCTTGAGTCAACAACTTCACGTCAAGCGGCACATATTCTTCTGGCTGATCCCAGTGATGCCACCCTAAGTGAGATAACTGAAAAATTAGCCGCTGGTGAGTCCTTTGAAGCTCTGGCCAAAGAGTACTCAGAAGACGTTGGCTCCGCAGACTTTGGCGGTGACTTAGGTTACACCTCTGGCGATACCTTCCCGGAGTCCTTTGAGGCAGCCTTAGAAGCCCTGCAGGTTGGCGAAGTCTCCGCACCCGTAGCCACGGACAGCGGTACACACCTAATCAAATTGCTGGACATTCAAGAACAGACTATCGACTTTGATTCCGAACGTGGGCGCATAGAGCAGGAGCTGATTACTGAACTGACCGATGTCTGGTTGGTAGAGAAGTTAGCTAAGTTGAAAGAGCTTAGCTACAACGCTGAAAGTCTTTCCGAGATCGCAGATGATCTGCAGTTGACAGCACAGGTGTCTGAGCCCTTTACACGAGCGGGCGCCACGGGTATCAGTGCCGAGTCGGCAGTGGTTCAGGCAGCCTTCAGTGCTGAAGTCTTTGAAGACAACTATGCCAGTGAAGTGCTGGAACTGGGCGATGACCGCTATGTTGTGCTCAAGCTCAACAAGGCGATTCCAGCTCGTCAGAAAGCATTGGCTGAAGTGAAAAGCACTGTAATCGCAACGCTGACCAATGAGCTGGCGCGAGATAGTCTCGCCACTCAAGGCCGAGAGCTAGAGGCGCAAGTCGACTCCGGTGAGCAGGTTGAAAGCGTAGCCAAAGCCGAAGATCTAGACTGGCAGGTTGTTTTGGATGCTAAGCGTAGTACCGGTGGTCTTAATGACGAGATTAAGCGTTTTGTTTTTCAACTGCCAGCCACGGCGACTGCAGATTTGGTGGAAAGTTTTTATACCCGCAGCGGTGACTTTGTTCTGGTGGTCTTGACCGATGTTGAGGCGGGAGCAAGCAGCAACCTTAGTCCTGAGCAAACAGCTAGCTTGAGCAATGCCGGAGTATCCTCCAGCGGTGGCCGCGAGCTTCAGGCTGTGCAGGCAAGCCTGCTGAACAATGCGGATATCGAGCGATAGAATAGAGAAGATTCAGTGGGGAGTTCTGGTGTTTAGAGCTTCCTGCTGTTTTTACCGCTGAGCCTTTAAGAGCGAAGCTGTCTCTTCAAAGACTGTTAGTTTCAAGGCTCTCCATCACAAAGCTCTCCATCACAAAGCTCATCAATACAAAGCTTTTCCCCAACCAAAACCCCAATAGTAAGTAAGCTGCGAGCTCTCTAGGCGCTTTAAATCTTCAGTGCATTAATAAACAGTGTTAGGCGCTGCCCCGGCTGCAGCAGTGCGCTGCGACGAATTTTATTCCACCCGGTAATATCGGAGATCGCCACATCAAAGCGGCTTGCAATCAGCGATAGGGAATCGCCGCGCCTTACCCTGTAAGACAGTTTGCGTAGATGCTCAGATTCCACTGTGGCGTTCTGACTGCCAACCACTAAGCGGTCATTAACCTGCAGCGTATTACTGGACAACTTATTTGTCTCACGCAGTCGCTTAATGCTGGTATTAAACTGCTTGGCAATAGACCAGAGGGAATCGCCGGAGCTGACATTGTAATAGAGTGGCTCTTGGGTGCCATCAGTTGCGACCTTCGTTAAATAACTGCCATTTTCCCCGGCATGGGGAATCAGCAATACCTGACGGATCCGCAGTCGATCACTTTTTAGCTTGTTGCGCTCGCGCAACCATGATGTGGGTATATCAAAGCGCAGGGCTATCTCTGAGAGGGTGTCTCCGCTGACTACAGAGTACTCTGTGTGTGGCACCCAGGTTTTGGGGTCCGTGGTAGCGAGCAGATCCCGCAGGGGCTGAGCTTGGCCCAGGGGCAGTAACAGGCTGTGGGTGCTCTCTGGTGGCGTTAGAGCACGGCGATAGGCGGGGTTAAGTCTGGTGAACTCGGCCACTTCAATATCACTGAGTTGAATAACCTTGCCCAGATCAATCTGTGAGCTAATCTCGACAATCTCAAAATACGGCTGATTGGCTATGGCGGGCAGCTCCAGATCATACTTTTGGGGGGCGCGAATTAAGGTCGCCAGAGCCAGAAGCTGGGGCACATAGTTGCGAGTTTCTCTAGGCAGCGAGATAGACCAGAAGTCGGTGCCTTTTTGGGCTTTGCGATTGCGCCTAATGGACTTGCTCACATAGCCTTGTCCAGAGTTATAGGCAGCCAGCGCCAGCAGCCAGTCACTGTCAAAACGCCGGTGCAATCGCGTCAGATAGGTGATTGCCGCATCGGTAGAGGCCACCACATCTCTCCGGCCGTCGTACCAGCGATCTCGGCGCAGCCCCAGAGAGGCTCCGGTTGAGGGAATAAACTGCCAAAGGCCCACGGCATGACTGTGAGAATAGGCGAGGGGGTCATAGGTGCTCTCAACAATTGGCAATAGAGCCAGTTCTAGAGGCAGGCCAGCTTCAGACAGCTGCTCGGTGACATAGTAAATAAAGGGTTCAGCCCGTTCAAAAACTGTCTTTAGGTAGCTTGGATTGCGTAGATACCAGTCGCGCTGTTTGGTGACACTTGCGGGCATGGATTCCGGTGTTAGGGCAAAGCCATCTCGGAGTCGCTGCCACAGATCAATCTCTGGGCTTTTTATGTCTGTGCGTTCAAGCTCTTGGCTTTGCATATCTAATGCAGCAACAGGCGCAACGGTGTCAGTATTCTCGGTGGCCAGCGGGATATCGTCTAACTTAGGCTGTTCGAC
Source organism: Porticoccaceae bacterium (assembly GCA_029250825.1). Taxonomy (GTDB): domain Bacteria; phylum Pseudomonadota; class Gammaproteobacteria; order Pseudomonadales; family Porticoccaceae; genus HTCC2207. The sequence goes on from JAQXEN010000029.1 coordinate 14,360, forward strand.
TGCGGCTGAACCCTCAGCTATAGCAGTCGCATCGGGGTTTGCCTCGGGCAGATGGCTGCAGCCCAGAGTGATAAGTGCTAGGCAAAAGGGCAGAATAAAAGCGTTTGATGCAACAGATGGCAAAGTAGATTCTCTTAATATTGATATGAAAATTGATTTTGGGCAGGATTGTAACGATCAGCCGAAGACGAAACAATCATCGGCTTCACAGAGGCCGAAATTCAACTCTGATGACCTCGGATCATCACATCCTCCACTGGCCTTTAGGTAGCTCAGGGAACATAATAACCAGCATGACAAAAAGCCCCTTTTCACAATGATTCTAAAGCACCTCCGCCGCGCCGGCGAGAATCTATTTGACCGTCTCAAAGTGAGAGATCTGGCGCTGTCGTCCGAGGCTATTGGGCATTGGTTGAAAACCGATTTTGGGCGCTATCTGCTGCGCCAGGAACGCCGTATTCTGCGTGACAAATGTTCCAATCTGCCGGGTTATCGTATGTTACGGTTGGGGCTTAGTGAAGACAGTGAAACCCTCGATTGCTTTAATCATATTCACTGTTTCAGCATGCATCCCTCAGAGCGTAAGGCCGGTCATGGCGCCATTTCTGACTATATGGAATTGCCGCTGATGTCGGAAACCTTAGATGCGGTGTTACTGCACCATGCCCTAGAGTTTTCGACCTCGCCCAAGGCGGTGTTGGCGGAAGCCAGCAGGGTGGTGATGCCTGGCGGCCATATGGTGCTCTGTATGTTAAATCCCTACGGCCCTATGGGACTGATTAAGTTTCCCATGCAGCTGTTCTCTAAACAGCCTCAATACCGTTTCCATAATCTGCGTATTAGCCGGCTAATTGACTGGCTGTCGCTGCTTAATTTTCATGTCGTACAAATTGAGCATGGTGCCTATAATCCTCCGGTCGATGTTCCCGGCTGGGTAGAGCATAACAACCTCTGGGAGCGGGCCTGTAAAAAGATTCGTTTTCCATTGGGCAATGTCTATATGATTCACGCGGTGAAACGGGTTCCTAGGGGCACCAAGACAGTTTCTTCCCCCTGGCAGCGGGTGGCCAATAATGGGTATCCTGCATCGAGTGGGATAAAACAGGCGCCTCATATCAATCAAACATCTCTTGAGGGTCCAGCACTCCGTCTGAGTCGAGCATCCCTTTTGAGTCAAGTATCAAAGCAAAAAACCTCAGATCAAAAAAAACGCCAATAAAAAAGCTAAGGGCCGAATATGAAAGTAGTTGAATTATTTACCGATGGCGCCTGTCGCGGCAATCCGGGTCCCGGCGGCTGGGGCGTATTGATGCGCTACGGTGACAAAGAGAAAAGCCTGTGCGGTGGCGAGGCGGATACTACCAATAATCGCATGGAGTTAACTGCGGTCATCGAGGGTATCGCTGCCCTCAGTGAACCCTGCAAGGTATCAGTCACCTCAGACTCAACTTATGTGCTCAAAGGAATCCAGGAATGGATGCCAGCTTGGAAAAAGCGCAACTGGAAAACGGCCAGCAAGAAGCCAGTGAAAAATGTTGATCTCTGGCAGCGGCTCGATGGAGTGATTGGGCAACATGATATTGATTGGCACTGGGTAAAAGGGCACAGTGGACACATTGAAAATGAAATTGCCGATCAGCTAGCCAATCGCGGTATCGACGAACTCTAACCGCCTGATAAACACAAAATTATAAGTAGCAGATATCATGAGACAGATTGTTCTCGATACAGAGACCACCGGCCTAGAAACCTCACAGGATCACCGCATTATTGAAATCGGCTGTGTCGAACTGGTGGGGCGCAAGCTCACCGGCAGGCACTACCATCAATATATTAATCCTCAGCGCAAGGTCGATGCCGGCGCGATGGAAGTGCACGGTATCAGCGATGAGTTTCTGGCGGACAAACCATTATTTGAAACCGTCGCCCGGGAATTTCTCGAGTTTGTTGATGGCGCCGATCTGGTTATCCACAACGCACCGTTTGATGTGGGCTTTATCAACCATGAAATCGCCAAACTCAGTGGTGCCTATCAGGTCATTGAGAGCGGCTGCCGAATTATTGATACCTTGGCCCTGGCGCGACAAAAGCACCCGGGGCAGAAGAATAATCTCGATGCCCTGTGTAAGCGCTATGGCGTAGATAACTCCCAGCGCGACTTACACGGCGCTCTATTGGATGCCGAGATTCTCGCCGATGTCTATCTGCTGATGACCGGCGGGCAGGTAAATCTCAATATCAGCGGCCAACAGGCCTCTGATGGCGGCCAAGACAGCGGCGCGGGGGATATTCGGCGTCTAGGGCAAGATCGCCAGCCACTGCGTGTTGTCACCGCCAGTGAGGAAGAAATAGAACTCCACCAACAGAAGCTCGAGGCGATTAATAAAAGCAGCGGCAACTGTGTGTGGATGAGTGGTGGCGACTGATACCTGACCATGACAAACCCGCCTGCGCCTGACCTACCCAGCGGTCAGCAAGACTTTCAGCGTCTTCAATTGTTAGTCGATGAGACTGCCAGTACTCGAGATAGCTTCAGACTGAGCCGTCAGTTGAGAGAGCTCGCTCAGCAGTATAAGCGCGGCCGCGATATCAGCGGCGGCTGGCAGAAGTGGCATGCCGGCCTATTAAAAACTCAAACAGTCACCGACAGCCGCCGTCAGGCAATTCCGGCATTTACCTATCCTGAACTACCAGTGAGCGCTCGAGCCGATGAAATTGCCGAGCTGATCAGCAAACATCAGGTAATTGTGGTGGCCGGCGAAACAGGCTCGGGCAAGACTACCCAGATACCGAAAATTTGTCTTCAGGCCGGGCGTGGAGTAAGAGGCCTTATTGGTCATACCCAGCCGCGGCGAATCGCCGCCCGTACCGTAGCCACCCGTATTGCAGAAGAGCTAAAAGTCAAAATCGGCGAAGCGGTGGGTTATCAGGTGCGCTTTTCCGACCAGAGTTCACCGAAGAGCCTGGTCAAGTTGATGACCGATGGCATACTACTGGCAGAGATTCAGCGGGATCGATTTCTCAGTGCTTATGACACGCTGATTATTGATGAAGCCCACGAACGCAGCCTTAATATCGATTTCCTGCTCGGCTATCTGAAAAATTTGCTGCCCCAGCGTCCCGACCTGAAAATTATTATCACTTCAGCGACCATTGACGTCGCCAAATTCTCCAAGCACTTTAACGATGCACCAGTGGTTGAAGTCTCAGGGCGCAGTTTCCCAGTAGAGGTTATCTACAATCATCCCGATGAGGTAGAGACTGATCGGGATCAGATGATTGTCGACTGTCTGCAAGATATTCAGAACAATCAAAAGGCCGGCGATGTACTGATTTTTCTAAGTGGTGAACGTGAAATCCGCGAAGTCAATTTGGCCATTAAACGGGCGCAATTACCGCACACCGAAGTGGTGCCCCTCTATGCTCGGCTCAGCCTTGCGGAGCAGAGTCGAATTTTCTCACCTCATCGTGGGCGACGTATTGTGCTCAGCACAAATGTCGCAGAAACCTCCCTGACTGTGCCCGGCATTCGCTATGTAATCGACACCGGTAGGGCGCGGGTCTCCCGCTATAGCTTTCGCACCAAAGTCCAGCGTCTGCCCATCGAGGCGATCTCTCAGGCCAGTGCCAATCAACGCGCGGGGCGCTGTGGTCGAGTTGCCGATGGCGTCTGTTATCGACTTTACTCAGAGGAAGACTTTCAGAGTCGGCCTGCCTTTACCGACCCAGAGATAATACGTACCAACCTAGCGGCGGTAATTTTGCAGATGCTGCATCTGCGAATCGGCGATATCCGCAATTTCCCCTTTGTGGATCCCCCAGATCAGCGCATGATCAGCGATGGCTTCAAATTACTGGAAGAGTTGCAGGCAGTGACTGAAGGCGGCAAATTGAGCAGCCTTGGCAAACGTCTGGTGAACATTCCCTTGGATCCGCGTTTTGCGCGCATGCTGTTAGAGAGTGCCAGCAATGGCTGCCTCGCCGAGGTGATGATTATTACCACCGGTCTAAGTATTCAGGATCCCCGCGAACGTCCTGCGGATAAAAAGCAAGCTGCGGATCAGAGCCATAAGAAATGGCAGGAACCCAACTCAGACTTCGTGTCACTGTTAAATCTCTGGCGTCACTTCGAAGACCAGCGTCAACAGCTCTCTGGCAATCAGTACAGTCGCTACTGCAAGGCTAACTACGTTTCATACCTGCGAATGCGCGAATGGCGCGACCTCCATCATCAGGTGCATACTGCCTGTCGAGGCCTTAAATTAGATGCCAATAAAGAACCTGCGGAACAGGATTCTATCCACCGATCAATTCTCTCGGGACTGCTGGGGCAGGTGGGAATTCTACAAGACAAATGGGAATATCTTGGCACCCGCAATCGCAAGTTCTTTATCTTTCCCGGCTCTGGTGTCAGTAAAAAACCGCCCAAGTGGCTGATGGCGGGATCGCTGATGGAAACTACCAAGCAGTTCGCGCTGACCGTGGCAAAAATTGACTCCGACTGGCTCGAACCCCTGGCCGCGCATCTGGTTAAAAAGAGCTATAGCGAACCCTTCTACAATAAAAAATCCGGTCAGGTGATGGCCAAAGAACGCCAGACGCTGTTTGGTCTAAGCATTGTGGAAAATAAAAACCGTGTCTATGGACAGGTTGCGCCTCAGGAAGCGCGCAAGGTTTTCGTACAGCAGGCACTGGTGGAAGAGGGCTATCGCGGTAAGGGCCAGTTTTACGCTCACAATCACAGGCTGGTGGAAGAACTACAGGCACTGGAAGATCGCTTTCGCCGCCGTGACCTATTGGTAGAACAGCAGGCTATCTTCGATTTTTATGATCAACTCGTTCCCGAGGGAATCTACAATCTTACCGCCTTTGAAAAATGGCGTAAGCAAGCCGAGGCTAAAACTCCGAAACTACTGATGCTGGAAAAAGAGTATCTGTTGCTCCGTGGACTATCACAGAGTGAGCAGGCACAGTTTCCGGAAAGCATAAACTGTGATGGTATTCCCTACCAACTGCGCTATCACTTCCAGCCGGGCCACGCAGAGGACGGCGTCAGTGCCGTGATACCTCTGGCACTGCTGCACCAGCTGCCAAGATACTTTTTTGAATGGTTGGTGCCAGGTATGTTGCGAGACAAATGTATCGCACTGGTAAAAAGCCTGCCAAAACAGACACGCCGACACTTTGTGCCGGTGCCGGATCATGTGGATGTGTTTCTGCGCAAGGCCAAGGCTCAGGATCGGCCACTAACCGAGGTGCTGGCAGAGCATCTGCGCACCGTAAGTGGAGTGATTATCGGGCCTGAACAGTGGCGTCAGGAGAGTCTCGACAATTGGTATCGGATGAATTTTGTTCTGGAGGATGAACATGGCAGCACCATCGCCATGGCCCGTAGTCTGGAGCAATTACAGCGAGACTTTAAACAGCAAATTAGTCAGGGTTTGGAGAAAGCCGCTGATCATAGGGCATCGCGGCAGGGCATTACCGAATGGGACTTTGATGAATTGCCAGAAGAAGTAGCACTGCAACATGGCAAGATCAGTATTAAAGCCTGGCCCGCGCTCCGTGACTGTGGCGACTCGGTGGCCCTAGAAGTAATCGACAATCCCCTGCAAGCAGAAAAAATAAGTCGCCAAGGGCAGCTTCGACTGGCTTTGCTGCGAGGTCGCGAGCAGGTTCGGTATCTGGATAAGAATCTCTTGCGCGGCAAAGACCTGGCTCTCAAAGCGGCAAATATTGGCTCCCGCCAGCAGCTCGCCGAGGCACTGATCAGCGCCAGCTTTCGGCAGGCTCATTTCTCCAGTGGAGCAATTGTGCGAGATCAACAGCAGTTTGATCAGGCCTATGAACAGGGTATTGGTCAGGTGGTGGGTTTTGCTCAGGACTATGCTCGATCCATTGAGTCACTGTTACCGGGATTACACGATCTGCAAAAGCAACTGCGGAGCCTCGGTTTGCCGGCTATTTATGCGACCGAAGATATTCGCAATCAGCTCGACTGGCTGTTTGCTCCAGAGACCTTAAGTGGGGTGACTGACAATATTATTAGCCAGTATCCCCGCTATATTAAAGCGGTTCAGGTTCGTATCGATAAGCTGGCAGCTCAGCAGGCTAAAGATCGTCAACATATCGCTGAGATCGATGACTTATTGACTCCCTGTCGGCAGGCATTGATTGAAGACCAACCCCTTTCAAGCGATCTTGAAGCCGCTTTACTCGACTACTGTTGGCTGGTTGAAGAGTACCGTGTGTCGCTATTTGCGCAGCAATTAAAGACTCGAGTGCCGGTATCACTTAAGCGCTTAAATAAGCGCTGGGCTGAGCTTGAAGAGCAGCTGCGGCGCTTTAGAGTACAGGCCGGCTAGGGTTCACCGACTAAATAGTTACTCAATTGTTAGGTCAGAATAGCATCTCAATTCGGTCTTGGATTGGGAGCCAAGGAAAAACGATATGGCAACTTTGCCATCACAAGGAGAAAGTCGAATGAATAATCACAAAACCAATCCACTTGTAACGGCTATTGGCTCAGCATTTGTTGCCGCTACAGCACTCTCAGCTGTCGCTCTATCCTCATCAGCTTTTGCTGCGGAAAATCCTTTTCAGGCTGATCAGCTGCAATCAGGCTACAACCTTGCTGCCAGTAATGCCGAAGGCAAATGTGGAGAGGGCAAGTGCGGAGAAGGCAAAGCCAAATCCAAATCCGAAGGCAAATGTGGCGAAGGTAAGTGCGGAGAGGGTAAGGCCAAATCTGAAGGCAAATGCGGCGAAGGCAAGTGTGGTGAAGGTGAAGGAAAAGCCAGAGCTGAAGGTAAATGTGGCGAGGGCAAGTGCGGTGAGGATAAGGCCAAAACCGAAGGCAAGTGCGGCGAAGGCAAATGTGGTGGAGCCGCTTAATGGCGCTGTCGTCTGCACTGTTAGTTAGCTCTAACGACTCTACTATTGTAAGTCGAAAGCGCACCTAATGACGCATCAGTACCCTGTTCAGGGGGCAGGCCTAGGGTTGCGGCGCTCGCTATGCGAGCCTCTCTCCTCAGTGTCTCTTGAGCAGGTTCAGTTTATGGAAGTGGCCCCGGAAAACTGGATTAATGTCGGTGGCCGTTATGGCGCGGCTCTGCGTCGTTACACAGAGAAATTCCCCTTTGTTATCCACGGCCTGTCCCTCTCTATAGGGTCACCCTCGGGCCTTGACTGGGATCTATTGCGTTCGATTAAACGCTTTATGTCTGAGCACTCAATACGCTGTTATAGCGAACACCTCAGCTTCTGCAGTGACAGTGGTCATCTCTATGACCTGATGCCGATTCCATTCACCGAAGAAGCGGTGGACTATGTGGCCCAGCGGATTATCCAGATTCAGGATTTTCTGGGAGAGCGCATAGCCATGGAAAATGTCTCCTATTACGCCGCGCCGCAACAGGAGATGTCTGAGATTGAATTTCTTAACGCGGTACTGGCTAAAGCCGACTGCAACCTGCTGCTAGACGTGAATAATATTTTCGTCAACAGTATTAACCACAGCTACGACCCCTACGAATTTTTAAAGGCACTGCCAGGAGAGCGCATAGCCTACGGCCATATTGCCGGTCACTACGAAGAGGCCGAAGATCTGCGCGTTGACACCCATGGCGCCGATGTTATCGATCCAGTGTGGCAACTGCTAGATGCTGCCTATAAGCACTTTGGTGTGTTTCCCACTCTGCTTGAGAGAGACTTCAATATTCCTCCAGTGGATGAGCTGCTTGTGGAAGTGGAGCAGATACGAGTTTATCAACGGCAACATGACAGACAAGAGCAGGGCGGTCAAAAGTCAATCCCGACCGCTAGCCAATTGGAACGGGTATGAGGCGAGAGCTCCAGGTGGCCTCTCAGCCGGCCTTTCAGCGCGCGCAATTTGAACTCGCCGCACATATCCGAAACCCACAATCCAATCCGGCCCCTGAAGGCATCGAAGACCGCCGTCTGGAAATCTATCGAAGCCTGTTTTTTAATAATATCGAAGGTTTTATTGCCAATGGTTTTCCGATTCTGAAATCTATCACGGAGCCGGATCAATGGGGCACCATAGTCAGAGACTTTGTCCATCGCCACCAGAGCCACAGTCCCTATTTTTTAGACATAGGTAGTGAATTTTTGCACTATCTGCAGAGTGAGCGCATATCCCAGCCTGAGGATCCGGTGTTTATGCTGCAACTGGCACACTATGAGTGGGTAGAGCTAGCTCTAGATGTGTCCGTCTTGGATTATCCTGAAGCCCAGATTGAGGGAGACCTGCTAGACAATCGACCCCTTGTCTCACCACTGGCCTGGGTGATGAGCTATAACTATCCGGTTCATCTTATTGGGCCTGATTTCCAGCCAACAGAAGCCTCGTCAGATGCCACTCATATTATTGTGTACCGGGATCGTCAGATGCAGGTAGGCTTTATGGAAATCAATCGCACTACTCAGCGACTGCTGGAAATCTTAGATAAAGATAAGCTTAGTGGCAGGGGCGCATTGCTCCAGTTGGCTACCGAACTTGAGTATTCTAATCCTGATGCCATACTTGAATTTGGAGCCAGTCTTCTCTCCCAGTTGCACAGCAAAGATATAATTTGCGGATTCAACTGATTTTTATTGTTGAGAGCGATTCGACAGTGTACGGCAGGCAATTTGGGCAGTAAGATAGCCTTATTTGCAAACGGATAATTTACGAGCACTCCATGAAGCTTTTCTCCTCCTCCACTCCTCCACAGTTGGCTATAAAATTACTGGCGACAATCCTACTTTCACTGCCACTGTTAAGCTCTTCGCTTCAGGCCGAAGAGCAGGATAGCTTTGAAGGCTTCAACCGCAATATGTTTTATTTCAATGATAAGGTCGATCAGTATGCCCTGAGGCCGCTTGCGGTTGCCTACACCGAAGTAATGCCCAATCCACTAGAGCAAGGTGTTGCCAATGTGTTTAGCAATCTCAATGAAGTGACCAATGTGGTCAACGATCTACTGCAGGGCAAGTTTAAACAGGCGGGTCACGATGGTGGTCGTTTTTTGATCAACTCAACGATTGGTATGGCCGGTTTATTTGATGTCGCCGAACGGGCTGGCCTCAGCAAGAGTGATGGTGAAGACTTTGGTCAGACCTTGGCGGTTTGGGGAGTAGGGGAAGGTCCCTATCTGATGCTTCCTCTGGTGGGTCCTTCGACTCTTAGGGACGCGCCGAGTGCACTGATTGATAACTTAACCAATCCACTGTCCCACAGTGATGATGTTCGCCTTCGAAACTCTGCCAGAGCGCTGGATCTTTTGACCACTAGAGTCAGCCTTTTGGCTGTCGACGAGATCGCCTCGGGAGATCGCTATCTGTTTGTCAGAGATGTTTATTTGCAACGCAATCGGTATTTGGTTAATGATGGCGTAATAGAAGACGATTTTGGCGATTTCGACGAATACTAATAGACAGTTGGCTCATTCTTAATTTTAAAGATGAGCTTTAAACTACCACCTGCGAAAGCTGTATTAGCAATGAAAACACCGTCAGACCTGATCTTTTTTCTCGGTGAAAAAGAGTCCAGTGTTCAGGGCTCAAGCGAAAGCCTTCAGCGTCTTGTTGCTGCATCGATAGCTGTGCCAGATGCCAAGGCTGTCCGCACTCAGAGCGATGACCCGCTGCTGCAAACGGTGCTAATCAGTGCCAGTTATGCCGCCATTGAAACCCAGGAACAACGTGAATTTCTACAGGCACTAGCGGCTGAATTTTTGGTCATCCTAGTACTCAGTTCGGATCAGAATCACAGGGTTGCCGAATACTTCCGTCTCGGCGTGGCCGATGTAGTCTTTCACCAAAGTAGTGATCAGGAAATAACAGAAATTCTTGAACGAGTCAGTGATCTGGCCCAGTCGCGTGATCAGAAAAGGCGCTATCGCAGCGAACTCGAACAGACCAATCAAAACTTGCAGAATAGCCTGCAACTGTTAAAGCAGGATCAGCTCGCCGGTCTCGAAGTGCAAAAAAGTCTGATGCCTGAGAGCCCGCTGAAGTTTGGTGACTACGAAATTTCTCACTCCGTAACCCCCTCACTCTATTTGAGTGGAGACTTTGTCGGTTACAACTTTGTCCTTGGTCGCTACCTACTGTTTTACTTCGCTGATGTCTCCGGGCACGGTGCCTCCTCAGCATTTGTCACCGTGCTACTGCGCTTTATGATCGGCCGTGTGATTCGCAAACATCAGGTGCAGCAAGACTACGCGGCGCTGGCTCAGGCCCCAGAGGGTCTTGTTGAGTCGATTAACAGTCAATTGTTGGCCACCGGACTAGGCAAGCATTTGACTATTGTTGCCGGATCACTGGACACTGAGACCCGGCAGCTGCGCTACGTCATCGGTGCCCAGCAACCGTCGCCTATCTTAATCAGTGATGGTGAGGCGCGCTTTCTGCCGGGCAAGGGCAAGCCGGCGGGCATATTTGAGGATGTGAAATGGGTTGTTGAAGAGGTTAGTCTGCCTGAATCCTTTGCCCTAGTGCTGTTATCCGATGGAGTCTTTGATCTAGTCTCAGATAAAGAAATTGTTGACAAAGAACAGACCCTATTGAGCTACCTCACCGCCAGGTCCGGCAACATTGATACCTTGAAAGACGCGCTATTTCTTGATGATATAGAAGATCTGCAAGACGACATATCCGTTCTACTTTTGACTCGAGGTATGTAGGGTGAGCACTGGGAAAATTTTTGTTGCCGACGAGCAGGGTAACTATCTGATTAAATTTATCGGCGATGTCAGAGTGACCCTCTGTGGGTCACTGAATCGCCATATAGACCGTATTTTTGGCAGCAATGATGTACAGAGAGTCGTTGTCGACTTGCTCGAAGCCGATGGCCTCGATAGCACCACACTGGGATTGATGGCCAAACTCGGGCTGCACTGCCGCAAAGCCTATGCCATCGATGTACAGGTCTTTTGTCAAAACCCCAGTATCCTGCGCACTCTCGACTGCATGGGCTTTGATGAACTGTTTGATATCTATCAGGAAGTGCCCAATATCACTGCCGAGCTCAAGAGCATTACCTCGGTGAATCCCGAGGTGGATGAAGTTCGGCAGCAGGTTCTTGAGGCACACCGCTTGCTGGTTGAGCTAAATCCGAAAAACAGTGCAGAATTTACTGACCTTATTCGAGCGCTGGAATCAGATCAGTAGGGGATCTCGGAGTTTCCTGAGCTGTCTTGGCTTTACTGGAGTTAATCAGCTATCTCGAGCCAATAGTTTGCACTGCATAAACTCGCTGTGACGCAGGTGCAGCAGATCAGCCACACGGCGAATAATCCCTTCCTCATGCTTGTCCAAATGGCCATCGGCAAAAGCGACACGCCACATGGCAGTCATTAGTTTAAGTTTCTTCTCATGACTGAAATGGGCATTGATCTCCTTGGTAAACTGATACAGCGACGTAGCCTCCGAGACCTCATCGCGAGATAACAGAATCAGCTCATCCACCTGCTCAGAACTCAGCTCTAACATCTGCCCGAGTGTCGCGCTAATCGACTGCAGCTCATCCTCGGCCAGATTGCCATCAATAACCATTACCTCAATCAGCAGCGCCGCTGTTGCCAGCTGCTCGCCGCTGAGTGAGTTGTCGTCCGCATCAACTACATTTTTGGCAAAAAATGCCTTAATTTTAGCAATCATTAGTTTAGGTCTTTTAGCCAGGTTTCCAGCTTAATCTGGTCGGCGACAAATCCTCGGATACCCTCAGCCATCTTTTCAGTAGCCATTGCATCCTGATTCAGTTCAAGGCGGAATCCGCTTTCACCACCAAGGCTGTAGTGAATCGTCGAGCCGGTGTCAGCCGGATCCAATCTGCGCTCCAGAGTGCCGTAATCATCATTCAGCGCCTGCAGTAACTGCGGGCTAATAGTCAGGCGATCACAGCCAGCCAGCTCGGTGATCTCTTCGGTGTTTCTAAAGCTCGCACCCATAACCACCGTGTTGTAGCCAGTCTGCTTATAGTAATTGTAGATTCGCGTCACCGACTGCACGCCCGGATCATCAGCCGGCTCATACTCAGTGAGGCCGGTTGAGTTTTTATACCAGTCGAGAATACGGCCGACAAAAGGCGAGATCAAAAAGGCGCCAGCATCCGCAGCAGCCACTGCCTGAGTAAAGTTAAACAGCAGTGTCAGATTACAGTTTATACCCTCTTTTTCCAGCTGTTCCGCGGCGCGAATACCTTCCCACGTCGACGCCATTTTAATCAACACGCGCTCACGACTAATACCGGCTTGCTCATAGAGGTTGATCAGGTGACGCGCTTTGGCGATAGAGGCATCCGCATCAAATGACAGGCGCGCATCCACTTCGGTGGAAACACGACCGGGAATCTGTTCGAGAATTTTTTCACCAAAACCCACTGCCAGTCTGTCCATGCAATCTGCCAGCTGTTCACTGCTCGACTGACGGCCATTCATAGTTGTAGAGACAATTGAGTCAACCAGACCTCGGTAGGCGGGCATCTGAGCGGCTTTTAAGAGCAGTGATGGATTGGTTGTGGCATCTTCCGGAGAATACTGAGCAATGGCATCAAAATCGCCAGTGTCGGCAACCACTGTGGTCATCTCTTTGAGTTGAGTGAGTTTACTCTTAGGGTTGCTCATGTATCTTATGCTCCTGTTGTCTTCTGTAATGCGGTGCTTAAAACCTCAATTGTTGCCGAGGGTTTATGGGCATTCTCGCTAATATGGCGTCTGAATTGACGGGCGCCTGGCATGCCGTGAAACAAACCCAATATATGACGGGTCATGGCATTCAATTTGGTGCCCTTGCTGAGCTCAATATCCGCGTATTGTAGAAACTCTTCAGCGATTTGTCGCCGCGTTTTTACCCCGTGGCTGGCACCATAGATATCTTGATCTACGCTAGCCAGTAAGTACGGATTGCTATAGGCCTCACGCCCAACCATGACTCCATCGAGGTGTTGCAAGTGCTCTTTAGATTGTTCAAGAGTTGTGACACCACCATTGATGATAATCTCCAGCTGAGGGAAATCTTTTTTCAGCTGATAGACGCGATCATAGTTCAGTTCAGGAATCTCCCGATTCTGTTTTGGGCTAAGACCTTTGAGCCAAGCCTTGCGCGCGTGAACTAAAAATACCTCGCAGCCACTCTCGGCAACACGGCCGACAAAGTCGCGCAAAAACTCATAGGAATCATAGTCATCTACGCCAATACGGTGCTTGACCGTAATCGGTAAGTCCACCGCCTCGCGCATTGCCGAAACACAGTTAGCCGTGATTTCCGCATCCTTCATCATCACGGCGCCAAACATACCGTTTTGCACACGATCGCTAGGGCAACCACAGTTTAGATTGATCTCGGCATAGTTATACTGCGTCGCCATCTTGCAGGCCAGAGCAAGATCTTTGGGATTGCTGCCGCCTAATTGCAAGGCTACTGGATTTTCGAAGGGGTCCGTCTGCAAGTGGTAGGCACTGTCGCCATAAATAATCGCGCCAGTGGTTAGCATCTCTGTATAGAGCATCGTGTGCTGGCTGATTAGGCGCAAAAAATAGCGACAGTGGCGATCAGTCCAATCGAGCATGGGGGCAACACAGAATTTGCGGTCAATCATTGCTATTAATCATTTGGTGGGCGTCTGACTATAGGGCCAGTCTGTTAAATTCAGGGCGGAGATTTTACACACTTTTAAGCCGCAGTGCTCTGTTACTGGTAAGGGTTTTTGAGATGGTTTAGTTCAGGCTGGAGTTCAAATAGGTCGGTCTGATCGGGGGGCTGGTAGGCTGGAAATTGCTTTGGATGAGGGGTTATATTTAAATATCATATATGATATTTAAAGTGTATTTAGATCAAAATACACTCACTAATGATCACAAAATATCCCCTATTTTTTATTGCTTTATTATCGGGGCAGCAGTATATTATTTATCATCTATGATATTAAAATGGACATTTTAGTTTAAAAGTAATCATTGGTGATAGTATGAGAATCGATTATTTAACCCCGGAGGGCACTGCCCTTACAGAAATGGGCCGCAGGCTGGCGCGGGTTCGCAAGCAACAGGGCTTCTCTCAAATCCGTCTTGCTGAAGAGGCGGGTGTTGGCGTTGCTACTCTACGCCGTATTGAATCCGGCCAAGATGGCCAGATGGCCTCATGGCTCAAAATTCTCAAAGCGCTACGCATGACCGCGTCCATCGATGGGTTGCTGCCGGAAACCTTTGACTCACCTATGGCTGAAGTACTTTTCGGCGCCAAGAAAAGCAACAGGGCAGGGGTGGCTGAGGGAGGGATTCGCTGGGGTGATGAACGAGAATGACTACTGCGACGGTAAAGCTCTGGGGCACCACTATTGGCTATATTGCGATGGACCGCGGCGAGCGCTTTGCGCGTTTTGAGTATGCTCCAGATTTCGAAGGTTTTGGTATAGAGCCTGCACCATTGATGATGCCAGTGCAAAGCAGGCGTATCTATCAGTTTCCCGATCTGCACCCAAGGTCATTTCACGGCATGCCAGGACTGATTGCCGACAGCTTACCGGACAAATATGGTCAGCGACTGATCGATGTGTGGCTGGCGCAAACTGGGCGCAATCCGGCAGACTTTAATGGGGTTGATCGTCTCTGTTATACCGGCACTCGTGGAATGGGCGCTCTGGAGTTTGAACCCTCCGCAGGGCCTGACAAAACTGAGGGTAGATTGCTGGCGATCGAAGATTTAACTGAGCTCGCGTCAATGGCCTTTGCCAGCAAAGAGGCGCTGAATGCGAGATTTACCGAGGCCAGTTCCAGTGAGGTAGGGGATAAAGAGGCCTTGCTGGATATCTTAAAGGTTGGCACCTCCGCCGGTGGTGCGCGGGCCAAAGCCGTTGTTGCTTTTAATTCTCAAACCAAACAGGTTCGTTCCGGGCAACTGCATTTGCCCAAGGGATTTGAGCACTGGCTGATCAAGTTCGACGGCGTAAAATTTAGCGGTGACTGGGGTGTTGCAGATCCCTCAGGCTATGGCTTGCTCGAATACAGTTATCACCTTATGGCTAAAGAGTGCGGCATTAATATGATGGAAAGCCGTCTCCTCTCAGAAAATGGCCGCGATCACTTTATGACCAGACGTTTTGATCGCGATGGGGAGGGTAATAAAAAGCTTGTTCAAACCTTCGCTGCACTGGCTCACTATGATTACTATGAAAGTGGCTATCACTCCTACGAGCAACTCTTTATGGCCATGAAACGCTTAGATATTCCCAAGCCTGCCTTCGAGGAACAGTTCCGTCGTGTGGTGTTTAATATTGTCGGCTGTAACCAAGACGATCATGTTAAAAATTTCGCTTTTATGATGGATCGCAAGGGCAAGTGGGATCTGTCTCCCGCCTACGATCTCTGTCATAGCGAAGGCAGCGAATTTACCCGCAATCATCAACTCAGTATCAATGGTAAAACAAACGACTTTGATCGCGGTGATTTAAAGCATCTAGCACAATATGCCGGCCTGCCGCGGGGTAGTGAAAAACAGATTATTCAGCGCACGGTGGAGGCCTTTTCGACTTGGCAGGCAATTGCCACTGATCTCAGTATTCCTGCCAAGTTACAAAAACATGTTCTGGGTACCCTGCGATTAAAAATATAAAGCCCAAACTTGATACTGATTGCTAGAAAGGCAGGATTGCTTTAGGTTGCACCTATCAAACAGCGGGCCGGATCTTAAAAAGAGCTCGATGCAACAGGCACAGAGGCCCTCTCTAGGGTGATCAAGTGCACCAAGAGTTATAGAGGCTGTCCCAATGAAACTTATTACCGGTCAGAGAATTCTCAGCACAGTTAGCAATATTGGCCCTGGACTGAGTCGCTCGCCGCTCAAGTCTTTTCGATTTATCTATGACAGCTTTGATCAGCTATTTGGCAGCGGCTCTCGATCAGATGTCACCACGGAGGACAGATCAATCGATGTGGGTGCCCGTGAACTGGGCATTAGAATTTACCGGCCTAGCAAAGCTAAGCCCAAGCTAACCATGATCTACTTTCATGGCGGTGGCTACGTGATTGGTGGATTTAAAAGTCATCATGGCTTTTGTAGCCTATTGGCGAGTGAGGCCAATATAAACCTTATTGCAGTGGATTATCGACTAGCACCTGAGAGTCCATTCCCTGGCCCATTACAAGATGGTTTGGACGCTTGGAACTGGGTGATAGATCATGCCACGGAGCTGGGTATTGCCCAGACCCAAATTGGTATGGGTGGTGATAGTGCTGGGGGCAATTTGACCGCGGTATTATCCATGCAGACTTTCGGTGATCTCTTGGACGGGGACTTAAAGGTAGCGCCAGCGTTTCAATTTTTGCTCTATCCTTGGGTCGATATGAGTGGTGAGTCAGATTCGATTCGGCGTTTTGCTAAGGGTTTGATATTGACCGAGGAAACTATGACCTTTTTTCGCGACTCCTATTTGCCCAAAGAAATGGAACCACAGGCTATCAAAACCAGCCCGATTCTCTGTGAGGATATGAGCGCAACGCCAAATACATTGATGGTGACCGCGGAATACGATGTGTTGAGAGATGAAGGTCTGGCCTTTGTGGATAAGTTGCAACAGGCACAGGTGTCGGTATCTCATCTTCATTTGCCAGATTGCACCCACGGGTTTATCTCGACGGGCAAATTTAGCCCAGCAACGCGCAAACGTTTAAAACAAGTCGCCGCTATGTTTGATACATATGCAACCAATCTCTAATAGAGTGAGTAGCTTTATTTAACCGCCACTTTTTCGCCCTGTAAAAAGTTAGGGTTTAATAAGCTTAGGTGAGCGATGAGCCATGGTCTGATTGAGAATAATGGTCGACTCTATATCTTCCACCTGTTCTACAGTGGCCAGCTTGTCCTTTAAGAACGATTCAAATGTCTTCAGGTTTTTTGTCACTACACGCAGTGCATAATCATGCACGCCGGCCAGAACACAGCACTCCAATACCTCCGTAAATTCCCCGATCGCCGCTTCAAATGAGGCTGCATTGCTGGAAGTGTTTTTATTTAATTTTATAAACACAAAGGCCGAGACGCCAATGCCCAGCATGCTGTGATTTAAGCGCGCCGTATACTGCTCGATAAGGCCGCTCTGCTCCAGTTTACGCAGACGCCGCAGACAGGGAGTCTGGGACAGATTGACCAGAGCCGAGAGTTCGGCATTACTGATCCGCGCATTGGCCTGCAGAGCATTGAGAATCTTGATATCGGTATTGTCGAGGCTGATGTTATCTGTGCTCTGGGTGTTTGGGGGCATAATCAACTCAATATTATAAAAAATAGAGTCTTATTATACAGATTGCGCCCCTATAGGGAGACTATTTGGCCGAAAGCGTTATCGGCCTTTTGTTACTATTTATTTATTCGGAAACCGCCAGAAAAATAGGTAGAACAGCTCATGACCGAGAAAGCTAAGGCCCTTGATCAATGGATTCGCAGCGATTTTAGAGAGATCAATACGGCACTAGAAGAACTTCATTTTAGCCAGCCGAATCGACTGCCTGACGATGCCCTAGGCGGCGCTTTAAAGCAGCGCTTGGCGGAAGAGGGCAGAGCCCTGATCAGCGAGCTACTCGATGAAGGCAATACAGACGAAGGTTTTGATAGCGGTTTCGACCTGCTCGGCAATGTGGGTTTTTATATGGGCGCCTGCCGCCGCCATGAAATCACTGAACCCTCCAGAGAAACCCGCTCACCCCTTCAGGAAGCCTCGGCGCTGGCAATGCAGTTAGGTGCCTCTCTAGGTGTGATTCCACGTTTTGCCTCCAGTCATTTGGAGACCCACAACCGCGCGATCAATGGTGTCTACAAAACCTTCACCGATCTTGAAGACGAAAAGCTGTTTCTCGATTACAACACCCGCAGTGTGTTTGCCTTTATCCGTGCCTCAGAGGCGCTGCGCCAGATCCTGCCCCTCGGCGTCTCCCACCCGGTAACCTACGATCTGCTGCTGAGCGCCAAACAGTCTCTTGAAGAGGTCTATGCCTACAACCAAGAATTATTTGAAAAGCTCGATGTGGATCGTTTCTTTTATTGCGTCAGGCCCTATTACCGACCTCACCGTGTAGGGCTCCACGAATATCGCGGCGCCAATGCCGGGGATTTTTCCGGGATCAATGTGATCGATCTATTGCTCGGTCTGTGCCGCGCCGATGATCCCTATTACTCGCAACTACTGGTGGATAAGTTCTTATTTATGCGTCCGGATGATCAGTTGGTATTGCGGGATTGTATGCGCCGAACCAGTTTGCTCGATAGCTTTTTAGATAGCTGTTTAGGCAGCAGTTCAGAAAGCGGTTTAGACCGCTTTTCACAAAGTAGGGAGGCGGACAAAAATCAGCCCTGCATAGAAAAAAACCTCAGGCTATTTTTACAGGTCTGTCATGCCCATGGCCAGACCGCGCTGCAGCATCACGAGCAGTTGGTGAATAAATTTATTCAGCGACCTGCGGATGACGGCGCACTTACCGAGACTCAGGGTATTACCGCCAGCGGCCCACCTTTGCCAGTATTATTAAAAAGTCTTCGTAAACTCTGCGATATGCGCTGTGCGGCGGATGTGGGAGGCGAGTTTAAAACTCGTCATAAAGATATTGAATACCTTAAAGGCTTGTTGCTATGAATCCATTTGTTGCCCACGAGGGAATCTATATGCTGAGTCATTCTGTGGGGCTGCCGGGGGTGGGGGCAGAACAGGCGGCGAGCAATGCTTTTTGGCAGCCGTGGCAGCGTGCAGATGGCGATATTTGGACACATTGGCTGTCGGAGGTTGAAGCTTTTCGTCAGCAGTTGGCAGTCCTGTTAAACACCGAAATGGCCAATATATGTCCCCAGACCAGTCTCTCCAGTGCGGTGTCCAAAATTATTTATTCGTTGCCGAAACCCAGAGAGCGGCGGGTTATTTTATTAAGTGAAGAGGACTTTCCATCAATTGCCTTTGCCCTTCAAAAAACCACCCATCTCGGCTATCAACTCAAGTTTATTCCTGAGGATACTGACACCTCGGATCTGACCCACTGGGATCAGCAGATGAGTGATGATGTTGCCATGGTTCTGGTGACTCATGTGCAGTCTAATAATGGACGTCAGCTACCGGTGCAACAGATCACTGAGCTGGCGCGCGACAAAGGTATTCTATCCCTTGTGGATGTGGCTCAGTCAGCGGCTATTATTCCCATCGATCTGCAGCAATGGCAGGCAGACTTTGTTGTTGGTTCCTCGGTTAAGTGGATTGGCGGTGGCCCGGGGGCGGCGTTTCTATGGATTAAATTGGAGATGATCGACCAGTGTCAGCCGGATAATGTCGGCTGGTTTTCCCATCAGAACCCCTTTGAATTTGATATCCATCATTTTCGCTATGCCACCGACGCACTGCGGTTTTGGGGCGGCACGCCCTCCGTCTATCCCTATGCTTTGGCGACCAATAGTCTGGCTCATATTAATACTGTTGGGGTGGAGAGCATTCGCGAGAATAATATTGCGCTCAGTAACAGCATTATTCAGGCCATACCGGCTTCGGTATTAATATCACCCCGTGCAGTGTCAGAGCGCGGAGGCACCCTGATTCTAAATTTTGGCCAATATCAGCCTAAGGTTATAAGTCAACTGAACGAGTGTCAGGTGCATTTTGATGCTCGGGCCAAGGGGATTCGGCTGTCGCCTCATAGCTGTAATACTATGGCGCAAATAGACAGGTTAATAAGCTGTTTTTAATTCAAATTTTGCAACACGGAGAGGACAATAATAATGTAATCTAGATCCATAAACCCTCATCCATGAGAAGAGCAAACTCCATGAATCCGTCCCCCTTAAATCGCCGTCAAATTCTTAAAGGCATGAGTGCCAGTCTTGGTCTCCTCGCTCTACGTGGCTTTGAAGTGCAGGCTGCAGCTCCAGCCCATTTTACCCACGGCGTCGCCAGTGGCGACCCTTTAGCGGATCGCGTGATTCTGTGGACACGCTTGATTCCCGGCAGCGGTGAGCACAGCAGTATCAGTTGTCAGTGGCAGGTGGCCAAAGATCGCGATTTTAAACAGATTGTGAGTACAGGTATGGCTTCGACTGATGCTGAGCGAGACTACACGATCAAGATCGATGCCGCTGGACTGAGTCCGAATAGCGCCTATTTTTACCGTTTTTTGATGGACAATCAGCTGGCTAGCCCCACAGGAATGACCCGAACCTTGCCGGTTGGCGAGATACAGCAAATCCGTCTTGGCATCGCCTCCTGCTCCAACTATCCCCAGGGCTACTTTAATGTTTATCGCCATATGGCTGAGACCGATATCGATCTGGTACTGCACCTAGGCGACTATATCTATGAATATGCCGAAGGGGTCTATTCCAATAAAGTAGCCACCGATAAACTCGGTCGCAAGGTGGAGCCGAGTAATGAAATTCTCAGTCTCGAAGACTATCGTATGCGCTATGGCCTTTACCGCACCGATGAAGATTTGCAGCTAGTGCACGCGCGCCATCCCTTTGTCTGTGTCTGGGATGATCACGAACTGGCCAATGACACCTGGAAAGAGGGTGCCGAAAACCACAGTGCGGATGAAGGGGACTTTCAGGCGCGGATGCGCAGTGCCCGTCAGGCCTATCACGAGTGGATGCCGATTCGCACCAATTCCAGTGGTGATCAGAGTGCTATCTTTCGCAGCTTTAAGCTGGGTGATCTGGCAGATTTAATTATGTTGGATACCCGTCTTCACGGTCGCGATCGGCCCTTAGATTACGCCAAAGATCTGCCTATGCACTCGGCCTTATACCAACTCTCAGCTTCAGGGGAGGGCAGTTTGATCGATCAAGAAGACGTTGCTCAGGCCACCGCCAGCCTGCCAGCAGATCGGCTTAAGCGCCTCACCATACCCTTTGATTACACCTCGGGTACGCCCATTGCAGTAAATGACTATGCGACTATCAAAGATCTCACCACCGAGACCTTGCCTGCAGGTTGGTATTACCTGCCCGACAGCCAGAGCTTTAAACAGCAGGCCCTTGTTGAATCTGACAGAACTATTCTCGGTGCTGACCAAGAGCAGTGGCTAGACAGCCAGTTGCAGACCAGCAAACAGCGCGGTGCTATCTGGCAGCTGCTGGGCCAACAGGTACTTATGGGAAAGCTACAGCTGCCCCTGTTGACCGATGAGCAGCTCAAGATCGATCAGGCGGAGCCTTATATTCGCGAAATAATGCAGATGATGCAGACTCTGGCGCCCAATCAACTGCCGTTCAATCTCGATGCCTGGGATGGTTATGCCGCTTGTCGCGACCGTGTGTTCGCTAGTTTTGTCGAGCATGGCAACAACCCCGTAGTGTTGGCGGGAGACACCCACAATGCCTGGTGTTTTAATCTCGCCGACAACCGAGGTCAGGCAGTGGGCGTTGAAGTAGGCACGCCCGGGGTTAGCAGTCCTGGGTTGGAAACCTATTTGCCCACAGACCCAGTTGAACTGGGCAGGGCGATGCAGGATGTCAGTGTCGAATTGTTTGCGGTGGACACTGCACGGCGCGGCTGGTCAGAGATGACTTTGACCGCTGAGGCCATGACCAATCAGTGGCATTTTGTCAGCACAGTGTTGGATCGGGATTACAGAGTCGAGAGTTCCCCGATACAGTACTGCAAAGCCGGTAATAAGCGCTTCTCATAAGCTCCTTTTATCGACAAAAACGGCTACAATCTCGGCATGGCATTTGACCCCCCAACATTTCTCAAATCATTGACCCAGCGGCCGGGCATCTATCAGATGTTCAATGGCGAGGGGGAAATACTCTATGTGGGTAAAGCTAAAAACCTTAAGAACCGAGTTAGCAGCTATTTCCGCAAGACCGGCCTGAGTCCGAAAACTGCGGCTCTGGTCAAACGCATCGAACAGATTGATGTGACCGTCACTGAAACTGAAACCGAAGCACTGATACTCGAACACAATTTAATCAAGCAGCGGCGGCCGCCATTTAATATTTTGATGCGCGACGACAAAAGCTACCCCTATATTCTGCTGACCGACAAAGATAAGTGGCCGCGTCTGGCCTTTCATCGCGGCGCAAAAAAAGCCAAGGGAACTTACTTTGGACCTTTTCCCAGTGTCTATGCTGTTCGGGAAACTATGAGTTTCCTGCAAAAGACCTTTAAGGTACGTCAGTGTGAAGACAGTTTTTTTAGCAATCGCTCACGTCCCTGTCTGCAATATCAAATCAAACGCTGCACCGCCCCCTGTGTAGAGTTTGTTAGCCCTGAGGACTATGCCGCGGATGTCGATGTCACGCGACTCTATCTCGATGGTAAGGGCGAGAAAATCCTTAAACAGTTAGAGGGTGATATGGTCAAAGCCGCCGAGGCACTCGCCTTTGAGAAGGCCGCCGAGACTCGAGACCAGATTGCCGCACTGCGACAGATTCAAACACAGCAGGTAATAGAGAAGGGCAAAGGCACTATCGACGTGGTAGCCGGCGCCATTAGCAATGGTCAGGCCTGTGTGCATATGCTCTATATTCGCCAGGGGCGAATTCTCGGCAGTCGCAGCTATTATCCAAAAGCACCGCTGGCGCAGAATGTCGGCGAACTCTTAGATGATTTTCTGCCGCTGTTGTATTTGGCGGGCGGCGGGCGCCCTGATCTGCCGAAAGAAATTTTACTTAATGCTAAAATCGACAGTGCTGAGACACTTACTGAAGCCCTTGAACTTCAGGTTCAGCGCAAGCTTGAAATCCGTCACTCGGTGCGGGGTTTCCGTGCCAAGTGGATCGAGCTGGCAGAGCGCACC
>JAQXEN010000031.1 GCA_029250825.1 Porticoccaceae bacterium
CATCATTGATCTCCTTACAGGACGTGCATTCACCACAGGGCACTGAACTAACACCAACTTCACAGTTCAAACATTTTGAGAGAATTCTTGCGATAGTGGTTTTACCTACACCGCGGGTACCAGTAAACAGATAGGCATGGTGAAGACGATCATTGTCGAGCGCATTTATTAATGCCTGCAACACATGTTGCTGTCCTGCCATTTCGGCAAAGATACGCGGACGCCACTTGCGGGCAAGTACTTGATAACTCATATCAACAGGTCTTCAAAATCAAAAAACTATTATAGGGAGATAAACAGTGCGCGGAAAGAGACTTTTTATATAAGCCTTTTATATATAAGGCTTTGATTGGGCAATTTAACGCGGGGGAAGTATAAATGGCGGTAACCCCCACCAGCCACACCTCGGCACACAGTATAACCACTACCGTTGCTCCCTTCCGGGCCTGGCGGGGTTCGCGGCTGGCTGTTGCGAGGGGACCAGTGAGGGCCACCATTGAAGCGCGAGATTATCTAGGGTTTAGCACCCAAGTGCAACCGCTCTTCCACCAAAAACCCCCTCAACGGCAGATAAAAATCAAACCAGCCTCGATAAAAATAGCCAATAAAATGATCACTTTTAATGTGGTTAAATTTCATCGGTTCGGTACACTACAATTCGAAGCCAGCGACACAACAATCAAAAACGGATTTCAATAAATGAGTCACTACCAGGCACCCTCAGGCACCCAGTCCAGAACCGCAACCCGCTCATTTACTAGACCCAATTCCGTCAAAGCACTGGCCACCCTACTACTCCTGACACTACTCAGCGGCTGCGGTGGTGGCGAAAACAATGTCAGCAGCGGCAACCGCAGCGGCACCCTGCACTGGGGCAACGGCACCGAACCACAGAGCCTTGACCCCCATATCGCCACCGGCGTCCCCGAACACAAAATCATCGTCGCCCTGATGGAAGGCCTAGTGCTCAAAGACAGCAAAACCCTCGAACCGCGACCCGGCGTCGCCACATCCTGGGATATCAGTGACGATGGCCGCGTCTATACCTTTTACCTAAGAGACAACGCCCGCTGGTCCAATGGCGACCCCCACAACGCCCATGACTATGTCTGGTCATGGTGGCGCGCCCTGCAACCAGCGCTGGGCAACCTCTACGCCTACATGTACTTCCCCATCGCAAACGCCAAAGAATATTATGAAGGGGAAATCAGCGACTTCGAACAGGTCGGCGTCAAAGCACTAGACGACCATACCCTACAAGTCACCCTCAACAACCCAACACCCTACTTCTTGCAACTGCTCGACCACTACAGTCTCTACCCAGTGCATCGCGCTACCATCGAAAAGTTTGGTGATGCCGATCAACGGGGCACCCGCTGGACTTACGAGGGCAATATAGTAGGCAATGGTCCCTTTGAACTATCCGAATGGAAAATTAATCGCCGCGTAGTCGTCGAGCGCAACCCCCACTACTGGGATGCCGACAGCATCAAACTAAATGAAATCATCTTCTACCCTATCGAAAATGCCGTCACCGTTGAACGTATGTTCCGCGCCGGACAATTGCACTACAGTGGCTCAGTGCCCGCGGACAAAATCGCCAGCTACAGAGAGCGCAACGACCCTGCCCTGCATATAGCTCCCTATCTTGGGGTGTATTTCTACCGCATCAATACTCGCGTACCGCAACTGCAAGACAAACGAGTCAGGCGCGCACTGGGCATGACAATCGACCGCGACAAGATAAGCCAACGGATACTCAAAGGGGGACAGATCCCCGCCTATACCATCACCCCGCCGGGCACCATGGGCTACTACCCCAAGAGCGACCTAGCGTTTAATCCAGAAGCCGCTCGACAGCTACTGGCCGACGCAGGTTATCCCAATGGCGAAGGTTTTCCCGCCACGGAAATTCTCTATAACACCAGCGAAGGCCATCGCAAGATCGCCGTGGCCATTCAGCAGATGTGGAAAAAGCACCTCAATATCGACGTCAAGCTGCTCAACCAAGAATGGAAAGTCTATTTAAACAGCGTCACCAGTCGCGACTATGAAATCGGTCGCGCCGGCTGGATCGGCGACTATGTGGATCCGAATAACTTTCTCGATATGTTTCTCTGCAACGGCGGCAATAATCGGACCGGTTGGTGTAACCCTGAGTATGACCAGCTGATACTGAAAGCCGCGCCGGAAGCTAAAACCCATGCACAGCGACTGGCAATATTTACCCGCGCCGAAAAAATGTTACTGGACGCCATGCCGGTGATCCCCATCTACATTTATACCTCTAACAATCTGGTCAATACCTCGGTAAAGAACTTTAATGACAATATTCTCAACCAACCGTCATTTAAAGAAATCTATCTCGAAGCTGACCCAGCAGATGCAGGAGTGAAAAACTAATGTGGCGATTTGCCCTCAACCGCTTGCTGCAGGCAATTCCTGTGTTGCTAATCGTAATCAGCGCCACCTTTTTGCTGGTGCACTCAGCGCCCGGGGGGCCTTTTTCAGCAGAAAAAAATGTGCCGCCAGAAGTCATCAAAGCCCTAGAAGCCCAATATAATCTCGACCAACCCCTGTGGCAGCAATATATCAACTACCTCGGTGATGTGGTGCAGGGTGACTTTGGCCCCTCATTTAAATACTCCGGGCGCACTGTGAATGAACTGATCGCAGCAGGATTGCCCGCCACCGCCGAACTGGCTCTCTACGCCATGCTTGTGGCACTGGTTATCGGCATCAGCGCAGGTGTTACCGCCGCCATGCGTCCCAACACCGTGCAGGACTATCTGCCAATGTCAGCGGCTATGCTGGGAATCTGCATGCCCTCTTTCCTTCTGGGGCCACTGTTGGTTCTGGTATTTGGCATCCACTTAGAGTGGCTGCCAGTATCCGGCTGGGGAGATATGCCCGGAGACAAAATTATGCCCGCGATCACTCTGGGCACCGGTTACGCTGCCTACATAGCACGACTCTCTCGGGGCGGTATGCTCGAAGTCTTATCTCAGGACTATATTCGTACCGCCAGAGCCAAGGGCCTCTCAGAGCCGGTGATTATTTTTAAACATGCCATGCGCGGCGGCCTAATTCCCGTGGTGGCCTTTTTAGGACCAGCCTTTGCCGGACTGCTGGGCGGCTCCTTTGTAGTGGAAACCATATTCCAAATTCCCGGACTCGGACGCTTCTACGTCCAGGCAGCCTTTAATCGCGACTACACCATGATTCTCGGTATGACTATTTTCTTTGCGACATTAATAATTCTGTTTAATTTGCTCTCGGATATGCTCGCCATTTGGCTCGACCCAAAACTGCGACAGCAAGCTCGGGGGAATAACTAATGGATCAGATTAAAGCCTCCGAACAAGAGCAAGGCACATCACTGTGGAAAGACGCCTGGATCAAGCTCAGCAAAAACTATCTGGCCCTCTTTGGTCTCAGTGTTTTGGCTCTGCTCTGCATAGTCTCGCTGCTAACGCCCTGGATTGCACCCTACGGCTATGAAGAGCAGAACCTGATTCTTGGGGCCAGCGCCCCCTCTCTAGAGCACTGGCTGGGTACCGATATCTTTGGTCGCGATATGCTCACACGGATTATGTACGGTGGCCGTGTCTCCCTTACCGTAGGCTTTATTGCCACTGCAGTAGCACTGATAATCGGCGTACTCTGGGGCGCCATTGCCGGCTTTGTTGGCGGCCGGGTAGATGCGGTGATGATGCGCATTGTGGATATTATGTACGCCCTGCCCTTTATGATTTTTATTGTGCTTCTAATGGTCGTCTTTGGACGCAATATTCTGCTGCTATTCTTAGCTATTGGTGCTGTCGAATGGCTAACTATGGCGCGCATAGTGCGCAGTCAAGTGATGTCACTGCGCGAGCAAGAGTTTGTTGAAGCGGCTCATTCACTGGGACTCTCCCAATGGACTATTATCCGCCGTCATATTATCCCCAACACCCTTGGTCCAGTGATTGTCTACACCACATTAACCATTCCCAGTGTGATGCTGCTGGAAGCATTTTTAAGTTTTCTTGGGCTCGGTATTCAGCCCCCCCAAAGTTCATGGGGCCTGCTCATTAATTATGGCGTTGAGACCATGGAAGAATATCCTTGGCTACTGATATTCCCCGGGGTGACCTTGTCGCTGACCCTGTTCGCACTCAACTTTCTCGGCGATGGCCTGCGCGATGCCCTCGACCCCAGAACCTCAAAGGATTAATTATTATGGCGTTACTTGAGGTAAATGGGCTAAGCATCTATTTTTACAGCAGAAATGGTGTGGTCAAAGCCGTGGATGATGTGAGCTTTAGTGTCGATGCTGGGGAAACTCTGGCAATTGTCGGCGAATCCGGTTCCGGTAAATCAGTCACCTGTTACAGCCTGCTCGATCTGCTGCCGAAACCGCCAGCCAAAATCGAAGCTGGCACTGCCCTGTTTGATGGCATTGATCTGCTAAGTTGCGATGACACCCAAATGAGACGCTTTCGCAGCAATGATATTGCGATGATTTTTCAGGATCCCATGACCTCCCTGAACCCCTTTATCAGCATTGGCGAGCAGCTTATTGAGCCACTGATTTACAACGAGGATAAAAGCCGCCGCCAAAGTCGCTCGGAGGCACGTCTGCGGGCAATAGAGCTGCTCAATGAAGTTGGCATTATGGACGCTGAGCGGCGCTTTGACAGCTTTCCCCATGAGTTTTCTGGCGGCATGCGTCAACGCGTTATGATTGCTATGGCGCTGATTAATGAGCCGCGCCTTTTAATCTGTGATGAACCCACTACGGCTCTGGATGTCACCATTCAGGCGCAGATATTGGCATTGATCAAAACCCTGCAAAAAAAGCGCGATGTGGCAGTGATCTTTATCAGTCACGATCTCGGTGTGGTTGCCGGCATTGCCGACAAAGTGGTGGTGATGTGCGAAGGCACAGTGCGGGAAGCCAATGATACCGAGGGCATTTTTTATCGCACCGAAGATGACTATACGCGCAAACTATTAGCAGCAATTCCCGAGGGTGCCAAGGTCACGCCTAGCCGCGCCGAGGCCACCGGGGAGCCAATGATCCGAGTAGACAACCTCAAAACCTATTTCCCGGATTACAGCAAAACGCCGGTCGGGTATATCAGGGCCGTAGACGGGGTTTCCCTGGAGATTCAACGGGGTGAGATTCTCGGTTTGGTGGGTGAATCGGGTTCAGGGAAATCGACACTGGGACGCTCAATTCTCCAATTGGCACCGATCACCGCCGGCTCAATCAACTTTGATGGCACCCAACTCAATAAGCTTAGCGCGGATCATTTAGTGCCTTGGCGACGCAAGATGCAGATGATTTTTCAGGATCCCTATGCATCCCTGAACCCCCGCATGACGGTCTATCAGACCTTGGCTGAACCCCTGCTATATCACGGTCTCGCCAATGCTAAAAACATTGACCAACAAGTCCAACACCTGATGGATGATGTAGGTCTGGCGCGGAACAATATGCGTAAATACCCCCATGAGTTCTCCGGGGGGCAGCGCCAGCGAATTGCCATAGGCCGCGCTATTGCCACCAAGCCAGAATTGATTATTGCCGATGAACCGGTATCAGCGCTGGATGTTACAATTCAGGCTCAGATTCTCGATTTGATTCTCAACTTAGTGGAAAAGCACAATCTAACCATGTTGTTTATCTCCCACGATCTCTCGGTGGTTCGCTGTATTTCCGATCGTGTAGTGGTGATGAATCAGGGCGTGATTATTGAGACCGGTGACACCGAGGCACTGTGGGCAGATCCGCAGCAACAGTACACTCGCGATTTACTGGCGGCGATTCCAATGGCCGACCCCAAGTCTGAGCGCTTGCGGACTACCCGTTAATAACAGCTGATTAGCAACCCCCTATTACTAAAAAATAATTCTAATAAAGAGCACAAATATGTCAGACCTTATTCAAAGCCACTATGCCGATGGCATCCTCTCGGTTAATTTCAATCGACCAGAGAAAAAGAACGCCCTAACCTCAGAAATGTATGCCCAACTGGCGGATATTTTTGATCATCAAGCCACTCAGGATAACGTCAATGTGGTGGTTTTACGCGCGGGCCAGGATTTTACTGCAGGTAATGATTTAGATGATTTTCTGGCGCGCCCGCCGGCCGCTGAAGAGGGGGCAACGGCGCCAGTGTGGGAATTTATGCGCGCCCTATCCACTTGCCCAGTGCCAGTTATTGCCGCAGTGGACGGTTTCGCCGTAGGCATAGGCACTACCCTATTGCTGCACTGTGAATTTGTTTATTCAACGCCCAGCACTGTGTTTATGCTGCCGTTTATTAATTTGGCAGCGGTGCCGGAATTCGGCTCATCCATGCTGTTACCCATGCACACCGGCTATGTTAAAGCTGCCGAAATGCTGCTTTTGGGTGATCGTTTTGATTCGGAGACGGCATTGCAGTACAACCTGATCAATCAGATCTGTAGCAGTGAAAATCTGATGGCCTGCGCTATGGCGACTGCAGCCAAGTTAGCCGGTAAATCTCGTGAGGCGCTGGTGCAGAGCAAGGCGCTGATGCGTCGTGATATAGAGCCACTGGCGGAGCGTATTGCTCTTGAGTCGAAGGCGTTTGCCAAACGTGTTGCCTCACCGGAGGCCAAAGCGGCAATCTCGGCGATAATGAAGCGCTAAGGGTTATTATTGGGTTGAGGGGGACTGCTGGCTGATTGAGGTTCCTCGTCGCCGTGCTCTTTGGGGATAACAGATTTGGAAAACTGTGACGGGTTGTGAGTTCGGTCACCCTAAGCAAGACCACTCACATCTCTAACAAAACTGCTGTCCCATACAACAACATGACTGTCATCTCGAACGAATTAAGCGGATGCCGACCTCTTATCCCGTTAATGACAGCTATCAGCTACTCTCTATCCGGCATCCAAACTCGCCACCCGCATCTAACAACCACTGAGCAAGATAGTCGGCGAAACTGCGTCTAATCACCAGATCATAAGAGCCATCGGGCCTATTACTGACTGCGGCGGAAGCCTTGGCAAAGGTGGTTTGCACTACTCGCCCATAAGCTGACTGAGCATCATTCCAGCCCTCAAAGTCGTAGACGCTTGATTTTTTAAGCACAGTCGCCGCACCCGCACCGCGCAGATTAATACAGGTCTGACCACCACTCACATCAACAACGGAGATATGGCCTTTTAAGCTGGCTCGCAGGGTCGCCTCTATAACCGCCCCATCGCCACCGACCTCTAGAATCAACCATTCACTGGGGCCGAGCCAATAGATGCTGGTGTTGCCATTGCGATGATAGGTGCCGGGTACTTTAGGCACTGGCACATCTAACACTGCGGTCACAGCAGCGCAGAATTCGCTATCCTCAGCATCACCACGGAGATTTAAGTGGGCACTTAAAGGCGCTTCCTTAATCACCAGATCACAGTCTATTTGATCATTAAATAGGCTCTCGGGAGCGCTGCTCTTATTGAACCATCCATGAAAATACTGCAGCGGTGATTCACGTTTGATTGAGTTAGACATGCTGACGCTCTCCCTTGGGATCATAAAATACCGAACTGACAATTTCTGCCGCAATAGTGCGACCATCCGCCAAGGGGCAATGCACTATTTGCCCTAGCCTGCTGTGACCCCCTTTAACCACCGCCAGAGCAATGGAATGTCCCAAGTTGGCACTGTAATAACTCGAGGTCACATGGCCCTGCATGGACATGGGGATAGACTGTTTGGCATCAAACACAACCTGTGCGCCCTCGGGCAAAACGTCCTTTCCTTGCAGGGTTTTTAAACCCACTAGCTGCTTGCGATTTTCTCGCAAACTATCGCTGCGCTGAAGAGAGCGCTCGCCGATAAAGCTAAAGGTTTTATTTTTGCCCACTACCCAGTCCATATTCATATCTGCTGGGGTCATAGAGCCATCCGTATCTTGGCCAACAATAATAAAGCCCTTCTCAGCGCGCAGAACATGCATGGTTTCTGTGCCATATGGGGTGATATTAAA
The DNA here is from genome assembly GCA_029250825.1 of Porticoccaceae bacterium. Lineage (GTDB taxonomy): Bacteria > Pseudomonadota > Gammaproteobacteria > Pseudomonadales > Porticoccaceae > HTCC2207. The sequence goes on from JAQXEN010000031.1 coordinate 8,001, forward strand.
TTCTTCTCCGGCGGCAATTAAAGCCTCCCAAATATGTCGACCATAATGGGCCGGCACATTGACCTCATAGGACAGTTCACCAGTAAAGCTGATGCGGAAGATTCGCGCCTTAACACCAGCCACCGTGCCATCTCGCCAATCCATGAAGCCAAAGGCGTCATTGGACAGATCGATATCACTGCAGACTTTGGCGATTACCTTCCGTGCATTGGGACCCGTCACCGTAGCCGTAGTCCAGTGATCGGTCACCGAGGTAAAGTAAACCTGCAGCTCTGGCCACTCGGTTTGCTGCCACAGTTCCAGCCAGGCCAACACCCCAGCGGCTCCGCCAGTGGTGGTAAACATCAGGTAGTGATTGTCACCGAGACAGGCACAGACGCCATCATCAAAGATCATGCCGTCTTCTTTTAGCATCACTCCGTAGCGGCATTTGCCCGGCGCCAGTTTGAGGTATGAGTTGGTATAGATTCGGGTAATAAATTCTGCCGCATCAGGACCCTGAATATCGATTTTACCCAGGGTTGTGGCATCCAAAATACCGACACTCTTGCGCACCGCCAGTCCTTCACGGTTAACCGCATCTTGCAAAGCCTCGCCTTTCAGGGGGAAGTACCAGGGGCGCTTCCACTGGCCGACATTTTCAAATTCGGCACCCTTTTCTACATGCCAACGATGCATAGCCGTGTAACGTTCAGGGTCAAATAAATCATTTACATCACGCCCGGCGATAGCGCCAAAGGTGGTGGGTGTATAGGAGGGCCGGAAGATCGTGGTGCCGGTCTCAGCAATGCTCTGATCTAAGGCATTAGCCAAGATGGCCATACCATTAATATTGCCCAGCTTGCCCTGATCCGTACCAAAACCCAGCGCGGTGTAACGTTTAACATGCTCCACCGATTCAAAACCTTCGCGCACCGCTAACTCAATGGCGCTGGCACTGACATCCAACTGGAAGTCCACAAACTGACTCGGCGCGCGACTGGTGCTTTTACTGTGGGGCACCAAAAACAATGCCTGCTGCGGTTGCTCTTGATACTCTTCAACGGTGCAGGCTGAGAACTGAATATTGCCCTCACCCTGCCCAGACAGCTTGGCGGCGTCGGCACCGGCTCTGGCACCCTCGGCTAAACAGCCACTGAGATCAAAGGTGCCTCTGCAGGCACCGGCAGAGCGCTCCTGCTGTTTTGAGTCTCCCGGTCTAAAGCCCACAATGCTCTCGTCCCAAATGGGCTTGGCGCCGGTATGTGAACTCAGATGAACCGCCGGACTCCAACCGCCAGAACAGGCGATTAAATCACAATTTAAAGGGCGCACAGCACCGGTTACTTCAGTGCCGGCTTGATTGATCGGTGCTATCAGGGCGCGTTTAACACGCTTATTGCCCTGTGCTTCGATCAGTCCATGCCCGTCAATCACCTCGATGCCCAGAGCCTTTACCACGGCCACAATAGCGCCGCTAGGATTGCTGCGGCTATCGATCACAGCGACCACTTCACGGCCGCTGTGGTGCCAATCTAGGGCGCTCTGATAGGCATTGTCATTGGTGGTAAATAGCACCAGCTTATTACCGGGGGCGACGCCGTAACGATTGACGTAAGTGGAGACCGCTGAGGCCAGCATCACCCCGGGAATATCGTTATGGGCAAAGACCAGAGGTCGCTCAAAGGCACCGGTTGCCAACACTACCTGAGTCGCTCTGACTCTATGCATACGCTGACGCACCGCATATTCAGAGGTCAGGCCCAGATGGTCGGTGCAGCGTTCTAAAATCGTTAAAAAGTTATGGTCGTAATAACCAAACACTGTACTTCTAGGGAGTAGCTGAACATTACTGTAGGCGCGAAGTTCAGCCACCAGACCGGCAACCCACGCAGGTGCCTGAAGGCCGTCAATGGTCTGTTTTGAGGCCAGTAAACTGCCGCCAAATTCAGACTGTTCATCGGCAATTATTACTCGAGCGCCGGTGCGTGCCGCTTCACGGGCGGCAACTAATCCCGTCGGGCCTGCGCCAACCACCAATACATCACAGTGCTGATGGAGTTTGTCATAGCGATCGGGATCCGCCTCAACTGGGGTTGCCCCCAAGCCAGCGGCCTTGCGAATAAAGTGCTCGTAGGTCATCCAGAGCTTTTTCGGATACATAAAGGTTTTGTAGTAAAACCCCGGTGGCATCAGCCTACCAAAGGCCCCTATTATGCCCATCACATCGAAGTTAACACTGGGCCAGCCATTGACGCTGGAGGCTTCAAGCCCCTGATAGAGTTCTACCTGAGTGGCTTTCAAATTGGGAATAGTGCCGGCACCTGAGCCCAGCTGAATAATGCCATTGGGCTCTTCGGCACCATGACCAAAGATGCCTCGCGGTCGGGCATATTTAAAACTGCGGCCCACCACATCAACGCCATTGGCCAGTAGTGCCGAGGCCAGTGTGTCACCGGCAATACCCTGATAGGCTCTGCCGTTAAAGGTGAAATCAATAGCAGCACCAGTATGAGTCTTAAGACGATTACGGCTCATAAGCTGTCTCCGGTAACCCTGGGCTGAGTGCCGGTTTTATAAGTTTCTAAAATCTCATAGGTGACCGTATTTCGGGTGGCATTAAAATAGCGCCGGCAACCGATGGCGTGATACCACATCTCATGGTGGATACCCCGGGAATTGGTGCGAAAGAACAGGTAGTCTCCCCACTCTTGGTCATTTAGCGCTTCAGGTTCCAGAGGGCGAACGATATGCGCTTCACCGCCATAGCTAAACTCTTCCTCATCACGATGTTCCTGACAGTGGGGGCAATGGATTAATAACATATTTTTCTCACAATATTAGGGCTGTTACTTTTTAACTCGAACAATCAGTGGGCCACACCAGCAGCGCCGTGTTCATCGATCAGCGCGCCAGTATTAAAGCGGTCAATGTTAAAGGCCGCAGCCAGTGGATGTGGGCGGTCATTGGCCACAGTGTCAGCAAATACATAGCCGGAACCCGGGGTCGCCTTAAAACCGCCAGTACCCCAGCCGCAGTTAAAATAAAGTCCCTGCACAGAGGTCTTGCTGATAATCGGACAGGCATCTGGACAGGTATCGACAATGCCGCCCCACTGGCGATTCATGCGCACCCGACTAAAGGCCGGGAACAGTTCGCAGATCGCCTGAATAGTATGTTCAACCACATTAAAGGAGCCACGCTGGCCGTAGCCGTTGTAGCTATCAACGCCGGCACCGATCACCAGATCGCCCTTGTCCGACTGACTGATATACCCGTGCACTGCATTGGACATCACCACCGTGTCGAGACAGGGTTTAACCGGCTCCGACACGAGGGCCTGCAGTGGCCGCGACTCAACCGGTAACCGCAGGCCAGCCATAGCAGCCACCACACCTGAATTGCCCGCAGTGACACAGGCCACTTTGCGCGCACCGATAAACCCATTGGAGGTTTCAACTCCCACCACCGCTCCGTCTTTGCGGCGGATACCGGTAACTTCAGTCTGTTGAATAAGGTCCACACCCAGTGCATCGGCACCCCGGGCATAGCCCCAAGCCACGGCATCGTGACGGGCTGTGCCACCCCGAGGTTGCCATGAGGCACCCAGTATTGGGTAGCGGCTGTCCCGGGAAATATTAATAAGAGGAGCGATTTCTTTAATCCGCTCGGGGCTTACCACTTCACCGTCTATGCCGTTGAGACGGTTGGCATTGACCCGCCGTTCGATATCACGCATATCTTGCAAGTTATGGCCGAGATTAAGCACTCCGCGCTGGCTAAACATAACATTGTAGTTAAGCTCTTGGCTTAAGCCTTCCCAGAGTTTAAGTGACAGATCATAGAGCTGGGCGGCTTCGTCCCAGAGATAATTGGAACGAATAATAGTGGTATTTCGCGCGGTATTGCCGCCCCCCAAATAGCCCTTTTCAATCACCGCTATATTGGTAACCCCGTGAACTTTGGCAAGATAATACGCCGTGGCTAAACCGTGACCGCCTCCGCCCACAACAATCACATCGTAGTCTTTTTTCGGGGTTGGGCTGCGCCAGACTTTTTGCCAATTTTCATGATAACTCAGGGCATTTTTTAGAAGGCTGAAAGCGGAATATTTTTTCATTGTCAGTGCTCTTTCGGTGCTCTACGCAATAGCGATTAATGGCCTCTATTGGAGCAATTTGCCGGCCTCGGCAACTAGAAGAAAACTGACAACCTCAGCACTCAAAAGCGACAAATACAGGATAAAAGGTAATAATGGCGGTTAGATTCAAACTATTATCAGGATCTGTTGTATATAAATGCCGCCAAGCCTAAACTGGGGTCTCGAGAAATCATCACAGACTATGGCCATCAGCATGCCTAAAAAAGCTAATTCAACTAAGATATCCCCGAGCTTATCGGTGGGCTTTGTGCTGATGCCAAGCTTTACCCTGCTGCCCTTTTCCGCTTTTGTAGACGCCCTGCGTCTCGCCGCTGATGAGGGCGATCAGAGCCAACAAATAAACTGTCACTGGACCGTTATGGGTCCCAATCTTGAACCGATTTCATCTAGTTCTGGGGTTCAGGTAAAGCCTTGGGAAACCTACCGTGATCCCACTGAGTTTGACTATATAGTGGTGGTCGGCGGGCTGCTGCAGAAGACCTTGCAGGGCAGCCAACATGTGATCGACTATTTACAGCAGACAAATCGTGTCCATGTACCAATTATTGGTCTCTGCACCGGTTCCTTTGCGATGATTCGCGCCGGTCTGATGCATCAGCGGCGCTGTTGTGTCAGCTGGTTTCACTACAAGGATCTCAGCGATCACTACAGTGATGTTATTCCAGTGGCCGAGCAGCTCTTTGTCGATGACGGCGATCGTATTACCTGCGCTGGGGGCGCTGTGGCGGCAGATCTGGCGGGTTATATTATCGAGCGTCATTTGGGTCAGAGCTGGGCGCGCAAGAGTCTGCGTATACTGGTCATGGACAATCCGCGGCCTGCCAATGCGCCACAGCCTCAGCCTGCGTCGGATTATCAGGTAAATAATAAATGGGTTAAACGGGCACTGTTAATACTCGAACAGAACCTAAGTCGGCCCCTGTCTACCGATGAAATTTCCAGTCGTTTAAATATTTCAAAACGCCAACTTGAGCGTTTGTTTATCAGTGAAACCGGTGATAGTTTGCAGAAGTTTTATCGCAAGATTCGACTCAATTATGGCCTCTGGTTACTGCAGAATACCCCCCGTTTGATAACCGATATCGCTGAGGAAACCGGCTTTGCCGATACTGCCCATTTCTCCCGTGCATTTCGCGCGGCCTTTGATAAAAAGCCAACGCAATGTCGCGATTAATAAATCGGATTTTTCTCTAAGTCACCCCGTTAAATAATTTTTAATAATCCTCAATAATTTCATTCACTCCATTGCTCTATGACTCACATTTACTCCAACGCATAACGCTCATTGCTCGGTGGTTTGCCATAGAGTTCGCTGTAACATCGACTAAAGTGCGGCGCCGTGGAAAAGCCACAACTAATCGCTATATCAATTACTGGGATGGCGGTTTGCAACAGCATTAGTCGCGCTCTGGAGAGTCGCAATTCAAGGTAATATCGAGACGGTGCACAGTGCAAATAACGATTAAATAAACGCTCTAATTGACGCCTGGAAATACCCACATAATTGGCCACTTCATCTAGGGTAAGGGGTTCTTCAATATTGCTTTCCATCAGTGTTACTGCATCAACCAATCGGGGCTGACTGGCACCAATCAGATAGCGCAGTGGCGCACGCTGAGCATCTTTTTCAGTGCGCACCCGATCACAGGTAAACTGCTCCGAGATCTGCTGGACTAATTGATGGCCGTGAATACTGGCAATCAAGTTAAGCATTAGGTCAATAGAACTAATGCCTCCAGCGCAGGTGTAGCGGTCGCGATCAATGGTAAACAGGCTCGATGACAGCTGCAGCTTGGGAAATTCCTCGCGCATGCTGGCAAGATTTTCCCAGTGAATAGTGCAGCGGTAGCCCTCTAATAATCCGGCAATGGCAAGGGCATAGCTGCCGGTACAGATACCCCCGAGTGGAATATTATTTTTAGCAAAACCGCGCAGGCGACTAATCAGTAATTTATCGCAGTAGCGCTTGATGTTGTAGCCGCCACAGACCAGTAGCACCTTGATCTCAGTGGCATTTTCAAGACTGTCATTATGTTGTATTTCGAGTCCCGCGCTCGACAGCACAGGTTCACCGGTCATGGTGAAAACTGACCAGCGATAGAGTTCCCTGCCACTGAGACGATTGGCCATACGCAGCATTCCCACTGCATTGGAAAAGGTACTCAGGGTATATTCCGGCATAAGCAGAAACCCTATATGCAGGGTTACTACCGGTTCAATAGAATCAACAGCAATATCATCGGACATTTTTAAACGCCTTCTCAATATGTACCACTCTTTTATTCTAAGAATCTAGCAATCAGAAACTAACGAACTGCTCGGTGGTTTATGCTGAGTATAGATCAACAAACTGACTTTTAAGAAGAAGTATTTAACCGTTTAGCAATCAAAATTTAACCTCTGCGACGGCGTCTACCTGCACCGCTATCGGCGACTACTTTTAACGCCGGTCGAGTCACCACAGAAAACAAATTGGGGAACGGATCAGTCTTGTTGGGAAAGGCCATGGCATCGACAAAATAGTCCTGAAACTTTGGCTCCAGAGCGGTTTCTATTTTCTCAATATTTTTTACCTGAGTTTCAATAAGCTCACGGGATTGTCGGTTCAGCAGCGCAATTCGCGCACCGGTGCCAGCGGCATTGCCCGCCGATGAAACATCCTCCAGCAGACAGTCGGGAATCAAGCCCAACACCATTGCGTGCTGCACATTGATATGACTGCCAAAGGCACCGGCCAAACGAATTCGTTCAACCCGGTCTGTGTCCATATGGTCCATAAGTAATTTCACACCGGCATAAAGCGCGGCTTTGGCCAACTGGATTTGGCGGATATCATTTTGTGTCACCACAATCTGCGCCTGATCACTTTCAGAATCTACCACAGAGCCCAGCACATAGGACCAGGTGCGATCGTTTTGAATAATTCTCCCGGTGCGAGAGGCAAGGCTACCGTCAATAATGCCATCGACTGTGACTATCCCCGCCAAGTACATCTCGGCAACCACTTCAATGATCCCTGAACCACAGATCCCGGTTACGCCGTGACTCTCAATGGCTTCAGCAAATCCCTGTTGATCGGACCAGAGTTCAGAACCAATCACTTTAAAGCGCGGTTCCAAGGTGGCAGGGTCTATGCGCACCCGCTCTATGGCGCCAGTGGCGGCGCGCTGACCACAGCTGATCTGGGCCCCTTCAAAGGCTGGACCTGTGGGGCTAGAGCAAGCCAGCAAGCGCTGACGATTGCCCAGTACAATCTCGGCATTGGTTCCCACATCCACCAACAGAGTCATCTGATCCTGTTCCTGAGGTTCCTCAGAGAGAATCATACCGGCGGTATCGGCGCCCACATGACCGGCAATACAGGGCAGTATATAGATGCGTCCGCCGCCGTTAATTTTCAGATCCAACTCAACCGCCGGTACTTCTACCGCGGCATCTGTGGTCAGGGCAAAGGGCGCGCCACCCAGTTCAACCGGGCTAATTCCCAGTAAAATATGATGCATAATCGGGTTGGCCACCAAGCTGACTTCGAGAATATCCTCTCGGCTAATACCCATTTCTGCGGCCACCTCTGCAAACAGACTATTGAGTGCCTCGCGGATCACCTGAGTCATCTCCCCGGCTCCCTCTGGGTGCATCATGACGTAGGAGACGCGGCTCATCAGATCTTCACCGAAGCGTATCTGTGGGTTCATTAGACTGGCGCTTGCCAGCACCGCCCCGCTGGCGAGATCACAGAGATGAGCGGCAATAGTGGTGGAACCCACATCTACGGCAACACCATAGGCCTTATCCCTTAAGCTCGGCCACAGGGCGATAATCTGTGTCTGTTGATAGACCGCCACAGTCATCCCGCGCTTGCCCTCGGCCAAGAGCGGTTGCAGGGTTGCTAATAGTCTAGTGTCACAGCCCAGATCAGTGAGACCCCAATCCGCTTCCAGAGCATCCTTAACCCGCTGCAAGTCACCTTTTGGCACATGCATATCGGCCTCTTCGACCTGCACGTAATAGAGCCTGGTAGCCGGATCCAAATGAATATCCCGGTACTCGGCATCTTTGCGCACGATCTGTCGGTGCACCTGACTTTCAGGTGGAACATCAATCACTACATCGTCTAGCAGCAAGCTGTGACAGCTCAGACGGCGGCCATTGGCCAGTGGTGCTTTGCGCTCACCGTATTTGATCTCGGTGGCACAGATTGGTGATAGATGGCTACTGTGAGACTCTATTTGATGTTTGCTAAAGCTGCCCTCGGCACAGACGATTTGGCAGCGACCACAGAGACCGCGGCCGCCGCACACCGAATCAATATCCACGCCCAGTACTCGCGCTGCATGGAGTAGCGGCGTATTAACCGGAAAGCTCCCGCGCCGACCAGAGGGAGTAAAGACAACTTTGACCATGTCCTGCAAAACTTAACTAGGCTCTTCTTCGGCGACCGCCGCGAACGCGGCCTTCGCCTTCAGCTGGGGGTTCACGGTAAGCTTTAATCCAGTTGGCGCAGTTGGGATCATGACCCATCATGACATCGCCACCGCGCACCGCAGCCATCACTTCCGGATGCAGTGGACTGGTAATCGCCGAGGTCATACCCGCGCCCATTGCCATGGTTAGAAAGGCACTGTTAATACCATTGCGATTAGGCAGACCAAAACTGACGTTGGAGGCGCCACAGGTAGTGTTCACCTTAAGTTCTTCACGGAGACGACGCACCACATGCATCACCTGCAACCCTGCGGTATTGATCGCGCCAATCGGCATAACCAGAGGATCAACCACCACGTCGCTGTAGTGAATGCCGTAGTCAGCAGCCCGCTCGACAATCTTTTTCGCCACTTTAAAACGCTCATCTGGATCTTCAGAAATACCGGTTTCATCATTTGAAATGGCCACTACCGAGGCGCCGTATTTCGCCACCAAGGGCAGCACTCGCTCAAGCACCTCATCTTCGCCGGTAACTGAATTAACCAGTGCTTTGCCCTGATAGACCGCGAGACCCGCTTCCAGAGCTTCGATAATCGATGAGTCAATACTCAGGGGCACATCGGTAATCGACTGCACGAGCTGAATTGTCTCAGCCAGAATGCGCGGCTCATCCGCCAGTGGAATACCGGCGTTGACATCGAGCATTTGCGCCCCTGCAGCCACCTGTGCCAGAGCATCCGCTTCCACCCGGCTGTAATCCCCCTGCTTCATTTCTGCAGCGAGGATTTTGCGTCCCGTGGGATTGATACGCTCACCAATAATCACAAAGGGCTGATCAAAGCCGATTTTGACTTCTCGGGTAGCGGAACTAATTGTCGTGATGGTCATGGGTTTCTCCACAAATTAACGGTTCGGATGCCAGGGAGTTCGATCTCCCAACACCTGGGTTTTTTCTACGATTTCAGCGATCCGATGTTCCTGACGGTAGGCCATAATATGGACGCCACTGGCACCGGGTATCTGGCGAATTTCATTGATCATATCGATACAGATATTGACCCCTTCCTGCTTTTGATCCTCAGCTCCAGCAAGGCGCTTAATGATGGCATCGGGGATATGCACACCCGCCACATTACTGCGAATCCACTCCGCGGATTTGGCTGAGGCCAGAGGGCCAACCCCGGGCAAGATAAAGACTTTTTCATGCAGCCCCAAATCTCGCACTCTGGCCATATAGTCTTTGAGCATGGCGATATCAAAGCAGTACTGAGTCTGAATAAACTGAGCACCAGCGGCGACTTTTTTCGCCAGTCGCAGAGGTCGATAGTCAAAGGGTGGAGCAAAGGGATTTGCCGCGGCACCCAAAAACACTGGCGGCGGCGAGGTAATCTTTCGACCGCTGAGAAACTCACCCTTATCGCGCATGCCGCGGAGCATTTGCAAACTGGTCATGCAGTCCATATCAAACACCGGCTTGGCCTCTGGATGATCGCCGGACTGCACTCCATCACCGGTTAAACAGAGGATATTCGACACTCCCATTGCCGAGGCACCGAGTACATCGCCCTGCATTGCGATGCGGTTTTTATCGCGACAGGAGATCTGCATAATCATCGAGTAGCCGCGGCGAGTCAGCAGCGCACACATCCCGACACTAGACATATGACAGTTGGCACCGGAGCCGTCAGTGGCATTGATCGCATCCACATAGCCATCAAATAACGCAGCGCGCTGAAACACTTCCTGGGGGTCAGCAGAGTCTGGCGGTGCGATTTCTGCGGTCACGGCAAAATGGCCAGCGCGCAATACCCGCTCAAAGCGTCCGGGAGAATTGTGTCCCGGCAATATCGGCAAGTTCTCTCCCACGAGGGGTTCATCGTCAAAGGTCATAACCGTCCCCCCAGTGGCAACCCGAGTCGCTTGCGCACAGCGCGCAGCCAGGCACTGGTGCCTTTAAGTCGCACATCCACTGGAGCCTGAATCACCTGAATCGTTGACTCTATGTCACCAATCCGCTTGCTGCCCTCCCAGGAGGTCACCCAGACGCAGACCATACTCGGATCGACCTCACAGTGGCCATTGCCGCGGACGCCGCCACAGGGGCCATTGCGGAGGGATTTGGGGCAGTTCATGGGACAGGCCATACCGGTTTCACCCAGAGTGCACTGGCCACAGGATTGGGAGTCAAATAAAAAGCCTTTAACCAACTTTTCGAGGGCCGCAAAACCGCCCTCTACACGCTGGTAGCCGAGCCGTTTAAAGATAGGATGCAGCAGCACCAGACCGCTCTCTAGGGTCTGGTAGACAGGACGCAACCAGCGGGCATTCTTAACCGACCAGTACCGAACCCTTTTCAAGCGCTCTCTACCCTGAGGCCTTTGGCCGCGACCAGCGCAGCAATATCGGCATTGGAATAGCGGGCCTCGATGGCTTCGACAAACTGCTGCGCCATTTCCTGGGGCGTGCCATCAGCTTCGATTGAGCTGGTAACTCGACGCCAATCCGCGAGATATTCGTCACTGCCGCCCTTGCCTGCGCGCATAGCAGCACGATCGATAGCTGCCTGAAAGCGATGACTAAGCATCGCCTTGCCTTTGACTCGGCCACTTTTTACCAGAATCTGAGCGGGAATATCACGCCAAAATACTTCAATTTTTTGCATCAGATGGCTCTCTTATACCGTCTATTTAATCTTCAAAATTTGCTCTTCAAGACCCCTGTTTAAGTCCCCATAACCAACCTGTTCATGGCGAAACTGTAGACCTAAAAATTCTGCCGCGGTTGCGGCTCTGGCCACTAGATCCGGATCTTGCCGCTGGGACAGGTAGACCACTAATTTGTAGTGGGCAAAATACTGATCTCGCAGCTGCGGATATTTATCCAGTTTTAACCCCTTAATCACTAAGCGGTCGAAATGTTCCACCAGAAAGTCAGTCAGATAAAAAGTCCCCAGCTCCTGATCTGCAATCTGCGTAAAACGCGGTTCCCCGGCATAGAAGGAGTAACAATGGGCGCCGGGCAATCGCTCTATGGACTCCCCCGCCTCGGCTAACACTCTATCGATTTCACCGCCGGTACCGCAGTCGCCATAGGCAACAAAAATATGCTCGTAGTGGTCGCGATTCTGACCAATTTTTTCCCGCAGTTTCTGGGGGATTAATTTGGGTCGGTTGTGTAACTCTGCATCGAGACACTGCAGATCAATCTGACTCCAAGCATTGTGCTTTTGCAGCCAGACAATCTCCCGGGCCAGTGCACCGCAGGCAATAACTAGCAACTTGGCCTTAGTGCCGGAGCTGTCTAATGGCCCGAGGCCCTTCATCAAGCCGCCTCTACAGCCCTGCGCTCCTGCACCAGTCGAATCGCTGTAGTCGCTGCATCTGCAGCATCGCGACAGTAGGCATCGGCTCCCACCGCAGTGCCAAACTCTTCATTGAGCGGTGCGCCGCCAACCATAACGATATATTTATCCCGCAATCCCTGATCTTTAAGGGCATCGATCACCACTTTCATATAGGGCATGGTGGTGGTCAACAGAGCGGACATCCCCAAGATATCCGGCTTGTGGCGCTCTAGAGCGGCAATATATTCTTCGACACTGTTGTTAATACCCATATCGTGAACTTCGAAACCTGCACCTTCCATCATCATGGCAACCAGATTTTTACCGATATCATGAATGTCGCCTTTAACCGTGCCAATCACCATAGTGCCCACTGGCTTAGCGCCAGTTTCAGCTAACAGAGGCTTGAGAATAGACATGCCACCCTTCATGGCATTGGCTGCCAACAGCACCTCGGGAACAAATAAAATGCCGTCTCGAAAATCAATCCCGACAACGGTCATACCGTCCACCAGCGCTTCCCCCAAGACACGCTCTGGAGTCCAGTCGCGATCCAAGAGAATCTGTGTGCCCTCTTCAATCTCTTCTTTTAAACCATCATAGAGATCGTCATGCATCTGCAAAACCAAATCAGCATCGGATAATTCGGCGAGTACAATATCGTCTTCTTCAGACATAGGGTTTAATCCTCAACGGTCCTGCTTAATAGTCACGGTCGGCAAAGGAACCTTTGCGTCGCGCCATAAAATCAATCAACGCTTCATCAACCGCCGGATCAAATGTCGGTGCCTGATACTCGTTGAGCATTTTCTTCCACAGCAGATTGGCGCGCTGGGCAGTATCCAGCGAGCCATCTACCTGCCACTGCTCATAGCTATTATTGTCGGCAATATTGGAGCGGTAGAATGCAGTTTCAAAGTTCTTTAGGGTGTGTGCTGAACCCAAATAATGTTTACCGGGACCCACTTCACGGACTGCATCCAGTGCCTGACCGTTCTCCGACATATCCATGCCGCCGAGCAGCACCGAAATCATGCTGGCCTGATCGCTGTCCATAATAAATTTCTCATAGCCCATAGCCAGACCACCTTCTAACCAACCGGCGGTATGCAACATAAAGTTAACCCCGGCTAGGGCGCTGGTTTGCAATGTATTGGCTGCTTCATAGGCGGCCTGAGCGTCGGGCAATTTAGAGCCGGTGAGTCCACCACCACTTCTAAAGGGCACACCGAGTCGGCGCGCCAGAGACGCCGCGGCGTAGATAACCTGACTTGGCTCTGGGGTACCAAAGGTGGGTGCGCCAGTGGCCATTGATACTGCCGCGGCAAAGGTGCCAAAGATAACCGGTGCCCCAGGGCGACAGAGCTGAGTAAAGGCAATACCGGCCAGTGCTTCGGCGAGTATCTGCGTCACTGTGCCGGCGGTGGTCACCGGTGACATGGCGCCGGCGAGAATAAAGGGCGAGACTACTGTGGCCTGATTATTGCGCGCATAGACCTTGAGTGAACCGAGCATGGTGGCATCGTAGGTCATGGGTGAATTGACATTAATCAGACTGGTAAGCACACAGTTTTGATCGACAAATTCATCACCAAACACTAGCTTGGCCATATCCACCGTATCCTGAGCACGCTCATGGTGGGTTACGGATCCCATCAGTGGCTTGTCACTGTATTTAAAATGGCTGTAAACCATATCGAAGTGGCGCTTGTTTACCGGCAGATCCACTGGCTCACAAATAGTGCCCCCGGAATGATGTATTCCCGGTGCCAGGTACGCTAGCTTCACAAAATTTTGAAAATCTTCGATAGTGGCGTAGCGGCGGCCTCTGTCTATATCCTGAACAAAGGGTGAACCATAGGCGGGCACTAACACTGTGCGCTTGCCACCGATAATGACATTGCGCTCTGGATTGCGCGCGTGCTGGACAAATTCACGGGGTGCCGTGGCCTGAATAATCGAGCGACAAAGCCCCTTGGGAAAGTGCACTCGAGTACCCTGCACATCGGCACCGGCTTCACTCCACATGGCCAGCGCTTCAGGATCATCGAGAAAATCAATACCGATCTCTTCAAGCAAGATATCCGCATTGTTTTCGATCAGCTGCAGATCTTCTTCGCTGAGATATTCGAAATAGGGAATTTTGCGCTCGATAAACGGCGCCGCTTTAACCACTGCAGTGGCTCGAGCTTGGCGTCGACCATCGCGACCGCCACCCTCTCTACCCGCTCTTCTACGCCCAGTTGTTTCAGTCATAATTACGCTTCCGTTGGAGAGATTGTTCTCTCTTCTATTGGATCTTTATGGGCCGCATTCTGTGCCTCTTTAACCACTGCCGCATCTGCTTTCACGACGCCTAGGTGTCAGTTTGCGACGCGCCTAAAAACTAACTTCTCAAACAGTTATTTTCGCTATCAAAGGGTGACTCTTCTATGACCGTTGCCCGGTAGCGATCACCGAGAATTTCAATCTCTAATTCTGTGCCTATGGCACCGTAGGCGGTTTTCACCAGACCCAGAGCCAAAGATTTATTGGTTCTAAAGCCAAAGCCTCCAGAGGTGGCGCGACCGACCAGCTGACCCTCTTTATAGAGACCCTCTGAACCGCGGGCATCGGCATCGGTAACGCCGTGCACTTCAAGGGTGGCAAAACAATTTTCAAAGCCTCGCTGCTGCCAAGCTGCAAGCGCTTCTTTGCCGACAAAATCGCAGTCTTTATCGAGTTTTACAAAGCGTTCTAATCCGGACTCTAGGGCGGAGTATTCGATGGACATCTCACGGGGAATCAAACGGTAAGATTTCTCAATCCGCATACTCTCCATAGCACGAATACCAAAGGGTTTAACATTGAACTCGGCACCGGCTTTCATCAGCTCATCAAAGATATAATTTTGCATCTCGATTGGGTGGTGTAGTTCCCAACCCAACTCGCCGACAAAGTTAACCCGCAGTGCTTCGGCCTGGGCATAACCCAGATTGATCGACTTGCCGGTAAGCCATTTAAAACTATCGTTGGACATATCCGTGTCAGTGAGTTTTTGCAGTAGCGCTCGAGACTTGGGGCCAGCGACCACTAAAACGCCCATCTGAGTCGTGATTTTCTGCAGACTAACGGAACCATCCCGCGGTGCCAACTTGGTCAGATAGTCCCAGTCATGGCGCTCTTGAGAACCGGCAAATACTAGGTAATAGCTATTTCGTGCGCGCTTATAAACCGTAAACTCGGCGCGCACGCCCCCGTTTTTAGAAAGCATATGACAGAGACCAATGCGCCCTACTGCCTTGGGAATAGTATTCGCCAAAATGCTATTTAGCCAAGCTTCTGCACCATGTCCGGTGACTGTGCACTTGGAGAATGCCGACATATCGAGAACCCCAACATGCTCATTCACATGGCGACATTCCTCTCCAACAAAGTCAAAGTAGTTGGAGCGGCGGAAAGAATTTTTCTCAACAATACGACCATCGGCCAAGGCCTTGGAATGGTTTTTATTCCACAGGGTATCGGCTTTATCCAAATCATCCTCCGACAGAGAATAACCGGGAGGCGCAAACCAGTTGGGGCGCTCCCATCCATAGACGGAGCCAAACACGGCGCCCAATGCTTTCATACGGTCGTAACAGGGAGTGGTTTTTAAAGGCCGAGCGGCACCGCGCTCTTCGTCTGGATAGTGGTTTTTAAACACATGATCATAGGCCTCTTCATTTTTACTGCGCAGATAACCGCGGGTTGCATAGGGACCAAAGCGCCGCGGGTCAACACCCATCATATCCACAGTGGGCTCACCATCGACAATCCATTCCGCCAACTGCCAACCGGCACCGCCGGCGGCAGTAATACCAAAGCTGTGGCCTTCATTAAGCCAGAAGTTCTTTAGTCCCCAGGCTGGCCCCACAATTGGGTTGCCATCTGGCGTATAAGCAATGGCACCATTATACACCGTCTTGACTCCCACCTCAGCAAAGGCCGGAACCCGGTTCATGCAGGCCTCAATATGGGGCATCAGACGATCGAGATCACCATTAAACAGTTCGTATTCAGAGTGCTCGCTGGGGCCGTCCACATAGCAACAGGGAGCATCCTCTTCATAGGGGCCGAGAATAAAACCACCCGCCTCTTCGCGCAGATAATAACCGGCGTCAGACTCTCGTAAAACCGCCTGCTCGGGAAGTCCCTGAGCTTTTCGCGCCAGTACGTCTGGGTGTGGGTCAGTGACAATATACTGGTGTTCCACCGGAATAACCGGGATATCCAGACCCACCATCTCGCCGGTCTTGCGAGCAAAATTACCGGTGCAGCAGACCACATGCTGACAGTGGATATCACCTTTATCAGTCTTGACGATCCAACTGTCATCCGGCTGTTGCTCGAGATCCAAGACCACAGTGTTGCGATAGATTTCAGCTCCCCGAGAGCGGGCACCTTTGGCCAGTGCCTGAGTCAGATCAGCGGGTTGAATATAGCCGTCATCCGGGTGCTGAATGGCGCCGATAATGCCATCCACGTTAGCCATTGGCCAGGCTTCTTTAACCTGCTCTGGGGTTAAAAAATTAACCTCGACACCCACTGTCTGAGCAACCCCTGAGTAGTATTTGTACTCGTCCATACGGTCTTGGTTGGCCGCTAAACGAATATTCGAGACCACACTAAAGCCGACATTTTGCTCGGTCTCTTTTTCAAGCTCGTGATAAAAGTCCACTGAGTACTGGTGTAACTTGCCCACCGAGTAGCTCATATTAAACAGTGGCAATAACCCGGCAGCATGCCAAGTGGACCCAGACGTCAATTCCTTGCGCTCGACCAACACCACATCAGTCCAGCCTTTTTTAGCCAGATGATAAAGCGTGCTGACACCGACAACGCCACCGCCCACTACCACTACTTTTGCACTTTTTTTCATACCCGTCTCTTCAGCCCAGCTTTATGATTTTTTAGCAGTGTAACCCTCAAGACTGCCCTGCCAACGCGCAAATACGACAGCCATATACCTTCCTGCGCCATAGCCGCAAATCCTTGCTCTGCTTGACCTAGAGTCGTTTTTAGAACAGCATAAGCCGGTCTCAGAACGCCAGCGCTACGGCTGTTTAAGGAAGATAAGCGCAACAGTGATGACGCTGGTGAGAAATAGTCTTGCCAGGCAGTCTTATTGACATAATCAAAGGAGTTAGACCTGAATGAGTGATATCAAAATAGCGCGCAGTGCCACCAGCCAACCGATCGCTGAAATCGCTGCCAAGCTCAATATTCCCGATGCCGCAATAATTCCCTACGGCCGAACCAAAGCGAAAATATGCCCTGACCATATTGCGTCTTTAAAAGACAAGCCCGATGGCAAGCTGATATTGGTTACCGCGATTACCCCGACCCCTGCGGGAGAAGGTAAAACGACGACTTCTGTAGGCCTGACCGATGGACTTAACCGCATCGGCAAAAACGCACTGGTGTGCCTGCGAGAACCCAGCCTCGGCCCCTGCTTTGGTATGAAAGGCGGAGCTGCCGGTGGCGGTTATGCTCAGGTGGTGCCAATGGAAGATATCAATCTGCACTTCACCGGTGACTTTCACGCCATTGGCGCAGCTCACAATTTGCTCTCAGCCCTAATCGACAACCATATCCACTGGGGCAACAGTCTCGAAATTGATGCCCGTCGTATTGTCTGGAAGCGCGTTGCGGATATGAATGACCGTGCGCTGCGCAGTATCAACTGCGGTTTGGGTGGCCCAGGCAATGGCTTCCCGCGGCAGGATGGCTACGATATTACGGTAGCATCGGAAGTGATGGCGATCTTCTGTCTAGCCACAGATCTCGATGATCTAAAAGCGCGACTGAATAAAATTGTGGTGGGCTACACTCGCGACCACAAACCGGTTCATGCCAGTGAAATACTCGGCACCGGCGCCATGACCGTGCTGCTTAAAGATGCTCTTGCACCCAACCTAGTGCAGACCCTGGAGAACAATCCAGCGATTATCCACGGCGGACCCTTCGCCAATATCGCCCACGGCTGCAACTCAGTAATCGCCACCAAGGCAGGCCTTAAGATGGCAGATTATGTAGTCACCGAAGCCGGCTTTGGTGCTGATCTCGGGGCCGAGAAATTCTTTGATATTAAATGCCGCGCAGCAGGCCTCAGTCCCGATGCCGCCGTAATTGTAGCCACTACCCGAGCGTTAAAAATGCACGGTGGGGTAAGCAAGGAAGATCTGGATAAAGAAGATCTCAAGGCTCTTGAGAATGGCTGCTGCAATCTAGTGCGCCATATTGAAAATGTAAAAGCCTTTGGCGTTCCAGTGGTGGTGGGTATCAACCGCTTTACATCAGATACAGATGCTGAAATTGCGCTGATTAAAAAGATCGCTCTGGCCAATGGCGTTAAAGCTATCGACTGTACCCACTGGGCTGATGGTGGTGCTGGCACTGAGGAGCTAGCCCATGAAGTCGTGGCGCTTGTGGATTCCGGTCATGCTAATTTCGCCCCCTTATACCCAGATGATATGCCTATTTGGGAAAAGATAAAAACCGTAGCCACGCGCCTCTATCGGGCTGATGATATTATCGCCGATCAGAAGATTCGCGATCAGGTTCAGCAGTTACAAGACAATGGTTATGGCCATTTCCCGGTGTGCATTGCGAAAACGCAGTACAGCTTTTCAACCGACCCAACCCTCAAGGGCGCGCCCTCTGATCATGTGGTGGCAATTCGCGAGGTGAGACTGTCTGCGGGTGCCGGTTTTATTGTGGTGGTCTGTGGCGACATTATGACTATGCCGGGGCTACCGCGAGTGCCTGCGGCGAACAGCATTGATATGAATGATCAGGGTGAGGTTGTTGGTTTATTTTAGGCGGCAAATCAGGGACTAATAGTCGGTGAGTATGCAGTCGGTGCAGGAAGTGTTGTGCCGGCTGTATTGAGTGTTGAGTGTTGAGTGCTTGGGAATCTTGAGACCTCGTGGATGGTTCTGCTGCACCAGATACAGCTATGTGATACCAGAAGCCTCGTCGCAAAACTTCATTTAGCTTACCCTTGCCTGCAAACCTCATTTGGGCAATACAATAAGCCCCTCATTAGGATTCATCACACCCACCACCACATCGGCATAAATCTTAGCAAAAGCCTCAAAATCTGCCACAGTCTCTACCCTCATCCAACCTGCACTCTGCTCCATGCGCGCCTGCATAAAGGCCGCCGCCCGCTGACTAAATCCATCTTGGCCCCAGTCACCCACGCGCTTTTGTATATGCGCAGGGGCAAAGAAAAAGCTACTGCGCTGGCGATTGATCTTAGCTGCTAGAGGATCATTATCCGCCAGTGTCTCCCAGTGAGTCATACCGACACTGATACAGCTGAGCATATTGTCCCCAAGGGCTTCATGTAGAGCCCCTAGGACCGCTCGATTACCGGCCATATCCACCATAACCGTGGCTCTACTGGTATCGATATCCATTAACTGGTCATAGCCAATAATTCCATCGTAACAACCCAGAGAACTCACAAATTCACGGTTTGTTGTTGAGGTAACGCCAATAACTCTGGGGCTACTTTTTTCATCCGCTAATCCCTGAGCCAGACCTATAGCAGTTTTACTAGAGGCACTCAAAATAACCACCTGTGAGGCGCCGTGATATGCCTCAGACTGCAGGGCATCGCAGAGACAGAATGAGGTCACATGTAATGGATTTAACAGAGCGCGAACATTGTCAGTAGAAGCGTCATAGTTCGCTTCGCCGGACATTAGCAGGTAATTATTGTAAACCCCCGGCAGCTCCGCCCGGTGGACTGCACCATCCATAAAGCGCAGTGGGGAGACTTTGATTGGCGACATAACCAAGAAATCAGCCGGTGGGAAGTAGCCATAGATTCTCTCACCTAGGGCTAGCCCATCAACCTTAGACGCCGTAATTTCCGCAAAACCCCAGACTGGCAGACAACCCCAGTCGCCACTTTCATTGGCTGTTGCAGGAAAGAACTTCCAATAGCCGATGGTATCTCCAGCGGCGCCATAGGTGACATTGTTAGCGGTAAAGGCAAAGCGCTCTATCTCCACAAGAATATCACCGGTTTTTAAATTCGCCAGAGCCTCAGCCTTATCAGTGTCAACCAGACGTGACCGAGTTAGATCTTTTTTATAGGTTTGAAATTCACTCATGTTTTAGTTCCTTGCGATAGCTCTTGTTCTAACAGCTCTTTATCTAACAGCTCGATATTAAACTGTTGTAACTTGGCGATAGCTGGCATTGCGTTGTTCTGAATGCGTTGCAAGATATCCATCTTCTTCTGGTCTTCTTTATCAGCACTGCTGATTAGCTTGGTAAAACCATCCAGTCGATTCGCTCGCACCCAGAGTCGCAGCTGCTTATCCTGTGACCAATTAAATTGATTCATCATCATCGCCAAGGTCATGGGGATAAAATCCACGTCATGGTTTGGCGGCGGGACTAGAGCGCAGAGGCGATTTTTCTCTCCATCGCTGGCATAGTTAACCTCAACGTAGGCTGCCATTGAAGCACTAAAGGCTGGCTGATAAGCCCTTATCATTTGCGGCGTAATACAGTTGCCATCGAATACCGGCCGTGGCTGTTTATGGGCAAAGGATCGCTCCAGACTGGCTGAGCAATCAACATGGATATGCGCTGCAGTGGTGGGGATTTCGCCTCCTGCCAAGACAATACGATCTAACTCAACGGCACTCACCTGCCCCATCCGGACAATATTCTTAATACGCTGCAACTGCTCAATCTCAGGCTTGCTGATTGTGGCAGCATGAAACATAGATGGCCGCACGTCCTCGTCTAGGCGCAGTAGATAACCGTCCTCTTCAAGGCGATCGAACATATCGTCAATAGAGCTTGCACCGGCAATCGCCTCATATTGCGCAGCGATGGAACCCACGGACTTATGAAAGAAAGCATTGGTGGGCTGGGTGTTGGCGCGATCCAGCAACCAGGCATCACGGGATCGAATCCAGGTAATCTGATCCGGATCAACCCCGCGGGCAAGCAGCCAGAGGCAGGCATCTATACCAGTCTTACCGCCGCCGATAACCACATAGCCAGCCGGTTTTTCGGTGATAGTTGGCAGATCATTCAGCGGCATAAATTGCGCCCCTATCGCTACGCTGAAATTGGGTGTATGAGTAGAGGGCACTGCAATGGTCAAGAAGGTTGCATCGACCAATTTCTCGTAGTCCACCGAGTGAGTCTCACCGGTTAGCTTAGAGGTGAACTGGCCATCGCCCTCATATTCGCACATGGGGAAATATTGCACTCGGCCACTGCTTAAAAATCGCTGGCGCATCAGATCATCGAAGTAAGCGCAGATCTCATCACCGGTGGCAAGATCAGCCATGCCTTTATTAAGACCAATCTGGTCGATCACTCCGCGACTTAGCTCCTTCGAGCTAACACCGAAAAAGGATGAGGGTTGATGGAGAGTGACAAAGGGATAGGCCATATTCCAGTGGCCGCCTGGTTTGGCATAGCGATCGACAATAACAATGTTGGCATCAGTCTCGGTAAAAAGCGTATCGGCAAAAGCCATACCCACTAGACCGCTACCAATAATCAGATAATCTGTCTTAAGTGATTCCCCCACTCTCTGCTCCTTTATTATTTTTATTTTAAGCCATGATGGCGGGCATTAAATGGCCTTGCCAGCCAGGCTTTGATGGTATCCTCTCCCTATTAACACACCAATAGACCAGCATGTAAAATGCGGCCTTAATATGCGCCTTTGCTATGACTACGCATTCTGGAGAGATAAATATGCGTTACACCCTTTTTTCCACACCGCTGCTCTCGCCATTTCTCCGTGCTCTTTCAAAAGTTATCTTGAAAATAATAGGCTGGCGAGTAGATGGGACTCTGCCGCCTGATCAAAAAAAGTATGTGCTTGTCGTTGCCCCGCACACCTCAAACTGGGACTTCTTCCTTTTTGTTCTTACGGTTTCAGTGCTTCGCCTGCAGCCCAGCGTGCTGATTAAGGACAGCCTGTTTATCGGACCTCTGGGTTGGTTCCTGCGCTACTGTGGCGCAATTCCGGTGAATCGTCGACAGGCGGGTTCCTTGGTCACCTACATATCGAGTATTTATGAGGCCAGAGAGGAGTTTGTATTAATCATTACACCAGAGGGTACGCGCAGCCCCAATGCCAACTGGAAACGTGGCTTTCACCATGTGGCCAAGGCCGCAGAAGTCCCTATTTTAGTGGTCTATGTGGACAGTGCCGTGCGCACTATTGGGATTGAGGGGCTGATGCAGCCCAGTGATGATATTGAGGCGGATATGCAGCAGTTGAAGACCTTCTTCGATAAGAAGAAGGGTCTAAAGCCGGGAAATTATGCGTCCTAGCATTGGGGAGTGCGACGTTATTTTAAGGCCCAAATAATGAGACGATATTGTTGCCCATAACCTTTTAATTTGATCTCCAGAAACATACACAGCATCGGTTGCCACGGCCCCATCGACAAGAGCTGTAATTATTAAAGAATAAATACTTAAGCAGAGACCGTCATGGCCGACAAGAATGCTATAGCTGCACCCTTCTCGATGTCGCTCCATTGGCTCATTGGTTTAAAACGTTAGCGATCTTCTCGCCACTTCTGCCCACGACATAACTGCCTAGAGCTATTTGAAGTAGTGACCACACCTCATCTCTTTAGGGACTTGCGAACCGCCTAGAGGTATCGCCAACAACCAGAGTCAGAAACCGAAGCATGGTGATCGGCCTCCAACTCGCCGCAAGCCAGTTTCCGCTGTTCGCCTATGCGGTGACTATTACCTGTTGCACCTTGGTCATTCGCTTTGCGTAATCAAAACCTTCGCATGGCTGCCGCCTGCATTTAACAGTGTAGTATTATGAACCTATGGTCTTGCCCACTTCGCACGCGGACTCTTTTTACGTGTATTTTATCAAAAAGTTAGCTCCACGATGATAATGTCGCTGTAGCTGCCCGCATGTACGTTCTGGAGAGCGGGGATACGTCCGTAGACCCCGTAATTTACACTCACACCATTGCCGGTGCCGTTTACTGTAACGGTGCCGCTGGTGGCGTCACCCCAAATGACGGCGCGGTTAGCGGCGGTATAAAGGTTGTAGTTGAGTCTGTGGGCGCCGCTGATCATGACACGCTGTGTATGGACCCCGCTGCCCGCGCTGAGGGCCATGGAATACCCAGCGCCGTTAGGGCAGTTCACGTCAATATTACCGGTGGAATCACGTGCTGAATTACTGAACACATCATAGCTTCCGAAGTTCACCCCTGTGACGTTAAGGGTGCAGGCATGCCCCTGCTGCGCTGTTAGCGCAAACGCTAATGGGATTAAAAAGGATATCAGTACGCTGCGCTTGCCTGTGCCCGCAAGGGCACTTGCCGCTGCAGAGCGGGCTGATTGACAGGTGCGGCAGACGCTGGATTTTAAGCTGATAACTAGTCTCATGGTTCTACTCTGATACAGGTATAAGTTCCCAAATACGGCAACGGCTCTGTCGATTCCGGAAAAGTCAGCATGAACTCGCAACTCTGCTCTAGCCAAGTGACTCTCAGCCGATTGCTCGCCGCCAGCCCGGTCAGATAAACCTCGCCCCTCAAGCCGATGGGGAAGACTTCATTGTCTTCGACGCTATCTCCAATTATTTGCGCTTGCGCGCCCGTTGGTAAAGGTTCGCCGTTTTCCAGCACCACGGTGAGCAGCGCTCCGCGCGAGCGCTTAACCGGAAACCTCAGCAGCAGGCCACTGCGGAAATACGGCACGGCGTCCAGCTGAACCGCGTCGATCTGCGCATCAAGCGGTAAATCAGCCTGTTCAATGCGCACTGTGTTCTTTTGGTACGGGCGCAACCTTGGCAACAACGCATTGCCGTCTGCGTCAGTGCGTGCGACCAGTTGGTTGTCTGCGTAGATGCCCACGCTGGAATAGTCGGGCACCTGCACCACGGCGAAGCTGTTGGTAATACGCCGGCTCAAGAAGGCGCTACCCCCGAGAAACGCCACGCCACCGCTGGCACTGCCGCGGAAGGCCGCCTGACCCTGGAACTGATCTACCGCCAAGGTATAAGTACCGATTCCATTTTGCGCAATGACCTCCGCAGCACGGCGATCTGAATCGCCCACTCCCGCAGCTAGACGATAACCCAACCCGCTACCTGCTGGCATACTGCGACTCACCTGTAGACGTGCCTGCTCGCGACCTGGTTGCGCCGACCTGTTGATGCTGGCGTTGGTCCGATTGCCCAATGGCAAAGAGAAACCCAGGTTGAAGGTCGTCTTTGCGTCCCCACTGAGAAGCCTAGTCACAGACGCGGTCAGGTTGCCTTGACGCCCTACCTTCCTCCTATAACCCGCGGTCAGTATCTTATTCCCAGTCCGGTCACGGAAGGCCTGCTGCGTGTAGTTCGCTCTGAAGGAGCCATAATCGGTAGTCGCCAGATTGACAAACATCTGGCTTATCTGCCGGGGCGCAAGTGCTTCGGGCTGCAGCCCCAACTTCGCAAAGCGCTGGCTGGCGAGCTGTGTGTTGGCGCCGAAACTAACGTAGCGGCCCTGACGCTGAAACCCAAGCTCCAGCAATCCGCCCACTCCCTTATCACTGTGGCTCATGGCGAGGGAGCTGGACAATACACCGGCAACCGGCCATAGCATCACGCCGCCCAGCCCCACAGTCTGCTGGTGGCCGAGAAGCTCACCGTGGAGCTCGCCGGTGAACTGCTCGGTGATCCCCAAGCGGTGCGTACCGACCGCCAGGGGGCGGCCGTAGTTATTACTGTCGGTGCCAAAATTCCTGCGCACAAAACCTAACTCGTAAGAATACTCTTGCAGGCCCGGCTTCAGCAGGCGGCGGGTGGCATAGAAGGGCTGTGTGATGACCTGCTCGCGCCCTAAAATATCGCGTACCACCAAACGTGCATCCCCTTGGCCAGTCGTAACTGGCAGATCCTGGATGCTGAACGGCCCGCTGGGCACTTCGCGGCTCATGCGCAAGGCACTATCAACATAAAGATCCACTGTGGAGGGCAGCGCCGCTTCGCCAGACACCGCGGGTAGCGGGAAAGCAATAAAGCCAGGCTGGGTAGAAAAATTAGTCGTCCACTGCACGCCACCGAAGCGCACTGCGCCTCCCCAACTGCTTGTGCCGCTGATCGCGTCGCCAACTCGCAGGCTGGCGACGTCCAGCGGCTGATCTCGCGTCCAGGTGGTATCCAGCCGGACGGCGGTCGCTTTTCCGTTGAGGTCCCGCGCCAACAGACGCGTTTGGGCCGTACCCCAGCCAGCGAAACCACCCAGCACCAGCAGCCCGCTGGTCGATGTTCGCCCTTGCGCATGATTGGCCGACACATCGTAATTAAGAAAGCCGCCGGGCGACGCCGGGGTCGGCGCACTGAAATCGGTCACCGTCCCCTTTAGCCGCGTGGCATCAAATAAGTTTGGGGGGGCTTGAACCCTTAGCGCTTGACTGGATTGATTAAATTCATATGACAGGCCTGCCAGCATATCAAGTGCATAAAAATCTTCGCCATCACGGTTAAGGGGGGTAGTGTCAGGCAAGTGCAAGCGCCAGCGCCGCAGATCTTGAGCCCCCGCGAACAAACGATCGTCGCTGCGCAGTAAAAAGGCGACCCCCTGCTCTTGCTGGTTGATAACCACCACCAGAAACACTTCGTCTACAGCAAGCGCCGTGTCTTCCGCTAGCGGCGCTGACGGGACTAGTGCCAGCAAACCAAGCAGGAGTGCGCCTGCATTTAGAGACTTGCAGGCATTAAGCTTATGAGCAACGATTCCTGCCAGGCGCACATCAAGGTGCAATGATGACTTCAGCCTCGATGTCACCGGCATCCGTCTGAGCAAAAAGCTGTAAGGAAGTCCCTGGTGGTGGGACTGGATATTCCGAGTTAGCCGGCAGGTTCCAGTCGCGACTCTGACCCGATAGCACATACTCAGCAGATTGTTTGGTCACCCAAGGTTGCGCGCTACCGGGCAACGACAGCTTGAAGTTGGCGATTTGGATACGGGCATTACCGCTGTTGGTCAGGCTAATCTTGAGGGCACCTAGCGGGGTGCGAGTCGCCTGCCACAGCAGCACGGGTTTAGCGTCGACCTTGGGTAAAACAAATACTGGAAGGCTGATGCGCATCAACATTCGTGTACCCATAAAATCGGGATTGGGGGGGGGCGGCAATTCCTGGAGGACAATGCGATAGGTAAGCTCGCGCTGCCCATCCGGCGCTCGCCGAAGTCCGACCCGGACCAACTGCGAACCACCCGCTGGC
>JAQXEN010000034.1 GCA_029250825.1 Porticoccaceae bacterium
ATCCGTAGCAGTTTCTGTCAATTAGCCTATAATCGCGCCTTTTTGCGCCTACTGGTACCTCTCATGTCCATTGAAAACCTGCGGAACATTGCAATCATTGCCCACGTTGACCACGGTAAAACAACTCTGGTCGATAAACTTCTCAGCCAATCTGGCACTCTCGATCGCAAAGATGTGGGTTCCGAGCGCCTTATGGACTCCAATGATCAGGAGAAAGAGCGCGGAATTACGATTCTTGCTAAGAACACTGCGATCAACTGGAATGACTACCGCATCAATATCGTAGACACCCCAGGTCACGCCGACTTCGGTGGTGAAGTAGAGCGCGTTCTGTCTATGGTTGACTCGGTGTTGCTGCTAGTTGATGCCGTAGACGGCCCAATGCCACAGACGCGCTTTGTAACCTCCAAGGCTTTCGAGCAGGGCTTGCGTCCAATCGTTGTTATCAACAAAGTTGACCGTCCCGGCGCTCGACCTGACTGGGTTATGGACCAAGTCTTCGATCTGTTCGACAACCTCGGTGCCACCGATGAGCAGCTCGACTTCCCGGTTATCTATGCTTCAGCACTTAACGGCATAGCCGGTCTCGATGTGGACGATATGGCCGAAGACATGACCCCGCTCTATGAAATGATCGTCAATGATGTACCGGCTCCAAAGGTCGATGTAGATGGCCCTTTCCAGATGCAGGTATCAGCACTGGCCTATGACAGCTATGTTGGCGTTATCGGTGTTGGCCGAATTACTCGAGGCAAGCTCAAGCCAGGACAGCAGGTTATTGTTAAATCTGCCGATGGCAAAGAGCGCAAAGGTAAGGTTCTCAACGTAAAAGGATACCTTGGACTGGAGCAGATCGAGACTCAATTGGCCGGCGCTGGCGATATCGTCTGCATTAACGGTATTGATGGCCTGAGCATTTCCGACACCCTCTGCGATCCAGAGAATATCGAAGCCTTGCCAGCACTGAGTGTTGATGAACCCACTGTAAGCATGACCTTTATTGTTAATGATTCGCCCTTTGCCGGACTCGAAGGCAAATATGTAACAACGCGAAATATCAAAGATCGTCTCGAGCAAGAGCTGATTCACAATGTTGCACTGCGCGTAGCGCCTGGCGACACACCAGACAAATTTATTGTCTCTGGTCGCGGTGAGTTGCACCTGTCGGTATTGATTGAAACCATGCGTCGCGAAGGCTTCGAGATGGGTGTTTCCCGCCCGGAAGTGGTACAGAAAATTGTCGATGGCAAAGTTTACGAGCCCTTTGAACAGGTTGTAATCGATGTTGAAGAACAGCATCAGGGTTCAGTTATGGAAGAGCTTGGTATGCGTAAGGCCGAGCTGACTAATATGGAACCTGACGGCAAAGGTCGCGTGCGACTGGAATTCTCTATGCCGTCTCGCGGACTGATTGGTTTCCGTGGCGCCTTCCTGACCCTGACTTCAGGCTCAGGCATTATGACCAGTATTTTTGACAAGTACGCTCCAGCGAAAGATGGCGAAGCCCACTCGCGTAAAAACGGCGCACTGATCAGCATGGTTAAAGGTAAAACCGCTGCCTATGCACTGTTTAACATTCAGGCCCGTGGTCGTCTATTCTTAGGTCATGCGATCGATGTTTACGAAGGTCAGGTAGTTGGTATTCACTCGCGCAACAATGATTTGGTAGTCAACCCGATTAAAGGCAAGCAGCTAACTAACGTTCGCGCCTCGGGAACAGATGAAGCACTGACCCTAGTGCCACCAATCAAGCACACATTAGAACAGGCATTGGAATTTATTGAAGACGATGAACTGGTAGAAGTCACTCCAGTAAGCATTCGTCTGCGCAAGAAGCGCCTGACTGAGAATGAGCGCAAGCGCGCACCGAAATCATAATCGGTTAGCAGTCAGCAATCTGTTTGAAAATGGCGGGACACTAGAGATAGTGGCCCGCCATTACACTGCAGTATTTTAGTGCTACATTTACTACCAATGGATGGTGGGAAGCCTATGACGGAACACGACAGCGCAGACTCTATACCTAGGGGATTTCTCTCCTTCTCCCTGGTCAGCCAGGAAATCATCTCCGTACTCTTTGCCTTTTACTCCTATTACCAAGGCGATATGGACCTAGCCACATTCTATCTGGCTATGGCCGCATTGCTGCTGGTGGGTCTCGGCATTCACTCTATCTTTGATCGGCCCCACAGCGCGCGCTTAATGCTCGCTGCTGTGATGATAGGCAGCTACTTTTATCTGCTCTCGGGAGCCTCCGATGGCTCTGCATTATTCTGGTGCCTGACCATTATTCCGGTATTGGTCGGCAGCTTTGGTTATCGCTGCAGTGTTGTTATCCTCGGCGTCGTGCTCGCCGCCTCAGCCTGGCTGTTTTATGCATCACCCACTTTTGCCTCGATGCCCGCTTACACCGATGTCACAGTGGTCCGCTTTCTCTCCTCTTTTGCAGTGCTGTCCCTGTTTGCCATTGTTATGGATAACTCTCACTCACGGAGCCTCAATCGCTACAAAGATCTGTCCCGACGAGTCGATCAGATTGCCCACCAGGATCAACTTACCAAGCTGCCCAACCGTCACGACATGGAACAGCGACTGGAAAAGAAATACCAACAGTACCGTTTGGTGAACCAGCCATTCTCCATACTGCTTGCAGACCTCGACAACTTTAAGTTTATCAATGATCGCTATGGCCACGATGTGGGCGATGAAGTGCTACACGCCATTGGCACCCTGCTCAGCGAACCGCTGCGTGGCGAAGATGTGGTAGCGCGCTGGGGAGGCAATGAATTTATGGTCTTGCTGCCCACCGCCAACTCAGAGGCGGCGGTGAATATCGCTGAACGACTGCGGGCTCAGGCGGGCAAGCTGGCTATGGATGCTCAGGGCGATCAGGTGCGAACTTCACTCAGTATCGGCGTTGCCTCAATTGATAAATGCACTGGTATAGACGACCTTATATCCACCGCGGAAAACGGCCTCTATCAGGCAAAACATATGGGCCGCGATATGGTGATTGTCGGCTAGCTAAGCTCTCGGCTCTGGCGATAGCGAAAACAATCTGTAGTGTGATCATTGACCAGACCCATAGCCTGCAGAAAGGCATAACAGATAGTTGTGCCAAAGAATTTAAAGCCACGCTTCTTCATCTCTTTACTGATCTTGTCCGACAACTCAGTGGATACCGGAATCTGCCCTAGAGAGTCCCAGTGATTGATCACTGGAGTGTCGTCCACAAAGCTCCAGATATAATCACTAAAACTGCCATACTCGTTCTGCAGTTCAATAAAGTGCCGGGCATTTGAAATAGTGCTGGCGACCTTGAGTCGATTGCGCACAATCCCTGGGTCCTGCAGCAGACGTTCAATATCTGACCCATCAAAGGCCGCAACTCGCTGCACATCAAAATCCGCAAAGGCCTTGCGATAGGTTTCACGCTTGCGCAACACCGTTATCCATGAGAGCCCCGCCTGAGCGCCCTCCAGCACCACAAACTCAAACAGTGTTTGATCATCCCGACAGGGCACTCCCCATTCCCGATCATGGTACTGTTGATAGAGCGGGTCATCGCCGCACCAGCTACAACGTTTGTTCTCGGTCATATTGTTACCATTAACCCATTAATCCAGTGGATATCGCGCTGCAATCAGATATTTATCTGACACAGATTCGACTATGCTAAGCAGCAAATTAAATGAAACTCCCGCCAAGGTGATACTAGTTCAATGATCAAGCGCTATCCGGATATTCGACCTTACAAAACCCAATTTATAGCAGTTACCGCACCTCATCAACTCTATGTAGAAGAGTCAGGTAATCCAGAGGGTATACCGGTGCTGTTTATTCACGGTGGCCCCGGGGGCGGGACTGCAGTCACCGACCGCTGTTTTTTTGATCCTGAGAAATACCGCATTATTCTGTTTGATCAGCGCGGCGCTGGCCGCTCCATGCCCCATGCACTGCTCGAAGACAATCACACCGCAGCACTGATTGAGGATATTGAGACCATCCGCACGGCGCTGGATGTGGAGCGCTGGGTCGTGTTTGGTGGCTCTTGGGGCTCCACTCTCGGACTGCTCTATGCACAGCAGTATCCACAGCTAGTCATGGGGCTAATATTACGCGGCATCTTTTTATGCCGCGATGAAGATATCAACTGGTTCTATCAAGACGGTGCCGGTCGTATCTTCCCCGAGTACTGGCAGCAGTACAGCAAAGTGATACCAGAGGAAGAGCGCAGCGATATGGTTGCCGCCTTCTATCGCCGCCTCACCGGTGACAATGACTTTGAGCGCATGGCAGCGGCCAAGGCCTGGTCTATTTGGGAGGGGCGCTGTGCTACATTGCAAAGTAACACTGACGTTGTAGAACGCTTTGCCAATCCCCATTTAGCCGTCGCAATGGCGCGTATTGAAGCGCACTTTTTTATCAACAAAGCATTTATCCAGCCCAACCAAATTATTGACAATGCCCATCTGCTCAAAGATATTCCCGGCACCATCGTTCACGGTCGCTACGATATGGTCTGCCCGGTCAATCAAGCCATCGCCCTGAGTAACGCTTGGCCCAGCGCAAAACTCGATATTATCGGCGATGCTGGCCACTCCTCCTCCGAGCGGGGTATAACAGACGCCCTAGTGCGCGCCACCAACAGGCTCGCCTATCATCTGGAAAACAATATTTAAGGTTCGCTATGATTGGATTAATTCAGCGCGTCAGTCACGCCAGTGTCCGTGTCGATGACAGGATCTGTGGCGAAATCGATCAGGGTCTTTTATTACTGCTGGCAGTAGAGCCACAGGATCTGGAGAGCAGCGCCGAGCGACTGCTGGAGAAAGTGCTTAATTATCGGGTATTTTCAGATGCAGAGGGCAAGATGAACCTATCGTTGCGGGATATTCAGGGCGGATTGCTGGTCGTTTCGCAATTCACTCTGGCGGCAAACACCAAAAAAGGACTGCGACCAAGCTTCACCTCGGCCGCCACAC
Source organism: Porticoccaceae bacterium (assembly GCA_029250825.1). GTDB lineage: Bacteria > Pseudomonadota > Gammaproteobacteria > Pseudomonadales > Porticoccaceae > HTCC2207. The sequence goes on from JAQXEN010000034.1 coordinate 4,986, forward strand.
CGGCACATGCCGAGGCTCTCTACAATCACTTTGCCACTCGTGCCAAAGCCGTTTATGGAAAGACTCAATACGGTGTTTTTGCCGCTGATATGCAGGTATCTCTGTGCAATGATGGCCCGGTCACCTTTTCACTGCAGGTTTAAGCGGCACCCTTAATCACTATTTTTTTATCACTGCCTGTTAACTTTAAGCGCCGCTACAAGACGCAGATGAAAGCCTTCAAAACCGCCATTGCTCATTACCACCACGTGGGATTTTCCCGAACTGCCTTCAATCTGCGCTTCGATTTTCTCTAAAGTACTGGCCAATAGCTGATCAATATTATCGCAGACTATAGCCGGCACGGCGCAGGCAGAAGCCACCGCCTGCAGATCCCAGTTGACCGCCGGCCCCCGGTACCAAAAGGCAGAGTCCGCCGCCGCCACCGCATCACTGAGTGCCACTTTGTGCATACCCAGCTTCATGGTCGCAGAACGCGGCTCAACAATCGCGATAACCTGTTCAGAACCGACCTTTGCCCGCAGCCCTTCAACAGTGCTAACAATGGCAGTCGGGTGATGAGCAAAGTCATCGTAGACCGTCACCTGATCGTCCTGATAGATAACCTCCATACGCCGCTTAACGCCGACAAACTGACACAGCGCCTCACAGGCCTTATGGAGACTAACGCCCACCGTAGAGGCTGCCATAACCGCAGCAATACCATTCAACACATTGTGTCGGCCACTGTGCTGCCAGCTAATCAGTGACGAGTGATTTTTGGCATCAGTGATTTCAAATTTCGAACCATCGGCAGACAATAATTTATAGCGCCAGTCGGGAGGTTCTTCAGCGCCCTCAGAATCCACAGAAGCCTCTGAAAACGTCTGTCTGTGACTCCAACAACCCTGATCAACTACCTGCTGCAAGTTGTCGTTATCCGCTGGATAGATAAGCTCTCCACTACTCGGCAAGGTACGCACCAAATGGTGAAACTGACGCTGGATCGCCGCCAAGTCATCAAAGATATCACCGTGGTCAAACTCGAGATTACTCATTACCAAAGTATTGCTGTGATAGTGAACAAACTTCGAGCGTTTATCGAAAAAGGCACTATCGTACTCGTCCGCCTCCACCACAAAGTAGCCCGCGCTGCCGGCACTTAAGCGCGCTGAGAGGCCAAAATCCAAGGGCACACCGCCAATCAAAAATCCCGGCTTTAATCCGGCATGTTCGAGAATCACCGCCAACATACTGCTGGTGGTGGTCTTGCCGTGGGTGCCGGAGACTGACAGCACATGCTGATCTTTAAGAATATTGTCCCCCAACCACTGGGGACCAGAGGTATAGGCAAGGCCATTGTCGAGCATATATTCAACACAGGGATTACCGCGGGACATGGCGTTGCCAACAACAATTAAATCCGGTGCCGGCTGCAGTTGCTGCGGATCAAAGCCCTCAATAAGATCAATCCCCGCCAGCTCCAACTGAGTGCTCATGGGCGGATAGACATTGGCGTCGCTACCGGATACCTGATGGCCAAGTTGCTTAGCCAACTGCGCCAGACTGCCCATAAAGGTGCCGCAGATACCGAGAATGTGAATATGCATATTGTTCCTTTTTACTCGCCAATTGTTTTGCCTATGGCGGGATTATGGCACCAGCCTAAAAAAACTCCTAAAGATCCGCTGTTTTAGTCTAAAAATTAACCTACCAATCATCGAAAGACCCTCTATTTACGGAGTAACCGCTTGCTGTCTAAGCTCTCTGCAATCTTAGCTCTCGCACTTGCTATCGCCCTCAGCGGATGCAGTAGCGGGGGCGGTGGACAAAAGTCCGCCGACAGTGAGATTACTATTCCACCCCCAGGGAGCAATCAAGACAGCAGTAAACCACCTTGGAACAGCTTTGCCGATCAGGCCCAAGACCCAAGCAATTTGGCCGAACTGGCCAGTGAGTTTGAAAACCAGGAGTACGCTGGCAGTGGCGCACTGACCCTGATCAAGGCATCCGCTGCCTATGCCCGTGGCGCTACCGGTGCTGGAGTGACCGTAGGCATTATCGACTCGGGGGTCTACGAAGAGCATATCGAGTTCGCCCAAGGCAGCGGCGATAAAGTTGAATATGCTGGCAGCGATTACAGCACGAGCAATCCAAGAACTAACGATGCCCTGAGCCATGGCACCCTAGTGGCCGGCGTTATTGCCGCAAACCGAGATTTATCGATCAGCCAAAATGGCCTCAATATGCAGGGTGTCGCCTTCGATGCCAACCTCTTAGCCTATGAAATACCCCTAGGGTCTGGAGAGGGTCCCTATGACCCAATTGAAGTGGAGCAGGTGAGCTTTTCCGATGACAACTATTTTGCCAGCCGCTTTACCACTATGGCGGAACAGGTGGATATCATTAATATGAGTTTTGGTTTTTCTGGGGTAATTAGCGCTTATTCCGCAACTCAGGTCGACGCCGCACTGGGTAACAGTATCGATGCTCTGAGCCAGCAAAATAAGTCCCGGGGCGAGCGCTCAATCTTTGTGATTTCCGCAGGCAATGCCTACAACGACCTCGACAAGTTTGGCGATCTGGTAGAGGCCGATTCCCCTGAACTGCTCCCGGGCTTGCCCTACCTGTTCCCCCAGCTGAAAGATCATATGCTCGCCGTAGTGGCGGTTGATGACGGCGGTGAAATTGCCTTTTACTCCAACCGCTGCGGTGTAGCTGCGGACTTTTGTCTGGCCGCTCCCGGCGGTGGTGATGGCAATAGCAATGGCAGTGTTGAAACCCATGAACGCATCTGGGGGCCAGCGCCGCCAGATACTACAGCAGTAGCGAATGCTTACTATTATGGCGGTGGTATTGGTACGTCCTTTGCCGCACCAGTGGTCAGTGGCTCTCTGGCACTGCTAAAACAGATGTTCCCTACAGTGGGCAATTATGAGCTGGTCGCGCGTCTACTCAGCACCGCAAACAAAACCGGTATCTACAGTGACAGCAGTATTTATGGGCAGGGCCTCCTAGACCTGGATGCGGCCACAAGCCCTGTAGGAGCGCTGGCAGTAGCCAGCGGCAGCAGTTTAAACAGTGGCTTAAATGATATAAGCGCCGGCACTATCAGCACCTCAGGTGGCGGTTTTGGCAATAGCTTGGTGGCGGCACTCAAGGGCCATAATATGGCGCTCTTTGATGAGCAGGGATTTCCCTTTTATCGCGACGCCAGCCTGTTAATTAACCAGACTCAGTCCTCCCTAACGGCGGCCGCGCCCCTGCAACATCGGCAACACCAGCTGGCTAATGGAGCACGCTTACAGCTAGGCAAAAGTACTAATCCAGCCAAGGGTCAGGGTCTGCCGGTGCATCCGGATTATCTAGCTGTACAATTTGGTGCTGTATCCGAGCAGAACACAGACAGTCCCCAAAGCCTCGAACGCTTTATCGGTATCAATGCCAATCCAGGATGGTTCTTCGGTGTTTATGGGGATGGCTTTGTTACACCGGACCAAAACGCCGATGACAGCCATTTCGCCGCACCTTGGCTACAGTTTGCCCGCAATGGCTGGAGCAGTGGTGGCGCTGTGGATTTGGGGCTGGGTAAATTGCGCATCGGTATGTTCGAAGGTTCACTTTTTGAAGACTCTATATTTGAGGCCCCGGCAGTCAGCGGACTGCACTCCCCAGACTCTGATCTCAATAGCCACGGCAGTCTGCTCGAGTACAGCCTCTGGTCACCAAACCTCAGTATCAATTTTCAGCGTGGTTATATTAGTGAAGACCAGAGCTTACTCGGCGCCACACTGGGGCAGAGCTTGGGCCAGCTGAAAAACAGCGCTACAGAATTTTTTGGTCTCAATGGCCATATTCAGCTAAACCCCAATTGGCAGGCAGTGTTTGCGATCTATTCGGGCACCACCGAGATTGGTCTGGAAGAGACCGGCTTGTTGATTCTCGACAAATCACTCAACAGCAATGCCTGGACCCTGAGCCTAAATAGCTCGCCAAACTGGCTCAGGGATGATCGCTTGAGTATTAGTTTGCACCAACCACTGCGAATTCAGAGTGGCCAAGCCAGCCTGCAACTGGCCACCGGGCGCACCGTTGATCGCCAAGTCACCTATAAAACCCTCAACTTTGACCTTCAACCTCAGGGGCGTGAACAGCAGATCGAGCTGCTATATCAGTTTAAATGGGGCAACCTCAACAGCGCGACACGTATGGAATACCGCATGCACCCGGAGCACAATCCCCTTAACCACAGTTATGGGATGATCGAATTTTCACTATTTAAGGCCTTTACTCGCTAGTTGTCACTTCCTGATCGCCAATGAAACCTTTACCATAGCGGTTCCTCAAGGGACTACATGGAAGAGACAGTTACATGGCCAAAAGAAATGCGTTTTATGCACAATCTGGAGGCGTCACATCGGTGATTAATGCCTCTGCTGCCGGCGTTATTGAAGCCTGCCGCGCCAACAAGGATAAGATCGGCACCCTTTACGCCGGTCGAAATGGCATCCTCGGTGCACTTCACGAAAACCTTATCGACACAAGCAAAGAGACCTCCACCGCCGTTGCTTCACTCAAGCACACCCCCGGTGGCGCCTTTGGTTCCTGTCGTTACAAAATGCGCGACCACAATGAAGACAGTTCGGAATATGAGCGTCTGGTTGAAGTGTTTAGAGCGCACAATATTGGCTACTTCTTTTACAACGGTGGCGGAGACTCGGCGGATACCTGCCTTAAGGTGTCGCAGATCGCAGAGCGCATGAACTACCCACTGCAAGCGATCCATATACCCAAGACCATCGACAATGATCTGCCCTTTACCGACTGCTCACCGGGGTTTGGTTCAGTGGCCAAATATGTTGCCGTCTCCACCAAAGAGGCGAGCCTCGATATTGCCTCCATGTGCGCCTCCTCCACGAAAATATTTATTCTCGAGGTGATGGGCCGCCACGCGGGCTGGATTGCCGCATCAGGGGGATTAGCCGCGGAACAGGCCGGCGATCCACCGCATATTATTATCTTCCCGGAAATTCCCTTTTCCCGGGATGAGTTTATCGCCAAGGTGGATGCCACAGTAAAAGCCAAAGGCTACTGTGTGGTAGTGGCCTCAGAGGGTGCCAAGTATAAAGACGGCGCGCTGATTTCCGGCTCCCTGCACAAAGATGCCTTTGGTCACCAACAGCTCGGCGGTGTCGCTCAGACTCTAGCAAGCATGGTTAAAAATAGTCTCGGCCATAAATATCACTATGCACTGGCAGATTATCTGCAGCGCTCAGCACGCCATATAGCCTCAAAGACCGATGTGGAACAGGCCGATGCAGTAGGCCGCGGAGCAGTTGAAAAAGCTCTGGAAGGCAAGGGCGGCATCATGGTCACCATCGAGCGCGGCAGCGGTAAAAAATACAGCTGGTCACTGGGAGAAGCACAGCTCAGTAAAGTCGCCAATATTGAGAAAAAGATGCCACGCTCATTTATTACCAAAGAGGGTTTTGGCATCACCAAAAAAGCGCGGGAGTATTTTCAGCCACTGATTCAGGGTGAGGATTACCCGCCCTATAAAAACGGTGTGCCGCAGTATGCCAAGCTTAAGAATATTCTTGTCCCCAAGAAACTCGATACGGGTTTTGAAGGCTAACACCGAGAGTTCTCAAACTAAGAGCACAAAAGCTATAAAACTGCGCGCGGCAGGGGCTCCCCCTGTAAAAACGCGCGCAGGTTCTCCACCGTCTGCTCTACCAACCTCTGCCTTGACTGACGTGCCACCCAGGCACAGTGAGGGGTTACTATTAAGTTTGGAATTGCCCTGTCGAGCAGCGGATTACCCTCCCGCGGCGGCTCATTGGTCAATACATCAACACCTGCACCGGCAAGGGTGCCATTCAACAGCGCCTGTGCCAGCGCCGCTTCATTGACTATGCCACCCCGGGCCGAGTTGATCAGAATTGCTGAGGATTTCATCAATGCCAGCTCAGCTGTATCGATCAAATTAGTGGTTTCCGCCGTTAGTGGACAATGCAGGCTGACAATATCAGCACGGCCTAAAAAGGCATCAAAATCGACTCGCTGTTGGTCGTTATACTGGCGTCCCGGCAGAGCCGCATAAATCACCTCAAGCCCAAATGCGTGAGCCACTTTTGCCACCCCGCGGCCCAGCTCACCGGCGCCAACAATACCCAGCACCTTGCCCTGCAACTCCTCAACAGGGAATCCGAGTAGACAGAAAAGCGAACTGTCCTGCCAAGTTCCATCCACTGCCGCACGCTGATAATCCGCGAGTTTGGTGGTCAGAGCCAAAATCATTGCCCAAACATGCTGCACCACAGACCCGGTGCCATATTTCACCGCATTGGATACCGCCACATTGTGTTCCGCGGCAGCCTGCAAATCCACCGCATTAGTGCCGGTCGCCATTATTGAAATCATCTTTAAGCGGCTCGCCTGAGACAGACTCAGAGCGGTAATCGGCGCCTTGTTGGTCAAGACAATATCCGCATCGACAATGCGTTCAGCGACTTCACGGGATGAGGTGTCAGGATAGATTGTCCAATCCACAGGCAGGGCGAGGAGGGCGCTGAGATCTAGATCTTGTGGGCCGAGACTGTCGCAATCGAGAAGCACTGCTTTCATGGTTAATTCACTATTTTTAGAGTTGATCTATTCTAGCGCTGCTATGGCTGAAGATCATTAGCCCATCATGAGTGGTGCCTTCCTACCCTCTGGCGCTATCCCTCACGCTGCGCTATCCGATCAACGGAGTTGTTAAGCGTCCCAGAATTTGCGCATCTCCACATAGAGAAAGGATGCACTCCAGGTAATTAGCACCAACCCGGTAAGTGATTCGGTGCCGGTCAGATAGCGAATATCCCCCAAGGGCGCAATATCGCCAAACCCCAGGGTAGTAAAAGTAGTAAATGAAAAGTAAACACAATCCATAAAACTTCCGGAAAACGCGCCATCTAGCTGCCCCCAACCCTCAGCGTGATGCATCAGATAATAGACCGCGGCAAACAGCCAGATCTCAATAATATGGGCCACCAGAGCGCCAAATACACCCAACACAATGCGAAAGCGATGACGGACTTTTAGTCGTGGCATCAAGTTGGTCATCTGAAAGAGGATTTCATAGTGAATCATCACCGCAACGGCAACGATGGTGCCGACAACTAAGAATATTGTAATCATTGAGTTTTATTCCCTTCGTTAAATCCATTGCCGCAACTATTTTGGCCTAGCCTAATTTTAGACCAGAGCTGATAGGAGAGTGGCGATGGTCACTATTGATGGGCATCAAACCTCAATCGGCCCGCGTTAAATCTGCCCTGCGCGCTATGATATTAGTCGCCAACATCGCATAATACGCAGCTTCTTAAAGCCACTGTTCTGGGACAATAACAATCATGTCTTCAAGCTTGCTTAACTTTTATAAAAAGACCGTTCTCGGCCACCCCCTGGGCGCTATTCTTGCCGTGCTGGCCCTAGCTCTGGCGATGGCCTTGGGTCTGCCCAACTTTAAGCTCGACGCCTCGGCTGACTCTTTAACCCTAGAGCAGGATGACGACCTCAACTTTTTCCGTGAAGCGGTGCAGCGCTACGGCAGTGATAACTTTCTGATCGTGACCTTTTCGCCAAAACAGGGAGACCTATTTGACGATGAGAATCTGCAGCTGTTGTCTTCCCTGCGCGAAGAGCTGGCGACTATTGAAGGCGTTGAAGGCATGTTGTCACTGCTCGATGTGCCGCTGTTATACAGCCCAAAGATTGGTGTTGCCGATCTAAAAAATAAACTCAATACTCTGCTCTCTCCCGGTGTCGATCGGCAACTGGCCCGGGAGGAATTTCTCAATAGCCCGATCTATAAAAACCTTATTCTAAGCGCCGATGGCCAGACCACCGGTATGTTGGCAACCTTGGAACTGGATCAAAAATATCTCGACTTGGTCAGCGCTCGCGATGCCCTGCGCCTGATCAAATCCAAACAGGATCTCACCCCAGAGCAACAGCTGGAACTCGATCGGGTTAGCCAAGAATTCCTCGACTACCGCACCGCGAAGGCCACTCAATCCCATCAGCTAGTGGCTGATGTGCGCAACCTAATGAATGGCTATCGAGACCGCGCGACTATTTTCCTCGGCGGCCCAGATATGATTACCGCGGATATGGTCGACTTTATCAAAAGTGACTTGGCGACCTTTGGCATTGGTATTTTGATCTTTGTGATTGTTACCCTCGCGGTGATTTTCCGCCAACTGCGCTGGGTGGTGCTACCCCTTAGCACCTGTGCTCTCTGCCTGATAATCATTCTTGGATTTTTAAGCTGGATCGACTGGCGTCTAACGGTTATCTCATCGAACTTTGTGGCGCTGTTATTGATTATTACCCTCGCCCTGACCATGCATCTCATTGTGCGCTATCGCGAATTACATCGCAGCCAGCCTGACGCCAGCCAAGAACAGTTAGTGACTGCCACAGTGATCTCTATGGCTAAGCCCTGTCTCTACACAGTGCTGACCACTATGGTGGCTTTCCTATCTCTGGTGGTGAGTAATATTCGGCCGGTAATAGACTTTGGCTGGATGATGACGATGGGCATTTCCCTGGCCTTGGTAATCGCCTTTATTATTATCCCCGCCGGCATGATGTTGCTCGGCAAGGGCAAAAACACCGGCGGCAGCGATAACTCCGCCGCAGTCACCGCAGTGTTTTCTAACTTTACCGAGCGTCATGGCGGTGCAGTTCTGCTGATTGCCTTGGGTCTAGGTATACTCTCGGTAATCGGCATTTCCCGCCTAGAAGTGGAAAATCGCTTTATCGACTATTTCCGCAGCAACACCGAAATCTATCAGGGCATGGAAATTATCGATGCCTCACTTGGCGGCACAACGCCTATGGATATTATTCTTCAGGCACCAACCTTTGCCGAACCCGAACAAAGCGAGGCCTTTGACAGCGAATATACGGAAGATGAATACGGCGCTGACGAATACTCTGATGATGCCTTTGGCGAAGACGCTTTTGGAGAGGACGCATTCGCCAGCGTAGAAATGGAAAGTGATGATGCTCTTGGAGATAGTGCTTTCGATGAAGACCCATTTGGCGATGACCCATTCGGCAACGATGCCGATACAGATTCTAATGGGAATGACAGCAGCACTGAACTCAAAGACACCTATTGGTTTACCTCAACCGGCCTCGCGGATCTGGCCAAGTTGCAGGCCTATATCGAATCACTGCCAGAAGTAGGCAAGGTCAGTTCACTGGTGCAAATCTATGATGTGGCCAGCGATCTTAGCGGCCACAAGCTCAATGATTTTGAAATCGCCTTTATGCGCAAAAGCTTTGGCCCTGAAATCTACAACCAGATGGTCGCCCCCTATCTGATCGAAGATATAGACGAAGCCCGTATTCAATTGCGAGCGATGGAAACCGATGGCCTCTTGCGCCGCGCCGAACTGCTGGAAAAGATTCGCGACTACGCCGTCAATGAAGTGGGTATTGCAGCGGAAGATATCCGTTTTACTGGTCTATTAGTGCTCTATAACAATATGCTTCAGAGCCTCTATAAGTCTCAGATCCTTACCTTGGGCGCAGTCTTTATAGGTATTATGCTGATGTTTTTAGTGCTGTTCCGTTCTGCAAAAATCTCCGTGATCGCCATAGTGCCGAACTTCCTAGCTGCTGGTATTGTGCTCGGCGGCATGGGTCTGACCGGAATCCCGCTGGATATGATGACCATTACCATTGCCGCCATTACCGTGGGTATTGGCGTTGATCATGCGATTCACTACATCACTCGATTCCAGCGTGAATTTAGTGTCGATGGGGACTATGTTGCCGCCATGCACAGAGCCCATGCGAGTATTGGCTTAGCGCTGTTTTATACCGCAATTACCATTATTGTTGGATTTTCGATTCTCGCGTTATCGAACTTTATTCCCTCGATTTACTTTGGTCTGTTAACCGGTCTGGCAATGACCGCGGCGCTGCTCGGCTCCATGACCCTGCTGCCGAAACTGATACTGATTGCCAAACCGCTGGGTGCCGGACGCACTTCTTAAAAATGGATTATTGAAAGCCCTATGCCACTTGTCACACTGCAAGATATCTATCTCAGCTATGGTCAGCCACCGCTGATCGACCATATCAACCTGGTTATCGAACCCGGCGAGCGGGTCTGCCTGATCGGCCGAAATGGCGCCGGCAAGTCGACCCTGCTGAAAATTCTCACCGGCCAGGTGATTGCTGATGAAGGGGTATTGAAACGCGCCGCCGGCGTCAAAATTGCTCAGCTCGAGCAGTCGGTTCCTCATGATGCCACCGGTTCCGTATTTGATGTGATCGCCGAAGGTCTGGGTGCCGAAGGTAAGCTCGCCGCACGCTATCACCATCTGATCCTGCAACTGGGCAATAACCCCAGCGACAGGGTGATGAACGAATTGGAAGAGGTCCAGAGTGAACTGGAGCGGGTCGATGGCTGGGATATCAACCAGCGTGTCGAATCCATAGTCACGACTATGGAACTGGATCCCGATGTGGATATTTCAAGTCTCTCTGGGGGTTACAAGCGCCGTGTGCTGCTGGCCCGAGCACTGGTGTGCAAACCTGACCTGCTGCTTCTCGATGAGCCCACCAACCACCTGGATATCGATGCCATTCAATGGGTCGAGCAGTTTCTGCTGAAGTGGGAAGGGGCGCTGTTATTTATCAGCCATGATCGCCGCTTTATGGACAACCTAGCCACTCGCTTTATCGAGATCGACCGTGGCCAGCTGGCAGAATTTAACTGTAACTACGCCACCTATATTCAGCGCAAGAAAGATATGCTTGAAACCGAAGACCGGCACAATGCCCTGTTTGATAAGCGTCTCTCTCAAGAGGAAGTGTGGATTCGACAGGGTATCAAAGCCCGCCGCACCCGCAATGAAGGCCGCGTCCGTGCACTGGAAGCCCTGCGTGTTGAACACGCCGCCCGTCGCAAGCAGGTGGGCACGGCAAAAATGGATATCCAGCAGGCTGACAAATCCGGCAAGATCGTTGCCGAAGCTCAGGATATCAGCTTTGCCTTTGATGACGGCAATGCCGTGGTCAAATCCTTCTCCACACTGATTCAGCGCGGCGACAAAGTCGGTCTGATCGGTCGCAATGGCGTTGGTAAAACCACCGTATTAAAACTTTTACTTGGTCAGCTGGAACCCCAACAGGGCAAAATCAAAACCGGTACCAACCTCAATATTGCCTACTTTGACCAGTATCGTGCAGCCCTAGATGAGACCAAAACAGTTCAAGACAATGTCTCCGGCGGAAAGGACATGCTCGAAGTTGGCGGCAAATCGCGACACGTTATCAGCTACTTGCAGGATTTTCTCTTTAGCCCCGACCGCTGCCGACAACCGGTAAGCGCCCTTTCCGGTGGTGAGCGCAACCGCCTGCTATTAGCCAAGTTATTCACTCGACCCTCCAATATTCTGGTGCTTGATGAGCCGACCAACGATCTCGATATAGACACCTTGGATCTGCTAGAAGAACTGCTGATCGACTACAAAGGCACGGTATTGCTGGTCAGTCACGACCGATCTTTTTTGAACAATGTCGTCACCAGCACCTTAGTATTTGAAGGCAATGCGGTGATCAATCAATATATCGGCGGCTATGACGATTGGCTTCGCCAGCGCAAAGCAGAGCAGACTGTAGCGACAAAGAAGCCCGCCACTAGCACCAAAGCCTCCAGCAAGACTGAAGCGCCGGCAAAAAAGCGCTCCTATAAAGTGCAGCGAGAGCTAGACAGCCTACCCGGGGATATCGAACGCCTTGAAACTGAAATTGCAGCTATCTCCGAGGAGATGAACCAACCGGACTTCTACCAAGCTGAGCGCTCCGTGACCGCGGCCATTGAAAAGAACCTCGCCGCAGTGCAAGAACAGCTCAATCACTGTTACCAGCGCTGGGAAGAACTCGAGGCAGAGTAGCGATATGAAGAGTAGAGAGCAGACTAAAAACACAATAACCTGAGGATATTCCCGCGGGAGCATAGCGAAAAGCCGCGCGGGGCTTTAAAATCAACCGAAACCCTATAAGACAATACCCATGACTGAACAGCACAAACCTCTAATACTCCTGATTCTCGATGGCTTCGGCTACAGCGATACCGACAAGCACAACGCCATCAGCAATGCCGACGCACCCGTCTGGCAGGCACTTTGGCAGGAGCGCCCCAAAACTCTGATCCACACATCCGGTATGGCAGTAGGTCTACCCGAAGGACAGATGGGCAACTCGGAAGTAGGGCATATGACATTGGGTGCTGGGCGCGTGGTCTACCAAAACTTTACCCGCATCAATAAAGCCATTAGCGACGGTGATTTTTTTACCAACCCCGTTTACTGCGATGCCATCGACCAAGCTCAGAGCAGCGGCAATGCCGTGCATATTATGGGCCTGCTCTCCCCTGGTGGCGTTCACAGCCACGAAGACCATATCAATGCCATGATAGAAATGGCGGCCCAGCGCGGAGCCAAAAAAGTCTACCTACACGCCTTTCTCGATGGCCGCGACTGCCCACCGCGCAGCGCCCAGCCCTCACTTGAAAAGACTCAGGCATTGATCGAAAAACTCGGCGTTGGCAAGATCGCCTCAATCAGTGGCCGTTTCTTTGCCCTCGACCGCGACAACCGCTGGGATCGAGTGGCACAGGCCTACGACCTAGTGACCACAGGTCGGGCAAACTACAGCGCCACAGATGCAGTCTCGGCGCTGCACGATGCCTATGCCCGCGATGAGAACGATGAATTTGTCCAGGCCACCACCATCTGTGGAGAAGGCGAAGCGCCGGTTGCCATAAACGACGGCGACGCCGTAATCTTTATGAACTTCCGTCCCGATCGCGCCCGCGAGATTGCTCACGCCCTGACCAATAAAGACTTTGACGGTTTTCAACGAGCAGCCACTCCTCAGCTCTCGACTTTTGTCCAAACCACCGAATACCAAGACAATATCGACGCCCCCTGCGCCTTCCCACCGATACCCCTAATCAACTCTATGGGCGACTATCTGGCACAGCAGGGCAAGCGCCAACTGAGAATTGCCGAGACCGAGAAATATGCCCATGTGACCTTCTTTTTTAGCGGTGGCCGCGAGTCACTCTATGAACTGGAAGAACGCATACTGGTGCCCTCACCCAATATCGCCACCTACGATGACCAGCCAGAAATGAGCGCGCCAGAAGTCACAGAAAAGCTGATTGAAGCCATTGGCTCCGGCAAGTTCGACACCATAATCTGCAACTATGCCAACTGCGATCAAGTGGGCCACACCGGCAACTATGAAGCCTCAATTAAAGCGGTTGAAGCCATCGACCAGAGTCTGGGGCAAGTTATCGCCGCAGCCCAGCAGGTGGGTGGTGAAATTTTAATTACCGCAGATCATGGCAATGTCGAAGAGATGTATGACGACGCCAACCAGCAGCCACATACTCAGCACACCACACTGCCGGTTCCGCTGGTTTATGTTGGTGAGCGCAAACTTACTCTAGATAGTAATGGCTCTCTGGCCGATATCGCACCCACTATGCTAGCACTGATGGATTTACCGCAGCCAGCTGAGATGACTGGTCGCTCCTTAGTGTGTAAATCCTAGATGAAACGCACTTGATGGAACGTACTTGATGGAACGCACTTGATGAAAAGCTCCTCGGCATTTATCAGCACAGTTCTCAGCTGTGTTCTGTTGCTGTTGCCACTTCAGGCAGCTGCTGCCGAGGACGAGCAAGCCAAACTGGCAGATCTGAAAAATGCCATCAGTACACTGGAAAAACAGCTCAACAAGCGCGACAAAGATAAGAACAACTTAGTCGCCGAGCTTAAAAAGAATGAAATCGCCGCCTCTGCCAGCAGCAAGAAAATTCGCCAGCTCAATAGCAAAATAAATGCCCGCCTCGCCAAATTGGCCAATCTAGGCAAACAACAGCGCCAGCTTAAAATTGATATCAACAGACAAAATGCCGCCGTCAGCGAACAGCTCGCCGCGGCTTACAAAATGGGTGCTCAGGAACCAATCAAGTTGCTGCTCAATCAAGAAGATCCCCAGCAGCTAGCCCGACTGCTCAAGTACTACAACTATGTACTCGACGCCCGCAGTGAAAAACTCGCCAAGTACACGGCGGATATTGAGCAACTTGCAGCCTTGCAAAACGATGTAGTGGAAGAAAAACGCCTGCTCGATAGCGCCAAACTGGAACTGCAAAAAGATCAGCAACAACTGCTGGCCAACAACCAGCGCCGCCAAGCCACATTAAAACAACTTAACGCCTCCCTGCAGAGCGACAAATCTAAACTGGATAAAATGCTCAAACAGCGCAGCGCCCTTGAAGAGCTGTTAAAAAATGTTAGCCGCGTAGTGAAAAAAATTGCTCTGAAAACCCCTCCCGGCAGCCGCAGCTTCGCCTCACAAAAAGGGTTACTGCGCTGGCCCTTGAAAGGCAGAGTGGCCCACAGCTTTGGCAGCAAGCGCAATGGATCGCTGCGCTGGGACGGCTGGTTAATCGGCGCCAAAATTGGCGAGCCAGTGACCGCGGTGCACGACGGCCAGGTGATCTTTTCCAACTATATGCGCGGATTTGGGCTATTAATTATTCTCAATCACGGCGATGGTTATATGAGCCTTTACGCCCACAATGAAGAACTGCTTAAAGACACCGGAGACCTGGTGCTGAGCAATGAGACTATTGCCCGAGCCGGCGACACCGGAGGGCTTGACAAGCCCGCCCTGTACTTTGAAATACGCAAAAAAGGGCAGCCCGCGGACCCTAAAAAATGGCTCGGCAAACGTTAAATACAGCCACCTGGAAACTAAGCGGCGCTTGAGAGCCGCACCCACGGGAACCAACTGCTAGAACGAGCTAAAATACACTGAAATGCGCTAGGGACCCAATGGGCAATTAGGATAGATAACCTATGTATATAAAGTATTTCCTTACCGCCATAGCGGCAGCACTGATCGCCATAGTACCTATAGCCGCAGTAAATGCAGAGCCTCCCGAAGTAGAGATCAATACCGTCAGCAGCGATCAAGAAGAGCGGCTGCCACTCCGGGAACTGCGCCTATTCACACAGGTATTTGACCAGATCCGGCGCGGCTATGTGGAAGAAGTGACCGATACAGATCTACTGGAAAATGCCATTGCCGGATTACTCCTGGAACTGGATCCCCACTCTGTCTATCTAAACCAGACCGACTATGAAGAACTTCAGGAGAACGCCACTGGGGAGTATGGCGGTCTCGGCCTACAGGTCGCCTCAGAACGAGGCATGATCAAAGTTATTTCGCCAATTGACGACAGCCCCGCCGCCAAAGCCGGCATCGAAGCCGGCGACTTTATCGTTGAAGTAGACGGCACCCCAGTGCGCGGAATGACAGTGCAAAAAGCCATCGACAAATTGCGTGGCGAAAAAGGCACTAGCATCAAGCTCACAGTTTTCCGCGAAGGTGAAAAAGCGCCACTGGACATCAGCGTAATCCGCGACACCATCCAAGTGAGCTCAGTGCGCAGCCGCATAATCGAACCCGGCTATGGCTACGTCCGCGTATCACAATTCCAAGTCGGCTCCGGCAAAGACTTCAAAAAAGAACTGCTCTCACTCAAAGAAAAAGAACCCGCCCTAAAAGGCCTGATCATCGACCTGCGCAACAACCCCGGCGGGCTGGTGCCAGCCTCAGTTGAAATGGTAGACGCCGTCCTCGATGGCGGCACAGTGGTCTACACCGAAGGCCGCCTACCCAGCGCCAATATTAGCTTCGATGCAAAAAGCGGCGACCTGCTGCAAGGCACACCCATAGTCGTGCTAATAAACGGCGGTAGCGCCTCCGCCTCAGAAATTGTTGCCGGTGCTCTGCAAGATCATCAGCGAGCAGCGATTATTGGCACTCAGAGCTTTGGTAAAGGTTCAGTGCAAACCGTCATTCCACTGGGTGATGGTCGTGCCGTGAAACTGACGACTGCCAGGTACTTTACGCCCAATGGTCGATCCATTCAGGCCGAGGGAATTGTGCCGGATATTATTGTGGAGCCTGCGGAGATACGACTCTATAAAAAGCGCAAGCAAGTGCGGGAAGCGGATCTTGATGGACATTTGGAGCAGGCCGATGGGGAAAAGAAGAAAGCCCAGAATCCTGACAAAGAAGATATCACTGATGATAATCAGCTTTATGAAGCGCTGAATGTTTTAAAGGGATTTCAGCTGTTGAGGAAAAGGGTTTCAGGCGAACCTGAAACCCAAAATTAAAGCTGAGTTGAGATGGCTGTGTAGTACCTATTTGAAACAACACCAATAATGCCACAGCAGATTCCACAAAAAGCACCCACTGCCCCGTAATAGAATCCTGCGTCAGCGGAATTAATCTGTCCCGATATAAGAGTTAGGGTTATTACGATATAGGCGCAGACAAGACCACCTATAACGCCAGCAAAGCCAAATATACGTCCTCGCTTACTCGCGGCCAAGTTTTGTAGTGCATCGATCTGCATTTCCAAATCACTGGGTTTTATATTGAAAACTGCGGCTAATGCTTTCTTGGACTCTAATGAACAACTGCCATCATTCTCGATTCTCTGAATCGTTCGCAGACTAAGGCCAGAGGCCGATGCGAGATGATCTTGTGACCATGTATGTTGGTTGCGAAATTTTCTGACGCGATTTTTATCAATCATGATATCCATTTCCATAATCTTATCCCTAGAAGTTAAAGGTAGCTTATCGTCTACTAAAATTCATCTAGAGGGTTACGACATTAATACGCCAACACTATGGCGGATGGCAAACAAGGACTCGGGGCTAATCCTAATTTACTGGCAGGCGACCAACGGTATTGAGATCAGGTGGGTTGAAATCTATAGTTCTTCACAAACAGGGGCGAAGCAGGGTACTTACTGCCAGAACTACTTACGGTTATATGTAATTCGAGTCTGACCTTATTTTCGATGTCATAGTAATGTCATGTAATTTTGGGTGTACTTTCGTACAAGTGCCGTATCACTTTCGGGCATCATCATAGATATTTATTGCGTCTCTATCAATTGGGCAAAAAAACGATGAAAATAAATGTAGGTTTAGTGATTAAGTTAAGGAAAGAAAATTTATGGTCTCAAGAGGAGCTAGCGATTGCTCCCGGCCTTAACTTAAGAACAATTCAACGAATCGAAAAGGAGGCATCTGCATCTCTGCAATCCAAGAAAGCCTTGGCTTCAGTATTTGACATCAGTTTTCATGCTCTTAATTATAAGGAAATACAAATGAAGCCATGCTCAATTTGCAAATCAGATGATATATATGAACACAAAGGAGATTTTGAATTCACAGGTTTAAGTGGAGAATTACTACCAAATTTAGGTAAGAATATGCTTTCATCAACGAAAATTCGTCCCACAGTTTGCGCAAACTGTGGTCATGTTCAGGTCTTCGCTTCACAAGATGCGAGAACCAAAATGAAAAACTCAACAAAATGGAAGAAGGTTTAGGCAGGTCTAATAAGGCAGTCGGAAGGCTATGCCGTCCGCTGCTTCTGACGCCATGTATAATAAACTAAGGAGGAAATTAGCTATTAAATAATGAGGGCCAGACTCGGATATTCTCGGGCTAACCCGATCTTCCATCAACTCTAGCAGCCACCAACATTGGCCCATAATAAAAACCATATATCCCATAGCCCAATACCCACAATCCGCCGGCAAGACCGATCGCCCAACTAGCGCCCTGCGGAAACCATCCAGGCAAAATAACCCTTAAGATCGCACCAGTGATAATGGCAATATAGCCGAGTGACATAAGTTTTGGCGGCTGTAACGGTCTTCCGGTATGCCCAAGCGTGACTCGAGAAATCATCGCGAGGATCATGCCGCCCATAGCTCCTACTGTAAAACAGTGCAGCGCAGCACTTAGGCTGGCGCTATAACCGGCAGCGTAGAGTGCCAGCAGAATAAAACCGAGGGGAATAAAGGCATAGGAAAGATGCAGGGACCAGAGCAGGGGGATCTTTGCGCAAAGCTCACCGTTCCAGCGCAAGAAGCGCCAACCGTTAGCAATTGCGGCAAAGCTACTGAGCGTTAGCAGTAGATATTTAGGGACTGTGTTAAAGCCAATAAAAGCAACGGCGACCAAGAGCATAATACTGCCTAAGCTGGCAATCTCGAGCCATTTAATGGGCGGTCTTTTAGCAACTCCTGCACCATTGGCGGTAAAGAAAGGAATTACCCGACCTCCAACAATAGCGATAATGAACACAAACATCATGATGGCGCCATGCAGTGAAAGCAGCGCTATCTGAGGCTGGTAAGTGGCAACGCCCCAGTGGCTAAGGCCATTAAGCAGAACCAGCATGGCGAGTATCGGCACAAAAAGCATATTCCGGCTTTGTCTAACTTTGAATACTGGATAAGCCATGGCAATAGCGGCACCGATCAAAAATAGCAGGTCACCGGCCATAACGACCCAATGAGGCAACCCTGCGCCAAAGGCTAACAACAGCCGACCCAGTATCCAAGCAAGTACCAGAACCAGTAAAGGCCTGCCCCTTAGACCAACGACACCAGTCCAGGTCTGCACGGCCGTGAGCAGAAACCCAACTACAATGGATACGCCAAACCCAAATAGCATTTCATGTGCATGCCAACATATAGGGCCGCCATAGGGCTGCCAGTTAAAGGGGTTTAACCAGAAGTAGGACCACCAAGCGACAACGATTATTGAAAACAGCGTACCGCCGAGAAATAGAGGGCGGAATGCTAGCCGTAAAGGAGGTGATATTGCTTGGTTATTGTGACTTTCAGTAATATTTAATGGCATGGATAGATCCTAATTTATTAAGAGTCAGCCTGACGCTTAGGTTCTAGACAATAATTTTCATTAAAAACAAAATTGGCCATGAGAGTAAACAGATCATGCCGACCAACAGACCAAAGGAGAGTGGCTGAGCCAATCTTGACTCAAGAATAACAATGGCATAGTTTGAAAATCGTTTTAGAAAGCCCACAAAAAGGACATTAAAAACAAAGAAAAACCAAAATGCTGATGTAGTATATGTTGTCAAAATAAAAGCCAGTTTACTGACGCCAATTCCGTTAAAAATAGAATAGTTATATTTGATCGTCTCGATTGATAAAAATCTAATATCACCAGGTAAAATGAATGCTGCATAGAGGAATGCAATAATATGAGCGGATAGGCATATTAATGTTGTTAAAAATAAATCGAGAAAAAATAATGCCAGAAGATTGGAATTTTTTCTTGTTGCTTTATTAAGAATCCATCCAGTTTCTGCAACGGATAAAAAGTCTGGGATAGTATTAAAGCCAATTGAGTCAAAAAGGACTGCCAAGATAAATAGGGGATGCTGCTTATCGATTGTTGGGTCATAGTAGTTAAAAAATTCGAGAAAGTATGTGCTCGAAAAATTTATATGAGCAGGCACTCCATTGAGTAATGTTAGGCGAGTGAAAAAAATATAGAATACAAATGTGAGTATTAGTGAGCTTAATGTCACGCTAAAAATACGGCGCGTTGAAATTACTTTTTCACCATAAACCGTATTGTATAATCTTAGAAATCGCTCATTAATTACAGCCCGATCTTTCCATTTTATAAGTTGTAAATTTGTCCACCAATTCGCAGACAATTCCCTCCAAACTGCCATCCTGCCTGAATAGCGTATATAGCCCTCAACAATCAGAACCATTGCAAGAATCGGCTCTTGTATAGACCATAGCTCGGAGTAACTGATCATTTATCCTCCTTGAAAAATAACACAATCAAGAGCAGATTAAAATTATGGGAGTGAAACTCCAGCAGGCCCCAACACATAAATTTTTACTAATATTGAGAATAGTTATCGCGTTTTTAGCACCACCTCAGTAGCCAAATAAACTGTCACAATATCAATGTTATCTGTCTCTTATTTTTGCCATATTAACTTTCCACCAAGGCCGAGATAGATGGATGATTGCTCACTGTCAAAACTGCAAACGGATAGGGCAATCGATAGAAAAGTACCAGATAGAGGTAACCGTCGCCCTCTGGAAATTCCTTTTCCGTTTTTTTAGATTAATTTAAGCGCAGTATTACTGCGCTTATTGATTGAGTATCAGGGGTTAACTATTAACTAAGAGGTGGCCGCGCTGGGCTGCTGATGCAAATGTACATCCCGCTGGGGAAAGGGAATGGAAATCCCATTGGCATCCAGTGCTTTCTTCGCCGCTTCGGTAAGATCAAAATATACCGACCAGTAGTTGGCACTCTTAACCCAGGGGCGGCAGACAAAGTTTACGCTGCTATCAGCCAATTCAACCACGGCAATAACCGGTTCTGGATTTTCTAGTACGCGCTTATCGGCGGCAAGAACACCTTCGAGAACTGTCCGTGCGGCGTCGATATCATCCTCGTAACCAATTCCAAATACCAGATCGACCCGGCGGCTGTCATTGGCGGAGTAGTTGACGATATTGTCGCCAATAATTCGACCGTTGGGGACTATGACTTTTTTATTGTCTGGGGTGAACAGAACTGTGGTGAAGATTTGGATACTTTGAATCACGCCTGAGGTGCCGGCGGTTTCAACAAAGTCGCCGACTTTAAACGGGCGAAAAATCAGCAGCAGGACACCGGCTGCGAAATTAGATAGAGATCCCTGCAGGGCCAAACCTACGGCGAGGCCGGCGGCACCGACTATAGCGACAAAGGAGGCGGTCTGAAGGCCTAGCTGGCCGAGGGCGGCTATACAGACAAAGATCAGCAGGGCGTAATACACTAGACTGCCGGTGAAATGTCGGATTGCCGGATCTACGGCGTTTTTCTCCATGATTTTTTCAAGTACTACTGAGAGTCTTTTGACGACCCATTTACCGATAACAAAGATCACCAGTGCCATTAGCACTTTGACGCCATATTGCACTGCTAGCGCCTGCATTAACTCTACTTTATCTTCCATAATCATATTCTCCCTGCCCACTTAAGGCCCATATAGGGTGCCCTAAGGCACCGTTTCCATTGTCTATTATGATGCTGTTATTTAGGTTCTACCTCCAGCTTATCGACCTTCTGGAAGCCACGAGGCAGTTTGTGACCACGACGTCCGCGCTCGCCACTGTAGTGCTCAAGATCTTTGGCCTTCATTACAAGGTAGCGCTTACCTGAGTGAACCACAAGTGAATCGCCTTCAGAAACTACACCGTAGTCGATGACGAACTCTTCTCGAGCCTGTAATCGAGAGCCGGGGATATTGATAATCTTATTACCTTTACCCTTGGCTAATTCCGGTAGTTCGGCGATGGGGAACACCAATAAGCGTCCCTCATTGGTCACCGCAGCAATTTGTGCATTGGCATCATTGACCATTTTCGGCGAGAGAATTTTAGCGCCCTTGGGCAGTGATACCACCGCTTTACCGGCCCGGTTCTTGGTGTAGAGGTCGCCAACTTTACCCACGAAGCCATAGCCTGCATCGGTTCCCAGCAGTACTTTCTGATCGTCTGCGCCCATGATCACATCGGTAAATAGCGCGCCGGAGGAGACATTAAGGCGCCCCGTGGCGGGTTCGCCCTGTCCCCGTGCCGAGGGCAGTGTATGCCCCGCCAGGGCATAGAAACGGCCCGCGGAATCCTGCAGGAAGACATTCTGATTGCTGCGGCCACAGGCTGCGGAGAGGAACTTATCCCCAGATTTATAGCTCAATGTGGTGGGATCTATATCGTGACCTTTGGCGCCGCGTATCCAGCCTTTATCCGAGAGTACAACGGTAATCGGTTCGGCAGTAAGCAGATCTTTTTCATTAAAGGCTTGAGATTCACCCCGTGAAACTATCGGTGAGCGGCGTTCGTCACCAAATTCTTCGGCGGCGGCTTTAAGTTCTTTTTTCACTAAGGTTTTTAAACGGGTATCGGAACCGAGAATTAATTCCAGCTCGGCTTTTTCCTTAGCCAGTTCATCCTGCTCGGCGCGAATTTTAAACTCTTCGAGACGGGCTAACTGACGCAACTTGGTATCGAGGATATATTCCGCCTGAATATCCGAGAGACCAAAGCGCGCGATCAGGGCTGGCTTGGGTTCATCTTCGGTGCGGATTAGATGAATCACTTCATCAATATTTAAAAAGGCGATCAACAAGCCATCTAAGAGGTGCAGGCGCTTGTCGACTTTTTCCAGACGGTAGCTGAGGCGCCGGCGGGTAACATCGGTGCGGAACAGCAGCCAGTCTTTGATAATCTGACGCAGATTCATGACACCAGGCTTGCCATTGATACCAATAATATTGAGGTTAACTCTGTAGCTACGCTCAAGGTCACAGGTGGCAAATAGATGGTCCATCAGAGCTTCGACATCTACGCGATTGGAGCGCGGAGTAATCACTAGTCGAGTCGGATTTTCATGATCTGACTCGTCTCGCAGATCTTCCACCATCGGCAATTTTTTATTGCGCATCTGGGCGGCGATCTGTTCGAGAATCTTTGAGCCGGAGGCTTGGAACGGCAGTGCGGTAACAATAATATCGCCATCTTCTCGATGCCAAACGGCACGCATTTTGATCGAGCCGCGACCGGTCTCATAGACATTTTGAATGTCTTTTTGTGAGGTGATAATTTCGGCATCGGTGGGGTAGTCCGGCGCTTTAACAAACTCCATCAGTTCGGCGACGTCAGCTTTCGGGTTGTCGAGCATATGCAGGCAGGCACTAACCACTTCATTTAAGTTGTGGGGCGGAATATCGGTAGCCATACCCACGGCGATGCCGGTGGTGCCATTGAGCAGCACATTAGGTACTCGCGCTGGGAGAATTTCTGGCTCGTCCATCGTGGCGTCAAAGTTGGGTCGCCAGTTGGCGGTTCCCTGTCCCAATTCCGAGAGCAGTGCTTCGGCATATTTGGAAAGCTTTGATTCGGTGTATCGCATGGCGGCAAATGACTTTGGATCATCTGCAGAACCCCAGTTGCCCTGACCATCCACGAGCGGGTAGCGGTAGGAGAATGGCTGGGCCATAAGCACCATAGCTTCATAGGCGGCGCCATCACCGTGGGGATGAAATTTACCAATTACATCACCGACTGTGCGCGCGGATTTTTTATATTTGGCGCTGGCTTTGAGGCCGAGCTCACTCATGGCGTAAATGATGCGTCGCTGAACCGGCTTTAGGCCGTCGCCAATATGCGGTAGGGCGCGGTCAAGAATGACGTACATTGAGTAGTCTAGATAGGCCTGTTCAACATATTCGCTCATAGGTCGGCGTTCCAACCCTTCGCTATTAAAACTTACGATATCGTTCATCGTTGTTCCTATTTATAAAATCATTAAAGATCGGCTATGCCAGCCAGATCCCCTTTGCTTTCAAGCCAGCTGCGACGATCCGGGGCGCGCTTTTTCGCCAGCAACATATCCATTGTCGAGTCGGTGCTGTCATCCACATCGACGGTGAGCTGCACCAGACGACGGGTGTCTGGATTCATAGTGGTTTCCCGCAACTGTAATGGGTTCATTTCACCCAGCCCTTTAAAGCGCTGCACATTGACCTTGCCACGTTTGTTCTCGGCTTCAATGCGATCGAGAATGCCCTGCTTTTCCGATTCATCCAAGGCGTAGTAGACCTCTTTGCCCACATCGATACGGAACAGTGGCGGCATGGCCACATAGACATGTCCGGCGGTAACCAGTGGTCGGAAGTGACGCACAAACAATGCACACAGGAGGGTGGCAATATGCAGTCCATCGGAGTCCGCATCGGCGAGGATGCAGATCTTGTGGTAGCGCAGCTTTTCAAGATTTTCGAGAGCTGGATCTATGCCCAGAGCCACTGAGATATCGTGCACTTCCTGAGAGCCAAGGATCTCTTGTGAGTCCACTTCCCAGGTATTTAGGATCTTGCCGCGCAGAGGCATAATCGCTTGGTTTTCACGGTTGCGCGCCTGCTTGGCAGAACCGCCAGCAGAGTCACCTTCAACAAAGAATATTTCGCAGCGCTCGGGTTCACCGCTGGAGCAGTCGGCGAGTTTGCCGGGCAATGCTGGACCCTGTGTGATCTTTTTACGCACCACTTTTTTGCTCGCACGCATCCGGCTCTGGGCGCTAAAGATACAGAGTTCGGCGAGTTTCTCGGCCTCTTCTGTGTGCTGGTTGAGCCAGAGACTAAAGGAGTCTTTGACCACACCGGAGACAAAGGCCGCGGCCTGTCGCGACGAGAGTCGATCTTTGGTCTGACCAGAAAACTGGGGATCTTCAAGTTTGGAGGAAAGCACAAAACTACAGCGGTCCCAGATATCGTCTGGTGTCAGTTTGACTCCTCGCGGTAGAAGATTTCTAAATTCACAAAATTCACGCATGGCATCTAGCAGGCCGGTGCGCAGCCCATTGACATGGGTGCCGCCCTGGGGCGTGGGAATCAGATTAACGTAGCTCTCTTGCACCAGTTCGCCACCATCGGGCATCCACTGCACCGCCCAATCGGCGGCCTCGTTGGCTGCAGCATAGGTGCCGATAAAAGGTGTGGCTGGCAACACGTCCCAGCCCTGGAGCGATCCAGACAGGTAGTCTTGCAGGCCATCCTGATAGTGCCACTCTTCGCTCTCATCGGTATTCTCATCGTAAAAGCTAACCGTTAAACCACTGCAGAGCACGGCTTTGGCACGCAATACATGACGCAGCCGCAGCAGTGAAAATTTAACCGAGTCGAAGTAAGTTGGGTTGGGCCAGAAGCGTAAGATGGTGCCGGTGTTGCGCTGCCCGCAGCTGTCGATCACTAGCAGGTCCGAGGTCTTGTCGCCATTGGCAAAGGTGATCTGATGGACATTGCCACCGCGCTTGACGGTCAGTTCGAGTTTGTCAGACAGGGCATTGACCACTGAGACACCGACACCGTGGAGACCACCGGAGAACTGGTAGTTTTTATTGGAGAACTTGCCACCTGAATGCAGAGTAGAGAGAATCACCTCAACACCTGGTATGCCCTGCTCTGGGTGAATATCTACCGGCATGCCGCGACCATCATCACAAACTGACAGGGAGCCATCCTTGTGCAGGGTCACATCAATGCGACTGGCATGTCCGGCCAGAGCCTCATCGACACTGTTGTCGATCACCTCTTGGGCGAGATGGTTGGGGCGGGCGGTGTCGGTATACATGCCCGGGCGTTTGCGTACCGGATCTAGTCCAGTGAGGACTTCAATATCTTCTGCGTTATATGTGCTCATGCGCCCTACAGGTCAGGTTGTAATTGTGGGTTGCTCGGAACCGTCGACACCAAAAATTGGTGGATGGTTGCCAAGTGTCGATGATAATCAATAAAGCTGTGATCGCCACCGGATTCAAGAATTATTTTGCAGCCTCGATAGCGCTGCTCTGCATCACGATAATCAAGCACTTCGTCACCGCTTTGCAATAGCACTAGGTAATTATTTTTATTATTTATCACCGCTGGGTCCCAGCGCTGGTATTCGTCGATGTGCTGAGGCTCAAACACCCAGCTTTCTCCGCTGTGATAGTTGCGGTTTTCCCCGAGCCATTTATCTAAACCGCGCGCCGGGCTAACCGCTGGATTAATCAATACGGCGCTGAGATTGGACCCACTGACCAAGCCAAAATGTTCGAGCAGACAGGTGGCATAAAAACCGCCCATAGAACTGCCAACAACAAACACCGGCTCTGACAGGCGCGCTTCAACTATTTCCCGCAACAGCGCCATCGACTGATCAGCATAGGGTGGCAGTGATGGGCAGATAAACTCTATTTCAGGGGCATTTTCCCCGAACCACTGCTGGGTCTGCTGCGCCTTCGCGGACTCTGGCGAACTATTAAACCCATGTAAATAAAGCAGCGTTGGCATTGACGGCAATCTATTTTTTGGAAGGCGATAGTATAGCCAAAGCGACAGCTTTAGGGTCGATTGATTGCGCAGTAATTGGACAGGCGGTATTCGAGAGAGTGACTAGTAACCGGCACAGCTGCGATCGCACTGCTGGGCAAAATCTTTGAGAAATTCAACGCCGGTATCGAGGCTGCCGTCCTCATGTAAATCTAACCAGCGATAGCCCGGCGGTTTATCGGCGAGACCAAAGTCATGGCTGTGCTGCTCGAATTGAACGCAACTTGAGGGGGTGGAAAAAACCGGAATCTCTCCCCACAGGCTGTCGTGGTGCTGATGCACATGGCCGGTAATCACAGCCTTGATCTGACCGTGAGCAACGAGCAACTCGTAGAGGCGATGATGGTTGTCGATCTGCTGCTGGTCGAGCCAAGTGGAGTTAACCAGCACAGGAGAGTGGTGCACGGCGATCACGACAAACTTACCTGCCAGCTGCTTTAAACTCTGTTCGGCAAATGCCAATTCGGCCCCTGAAAAATGCCCTCCGGGCTGACCTACTTTGGAGCTATCCAGCAATAGTATGGCCCAATTGCCGGCTTCATAAATAAGCACCCGGGGAAAGTCCGGCAGGTTGGCCTCCATGCTCGCGACATTGTCGTGATTGCCGGGGAGCCAGATCGCATCCCGGGCTTTTTCACTCAGGGTTTTATTGAGTAGCTGATATGCGCCGGCCTGATAATCGCTGGCCAGATCACCGGTTAGAAGCAATAGATTGTCTCCGCGACCCTGAGCTTCGGAGGCCTGCAGTACCGCGTTAAAACTGTCGAAGGTGGTTACACCGCCGAGGGTCTCTTGTTCGTCTGCACCCAGGTGCAAATCAGTGATTTGGGTAATATGCACTGTACTCATTAAATCTCTCGCGCTGTGTGGCTCTCCGTTTACTGCAGAGACAGTTTTACTTTACTCATGCCGTGGCTCAATCCGTGGGCTAACAAATCACTTAAAAACATATTCCACTGCCATTTTTCATCCGGAGCCTGCATTGATGATTTCTCGGCCAGCTCCCAGGGAATGGTTCGATCACTGCACCACTCAACCACTTCTGCCATCTTCGCGTCATGATAGATTCGCACTTTGATCTGAATTTCTGGCAACCACTCTGGCCTTGCGCTCTCGGCGACAATACTCAGCAAGTGAGTATAGCGGGTGATCTCATCTATTCGAACCTGCATGCCACTGTTGCATTCATGGGTAAAATCAACATCGATGCTTTGCCCCAACTGCGGCAGCCTCGGCATCAGGCGCAGCAGGCGCACGTAATTGAGCTCGCACTCACCGTGCAGGCGCTGCAGATTGTGTCGCTGGCGTCGTCGTTCAGATACTGACAAAGTCGCTTCTCGCTGGTCGTGATGCAGTTAACTTTTTCACTTTCGTGGCTCTTTTTAGGCTGATATACAAGACTCAAGTCTCAATCGTTGATGGTTTAATTGTAGCCAAAGCAGCGCCACCGACATGGCCGCACTGTTGAGAAGACCCTTTGAAAACGCCTCCATAGTTTCATCGTAGCTCCAAACATGCAGCAGAATATCCTCACCGCCGTTCTCGAGGCCAAATATGCCACCGCGATCACTGAGGTCAACAAGACCACAGAAGAGGTGCATTTTTTCATCTGTACCCCCAGAGCTGACCAGATAGTCGCAGATTGGTAGTAGCTTTTCCACTTCGAGACCGCTCTCTTCAAAGAGTTCTCTGACCGCCACCTGCTCTGGACTTTCACCGACCTCGATCATTCCCGCAATAACCTCGTACTGCCAGGGTCCGCGAACTTCATTGAGTGCTCCGGGACGAAATTGTTCGATCACGCCAACCCTGTGATTACGCGGATCATAAAGCAAGACACCCGCCGCATCCCCGCGCTGGAACAGCTCTCGGCGCAAGGGCTTGCTCCAGCCGCCGCCGAACAGTCGATGCTCAACCGCCATGCGGGTCATTTTAAAGAAACCCTGGAATACTGTCTCGGTTGATTTTAGCCGATAGTCGGAAGGTCCAAAGCGATGCTTTTTATCCATTGTCTGACTGTCTCTTTATAGTGGGAGTATCTTTTACGTTGGAGCTTAAACTATTTGATCATTTAAAACGTCTAACCATAGGGTTCAAATATCGCACTAATTTGGTGCCGGATCATTAAAGGCTGAGTATGACTTCGAATAAACCTGCTAAACTAAACCTCGTCCAAATGGAGGTCATATGCACACTGTAAAAAAACATTTTTTGATTGCTGCTGTCGCGTTTTTAGCGCCACAGCTAGCCGTTTCTGATTCACTTGTCGATATATACGAAAGTGCGTTGGAAAACGATCCAGTTCTGAGAGCTGCACGAGCCAGCTTTAATGCTGATCGAGAAATTAAAAATATCAGCCGCGCTGCTCTTTTGCCGCAATTGGCTATATCTGGCGAATACAAAGAGTCTGAAACAAACGAAGACTCCAGCACCAGTTTTAATATTAATGGTCAGCTCTTGCCTTCAGTTAATCAGGGTAGAATCGATAGTGACGGCACCTCATACAGAGCCTCGCTAACTCAGGCTATTTTCGACATGCCCTCATGGTATCGTTTCCAAGGCAGCAAGTCGCTCAGTGAAAGTGCCCGTGCGCAGTTTGCCGCCGATCAGCAGAGCCTGATTATTCGGGTTAGCGATGCCTACTTCAATGTATTGCGTGCCTACGACAATATGCAGACTCGCAATGCAGAAGAGCGTGCGATTCAGCGTCAGCTCGAGCAGACTCGAGAGCGTTTCGAAGTGGGTCTGTTACCGGTAACCGATGTTCACGAAGCTCAGGCAGTCTACGATGATGCCGTGGTCAATAGCCTCGAAGCACGGGGAGCATTGAATATCGCCTTTGAACGGCTGCAAGTGCTCACCGGTGAAGAGCACAATGTGCTTGCGGGACTGGCAGAAAAATTTGTTGCGACCAACCCCCAGCCTCTAGACAACAGTGAGTGGGTGGATTTCGCGATTGGCAATAACTATCCCCTCAAGGTCGCCAAGCTGGGCAAAGACGCAGCCTATAATAATGCCAAAGCTGCAGCGGCAGCGCGCTTGCCCAAAATCACTGGCAGCGCCAGCTACTTTGACGCAGACTCTGACGGCACTCGATATACAGTGCCCTTTGATAGTCAGCAGGATGGCAGCTCATTTGCGGTTTCGATCACTATGCCAATCTGGCTCGGCGGTTCTCTGGACGCTCAACGCCGTCAGGCCAAACAGCGATCGATTGCCTCAAGTGAAGGCTATATTGCCACCAAACGCAATACGGTTCAGGCCACTCGCTCACTGCACCAGTTGGTGCTGACCAATACTGCGCGAGTTAAAGCCCGCGCTCAGTCGATAACTTCAGCGGACAGTGCCCTGCAGGCAACTCAGGCGGGCTATGAAGTGGGCACTAGAAATATTGTCGATGTGTTGGTGGCTCAGCGCACAGTTTTTCAGGCGCGTCGCAATTTTGCCAATGCCCGTTATGACTATATTTTATCGATGATGGGTTTAAAGGAAGTCGCCGGCCAGCTATCTCCGGATGATGTCTATGAACTCAATGCTTGGCTGGATCCGCAGCTGGTAATTAATAAAGCGGCCAATTAGTAATCGGTTGGATGGCCTGAGGCGATTAGGGTCTCGGGCTGTCTACTGGCTCAAGCTGTCTACTCGCTCAAGCTGCTATCAATCACTGCCAATAACTTCTCCAGCGCACCACGGTTGGCTTCGGCCACAAACTGCGCCTGGCGGCCCGTCTGCTGGGCCTGATCTGGATTTTCGATCAACTCTATCGCTGTCTCTGCCAGCGCCGCAGCATCCTCGATTAACGATAGGCCTCCAGACTCAGCTAACAAGCGCGATACCTCAGCGAAATTAAACACCGACAGTCCACTCAAGATCGGCTTACTCCAAGCGGCTGGTTCAATCATATTGTGGCCGCCATTGCTCACCAGACTGCCGCCGACAAAGGCGATATCGCAGGCGCCAAAGAATGTCATCAGCTCACCCATCGTGTCACCAAGCAGTATATCCGCCTGCTCCACCGGATCATTGCTGCTGCGCCTTGCCAGGCTGTAACCTGAAGCGAGGCAGAGGTCGGCAACCTGATTAAAACGTTCCGGGTGACGGGGCACCAATACCAGCAAGACATTGTCGATACGCTGTCTAATTTGGCCAAAGGCCTGCAGAATAATTTCGTCTTCACCACGATGGGTGCTGGCCGCCAATAGAACCGGGCGCTGCCCAGCGCCGCGCCAGTACTGCCCAAGCGCCTCGGCGCTGAGCCTGATATGCTCATTGAGTTCGAGATCAAATTTGATATTACCACTGATATAGAGATTTTCAGGAGGTAGCCCCAGCGCCTCAAAGCGCGCGCCGTCATCTCTGTGTTGAGCCGCAACGGCACTCAATTGAGCAAACATAGGTGCACTGAGTTTTGGCACTCGAGCATAGCCGCGAGCGGACTTTTCTGACAGTCGCCCATTGGCCAAAATCACGGGAATCTGACGCTGATAACAGGCGGCAACCGTATTTGGCCATAGCTCGGTCTCCATAATAATCAGTATCTTTGGCTGTACTCGACTGAGAAATCGCGCCACCGAACCAGGCATATCATAGGGTGCATAGCTGTGATCCACCGAATCTCCAAAGGCAGCGGTTATGCGCTCGGATCCGGTAGCAGTCATGCAGGTAACTAGCAGACGATGGTCTGGGTATTTTATTTGTAAGGCTTTAACCAGAGGCACTGCGGCGAGAGTTTCACCCACCGAAACCGCGTGCAGCCAGATAATCTCTTTACTCGACTCCGGTGCCGAGACAAACCCAAAGCGCTGCAGCCAGCGTTTGCGATAGTTGGGTGTGGCAATTCCACGAAACAGCAGGCGCAGCAAAATAAGCGGCAACAGCAAGTAGAAGAAAACTGAGTAAAGGTGTCTTGGCATAGTTTTAACCAGCCTTAAAGGGCTGCAAAGGCGATTATATGTCTGTAGTCAAAATAGCAGAATTAATACCCACAAGCCATGCTAGATATTCTCGTTAAGCCGGAGTGGCTATTGAGCTTGGACGCCGTGGAGCGCTAAGAACGCGGTGCTTTTATCACCTAGAATGGCACGCAGGGTCTCAACCGTCTCGAGGGGATTATCCGTTGCATGGAGCACCACCCTGTCGTTATCCAGCGGCGCAATGCTATTGATATGGTCGCGAATCACTCTTTTAATCAAGACATCGGTTTTTTTCAGGTGTGGGTAACGCTTGGCCAGTTTGGCCGCCGACATGGCGATCGGCAATGGTCCCTGCTCTGGAGCATCGCGACACATAATCGCTATCACCGGTTGCACTGGCTCTGGGCGATATTTTTCAATCCAGTTACCACCTCGGGTCTGGCTCATCAGACGGTTTCTGGCATCGGTATCCAGTATTAACTCATCCAATATGGTAAAGCGCTCGGCAATCATTTTCCGGGCCTGTTCTTGCAGCTCCGGCGTGTCGCAGTCATCCCGCAGAACAAACACAGTGAGATCTCGCGCAGCGGCGATATCCTCTTCACAGGCGGCTCGATCGCGCTCAATCAGCGCTCTCAGAAAGGCGTGCTGATCGGGCCAGCGTAACATCAGGTCGTTAGACATACTCCAGCCACTCTCAAACAACCGATCGTGTAGCTCAACCAGAGTCGTACTGTCCGCTACAGAAAATCCAGCGGTCTCTGCCAGCGCCTGCAAGCCGGCTAGATAGTCTCGCGGTGGAAATTCATCATGGGGCGCATCGAGGCCCGTGGGAATGCCGCAGCGGTGACCTTTGTGATAGCAGAGGTGATAGGCAAAGGCGAAGAACTCATCTTCCGGGCAGGGACGATAGAAACCTCGCGGATCTTTTACCCGGCGGCTGAGAATTCGGTGCGCATGGGCCGGCATATAATAGGGCATGCCGTTGTAGCTGGTGCCCGACTGACCTGATGCAGAATAGTAGTCACACTTCACCTTGCCGGGACGGACTGCAGCTAGATTGAGGGCGATTTTGATCTGTGAATCGGCAATCAAATGGTCTACATCGTGCTCATTAGAGAGTTCGTCTGCAGCATTCATGGGCACATCATCGGCCCAGCGCAAGACAACACAGGCTACTCCGGCGGCTTCCATTTCCCGATAAAAGTTCGCCAGATCAGTGGTCTTAAATCGAACCGTGCCTTTCTTTATTCGTGCATGGGCATGGCGAGCATTAAATACCAGCTTGGTGAGCGCAGTTTTCGCCTCAGTCAGCAACTTCATCCTGTTTCCTCTGTTTATCTGGCCGGGCGCAATTGTA
Organism: Porticoccaceae bacterium; assembly: GCA_029250825.1. Taxonomy (GTDB): domain Bacteria; phylum Pseudomonadota; class Gammaproteobacteria; order Pseudomonadales; family Porticoccaceae; genus HTCC2207. The sequence continues at coordinate 37,122 of JAQXEN010000034.1, forward strand.
AGCGCGCTCGGACAGATTGGCGAGCGCCAAGCAAGGCTAAAACACGGGCAGAGAAGGATTCAAAATCGATGCTGTGGTGAGCCTGTCGATGCAGCTCAAGCAGCCATGCATCACAGAGTGCAGAGCGCTGATCAGTAGGGGCGTTGCGAATATAATAGGCAGCTAGATGTTCCAGCATCCATTCACTTCGCGGATCGTGAAAGCTGGCGTACTGCCAGTCAATCACGCAGTAGCCTGAAGTGGGGTCTTGCTCTGGCAGAAAGATATTTTCGTCACGGGCATCGATATGCATGGCGCCGGCATCATACATAGCCACCAGCGCGGGGATACCCAGCTCTGCGGCTCGGGCATAACCCTGGAGCGAGTTGCTGGCTATATCGAGAAGATCGCGCTGACCTTCCAGCCATTCAATAACAATTCCGGATCCGGCAACAAATCCAAAGTGACGCTTTTCCAAATAGGCATAGACCTTTGGCACAGAGATCTTGCGCGCTGCCGCTTCGTGATAATTAATAAATTCTTTGCGCGCATATTTTCGGTAGCGCAGGCGTGAAAAAGGACTTTTTAAGGGGAATAGCTTGGCCACTGCCTTGCCACTGGGCAATGGCGTTGCATTCATCTGCAGCACTAAGCGCTGGCGAGCTTGTTTTAATAGCTTGGTGGCTTCTGGTGCGGTCTCTGATGAAGGATCGGGCAGGCTCACTAGCATGGTCGCATTGCTGTCTTCTGACAGCTCATCGGTAAACCAGACCGAGGAACCTTGTGGCCCAGGCACTGCCTTTCGCTGTAACAGGTCGCGCATTTGGAAACTCCATAGAAGGACTCCGAGCGACTCAATACAAAGGTGCAATTGGGTGACTGTTTGTTCTTCTTATTATTGTTTTATTCTTGTTGTTTTGTCGTACTTGCCAACTTCTACTTTTCTGTTGCGCAAAATAAATCTAAACATAGGGCTGTTTCAAGAATCGAAATTTATACTGCAGAGATGATGTTATACACCATGCCAAAGGTTTTAAGTGGCAGTCCGCAAAGTCGGTAAGATACCAGAATCAACCTTCACATACTATCGTCATTACAGACGCCCTAAAAATATAATCAACCTGTATATGAAGTATAAAGAGGAACTGGAATGGCTTCTCATAGCGGCATGTGCTGCGCCAATTACGGCCACGGCTATAGGAGGTTAGCTAAGAGTTTCTAATATTTGAAGAGTTTTCGAAGAGCGCTTAAGAAGCATTAAGAGATAGCGCTACCAATGACCAACAGGAGTCCCTATAACCGAAGTAAATTTTTCAGTTAGCGCCTGCACATGCATTGAATTCGGATTTCTCCAGGACCCCCGAACAGAGTATTGATGCTCTAGATAGGACAGAAACTGCTCGATAAGAATAGTATCTGGCTGACTGCCAGATAGCTGATTAATAACAATGGGCAATTGCTCCATTGAACTCAATGGGTGGGTAAGCCCCTGAATTCCAAAGCAGGCTTCTCCCAAGACAATGACTGATTTATGCAGTAATAATGCTTCAATTCCAACACTGGAATTAATCGTAATCACCGCCTCAGATTGTTCAATCAACTCTTTTGTATCTCGGTTGCTAAAAATAATCTGTGGATTTTTATCGTAAAGCTCGCTGTATTTATGAGGGTCGGAGGGGTGCTCTTTAATCACAAACTTTAGGTCGCGGTCATTACTCTGCTGCATAGCATATTCAATCCAGCGGTAGAGTTCATACATGGTTTTAATCCGCGGGGAGTTGAGCAGTACTTGGCTATCAAACTTTACCTGAAAGGGAACAAAGATAAATTTTTCCGGAAGCGACTTGTGGAAAATATGACTTTTCGCGCGGGACTTTTTTGAGCGGTGAAATTTTCGTGTTACCAGATTCCGCTGAGCAATGGGAGTTGAACGCTCTATCGCCGCCTGTGCTTTGTAAAAACTAGCCTCCCTGGGGAGACTATTGGCGTCATTGACACCACTTAAATCAAATGTGGTGGTATTGGGCAGCAAACCATTTTCAAAGTGGACCACGGGAATATTGAGCTGCTGCGCCAAATGTTTGATGGCAAATTCAGGCAGTCTATGGCCATTCCAAAGGGCTATACATTTGGGTTGGTATTTATTAAGCAGGCTATAAAAGCGCCGGTAGTAACGCAGATACTGACCTTCATAATAACTTTGAATAAGAGTCCAAACCCATTCAGGAGCGGTGTATTTGCTCCGTTTGCGCTGCAATTGAAAGGCGATTCCCTGAGCGACATCCGCCGCGAGAAGGGCTGGTGCTTTATCACCAATAAGAAACTTGGGAAAGAAGTCGACAACTTTAGTATTAGAGGGCAATTCACGATTTAAGTAAACAAAGTACCTGTACATCGATCCTCGATGTGAAATAAATAAGATATCCATATCTTCCCTATAAGATTGCTTAGATAGTTATCGCCAGTGCTCCGTAATCCAAGTCGCCGGTTTAAAGCGCCGGTACCATTTCCCACTCACCCCCGCGATCGCCTCATGGGGATCGGGCTTGCCGTGAAACACAATCACTCGAGCATTGTCGGGAACCTGAGTTTCACGGGCGACCAAAAACCAAAATGGCTTGAGGCAGTGACGCTTAAAACTTCTGCACCATTCATCGGGCCAGTAGACCAGAGCATTTTTTGCCATCAGTGCTGCGGACAGATATTCCTGTTCATTACGATGAGTTTTTTTGATTTGCTGAAAAGACTTCTCAAATTCACTGAGTATTTCTGGGTGAGCGCCAACTTCAAAACGATAGACCGATGAATTGCCGGTGCCATCTTTTTTGATCCAGTCTTTGATAATCATTACCTCACCTGGGTAATCAAAAAGATCATCCAAGCTGCCGGTAATAATTAAATCGAGATCCAAACACAGCACTTTGCCTTTGAGGTCATAGAGGGTCTCGGAGAATACTGCCAATTTGTTCCAGCCGCGCTCTGGGCCAGCGAGATCTACCGACGGTTCGGGCAGTGGAAAGACTTCGACATTTTCATGGGTGCCAACGCCATCTTCAGTGAGACAGATAAAACGAAATGGTCGCGACATATTGCGCGCGACCATTGAGTAGAGCCTGTTGACATAGTCAGCGGGGTATTTGGTGCCCCACTTCATGCACAGCACATTGACGACTTCTTTTTCCATAAGGTCTAATAAATCCCTATTTAAGGCTTATTCTGCCACCGGCGCTAACCAGTCCTGATATTTATCGCTTCTGCCACGCACCAGATCAAAGTAGGCCGCTTGCAATTCTGTGGCAATCGGTCCGCGCTTACCTTCACCGATAATACGGCTGTCATATTCGCGAATCGGGACGATCTCAGCAGCGGTGCCAGTGAAAAATGCTTCGTCACAGATATACACTTCATCGCGAGTGATACGCTTTTCACGAACTTCAATGCCACGGTCTGCAGCTAACTTAAAGACTGTGTCCCGAGTAATCCCGTCAAGACAGGAGGTTAAATCTGGTGTGTAGATCACGCCATTGCGAACCATAAAGAAGTTTTCTGCGCTGCCCTCGGCAACATAGCCTTCGGGATCGAGCATAATCGCTTCATCACAACCGGAATCCAGCGCTTCACGCAGGGCCAACATGGAGTTGATGTAGTTGCCGCTAGCCTTAGCTTTGACCATGGTGATATTGACATGGTGTCTGGTGTAAGACGAGGTGCGAACCTTGAGACCGGTCTCGAGGGTTTCCGGAGACATATATGAAGGCCAATCCCAGGCGGCAATACCCACGTGGACTTTGAGACCTTCAGCGCGCAGGCCCATGCCCTCGGAGCCCAAAAATACCAGCGGGCGAATATAGGCGGCATCTAAATTGTTTACCCGGACAACTTCTCGGTGAGCTGCGCAAATCTCTTCCTGCGTGAAAGGGATCTGCATATGAATGATTTTGGCCGAGTTAAAAAGGCGCTTGATATGGTCTTCAAGACGGAAAATGCAAGTCCCCAGCTTTTCGGTTTCGTAGGCGCGAATGCCTTCAAAAACGGCATTGCCATAGTGCAGTGATGAGGTTAGGAAATGCGTCTGCGCATCTCGCCAATCAACCATCTTGCCATCCATCCAAATAAAACCATCGCGGTCTGAAAACGACATCAACCTTTTCCTCTTATTAAATATCTGCTTATTAAAATAATTGCTTCCATTGGGCTGTGACTAATTCCCGATACTCAAGAAACTCTGAGCTAGACACTTCCGCCAACTGATTTTGCAGCTGTAGACGATGTCCTGCTGAGCGGTAACTTTTATAAGCATCAATTAGCAAGCCGGATTGTTGCTCGGATATCAGATCACATTGAGCCAGCGACTCGAGTATGCGAATGGTATCACTCCAACGGCTTATTTCGGGATGAGTGTACGACCAAGCCAAGACTGCAAATTGAACCATAAATTCAATATCTACGATACCTCCGACACCTTGCTTGAGGGAGTATTTGCCATCTTTAGCTGTCCGACCTAGGTGGTTGCGCATTTTTTCGCGCATTTCCACCACTTTGGCAGCCAATGATTGCTCGCTGCGAGGTTGCTGAAGAAGGCTCTCACGGAGTTGATTGAACTCATCGCCGAGGTTTTTATTGCCGGCCACAAATCTTGCACGAACCAGCGCCTGATGCTCCCAGGTCCAGGCGGCTTCACGCTGATATTTTTCAAACGCTGCCAGCGATGACACCAGCATCCCGGAGTTGCCCGAGGGCCGCAGGCGCATATCAATTTCATAGGCGGCGCCAGAGGCAGTTACGGTGGATAGCAGGTGAATAATGCGCTGGCCGAGGCGCATATAGAATGTGCTGTTATCGATGCTCCGCGGGCCGCCCACTGTCTGTCCGGCAATGCCTCGGTGCAAGAAGACTAAATCCAGGTCCGACTTGTAACCCAACTCGATGCCCCCCAACTTGCCATAGCCGAGGACAATAAAATCTGGCGACTGCAGAGTGCAGCCTAGAGGTTGGCCATATTGATGACTGAGATGTTGCCAGGCAATGGTCAGACCATAGTCAATAACCACTTCGGCAATCGAAGTCAGGTGATCGCTGACCTGCATCAACGGAATGACCTCGGTAATATCACAGGCCGCCACTCGCAGGCTGTTTGAACGTACGAAATAGCGCAGCACTTCCATCTGCTGTTCCAGGTCATCTTCGGGCACCCGGAGCATTTGCTGTCGCAGCTGGTCTTGCAGCGACTCTTTACTCTGCACGGTAAAGAGACTGCGGGTATCCAACAGTTCATCGAGCAGTGCCGGGTAGGCGGTGAGCTGTTCGGCAATCCAGCTGCTGCTCTGACAGAGCAGTACCAATTGCTGCAGTGCCTTGGGGTTCTCTGCCAACAGCACCAGATAGGCACTGCGTCTCAGCACTGCCTGAATAAGACTCACCACACGACCTAGGGTTACACTGTTGTCATCGGTTACAGCGCAGGCTGCGACCACATTGGGCATCAGTTTATCGAGGCGACTGCGGGGCTCTAGATCTAAGCCTATAACGGCCTTACTTTGGTAGATGTCGTAGAGCTGTTTGGCCACTGACTCAGGTTGTTGATAACCCACCCTCTGCAGATGCTCAAGTAGTTCGGCGAAATCCGGTGATTGTCGCCAAATCGATTCATCGTCACCGGTTAACTGTGCATTTAAATTCGAACTTACATCCTCGTTTACACCCTCGCTGTCGAGCCCATCTTGAACCTCTGGGTCGGCAAACATATCCTCAAATACCGAGACAACATAATCCCGATGACTCTGCAGCTGCTGCTGAAAATCTGCCCAATTATCACAGCCCACAATGACCGCGACTCTCTGCTGACCCAACTCACCTTCAGGTAATTGCTGGGTCTGTTTATCGGCTATGCCCTGCAGTGCGTGTTCGGTATTGCGCAAAAAGCTGTAGGCCTGCCAGAGCTTGTCTCGATCACTGCTCTGAATAATCTGGTCCGCAACAAGCTGTTTTAGGGCTTGATAAAGTGAAGGAGTTTGCAGGGCGCTGTTGCGGCCACCGCGAATAAGCTGAAACGCCTGGGTGATAAATTCGATTTCACGAATGCCCCCGGGGCCTAACTTGATATCGCTGTGCATGCCTTTACGTTTTAATTCACGGTTGATCGAACGCTTGAGATCACGCAGCGCATCAATGGCACCGAAGTCGAGATATTTGCGGTAGATAAACGGCCGCAAAATATCATCCAGCCGCTGAATGTGGCCTAGTTCGCCGGCCACCGCTCGCGCTTTGACCATAGCAAAGCGTTCCCATTCGCGGCCCTGAGTTAAATAATATTCTTCCAGAGCATCAAAGCTCATTACTAGAGCGCCGCTCTGTCCATAGGGTCGCAGGCGCATATCGACACGGAAGACAAAGCCATCGGCGGTCTGCCGATCCAGAGCGGCAATCAGTTTTTGCCCGAGACGGGTGAAGAATTCTTGGTTGGAGACGGTTTTGCCACGGGGCGATGTGGCGGTTCGGCGTGTCTCACCCTTCTCGGGATAGGCGAAAATTAAATCGATATCCGATGAAAGATTGAGCTCTTCGGCGCCCATTTTGCCCATCGCTAAGACCAGCATTTTTTGCTGTTCCTGAAGATCCTGTTCAGGATCGCCAAATGGCGCTCCCAACTCTTCACAGGTAATTCTATGCAATAGGTCTAGAGAGGCGGTAATTGCTGCCTCCGCCATCCAGGTTAATTCTCTGGTGGTCTCGGGCATCGATGCCTGTCGGCTAAAATCCCGCCAGATAATACGCAGCATTTCTCGGCGACGAAATAGCCGCAACTGTTTAGCGAGCTGGTCTTCAGTAAGTGCCTTTTCTTTCAGCGCTTTTTCTTTCAGTGCTTTTTCATTAGCACTCCCCTCATCACAGATTGCCGACAGTTGCCGATCGATAGCCTGTTGAAAGTCTTCCCGGGAATAGCTGCGCTGCAGATCGCCACTATCGACTAGCTGCTGAAATAGTTGAGGGTAGGTTTCGCACTGCTCACCAACAAAATCACTGGTGCCCCAGAGCAATCGCAAATGCTCTGCAAATAGAGGGTATTCAGGAAAGTCCGTCAGTCGCTGGGAGAGCCAGTCGCTGTCTCGGTGGGCGGCCTGAAAACCTTCAAGGCGACACTGATAGCTATTGCTGATCAGCTTCGGGAAAGTCTTAGGCATAGGGGTATCTCGGTTGGTTAGCGGCCAAGCTCAGGGGTTACCCGCAATACCTCTTCCATGGATGTGATGCCGGCGGCGACTTTTTCGGCCCCGGCTATGCGCAATGTTTTCATGCCCTGAGAAATTGCCTCCTGGCGAATTTCTTGGATATCAGCCTCACTACTTATATAGGTGAGCAGGGCATTCGTCAACGGCATTATTTCGTAGATACCTTCGCGGCCTAGATATCCGGTGTTGCGGCACTCGAGACAGCCGGCGGGTTGATAGACATTATGCGGTGGCGGCATCGCAGCAGAGCCAACTAACTCTTGCCAAGCATCGGTGTCACAGGCCACTTCTCGGCGACAGTCTGGACAGAGGCTGCGCACCAAGCGCTGGGCCATCACACCATTGAGTGTGGCTTTAATGAGGTGAGCGGGGAGCTTGAGATCGAGGAGGCGACTGATGGCAGTGGGGGCGTCATTGGTATGCAGAGTGGAGAGCACCAGATGTCCGGTGAGCGCTGCCTGAACAGCCATCTCGGCGGTGGCCTGATCACGGATTTCACCGACCATAATAATATCTGGATCCTGACGCATTAAGGTGCGAATACCGGCGGCAAAATCAAAATCGATGGCTGGCTGAATCTGACTTTGGTTAAAGCTATCGACCACCATTTCAATGGGGTCTTCCACAGTGCTGACATTTACCGAATCCGTTGCCAGCTGTTTTAAGCTGGAATAGAGGCTGGTGGTTTTACCGGAGCCGGTGGGGCCGGTGACCAAAACAATACCATGGGCGCGCTTGATCATCGACTGCCAGTGAGCATGGTCCTCGGCCACTAGGCCAAGCTGGGTGAAACTGCGCAACAGCACATCCGGATCAAAGATCCGCATCACTAGCTTTTCACCAAAGGCGGTGGGCATGGTGGAGAGACGTAGCTCCACTTCTTGGGCATTGGGAGCTTTGGTCTTGATACGCCCATCCTGAGGTCGGCGTTTTTCCGCGACATTCATGCGCCCAAGAATTTTTAGGCGGCTGATCATCGCGGTCATCACGTTGTCTGGCAGTTCGTAGACCAGATGCAGCACACCATCGATGCGAAAGCGCACCTTGCCCTTGCCGCGTCTCGGTTCCAGATGAATGTCACTGGCGCGCTGCTCAAAGGCATACTGCAGCAGCCAGTCGACAATATTAACTATATGCTGATCCTGAGCATCGGCGTCTTTAAGCTTGCCCACTTCAAGCAGCTGCTCAAAGTTGGCGATGCCAGTGCCGACACTGGCCGAGGAACCGGCACCGAAAACAGATTTCGCCAGAGAATAAAATTCGAGAGTGTATTTTTTGATTTCAGCGGGATTGGCCACCACAGTTTGAATAGCCCGCCGAGAAGTCTGCTCAAGACTTTCCACCCAACTGCGGTCGAAGGGTTGCATGGTGGCTATCACTAGCTCGTCACGACTGACCTTAAGACAAAGAATGCCGTAGCGCTGTGCATAGGCAAAGGACATGATCCCAGTGACGGCGGGAACATTAATTCTTAAGGGATCTATATGGGCCAAGGGCAGACAGGCTTTTTTAGCCAGCCACTCGCTGAGTATTTCCAAGTTCAGAGGTTGCCGATTTGGCCCCTCCACAAGCTGCTTGGCGGCAATAATTTCTAGAGGGTGCAATAGGGCTTCACTAGGATTGCGCTGAGTGCTGGCAATCTCGGCAGCATCTGACTGGGCGAGCAATCCATCACTGATCAGATCTTTTAACGTTGTTCCGAGATCTAAGCCGCGAACAGGGCTGCTGCGCACCGATGTCTTATTCATAATCAACTCCTGTTGGTATTCGATAGCCCTTTTGTATCCATAGCTATTCTGTCCCTGCCATTCATCAATTTTAGTCGCTAATTTGGATAGAGGTAGCGCAAATTAATCAATCCGCTAAACTCAGTGCAAACGAACAGAAAAGAAGCTCACTATGGAACTCAGGGATTTACTCTCGCGGATTATTCGCAGCAATTCGATTAGCAGTATCAATCCGGCGATCGACCAAGGTAATCGCGAGGTCATTGATCTGCTAGCGAATACTCTAGATGAGTTGGGCTTCACCACTGAGGTTATGGATTTGGGCAATAACAAAGCCAATCTCATCGCCACCTATGGCAGTGGTCCCGGCGGTTTGGTGCTGGCGGGCCACACCGATACCGTGCCCTGTGACGAATCACTCTGGGATAGCAGTCCCTTTGAGTTAAGTGAGCGGGATAATCGCTGGTACGGTCTCGGCAGCTGCGATATGAAAGGTTTTTTCCCTCTGGCTATCGAGGCGTTTAAGGCTCTGTCAGTTAAAGGCTTAAAACAGCCACTGATTATTCTCGCCACCGCCGATGAGGAATCATCAATGGGCGGAGCCAAAGCGCTAGTGGAGGCGGGGGCACCCATTGCACGCAGCGCAGTGATCGGCGAGCCAACCAATATGCGCCCGGTGAAAATGCACAAGGGCATTATGATTGAGAAGCTGACGATTACCGGCAAGTCAGGGCATTCCAGCAACCCGGCACTGGGCAACAATGCCATGGAATCCATGCAGCGTATTCTCGGCCAGTTGATGGCGATGCGCGACCGTATGAAACAGCACAAGCATCCGGGGTTTTTAATCGATCACCCGACACTCAATTTAGGCTGCATTCAGGGTGGCGATAATGCCAACCGCATCTGCGGCCACTGTTTTCTGGCCTTTGAGATTCGTCCGTTGCCGGGCATGGATCTGCAACAGCTGCAAAAAGATATTGAGCGCGAGGTTTCCAAGACCGCTGAGGCGGACAAGATGGACTGGAAGCTTGAGAAGCTGATTGTGCCGCCATTCTGTGGCGATGAACATTCCGAGATTGTTGCGCTCTGCGAAAAGCTTACCGGTCATCGCGGTGAATCCGTGGCTTTTGCCACCGAGGCACCCTATCTGCAAGAGCTGGGAATGGACGTGGTGGTATTGGGTCCGGGCGATATAGATGTCGCCCATCAGCCCAATGAATTTCTGCCGCTGGACCGAGTTCAACCAACAATTAATTTTTTATCTCAACTTATTGGTCACTCTTGCTTATAATCGCGCCATGAATGCGAATAACAACCCCAATAACTACGTGCAGTTCTTTCGCGAGACCTCACCCTATATTCATGCGCACAGAGGTAAGACCTTTGTTATCGCACTGAGTGGCGATGCAGTTTCCCACGAAAACTTTCACAGCATTATTCACGATATTGCGCTGATGCAGAGTCTTGGCGCGCATATAGTTCTGGTGCATGGGGCGCGTCCACAGATCGACCAACGCATGCAGGCAGCAAACTTGCAGTGTCGTTTCTCGCAGCAAGTTCGGATTACTGATGGCGCTGCAATGAACTGCGTTAAAGAAGCCGTCGGCTGGACAAGGTTTCAAATTGAGTCGGCACTCTCAATGGGGTTGCCCAACTCACCGATGCATGGCGCGCGAGTGCGGGTTATCGGCGGCAACTTTATTACCGCTAAACCGGTTGGTGTTCGCAATGGCATTGATTTTCAGCGCGCCGGAGAGATTCGCCGCATAGATACAACAGCGATTCAGGATCAACTCGAAAGCGGCGCCTTGGTGCTGATGTCCTCGATTGGGTTTTCGCCAACAGGCGAGGCCTTTAATCTGGCTTATCAGGATGTCGCCACTCAGGCGGCTATTGCTCTTAATGCCGAGAAGCTGGTTTTAGTTACTGGCGAGTCAGGCATTCTCGATGCGGATAATAATCTGTTGCGCAGCTTGTCGCTGCCCGAGGTGGCGGATCTTAAGGCGAGCCTGAAAAAAGCCGTCGGTGATGAATCCTCTGTTTACTGGTTGATGGCCTCAGCCTATCAAGCCTGTCGCAACGGTGTTGATCGTGTGCATCTGGTTGGCTGTGACGACGATGGCGCTCTGCTGCGTGAGTTATTTACTCGCGAGGGCTGTGGCACGCTGATTATGAAAGATCATTCTGAGGTTATCAGACCCGCTAATATTGATGATGTCGGCGGTATTCTCGATTTAATTTCACCTCTTGAACAGCAAGGCATTTTGGTTAAACGTTCTCGTGAACTATTAGAAACAGAGATCTCACGATTTATGGTGGTTGTGCATCCCGAGGGAACACTGCTCGGCTGTGCTGCGCTCTATCCAATTGGTACTAGTGATGCCGGTGAATTGGCCTGTGTGGCAACTCATCCTGAGTTTCACAATCAGGGGATTGCTTCGCGACTGCTCAAATGCCTTGAAAAAGATGCCACTGACACGGGCCTGAAAAAACTCTTTGTGCTGACAACCCAGACTGCCCATTGGTTTAGAGAGCAGGGTTTTACAGAAACTGCCCTCAATGATCTACCCATTGAGAAACAATCGCTCTATAACTATCAGCGCCAGTCACGAATCTTTAGCAAAAGCTTGTAGCGCAGTTTTTTCTGCGCTGTGCTTTCTGCTATCCTTGCACTCCTTTATATTTTTTATTAATTTTTAACACCTACAGAGAGATAACATGCCCAAGTACCGATCCCACACCACGACTCAGGGTCGTAACATGGCGGGAGCCAGAGCTCTTTGGCGCGCCACCGGCATGAAAGATGACGACTTTAATAAGCCAATGATCGCCATCGCCAACTCCTACACACAGTTTGTTCCCGGTCATGTTCATCTCAAGGACATGGGCGACCTGGTTGCCGCAGAAATTGCCAAAGCCGGTGGTATTGCCCGCGAGTTTCACACCATTGCTGTGGATGACGGGATCGCCATGGGTCATGACGGTATGCTCTACTCATTGCCATCGCGGGATATTATTGCTGACTCTGTAGAATATATGGTCAATGCTCACTGCGCAGATGCGCTGGTGTGTATTTCTAACTGTGACAAAATTACTCCAGGTATGTTGATGGCAGCTATGCGCCTGAATATACCGGTTATTTTCGTTTCCGGCGGCCCTATGGAAGCCGGTAAAACCAAGCTTGCGGATCACAAACTCGATCTGGTCGATGCGATGGTTATCGCCGTCGATGACACTGCCAGTGACGAAAAAGTTGCTGAGTATGAGCGTTCCGCCTGCCCCACCTGCGGCTCATGCTCGGGTATGTTTACTGCCAACTCTATGAACTGTCTAACTGAGGCCCTGGGACTATCCCTGCCCGGTAATGGCACTGTCTTGGCCACGCATTCGGATCGCCGCGAGCTGTTCCAACAGGCGGGCCGTACCATTGTCGACATAACCCGCAAGCATTATGAGCAGGATGATTATTCGGTACTGCCACGCTCGGTCGCCAACTTTAAGGCGTTTGAAAATGCCATGGCGCTGGATATCTGCATGGGTGGTTCAACCAATACTATCCTGCACCTTTTAGCCGCCGTTCAGGAAGCGGGTATTGAGTTTGATATGGCTGATATCGACCGACTATCAAGAGTAGTTCCGCAGCTATGTAAAGTGGCACCGAATACGCCTGAATACCATGTTGAAGATGTCCATCGCGCCGGTGGCATTATGGCTATCTTGGCAGAACTGGATCGTGCCGGTCTTATCCATAACGACATACCTACAGTGCACTCTGCCACGCTAAAAGATGCACTGGATAAATGGGATATTGTCAGCGGTAATGTCAGTGAAGAGGTGAAGACTTTTTATAAGGCTGGCCCTGCGGGCATTCCCACTCAGACGGCGTTTAGCCAGAGCACGCGATGGCCATCACTGGATGCTGATCGAGCCAATGGCTGTATCCGCAATCTGGAAAATGCCTTTAGCCTTGAAGGGGGACTGGCGGTATTAACCGGCAATCTGGCACCCGATGGCTGTGTGGTTAAAACCTCTGGCGTTGATGAATCTATCCATGTTTTTGAAGGCCCGGCATTTATTACTGAAAGTCAGGATGAGGCTGTTGCCTGTATTTTGAATGATGAGGTAAAAGCGGGGGATGTAGTTATTGTTCGCTATGAGGGCCCTCGTGGTGGTCCCGGCATGCAAGAGATGCTCTATCCAACCAGCTATATCAAATCTAAGAACCTCGGTAAGGCCTGCGCGCTGATTACTGACGGTCGCTTTTCCGGTGGAACCTCGGGTCTGTCCATTGGTCATGTCTCACCGGAAGCTGGTGCCGGCGGCAATATTGGTCTGGTACAGCAGGGCGATACCATTCGTATTGATATCCCCAATCGCAGTATTGATGTACTGGTCTCTGACGAGGAACTTGCCAGCCGTCGTGCAGCACAGGATAAGGCTGGGTGGAAGCCGGTAGAAGAGCGTCCACGCAAGGTTTCAGCATCGCTTAAAGCCTATGCCAAACTGGCAACTAGTGCGGATAAGGGTGCAGTGCGAGATCTATCTCAGCTATAACGAATACCTGACAAACGGATAAAGAAAAGCCCGGGACTTTCAAGAAGTTCCGGGCTTTTTTATTTCTTTTTAAAAGGTCTTTATCTGCTTAAGCCTTTTATTTTCTACTGCCTTTTATTTACTGCAGCTAGGGACCGTAGCACCTACGTCACGAAGTTTTTGCAATCGTGCACCTTCAGTATCGGCGTAACGAATCCACTGTCTTGGATAGCGTTTACTCTTTTCAGTTTTGGCAACTTTAAGAGACTTTTTAAAGGCACCAATTGCATCTTTATAACAGTGCAGATTAATAAGCGCATTGCCCATTACCAAATAGTTGGCCTCTGGACGTTTTACACCGCCCTTTTTGGCTGCGCGGCTGGCGGCGCGATAAGCTTCGGAGTCACGCCCAAGGTCTAGGTAAATACCTGCCAAACGAGACTGAAGGTTACCTGTATCAGATTTCTTTGAGGCACTCTCCAACGCTTTAACTGCACTATTCAAATCTTTCGATTGATACCAGGCCGTACCCAGCACTTCGAGATTCTTGGCAGAGCTCTTAATGATACCGTCAATCATGCCCTTTTCAATAATGCTCGCGGCACGATAGGGAACTTCAGCACCCAAATACATATAAGCCATGCTCATAACTTGAGTTTCTTTGGTCAGCTCGCCATTCAGGTAGACAACTTCGGTAGCAACCAGGCGATCCATCTCGCGCTCGC
>JAQXEN010000035.1 GCA_029250825.1 Porticoccaceae bacterium
GATATTTATAATCGCGATAAATTGGCGCCGGGCATTTTTGATAGCCTACCCAATGGCGGTGAGAGTCTTGGGGTTCAGCAGTCCTATAAACTGTTCGACTTAAGTTTAGCCTATCAACCAAACTCAAAAAATTGGACAGTCGCCGCCTATATCCACAACCTGACAGACAAAAATATAAAAGTGGATTCAGGTAATGCCCTCACCTCAGCGGGCTTGATCGCGACTTATATGGAGCCGCGAACGGTGCAGATCAAGTTCAACTACTCATTTTCCGGCGGTTAATACCAGGGGCTGAGGCTTAACTTTCTCTTGTAAAGCCCAAACAAAGTCTAGATTATCGTCTCTGTCTAAGTCTCGGCAGGAGAGAATAATGATTAAACAGATACCGGCGTTCTTGATGTCTTTGGTAATCGCCACATTTTTATTGGTAACCCACACCACTGCAACCAACCTGATTTGGTTGCACAGTATCAATATGCCTGTGGATCTAAATCTCGTTGTGTCGACAATGGCCACCGACTTAATTGGCATGAATTCAAGGGGAGCCTTTCCCACAGTCGCACTCATCTCTATCGGTCTATTGCTTGCCTTTATCACGGCGCGGTTTATTTCCACCCGAACGGCGGTTAAAAAAACCACCCTCTATGCTGTGGCAGGTGGCACAGCCCTGTTTGCCATCGTTGCCCTAATGCCACTGGCCTTCTACAACTTAGACTTGATTGCTGGCGCTCGCACATTGACTGGCAGGGTTTATCTTGTTGTTGCCGGCGCGCTTGCTGGGTACTATTTTGGAAACCACCTGCAAAAAGGAGATTCTAATGAGCCTAATTAATCTGAGAAAAGTCTGTTTGAGTCTATTACTTTGCAGTGGATTTGCCCTTGGTAATAACGATGCTTTTGAAATCGAGACCCTTGCTGAGGGGCTCGATCGCCCCTGGGGAATTACCTTTATTTCTCCCAGTGAAATATTGATCACTGAACTGTCGGGAAACCTGCGCCGGGTATCCAATGGCCGCCTAAACCCGGAACCCATTGCCGGTGTGCCGGAGGTTTTATTTGCTGGGCAGGGGGGATTGTCGGAAGTCATTCTAGATCCCAGTTTTGCTGATAATCAGCTTATTTATCTATCATATTCAGCCCCTGATAGGGAGCAACCAAAGCTCAATCAACTCTATGTTATGCAGGCGCGTCTCGAGGGCAATGGGTTGGTGGATCAGAACGTTATTTTTAGATCAGACCCACCCCGCAAAACCGCGGCCCACTACGGAGCGCGACTGGCATTTTTAGCTGACGGGACACTTTTGATTACCTCCGGGGATGGTTTTAATTATCGCGAACAGGCCCAGACCTTAGATAATCATTTTGGCAAGATATTGCGGATTAACCGTGACGGCAGTATTCCACAGGACAATCCCTTTATAGACAGGCCCGATGCGCTGCCAGAAATCTGGTCTTACGGACACAGAAATCTTCAGGGACTGGTGATTGCCGATGATGGCAGCGTCTATGAAAATGAGCATGGTCCTCAGGGTGGGGATGAACTGAATCTGGTCCTGCCGGGTAAAAACTATGGTTGGCCGGCGATTACCTATGGTCTTGACTACAGCGGTGCGATTATCTCGCCCTTCACTGAACACCCCGGTATGGAGCAACCACTCAAGTACTGGGACCCATCCATTGCACCCTCTGGGATGATGCTTTACCGCGGTGAAATGTTTCCCCAGTGGCAGGGCAATCTATTTATCTCCGCTCTGGTGCCAGGGGATATTCGGCGTATTGAGATGCAGGATAAGCGGGCTGTTGATGAACAGATTTTGTTCACAGAGTTTGGCCGAATTCGCAATATTGCCGAGGCTCCAGACGGCAGTCTAATACTGCTGACCGATGGTGCTGATGGTAAGTTGATAAGAGTGAGTGCTAAAAAATAGCTCTGCCAAGGCAGCGGCCTTGTTAAAAGCGGACCGGTGGGAAAATGACAAAAATAAAAAAAATAATGATCACCGCTGCGGGCAGTTTTATTGGGCTGGGGATGGTCGGCCTAATTGCATTCGCCTGGATGCTCTCGTCCAATGTTATGCACCCCACCTATTCCTGTAGTGAAGATCACTTTATCTACTGTGGCGATCCCTCCCAGCTAGACCTTTCCTTTGAGGATATCTCAATTCAGTCCGCTGATGGCAGCAACTTAAGTGGCTGGTATATACCGGCTCAAGCTTCCGATAAAGCGATTATTTTCGTCCACGGTCACGGTGCCGATCGGCACGAGGGGATGCGTTGGTTTAAAGCGGTCCATGGGGCGGGATTTAATATACTGGTTTTTGATCTGCGAAATAGTGGTGCCAATGCCAGGAGCTTTTCCACTATGGGTTATTTTGAGCGCGAGGATGTGGTGGCTGCCGTGGACTATCTGCACCGGCAAAAAGATATTTACAGTATCGGTATCTTCGGCACCTCTATGGGAGCCGCAACCTCGATTATGGCAATGCAGGCTGACCCTCGCATTGGTGCTGGAGTCTTTGAGGCGGGTTGGGCCAACTTGGAAGATCTCTACGCTGAGATTATCCAGCAGTATGTGGGGCTGCCAAGTTTTCCTCTGCTGCCTCTGACCACTTGGATTTTAGAACAGCGTACGGGCATGGATATGGCCGTGCTAAATCCAGAGGATATG
>JAQXEN010000067.1 GCA_029250825.1 Porticoccaceae bacterium
GGCCTGAGAGCTGGCACCGAACAGGGTGCCCTGTGGTCCAGAAAGTACTTCGATACGGTTCATATCCGCTGCGTAGACATCCAGATTACGGCCAGGCTGCGAGAGCGGCTGCTCATCTAGATAGAGTGCTACGTTGGGAGCCAAACCGGCTACACCAGCAGTTGTCAGATTAGGCGTAGTCGATGCTACACCACGAATGTAAATTGTATTTTGTCCAGGGCCACTGCCGCCGGCAGTTACACCGGGAAGTTGAATTAGATAGTCTTCGAAATTTGCAACGCCCAATTGGTCCAGTTTTTCCGATGTGATCGCAGACACTGCTACTGCAATATCCTGAGTGCTAGCGGAGGTTTTAGTTGCTGTTACAATAACTTCCTCAATCGCTGCATTTGCCACGCCAGCAAATGAAACACCCATAGCAACCGAAACAGCCAGACTTAGTCTATTATTTCTATACATACTGATATTCCCCATAAAATGAATTTTTTCTACTCAATCCCAAAGAAATTTCGGAGATTGCGCATTATTTTTCAAATAACTCCCTGATGCCTCACTCAACAGAATAGAGAGAGACATTACTTAAAAACCAAATCCATTTAGACTAATTTTGATTACTAAGCTCTAAGGCCTAGATTTTTTTAGGTGGGCTTTTTGCGACAGCTCCTGAGCAAAAAACTAGAAAGATGATATCACAGCTATTTGGCAAAATCAGGGCAGATAGCCTTTTTTACAAGGGCAAAAACGGGCTTAAAATACCGTTTAAAGAGATGTAAAGTCATTTTTGAGACATTGAGCAGAAAATACAAAATCATTCAACGAGTTGAATTTTTTCTGCACTCAATAAAATTCTTTTACTTCGATAAAGTGAACCCAATGCCTGTTTATATTTTTTCTTGGAGACCTTAAAGGCGCGGTATATCTCGTCTGGAGCGCTTTTATCAGTTAGCGTAGAGACGCCACCTGTTGCCCGCAAACCTTCAATAATTTGTTCGCCCAAATCGTGATCGCCCTGCAGAGTGCCCTGAGAAATCACCAGATCGATCTTGCCGTCGGAGCGAATTCCCTTAATAAAGCCCGGCAAGCGCTCACCGACCTTAAGTGATCTAAATGCGTCATCGCGAAAAATAAGCCCCAAATACTGGTCGTTGACTACAGCTTTGTAACCTAAGTCTGTGCGTCCAGCAATTAACAAATCAACTGCTTGGCGAGGCTTAATCCAGACCGACTCTTCAGCAAGATAATCCTGAAGGCGTGTCGAGGCGGCGATGCGATCACTGTCCTGATCATGGAATACATACACCACATAGGAATAGCCCACTTCCATCGGCTTGAGTTGCTCGCTATATGGCACCAGCAGATCTTTCGGCAGACCCCAGTCCATAAAGGCACCGGCGTTATTGATATCGATGACCTTGAGCATTTCGCAGCGGCCCACTTCGACTCTAGGCTTTTCCGTGGTGGCGATTAATAGATCTTCGGAATCAAAATAGAGAAACACATCAACCCAGTCGCCGATCTCGCAATCCTCTGGCACATAACGCTGTGGCAGCAGAATGCTGTCTAACTCGCCGCCATCCAAATAGACACCAAAGTCGACTTCTTTAATTACTTCTAACTTATTAAACCTGCCAACCTGTGCCATTTTGTCAACCGCGCTTTAGATTATTGAAGATCCAAGCTACTCTTTATGGGTAGTGGATATAAGTAGTGGGTATAAATAGAGGGCGTCAGTATACAGCAGTTAAGGCAGAGTATTCACTAAGCGGTCAGCTGTCGTTGACCTCGGATTCTAACGCACTGATATCCAAGCGTTGCATGTCGGCTAACTCTTCTAGTGAAGGCTGTGTGTCAAGCACCTGGCGTATATGATCAATAATGTCACCAACAGTGACAAAATTTTCAATCTGTTGATTAGACATATCAATCTCGAAATGTTCTTCAAGATCCATCGCCAATGAAATTTTTTCAAGAGAATCGAGATTTAAGTTCGCCAGAGACATAGAGGCGTCGACTATATCGACCACCACAGCATGATTATTGAGAATATAATCGTAAACAATTTCAGTAATGGTCGGTTTGTTGTGGTTATACATAATGCCGCGCCCCTTTCCATAAGTGAAAAATCTGTCTGTTAACGAAGCAATAATCAAACTGACACCAGAACCCACTCGACAAATCTAGTTAGAACAGCTAAATAAAGTATTTGAATAAACAGTTAAACAATCAGCAACACAATGCCCGTGGTATTACCGCCGTGCTAAGCTCATTTAAGAGCCACAGAGCTGCCTACTAGATCTACGCCACACTGAGTTGAGGCCTCAGTAGATAAAAGCCTGCAGGGATAACAGCTAACAGGCGCTTATCTGTCCGCAACTCGATAACTAACTCTTTGCTAATGAGAACCACTATGCAGAACACAGGCGCTAACGGCTTCACCAACGTATGGATACTAACCCTCAGCAATGCCCTAGCCGCATCGATTATGGCCCTGATGATTCTGGTGGGCAGCTTAGTCGGCAGCGACCTAGCACCGGCAGCGGAATGGGCAACACTGCCTCTGGCGCTGACCATCTGTGGCACCGCAGCAGGAATTGTGCCCGCCACTCGAACCATGCAGTACCTCGGCCGCAAACGCGGCCTCTGGGCCTTTATGGGGCTAGGCATCATCGCCTGTGCAATAGCGAGCCTAGCACTAGAGCAGCGCAGCTTTAGTCTGTTCTGTGTGGCAGCCGTCTTGCTCGGCGCCACCAATTCGGCACTGCAACAGGTACGTTTTGCAGCGATGGAATCTGTAGCACCCGAATCCGCTGCCAGCGCCGCATCCCTAGTGATGCTTGGCGGCATTTTGGCTGCCTTTGTGGGCCCAGAGTTAGCCGTGCTCGGCGCCAATATGACCGCTGTAGACTATCAAGGTTCGTTTTGGCTCGGCGCCCTATCCATAGTCTTTGGCGGACTGCTATTGAGCGCCTACAAGCCGGCCCAGATTGAAATCACCAGCGCGCCGACTGCCGCAGGCTCAATGAGAACTCTAGTCCGTGGCCCTGGCTTTATTCTCGCGGTAGCCAGTGGCGCGGTAGCCTTTGTGGTGATGTCATTTGTCATGACCGGCACCCCAATCAGCATGCACCATACCTATGGCCACTCTCTGGTAGATACCAAATGGGTGATTCAAAGCCATATTGCAGCCATGTTTCTGCCTTCTTTAATAGCACCGCTGCTATTTAAATGGCTCGGCATTAGAGGATTGATGGTGGCGGGACTGGTCTGTTATGGCGCCACTATTGGCATTGGCTATTTCGACATCAGCGTCAATGGCTTCTGGCTGCAACTGGTGCTGCTGGGTGTGGGTTGGAATTTTCTCTTTGTGGCGGGAACAGCACTGCTGCCCACCAGTTATAAAGAGTCAGATCGTTTTAAGGCGCAGGCGTTTAACGACTCCACAGTGTTTTCACTACAGGCAATGGCGTCGCTATCTGCGGGATGGGCACTGAACTTGATCAGCTGGCAGCAGATGTTACTACTCTGCTTAATTCCAATCGCGGTGATGCTGCTAGCACTAGCTTGGGATGCTTCCAGAGCGATTAGAACGCCCCTAGAGGATTAACCGCGGTAGATACAGCCGCTAGTGCAGGTCTCTTTGATCGTGATATAGCTAAGCAGTGGCAAGGTCGGTTTGAGGTGCTGCCAGATCCAGATCGCGAGGTTTTCGCTAGTGGGATTCTCCAGCCCCTCAATATCATTGAGGTAATGGTGGTCGAGCTGATCGTAGATAGGTGCAAAGGCCGCTTTAATATCACCAAAATCCATAATCCACCCGGATTGTTCCCCCACCGGCCCTTCGACAGCCACGGTCACGAGGAAGGAATGGCCATGAAGCCGAGCGCATTTATGCCCTTCGGGAACATTTGGCAAGCGATGTGCCGCCTCGATACTAAACTCTTTGTAAATCTGCATTTTTGTGCTTTCAAATGGCTGTTGATGACGCGTATATTAGGGCCGAAGAAGAGATATGTATATAGCTGTAAAAAACGTTTGACAGCCCCCCTCAATTCGGTAGAATGCGCCCCTCTTTCAGAGGGTGGTTAGCTCAGCTGGTAGAGCATCGCCCTTACAAGGCGAGGGTCACAGGTTCAATCCCTGTACCACCCACCAAGTTTAGAAAGTTTATGCGGACCGGTAGTTCAGCTGGTTAGAATGCCGGCCTGTCACGCCGGAGGTCGCGGGTTCGAGTCCCGTCCGGTCCGCCACTAAAATAGAAAAGGCTGCTTCGAAAGAAG
>JAQXEN010000071.1 GCA_029250825.1 Porticoccaceae bacterium
CACAGTGCAACCTCCATTCGCTTTGCCGGTAAACATACGGTATTTGCTCAGCAGGTGGCGCGCCTGACCATGGCCTCTATCGCCGACTCACTCAATCCTGTCGAGCGTGCCGCGTGAAACGCTTAAATACCCGACTGATAACACCGCAATTATGTGCTGTGATTTTGTTGATCATGTTGCCCCTAGTCTCAGTTTTGGGATTGATGACGGGTCCGGTGTTTATCCCCCTGAGTGATATTCTGTCGATCATGCTGGCTGGTGACGGGGCTGCAAATGGGAGCAATAGCCAAGAAAAATTAATTATTGAAATCATTCGATTGCCGCGGGTTATGTTGTCCTTAATTGTGGGTGCGCTGCTGGCGGCCTGTGGTGCATTACTGCAGGGTTTGTTTCGCAATCCATTGGCTGACCCCGCCTTGATCGGTGTCTCTGCTGGTGCCTCGGTGGGTGCTAGCAGCGTTATTGTGTTTGGCTCAATGGTCAATAGTGGCGGCGTGATGCTGGGTTTGTCAGCTATTTCCATGGGCGCCTTTGGCGGCGCCATAGTTGCCTCGGTGATTATCTACCGCTTGGCGACCGGTCCCCAGGGCACCTCGGTAGCCACTATGCTGTTGGCCGGCATTGCCATTAGCGCTCTGGCTGGCGCTGCCACCAATACGCTAAGTTATCTCGCCGACAATGATATGTTGCGGCGCATTAGCCTATGGCAAATGGGTAATCTTCAGGGCGCTTCATGGGAGCGTGTCGGGCTCGGCGCTCTAACCGCGGGATGCTTGGCGGTGTTGATTCCCCGTGAAACCGGCGCCCTCAATGCTATGTTATTGGGTGAATCTGAGGCTCGCCATCTGGGGATTAATGTCGAATGGCTTAAGCGTCGCTTAATTATTTACTCGGCCCTGGGTGTAGCCATCTCGGTCGCCATCGCCGGTGTGATTGCCTTTGTTGGTCTAATGGTTCCCCATCTTATTCGTCTTCTGGTCGGTCCAGATCATCGCAGTCTGTTGCCATTATCGGCATTGGCTGGGGCGATTTTATTGGTTGCCGCGGATGCCTTGGCGCGAGTGGTGATTGCCCCTGCGGAACTGCCGGTGGGCATAGTCACGTCACTCTTAGGTGCGCCGTTCTTTCTCTGGCTATTGGTTTTACAGCGGGGGCGATCCTAATGTTAAAGACCAATTCAGTTGGCCTAACAATTTCTGCAGTGCCTCTATTAAACAATATTTCCATCGACTGCCCGCGAGGCTCGGTCACGGCACTGATGGGCCCCAATGGCGCTGGCAAGACCAGTCTATTAAAAGTTATCGCTGGTGAGCATAAAGCCTCTCAGGGAAGGGTTGAGATTAATGGTCAGTCTAGGGAAGATTGGAAACAGTCTGAGATTGCCAAGTTTATGGCGGTATTGCCCCAGAGCTCGACTTTGGAATTTGCCTTTACTGCCCAAGAAGTAGTGGCCTTAGGCAGAACCCCCCATGCAACCGGATTGCTGCGGGATGCCGAAATAATCATTGGGGCGCTGGCCAAAGTGGATGCCAGCTATCTTGCTCAGCGATCTTTTGTGCAGTTATCTGGCGGTGAAAAACAGCGTGTGCAACTGGCCCGTGTGTTGGCTCAAATCTGGGAGCACTGTGAGGGTGACTCAGCAACTGATGGGATACTGTTGCTCGATGAGCCATCCGCCGCATTTGATTTGGCTCATCAGTTGATGCTGATTGAGATAGTGCAGCAGATTGCAGCGCGGGGAGTGACTGTGGTGATGGTGATGCACGATTTAAATTTGGCCGCCAAGTGTGCCGATCAGATGGTGTTTATGAACTGTGGGCAGTGTACGGCAGTGGGTACAGTGAAGGAGTTATTGACCCCAGAACTGATTGCAAAAGTCTTCTCGGTGGATGCCGAAGTAATTACTCATCCACTGCAGGGCACACCAATGGTTGTGGTTTAAAACGGTTTACACCAACGGCGAACGATTAAGGAATAAGACAAATATGGCTAATCAGCTACAACTGATACTGGGTGGGGCGCGTTCTGGTAAAAGCCGCACGGCAGAACAGCGTGTCGCAGATTTAGGCCTGAAAAAGATCTATCTGGCAACGGCCACTGCCGGTGACGGAGAGATGAGCGAGCGTATTAAGCAGCATCAGGCGGATCGAGATGGTCATTGGCAGTTGCTTGAAGAACCCTTGCAACTGGCCCAAACACTGGGCCAGTACTCCCGTGCCGACAACTGTATTCTCGTGGATTGCCTGACTCTATGGTTAAGTAATTGCTTACATCATAACTGTTGGGCAGAGCAGCAGCAGGCGCTGCTAGATTCTATTGAGCAGTTGCCGGGAGCGGTTGTTTTCGTCACCAATGAGGTGGGTCAGGGGATTGTACCTATGGGTGAATTAACCCGTCAGTTTGTCGATGAAGCCGGTTTTTTACATCAGCGACTGGCGGCCATATGTGACCGCGTGACTATTGTCATAGCGGGCCTGCCACAAGAATTAAAAGGCTCAATGCGATGATTAGCTGGCTGCGTACACCGGCAGTGGCACCCTGTGCCGCGAGCCGCGAGTTGGCCTTGCAGCGACAACAACAGCTGACCAAACCCCCTGGATCTCTGGGTCGACTGGAACAGTTAGCGATTGATTTTGCCGGCTTCCAAAAAGACCCAAAGCCAAAACTCGAACATCCGGTTATCCGAGTCTTTGCCGCTGATCACGGTGTCGTGGC
>JAQXEN010000076.1 GCA_029250825.1 Porticoccaceae bacterium
TTGTTGTTGCTCCAGGTGTTGGCGCGTAACAAACCGGTTAGCGAAATTTAATCCATTGTTTAACGAGGTAATGGCGTGAATATTAATCTAACGCTTTTTGGCCAAATGGTGACCTTTGCTTTCTTCGTGTGGTTCTGCATGAAGTTTGTCTGGCCGGTCATTATTGAGTCAATGGAAGAGCGACAGAAGAAAATCGCCGATGGTCTTGATGCGGCTGATCGTGCACTGCGTGACCTGGAACTGGCGCAGAACAAAGCCACGGATCAGATGAAAGAAGCCAAGCAGGAAGCTGCTGGCATCGTTGATCAGGCAAACAAGCGCGCGAATCAGATTGTTGATGAAGCCAAGGTTCAGGCACGCACCGAGGGCGACCGCCTGAAAGTGGCCGCCGAAGCTGAGATTGAGCAAGAGATCAATCGTGCCAAAGAAGAGCTGCGCACTACTGTTGCGGGCTTGGCTCTGGCTGGTGCTGAGAAAGTGCTTGAAGCGTCTATCGACGACAAGGCCAATCGCGCATTGGTTGATAACTTAGCAGAGCAACTGTAACCGAGGTTAATCATGGCAGAATTAAGCACTTTAGCCCGGCCATATGCGAAAGCAGCTTTTGAATTCGCTGTTACTGCGGGTGATCTGCAGGGCTGGTCACAAAGCTTAGCGATTGCCGGATCGGTTGCTCAGCAATCGAATGTTGTGCGCTTACTGGCTTCGCCAAGTGTTACGGCAGAGCAGCAGGCGCAGGCTTTGATTGAGATCTGTGGCGATGCTCTGAACGATCAAGGTAAGAACTTTTTAACGATTCTTTCCGAAAATCGTCGGCTGCAGCTGTTACCGGATATCTCGCAGCAATTTGATGTTTTAAAAGCCAACCGTGAAAAAGCGGTTGATGTTGAAGTGACCGCCGCCCATGAGCTCGATGCTGAACAACAGCAGAAGCTTAGTGACGCGCTGAGCACCAAACTAGAACGTAAAGTAAACATGCAGGTTCGTTTAGACAAGAATCTGCTGGGTGGTGCGGTTATACGTGCCGGGGATACCGTTATTGACGGTTCCATTCGTGGCCGATTGGCCAAACTCGCCGAGTCATTGCACTCCTAAGGATTTGAGGCCTAAGCATGCAGCAACTGAATCCATCAGAAATCAGCGAAATTATTAAGAGTCGTATCGACAATCTTAATGTTTCTTCAGAAGCCCAAAATGAGGGCACCATTGTTTCCGTATCGGACGGTATCATTCGTATTCACGGTTTAGACGACGTGATGTATGGCGAAATGATCGAATTTGATGGCGGTGTCTACGGTATGGCACTTAACCTCGAGCGCGACTCAGTCGGCGCCGTGGTTTTGGGTGACTACCAGTCACTGGCCGAAGGACAAAAAGCCCGATGCACCGGACGTGTATTGGAAGTTCCAGTAGGACCAGAATTGGAAGGTCGCGTAGTCGACGCTCTGGGTAACCCTATTGATGGTAAAGGACCGGTCAATGCCGCCCTTACCGATGCAATTGAAAAAGTTGCTCCAGGTGTTATTGAGCGTCAGTCGGTAGATCAGCCAGTACAGATCGGCCTCAAAGCTATTGATGCCATGGTGCCAATCGGTCGCGGTCAGCGCGAGCTGATTATTGGTGATCGCCAGATTGGTAAGACTGCGATTGCAGTTGACGCTATCATCAACCAGAAAGGCTCAGGTATTAAATGTATCTATGTAGCCATCGGTCAGAAAGCTGCTTCGGTTGCCGCTGTTGTGCGCAAACTCGAAGAGCACGGCGCCATGGAGCACACAATTGTTGTTGCTGCTACCGCTTCTGATCCAGCTGCTATGCAGTTCTTGGCACCCTTTGCTGGTTGTTCAATGGGTGAGTACTACCGCGATCGCGGTCAAGACGCACTGATCATTTATGATGATTTGACTAAGCAGGCCTGGGCCTACCGTCAAATCTCACTGTTGCTAAAACGTCCTCCGGGTCGTGAAGCCTACCCTGGTGACGTATTCTATTTGCACTCCAGACTTCTCGAGCGCGCAGCACGGGTAAACCCAACATACGTTGAGAAGTTTACCAACGGTGAAGTTAAGGGTCAGACAGGTTCATTGACTGCATTGCCAGTGATTGAGACTCAGGCTGGTGACGTTTCTGCCTTTGTACCAACCAACGTAATTTCGATTACCGATGGTCAGATCTTCCTCGAAGCAGATATGTTTAACGCCGGTGTTCGTCCAGCGATGAACGCAGGTATCTCTGTATCTCGAGTAGGTGGTGCAGCACAGACCAAAATCATTAAGAAACTGTCCGGTGGTATTCGTACTGCTCTGGCACAGTATCGTGAACTGGCGGCATTCTCGCAGTTTGCCTCTGACCTCGATGACGCTACCAAAGCCCAGTTGGATCACGGTGAGCGCGTAACTGAGCTGATGAAGCAGAAGCAGTACTCGCCACAGAGCATCGCTGAAATGGGTGTAATGGTTTACGCGGCTGACAACGGTTATTTGCAAGCGGTTGAAGTGAGCAAAATCGGTGACTTTGAAGCAGCCCTGCTCTCTTATATGAAAGCTGAGCACGCTGATCTCATGACCCAAATTAATGCATCAGGTGATTATAACGACGACATAGCAGCTGGTTTTAAAGCGGCTTTGGACAAGTTTATTGCAACCCAAACCTGGTAAGTCAGAGTAATCGGACAGGCATAAAAAATGGCAGTCGGAAAAGAAGTTAAAACGAAAATTGCTAGTATTGGTAGCACGCAGAAGATCACTAGCGCCATGGAAATGGTTGCGGCGAGCAAGATGCGTCGCGCCCAAGAACGCATGTCCGTGGGCAAGCCCTACGCCCAGCGTATCCGTGACGTAGTCGGTCATATCGCCAATGCGGTCTCTGAGTATAAACATCAGTATTTGACTGAACGCGAAGTAAAACGCGTTGCCTATGTGGTTATCTCAACGGATCGCGGCCTCTGTGGTGGCTTGAACATCAATCTGTTTAAAGCCGCACTAAAGTCCATGAAGACCTGGACTGATCAGGGCGTTGAAGTCGATATCTGTGTTGTTGGCAATAAAGCCGCAGGGTTTTTTAGCGCTGTTGGTGGCAACGTAGTGGCCGCAGTAAAAGATATAGGCGACGAGCCCAACGCAGCGGATTTGATCGGCGGCGTAAAGGTTATGTTGGATGCCTACGATGAAGGGCGTATCGACAAGCTGTTCGTGGTGAGCAACGAATTTGTAAACACTATGACTCAGTCACCTTCGGTTGAGCAGTTGTTGCCGCTGGCGGCAGATGACGATACACGCCTCAAGCATCACTGGGACTATATCTATGAGCCCGATGCCAAGGAGCTACTCGATGGCATGTTGATTCGCTATATCGAATCACAGGTTTATCAGGGTGTGGTAGAGAATAAAGCCTGTGAGCAGGCCGCACGTATGCTCGCGATGAAAAACGCCACCGAAAATGCCGGTGAAATGATTGACGAATTGCAACTGCTTTATAACAAGGCGCGTCAGGCAGCGATTACCCAAGAGCTGTCAGAGATTGTAAGTGGCGCAGCAGCTGTTTAAAGCGAAACGAATTTTAAAAGATTTAGTAAAGAGGAACCGGACATGAGTAGCGGAAGAATCGTACAAATAATTGGTGCTGTGATCGATGTGGAATTTCCACGTGATCAGGTACCCAGCGTATATGACGCACTGGTCGTCGACGGCAAAGGCTTAACTCTCGAAGTTCAGCAGCAGTTGGGTGATGGTGTTGTCCGTACGATTGCAATGGGCGCATCTGAAGGCGTCAGCCGCGGACTGGGTGTTGTAAACACCAATGCACCGATTTCAGTTCCAGTGGGAATTGAAACTCTCGGTCGCATCATGGACGTACTCGGCAACCCGATTGACGAGAAAGGTCCTATCGGTGAAAAAGAGCGTATGGCTATTCACCGCAAGCCCCCAGCCTATGATGAGCTGGCCGCTTCCGATGATCTGCTCGAGACAGGCATTAAGGTAATTGACTTGGTTTGCCCTTTCGCCAAAGGCGGTAAGGTTGGACTGTTCGGTGGTGCCGGTGTTGGTAAAACCGTAAACATGATGGAGCTGATCAATAACATTGCAACAGAGCACAGCGGTCTGTCTGTATTCGCTGGTGTTGGTGAGCGTACTCGTGAAGGTAATGACTTCTACTACGAGATGCAGGAATCCGGTGTTGTAAATATTGAGACTCCAAGCGAATCTAAAGTAGCGATGGTTTACGGCCAGATGAATGAGCCTCCAGGAAACAGATTGCGAGTTGCTCTGACTGGTTTGACTATGGCAGAGAAATTCCGTGATGAAGGTAAAGACGTTCTTTTGTTCGTCGATAACATCTACCGTTACACATTGGCAGGTACCGAAGTATCAGCACTGTTGGGCCGCATGCCTTCAGCGGTAGGCTACCAGCCTACTCTTGCAGAAGAGATGGGTGTACTTCAGGAGCGTATTACTTCTACTAAGACTGGATCCATCACATCAGTTCAGGCGGTATACGTACCGGCGGATGATTTGACAGATCCCTCCCCTGCAACCACATTTGCTCACCTCGACTCCACTGTTGTACTGAGCCGTGATATTGCCTCTAAAGGTATCTACCCAGCGGTAGATCCACTGGATTCAACTTCACGCCAGCTGGATCCACTGATTATCGGTACCGAGCACTATGCCGTTGCCCGTGGTGTACAGTCAGTACTGCAGCGCTACAAAGAATTGAAAGATATTATTGCAATTCTGGGTATGGATGAGCTGTCTGAAGAAGACAAAATGGCCGTAGCACGCGCCCGTAAGATTGAGCGTTTCTTGTCACAGCCGTTCCATGTTGCTGAAATCTTTACCGGTTCACCCGGTAAGTACGTTTCATTGAAAGACACTATTGCTGGCTTCCAGGGTATCCTCGACGGACAGTATGATGATCTTCCGGAGCAGGCGTTCTACATGGTTGGCTCGATTGACGAAGCTATCGAAAAAGCCAAGAACATTTAAGGTTCTTGGTTTTACCAAAGCAGTCTCAATCTAAACAGTAATAAGTTGCAGCAAGCAAAGGCAATATAGACATGGCAATAACAGTGCATTGTGACATCGTAAGTTCGGATGAATCCCTGTTCTCTGGTTTGGTCGAGATGGTTGTTGCCACCGGCTCACTGGGTGAACTGGGTGTAACAGCCGGTCATGCGCCACTGCTCAGCGACTTGAAGCCCGGTCCAGTACGTCTGGTAAAACAGAATGGTGAAGAGGAAATTTACTATCTGTCAGGCGGTTATCTGGAAGTTCAGCCGAATAATATCTCCATTCTGGCCGATACAGCAGTGCGCGCCAATGATATTGATGAAGCTGCAGCAGCCGAAGCGGTAAAGGAAGCAGAGAGCGCCATCGCCAATCAGTCTGGTGAAATTGAGTACTCCAAAGCCGCCTCCATGTTGGCTCAGGCAACAGCTCAGTTGCGCACAGTACAGGCACTACGTAAAAAGCTTGGCGGCTGATTCAGCGAGCAAGCAGTTAAAAAAGGGTGGCTACGGCTGCCCTTTTTTATCTCTGTCAATAAAGCCCCAACAGCGTCATCTAAGCCCCTCACCTCGAGGCTTGTACTGAGCAACGTTTGCCAGTAACGTAAACCCATAGATTGTTATCCCGCCGAGATAAAAGTGATCAGACTATGACAAAAACGGATATTGTTATTCTCGCTGCAGGCAAAGGCACGCGCATGCGCTCCCAGCTTCCCAAGGTGCTCCATCGGCTTGCCGATAAGCCCTTGCTAAGCCATGTATTGGACGCCGCGGACGGTATAGCCGATGCCCATAAGATCGTGGTCACCGGCCACGGCGCCGAGACTGTTCGGGCCGCCTACCAAGATCGCTCCTGCACCTTCGTTGAGCAACGCGACCGCTTGGGCACTGGCCACGCCGTGCACTGCGCTCTGACTGAGCTACGTGAACAGGCGAAAGTCGTCATTCTCTATGGCGATGTTCCGCTTATCAGCAGCGATACCATTGCCAAAATGCTCGCCGCTGTGGATCACAGCCATATCTCCCTACTGACTATTGAGTTAGAAAACCCCACCGGCTACGGCCGCATCATCCGCGATGCAGATGGCCATATAGAAGCCATTGTTGAGCAAAAAGATGCCACCGCCGAGCAACTGCAGATCGGTGAAGTAAATACCGGTGTGATGGCCATGACCACCGAACTACTGGCCACATGGCTGCCACAGATTGGTAACCAGAATGCCCAAGCGGAGTACTATCTCACCGACTTGATCGCCATTGCCCGCAATGCCGGTTATAGCGTCACTGGTGTGAACCCTAGTTCAGCCAGCGAAGTTGAAGGGGTGAATAGTCGCCAGCAGTTAGCTGCACTTGAGCGGGTCTATCAGCGCCAATTAGCTGAACAGTTGATGGCTTCCGGCACCAGTCTTGCCGACCCGAATCGCTTTGACCAGCGCGGTACCCTGACTGCCGGTACTGACAACTTTATCGATGTGAATTCTGTGTTTGAGGGCAATGTTAGCCTTGGTTCCAATGTCAGTATTGGCGCTAACTGTTATATCCGTAACAGCACCCTAGCAGATGGGGTCGAGATCAAAGCCAATACCGTTATTGACCAATCCACCATCGGCGCCAACGCAGTAATCGGGCCCTTTGCACGAATACGTCCCGGTACTCAGTTGGGTTCCAATACCAAAGTGGGCAACTTTGTCGAAACCAAAAAAGCCATCGTCGGCAATGGCAGCAAAATTAACCACCTCAGTTATGTGGGTGATGCCGAGCTAGGTGAAATGGTTAATATTGGCGCCGGCACCATCACCTGCAACTACGACGGTGTGAATAAACATAAAACCGAAATTGGCGATAACAGTTTTGTTGGATCCAACAGCACTCTAGTGGCGCCAGTGGTGATTGAGCAGGATGGATTTGTCGCAGCGGGCTCGACTATTAATTCAACTGTAGCGGCAGGCAACCTCGCGGTTGGGCGCGCCAAACAACGCAATATAGCGGGCTGGAAACGCCCGACTAAAAACAAATAGGAAGTTTGCATATGTGCGGAATCGTTGGAGCAGTAACCCAGAGAAATGTCTATAAAATCCTTATAGAAGGACTCCGTCGCCTCGAGTATCGTGGCTACGATTCCGCTGGGTTATCGATAATCGACAACCAGCAAACACTGCAGACCCGGAAAAATATCGGCAAGGTGGCCGAACTGGTAAAAGTCGCTGAAGCAAATCCGGTGAGTGGTTCTACCGGTATCTCCCATACTCGTTGGGCGACTCATGGAGAGCCAAGCAGCCTCAATTCCCACCCACACAACTCCGCCGGTGTCTCAGTTGTCCACAATGGCATTATTGAAAACCATGTGCAGCTGCGTGGGGAAATGGAAGCCGCGGGTTATAAGATTATCTCCGCTACAGATACCGAGGTGGTGGCCCATTTAGTGCACTACTATCTACAAAAAAACCGGAATTTGCGCAGTGCCGTTGCACAGACCATCAGTCGTCTCGATGGCGCATATGCCCTAGGTGTAATCTCAGAAGAGCATCCGGATACCATCGTTGCAGCACGGAGTGGCAGCCCACTGGTGATTGGCGTGGGTATTGATGAAAACTTTATTGCCTCGGATCAGATGGCTCTGCGTCAGGTAACGGATCAGTTTATCTTTTTAGAAGAAGGTGATTTGGTAGAGTTGACCAGCGCGGCCTACAGTATCTTTGATGAGTCCGGGGCCCCTGTAGAGCGAGCAATTAACCAGCTCGATGAAGCTGATCAGGTTGCCGAAAAAGGCCAGTACCGGCACTTTATGCAAAAAGAAATTTTTGAACAGCCAGCTGTTTTAGCCAATACCATTGGTGGCAGACTGGCAGCTGATCATATTCGCGAGGCCATCTTTGGCTATCGCGCCGACGAGATTTTTGCCGAAACTAAAAATATACACATCATTGCCTGTGGCACCAGCTTTCACTCTGGCTTGGTTGCCAAATACTGGCTTGAAGAATATGCTGGTATTCCCTGTCAGGTAGAAGTCGCCAGTGAATATCGCTATCGCAAGGTTCCGGTTCCTGCGGCAACCCTTTTTGTCACCATCTCCCAATCTGGGGAAACAGCAGATACATTGTCAGCACTGCGCAAGGCTAAAGAGAGTGGCTATCTAGGGTTTTTAGCCATCTGCAATGTGGCTAACAGCTCTCTGGTGCGCGAATCAGATATATCCCTGATGACCCTTGCCGGGCCCGAGATTGGCGTGGCCTCCACTAAAGCTTTCACCACCCAGCTTGTAGCCCTGCAGTTACTGGCTATCTCGCTGGCAAAACACCGAGGACTGGACCCGCAGGTTGAAAAAGAATTAGTTCAAAATCTGCATAGATTACCGCAGCTATGCAGCCAAGTACTGGCACTGGATTCAGTGATCGAAGCGGTTTCAGAATCCTTTGCCAATAAGCAGCATGCCTTGTTTTTAGGTCGTGGCGAGCAGTATCCAATTGCCTTAGAGGGTGCTCTGAAATTAAAAGAGATTTCCTATATTCACGCTGAGGCCTATCCCTCAGGTGAATTAAAGCACGGACCCCTTGCCCTTGTTGACGAAGATATGCCGGTTGTGACGGTGGCGCCGAATAATCAACTTTTGGAAAAGCTGAAATCCAATCTACATGAAGTTCGTGCACGGGGCGGCCAGCTATTTGTTTTTGCCGATTCTGCCAGCGGCTTTGTTAGTGAGCCGGGCACTACAGTGATCGATATGCCACATGTGCCGAAAAGCTTGGAAGCCATTATTTATACACTGCCATTACAGATGCTCTCTTATCATGTAGCGCTTCTAAAAGGCACTGATGTGGATCAGCCGAGAAATTTGGCCAAGTCCGTGACAGTTGAATAAATTAGCGAAAAAATATTTAAAAAACGATAATTACAGAAATAAAAAAATCAAAAAATTTTTCTATTTTTCACGAATACTTCGGTTTAAATACCTGAGAAAAAATAAATCACTGGGAAAATACTTTTTCAGATTAATAAAATAGAAATAAAAAATTACAGAATAATCGATAAGATAAAAAAAGGGCCATAACTAATATACTTTCGTTTTGGCAGAGTAAATTATAGTGGAGAAAAATAATGCCCCCTATTTATGTTCACGCCTTCTTTGCCTTGCTCGCAGTTCCTTTGGGCCTGTACATCCTGCTGACCCAAAAGGGTACCAAGCAACACAAGTTGATTGGGCGTATCTGGAGTCTATTTTTATTAATAGTGTCTTTTACGGCAATCTTTATTCAGGCGATTACTCCCGGCCAATACTCGCTGATACATCTATTGATTCCCTGGACCATAGGTTCTCTGATTTACTCGATATGGAGCATCAGAAAATTTCAGAAAACAAAATTAGAAAAATATAAAAAAGCTCATATGTATTCCATGGTCGGGGTTTATGTGGGTGCTCTCTTGGTGGCGGGATTATTTACCCTAATGCCGGGGCGATTATTTTATGAAATATTATTTAACTAAAAATAATTTTAAAAAATTTGCGTTATTAATCTAAAGTAGCATAACTATGTTTAACTCTCTCGATCATCTTATTATCGCCGTTAAAGATTTGGATACAGCCGAAGAAAACTACAGGAAAATATTTGGCTTAGATCCGGCTTGGAGGGGTGAGCACAAAGAGTTCGGTACCAGTAATTGTTTGTTCAAGTTTAAAAATACTTATTTTGAATTATTGGCCGCTACGGGAACTGGACCTGGAGCAGCGCTGGTTCATCACCATCTCGAGAACAGTGGAGAAGGACTGATAGGCACAGTATTTGGGGCCGACAATATTGATGATGTTGCAAACGCCCTGAGAGACAAAGGGTTTAATTTTCCAGATCCCTCCTTTGGAGAAGGTAGTAACTTTAAAGATCAGAAAATTCGCAAATGGAAAAATCTTTTTTTTCCGCCGGAGCTTACTCGAGGTTTGTTTTCCTTTGTTATCCAACACACGGAAGGCGAGTTGGCTTCCCCTAAAATCTACCACCCCGCCTCCATTGGAAAGTTAGATCATCTGGTTATTCAAACCAATGATGCTGACGGTTTTATAAAGATCTATAGAGATCTGTTTAATATCAGATTATCTCTGGATAAGATTGTTGAGCGCTGGAAAGCCAGAATACTATTTTTCAGGCTAAATAAGACAACCATAGAAGTGGTCGAGAAATTAGATGATCAAGAGCCCAATGACAGGTTGTGGGGACTGACCTGGGATGTGCAAAATATAGAGCAGGCACATGCGAGACTATTGGGTGAAGGGGTTGATGTCACGCCAATCAAAAAAGGCATAAAAGAAAACACTCTTGTAGCTACGGTTAAATCCCATACTCACAATGTACCCACCCTGCTTATTGAGCATCTTAGATAAATAGCTATGTGTCTGGATTAGGAGACTCGACTAGAGTGTTCACTAGGGCGCCTGACGAATGTAAGGGGCTGCTTAGCTACTTCTTAGTGATGAGAGCCCTGATTGCAGCTGCTGCAAGTGGGCCTGAAGTTGTGGGCCTTTCTTCTGCGCAACGCCAATGGCCAATACATCGATAACGGCTAAATGTGCAATACGCGATGACAGTGGGGTATAGATCTGAATATCCTCCTTGGCATCAATTTCAATTGCGATATCGGCTCTGCGCGCAATAGGCGTGCCGCTTGGGGCTAAGCCAATCACAATACCACCGGCCTGTTTCACTAATTCCATAGAATCCAGCAGTGCCTGAGTGCGCCCAGACTGGGAGATGGCAATCACCACATCCCCCGGCTGAAGAGAGGTGGCGGACATATTCTGGAGATGGGGATCTGAGTAGGCTGCCGAGGTAATCTGTAACCTAAAGAATTTATGCTGCGCGTCAAAGGCCACTGCCGCCGAGGCGCCAAAGCCGTAAAATTCTACCCGTTGCGCCGTACAGATGGCGGTTACGGCGGCCTCGAGATTTTCCAGTGCCAAGCTATCGCGGACCTTTAATAAGGTGTCGACGGTGGAGTCGAAGACCTTGTGAGTATATTCCCGGGCTGAATCTGTATCGGTAACGGCAATCTGTCCATAGCTTGGGCTTGAGGCCAGCTGTTGCGCTAGCGCTAGCTTAAAGTCCTGAAATCCGTGGCAACCCACAGCACGGCAGAAGCGCACCACGGTTGGCTCACTGACACCGGCCTGTTGCGCCAGATCGACAATCCGCATGCGGATTACGCCGAGAGGTTCTTTAAGAACGAATTCGGCGACTTTGCGCTCTGATTTGCGGAGTTCGACCAGAGTGTCACTGATAGTTTGGGTGAGCTGTGCCGGTTTCATAGGGGAGCCAATAGTGAGCAAGATAGAGTTATGTAAAAAATTTACAAGAAAAGCATCAACAATGCCAGTTTTGTAGTAAAAAATGTTTTCCTCGGTGATCCCCTTGGGTAAAAATAAACTCTCGGCAAAGGCAACAATGGCCAACAACTACTGAGAACATGTTGTTAGAATACTGCGCTATGGACGTTACCTCGATACTCGACAAATTAAACGCAGCGCAAGAAGAAGCGGTTACCAGCGACAAACAGCACCTTTTGGTACTGGCCGGCGCAGGTAGTGGCAAGACTCGTGTGTTAGTGCACCGTATTGCCTGGAAGCTTCAGGTGGATAATCTTTCACCCTATTCCATCTTGGCAGTGACCTTTACCAACAAGGCTGCCCGTGAGATGCGCGAGCGCATCGATGAATTGATGGGTATGTCACTGCGCGGCATGTGGGTGGGGACCTTTCATGGCCTCGCCCATCGCCTGTTAAAGGCCCATTGGAAAGACGTCAAGCTGCCGGAAAATTTTCAGATCCTCGATTCTGACGATCAGCTGCGTTTGGTTAAGCGGGTTATGCGCAGTATGGATCTCGATGAGCAGCGCTGGCCGCCAAAGCAGGCTCAGTGGTGGATCAATGGCCAGAAAGATGAGGGTTTGCGTGCTGCCCATATTCAGGAAACCGGCGATCCTCATATGGCGACTATGCTGCGCATCTATCGCGAGTATGAAGAGGTCTGTAATCGCCTCGGGGTAATCGACTTTGCTGAGCTATTGTTGCGTGCTCTGGAACTGTGGCGCGATCATCCGGCGGTGCTCCACCACTACCAGCAGCGCTTTCAACATATCTTGGTGGACGAGTTTCAGGATACCAATGCCGTGCAGTACGCCTGGCTGAGGTTGCTGGCGGGCAAGGTCAGCGGGGTTACCGCCGTGGGTGATGACGATCAGTCGATTTATGGCTGGCGCGGTGCCAAGGTGGAAAATATTCTCCACTATGAGGGTCATTTTGCCGACACTCACACAGTGAAGCTGGAGCAAAATTATCGCTCTACCTCGAATATCCTCAATGCTGCCAATGCGGTGATCTCTAAGAATGCTGAGCGTCTGGGCAAAAGTCTCTGGACTGACTCTGGTGAAGGGGAGCCTATCGCCCTCTATGCAGCATTTAATGAACATGATGAGGCGCGCTATATTGCGGATCGCCTGCAGACTTGGGTGAGTCAGGGCAATCTTCGCGAAGACTCGGCGATTCTCTATAGATCTAATGCCCAGTCTCGGGTGCTTGAGGCGGCTCTGTTACAGGCAGATATCCCCTACCGTATCTATGGTGGGCAACGCTTTTATGAGCGCTTGGAAATTAAGAACGCCCTCTCCTATTTGCGCATGATGATGAACTGCCACGACGATGTTGCCTTTGAGCGAGTGGTCAATGTGCCCCCTCGGGGAATTGGCGACCGCACGGTTGAGACGATTCGCGCACTGGCGCGAGAAGAGCAAATCTCCATGTGGCGCGCCTCAGAAAAAATCGTCACGGAAAAGCGCATGCCCGGTAGAGCGATTAACGCCGTCGCCGTATTTTTAGAGTTGATTAATGAAATGAGTGGTCAGCTGGATGAGTTAGAACTCTACGAGCAGGCTGAAAATGCCATCCAGCGCAGCGGACTGATTGAGATGCACAAGCGCGAGAAAGGCGAGCGTGGTCAGGCGCGAGTAGAAAACCTTGAAGAACTGGTTGGTGCCTGTCGCAACTTCGAAGCAGAAGACAAAGATCTGCCGATACTGCCGCAGTTTCTCGATCAGGTGGCTCTGGACTCGGGTGATCGCCAGGCCGATGAAGACCAGGATGCAGTGCAGTTGATGACCTTACACAGCGCCAAGGGCTTGGAATTCCCGCTGGTGTTTATTGCTGGTGTCGAAGAAAATTTATTCCCCCATAAGATGTCATTGGATGAGCCGGGCCGTCTCGAAGAGGAGCGCCGCCTCGCTTATGTGGGCATTACCCGAGCTATGCAAAAACTCTATTTAACCTTTGCTGAAAGTCGCTCCATTTACGGTACCGAGTCGTTTAATTCGGTATCGCGATTTGTGCGAGATATTCCCAAAGAGGTGATTGAAGAAGTACGCCTGCAAAATACTATTAGTCGCCCCACCAGCTATGCCTCCAGTGTTTCAAGCGGTGCTATGCAGAGCGATTCCGGTGACGATACTGGATTTTCTCTGGGTCAGGGAGTCAATCATCAGGTCTATGGTGAGGGTGTGATTTTAAACTTTGAAGGAAATGGTCCCCGGGCCAGAGTGCATGTGCGCTTTGCCGAAGTGGGAACCAAAATCTTGATTTTAGCCTCGGCTAATCTGGCGGCACTCTGAGAACATGCAGGGTATGTCGGTAGCTGAGAAAATAATAAGGAGATCAAAATGCGCATAACCTTGGCCGCACTTCTGTGCCTGATACTTGTAAGCTGTGGTGGCGAAAGCAGCAAAACTGATGCCACTGCAGAGGCTCAACCGACACAGACCTATAACTGGAAGTTGGTCACCACCTGGCCAAAAAACTTCCCCGGTCTTGGCTTAGCACCAGAACACTTCGCGGAAAATGTCCAGCGCATGAGCAATGGCCGCTTAAAGATCAAGGTATTTGGTGCCGGACAGCTGGTCCCAGCCTTTGAAGTCTTTGATGCGGTCTCTCAGGGCACTGCTGAGATGGGGCATGGCGCCGCCTACTATTGGCAGGGCAAGATTCCCGCCAGTGCATTTTTTACTGCAGTCCCCTTTGGCCTCAATGCTCAGGAAATGAATGCCTGGCTGCATTTCGGTGGTGGCTTGGAGCTGTGGCGTGAACTCTATGCGCCCTTTAATCTAGTGCCCTATGCCGGTGGTAATACTGGCGTGCAGATGGCGGGCTGGTTTAATCGTGAGATCAATTCCATGGCCGATATTAAAGGCTTAAAGATGCGTATTCCCGGCCTTGGGGGAGAAGTCTTTACCCGCGCCGGTGGTATGTCGGTGCAGCGCTCCGGCGGCGAAATCTACACCTCTATGCAAACCGGTGAAATCGACGCCGCCGAGTGGGTTGGTCCCTACAATGATCTGGCCTTTGGCTTCCATCAGATTGCTAAGTATTACTATTATCCTGGCTGGCAAGAGCCGGGCCCTACTCTGGAATTAATTATCAATAAGCAGGCACTGGAATCGCTGCCGGCTGATCTGCAGGCTATTGTTGAGTCCGCCGCCCGTGCCGCCAACCAAAATATGCTCGATGAATACACCGCGAGAAACAATGCCGCACTGATTGAGCTGGTTGAAACCCACGGTGTAGAGTTAAGAAAGCTGCCGGATGAGGTACTTGTGGAGCTGCGCTCGATCGCTGCACAGGTGGTTGAAGAGATGGCAGCTGAAAATCCCCTGTCTCAGCGCATCGCTACCTCCATGAAAGAATTTGCTGAACAGTCAAAATCTTATCATGCCATTTCTGAAGAAGCCTATTACAATGCGCGGAAAATCAACCCGAGCAATTAAGTGATGGACAAAATTATTATCGGTAGTGAGGAGTGGTGTCACCTTCCTCAGCTTGGCATTCCCGCGATAAAGGTACGTGTCGATTCCGGCGCGCGAACCTCGGCTCTTCACGCTTTTAATATTAAGTCGTTTAAGCGCGGCGGCATTCCCTGGGTTTCTTTTCATGTGCATCCATTGCAGCGCAGCCGTGCGGTTTCGCTGCACTGTGAGGCACCCATTGTCGATCGCCGCATGGTCAAAAATACCAGCGGTGCTAGCGAAAAGCGCTATGTCATCAGAGTGCCTATGCGTATGGGCGAGCATATCTGGGAGATTGAATTAACCCTGACTAATCGCGACAGCATGGGCTATCGAATGCTGCTTGGCCGCGAGGCTATGGCTAATCGGATATTGGTTGATCCCTCGGCGAGCATGAGTCTCGGTCGTCACAGCGAGAGCGAGCTGGTGGAGATGTATGGCATGCAGCGCAAGGCCAAAACAGGGTTAAAAATCGCTCTGTTAGCCAGTAATCCGGAGCTTTACAGCAACCAACGGATTATGGAAGCCGGTACCGAGCGCGGCCATGAGATGATCTTTCTTGGGGTCAAAGACTGTTATATGAAGCTGGATGATGAAAATCCAGAAGTGCATTATCGCGGCGGCCATATTATTACCGACCTAGATGCAGTGATTCCCCGTATTCGCCCTAGTGCCACATTCTACGGCTGTGCACTGACACGCCAGTTTGAAAGCATGGGCGTCTATGCTCTCAATCACTCACTGGCAATCAGTCAGTCCCGAGACAAGCTGTTTTCACTGCAGCTACTGATTAAAAGCGGTCTCGATATTCCGGTGACAGGTTTCGCCAATTCACCCATTGATACCAATGAGTTGATTGAAATGGTTGGTGGTGCGCCACTGATCGTTAAATTGCTCGAGGGAACTCAGGGTCGTGGTGTCGTGCTAGCCGAGACCAAGAAAGCG
This sequence comes from Porticoccaceae bacterium, assembly GCA_029250825.1. GTDB lineage: Bacteria > Pseudomonadota > Gammaproteobacteria > Pseudomonadales > Porticoccaceae > HTCC2207. Next base: position 15,761 of record JAQXEN010000076.1, read on the forward strand.
GCGGAGAGTGTAATCAATGCCTTTAAAGCCGTTAAGGCCAACCTCTTGGTGCAGGAGTTTATCAAAGAGGCCGGAGGCAAAGATCTGCGTTTATTTGTTATCAATGGCAAAGTAAAGGCAGTGATCCAGCGCGAGGCTGCGCCAGGTGAATTCCGCGCCAATCTCCATCAGGGGGGCAGTGCTTCAGTTGTTCGGGCAACGAGTGAAGAGCGTCGTCTTGCTATTAAAGCGGCGAAAGCCATGGGGCTGGCTGTTGCCGGTGTCGATATTATTCGCTCTAAAGGTGGCCCCTTATTGCTCGAGGTAAATTCCTCTCCAGGTCTGGAAGGCATCGAAACCGCCACCGAAAAAGATGTTGCCGGTATGATGATTGAAGCTATTGAGCAGCAACTAAAATGGAAGGGTAATTTAACCTAGAGCAAGCTGAGCCGTGGGCTGCAACTAGAGGTCAGGATTACCCTAGTTGCGCCAAAAGGTCGGCGTAAACAGCACCAGCAGCGTGAAGATTTCCAAGCGTCCCAGCAACATTCCCCAACACAGTACCCATTTGGCGAAGCTATTGAGATCGGCAAAGTTGATCGCTACCTCACCTAGGCCGGGGCCGAGGTTGTTGAGCGATGCCGCGGTGGCTGACCAAGCGGTGACGTAATCAAGACCGGATCCCAGTAACAGCAATACCATCAAGTAAAAGATTGCCAGATAGGCACCAAAGAAAGCCCAGATCGCGTCTGCGACGCGGCTGGGAATTCTGCGATTTTGAATTTTGATCGGCAGCAGCGCATTGGGGTGCACTAAGCGATAGATCTCACGTATACACTGTTGTCCCAAGATCAGCATGCGGCCGATCTTGATACCACCACCTGTCGAACCGGCGCAGGCACCGAAAAACGATAAAAAGATCAAGAAGAACGGCAAAAAAGACGGCCAGCCACTGAAGTTATCGGTGGTGAAACCGGTGGTCGTCATAATCGAGATAAGGTGGAAGCCCCCTTGGCGGATACTCTCACTCCAGCCATAGGTGCCGCTGTAATAAAGGTACAGACAGGTAATCGCCACACCCCCAAATAGCAGGTAGAGATACATGCGCGCTTCGGGATCTGACCAGTAATGGGAGATTCTACGGTCGTGCCAAACATGGAAGTGCAGGGCAAAGTTTATTCCAGAGATAACCATAAAGAAGGCGCAGATAGCCATTATCGCTGAGCTATCGAAAAACCCAATACTGGCATCATGGGTTGAAAACCCGCCGATAGCGACAGTGGAAAAACTGTGGCTAATCGCATCGAAACCGGACATGCCGGCCAGCCAATAGGCCAGTGCGCAGACTGCGGTTAGGGCAAGATAAATCTTAAATAAAACATTGGCTGTTTCGCGGATCCGCGGTGTCAGCTTGGAGTCTTTCATCGGCCCCGGAGTCTCTGTGCGGTAGAGCTGCATGCCACCTACCCCGAGCATTGGCAGAATGGCTACTGCGATCACTACAATGCCAATGCCGCCCAGCCACTGGAGCTGCTGACGATAGTAGAGAACCGACTTAGGAAGGTCATCGAGACCTGAGATAACCGTGGCCCCGGTGGTGGTAAGTCCCGATACAGACTCAAACAGAGCATTGATAAAGCTTAGATTAGGCGCCTCGGACAACATCAGTGGCAGGGCGCCAAAGGTACTCAGTACCAGCCAGAAGAAAACCGTGATTAGAAACCCATCCCGGGTGCGCATATCGGCATTCACCTGTTTTGACGGCAGCCAAAACGCTAGCCCCACCGCTAGGGTAATGGCAAAGGCCATTGCAAAGGTGGATGAGGTGTTTTCGCCATACAGGATCGCTACGAGAATAGGCGGCAACATGGTCAGGCTGAAAATCATCAGCAGCAGTCCAAGTATTCTCGCGATGATATTGAGATGCATTAGTGGCTACGCCCTAAAAGGTTTAGATGAAAATGGCCTAGAAAAATGAAAAGCTCACCGAGAACAGCTTTTCAATGGCTTTGGTATTGGCCTTATCAACCACAAAGACAATCACATGATCGCCAGTCTGGATCACTGTATCGTGGTGGGCGATCAGCACCTCGCCATTGCGCACCAAGGCGGCCAGAGTAGCACCGGGAGGCGACTTAATATCACCGATAGCACGACCCACAACCTTAGAACTTTTCTCGTCACCATGAACAATTATTTCTAGTGCCTCAGCGGCACCGCGGCGCAGTGAGTGCACGCAGACCATATCGCCTTGACGCACGTGAGAGAGCAGTGAGCTGGTGGTGGCCTGTTGCGGCGAGATGGCGATATCAATCACTCCACCCTGCATTAGATCGGCATAGACCGGGTTGTTAATCAGCGTCATAACCTTGCGCGCGCCGAGCTTTTTCGCCAGCAGTGAGGCCATGATATTCACTTCGTCATCATTGGTCAGGGCGAGAAACACATCGGTCTTATCGATATTCTCATCGAGCAATAATTCTTGATCTGTTGCCGAGCCGTTTAGCACCACGCTCTTATTGAGTTTTTCCGAAAGGTGTCGGGCGCGCTCAGTGGAGAACTCGATGATCTTGATGTTGTAGTCTTTTTCCAAGGCTCTGGCCAAGCTAAAACCAATATTGCCACCGCCGGCGATCATCAGCCGGTGATAAGGCTTCTCCAGTCGCCGCAGTTCGCTCATAACCTTGCGAATATTCTTTTTCGCCGCGACAAAGAACACCTCATCGCCATCTTCAATAACGGTTTCGCCGGTAGGGAAAATCGCGCCGTCCTTGCCAAACACTGCTGCCACGCGGGCGTCGGCATCGGGCATATGCTCTTTTAAGAAGCGCAGCTGCTGACCCACCAGCGGGCTATCTTTGACCGCGCGCAGACCCACTAACTGAATGGCGCCATCAGCAAAATCCAGTACCTGCAGGGCGCCGGGTTGTTCAATTAATTTCTGAACATAATCCTTCACCACCATCTCCGGTGTGATCATTACATCCACAGGCATATGTTTGTCGTTGAAGAGCTTATCTTTGTACTTGGGATTGGTGTAGTTGTGTGCGCGGATGCGGGCTATTTTGGTCGGCGTGTGGAATAGGGAGTAGGCCACCTGACAGGCGATAATATTGATCTCATCGCTGCTGGTCACTGCCACCAGCATATCCGCCTCTTCGATTCCCGCATTCACCAAAACATTGGGGTGCGATCCGGTGCCGACGACAGTGCGAATATCGAGGCGATCCTGCAGCGCGCGCAGGGTCGTCTCATTGATATCCACAACGGTGATATCGTTGTACTCGCGAGCGAGATTTTCTGCGAGTGTGCCGCCAACCTGCCCTGCGCCAACAATTACTATTTTCATTATTATTCCGGCTTGTTATCCGCTTTGGCCTGACCTGTTTTACTCAACCGCGAGTAATAGAACCCGTCACTGCCATTGATTGTGGGGAATAGCTGTCGCCCAAAATCTGTTTTGATTCCCCATTTCCCATCGATACTATAGAGCTCGGCTTCGGGGGTTTCAGCTAAAAATTTCTCGATCACCTGATCATTTTCATCTGGCAGCACCGAGCAGGTTGCATATAAAAGAATGCCGCCCTCCTCTAAGGTCTGCCAGAGGCTGCGCAGTAACTGCAGTTGAAGTTCGCCTAGCTTAACAATATCCGTGGGCTTGCGCAGCAGTTTGATATCCGGGTGGCGGCGAATCACGCCGCTGGCCGAACAGGGGGCATCCAGCAGGATGCGCTGAAACGAGTCTCCGCTCCACCAGTCCGCTGTGGCGCTTGCGTCAGCGACAATCAGCTGGGCCTTCAAACCAAGGCGCTGAAGATTTTCTTCCACACGGGGCATGCGCCGGCTCTCTAGCTCTATGGCAGTAACGCTATCGAGCTGGGACTCTGTTTCGAGAATATGGCAGGTTTTGCCGCCGGGAGCGCAGCAGGCGTCTAGTACTCGCTGCTTGGGTTTCAGCTCCAGCAACTGCGCCGCTAACTGAGCGGCTTCATCTTGCACACTGACCGCGCCACTTGCCCAACCGGGCAGCGTCGCAACATCAGTTGCGGACTGCAGCTGTATGCCTTGGGGACTAAATTCCGTGGCCTCGGCGCTGATATTCTCGGCTGCTAACTGCTCCAAGTAGGCATCTCTCGAGCCCTGTAGCTGATTGACTCGCAGTGTCATTGGCGCCTGCTGATTGTTGGCCGCAAGCACCTCGATTGCCAGGACCGATCCCCAACAATTAAATAGACGATCGAGCAGCCACTGGGGGTGAGCGCGAACGAAAATGGGATTTTTAGTCAGCTTGGTTTCTAATTCCGAGCGCTGACGGAGGAAGTTTCGCAGCACCGCATTAACCAGACTCTTGGCCCAGGGGCGCTTGAGTTTGGTCACAGCATCAACGGTTTCATTGATCGCCGCATGATCGGCAATCCGCGTATGCATAAGTTGGTAGAGGCCGCTGGCCAATAGGCCCTGAATTTCAAACTCTTTTTCGCGCATGGGCTTTTTCATCAACTCCTGTAACAGCAGCTCAATGGCTGGATACCAGCGCAGAGTGCCAAAACAGAGTTGTTTAAAGAGTCCGATATCTTTTTCAGCAATTTTGCTCACATATTCTGGGAGCAGTGCTGAGAGGGATTTGCCGCGCAGCACCTGAGCGATCACTTCGGCTACTGCGACGCGAGTGTTCATCAAGAGCCTAGCTGGGTGCGGGGAGTGAATAACTCGCCCCGTGACTTGAGTATTTCAGAGACCACCATGCGCGATTTACCCGGCAATTGTATTTCCGTTAGCAGCAGGGACTGTTCGCCGCAACTCACCAGTAGGCCAGTGTTATCTGCTGAGATAATCTGACCCGGCGGAAATTTCTCTGCAGTCGCTGTTACCGTCTCTGCCTGCCAGATTTTTATCCGCAACTCGCCGAGGGTGGTGTAGGCCGCGGGAGATGGATTAAAGGCGCGAATCTCACGATTTAATATGGGTGCAGTTTGGCTCCAGTCGATCAGCGCTTCCTGCTTAGTGATTTTTGCTGCATAGCAGCTTAGCTGATCATCTTGATCGACCGCCACGGCACGGCCTGCGGCAATGGAACCCAAAGTGTGCAAGAGTGCGGGAGCACCGAGCAGCTCTAATTTTTGATGCAGGCTGGCACTGGTGTCGCTGTGATCAATTTCGCAACGGGAGATGCTCAACATGGCACCGGTATCGAGACCGGCATCCATCTGCATAATGGTCACTCCAGTTTCCCGGTCGCCGGCTTCAATAGCCCGTTGAATCGGTGCCGCTCCTCGCCAGCGCGGTAAAATCGAGGCGTGAACATTGATACAGCCGAGTCGCGGGGCATCTAGTACCGGTTGGGGCAGGATAAGGCCATAGGCCACCACCACCATAATCTCCGCCTGGAGCTCATTTAAAAGGCGTTGTTGTTCAGGGTCCTTGAGAGACTGGGGCTGAAACACCGGCAGTTGATGCTCGAGGGCGAGCTTTTTAACTGGGCTGGCGGTTAATTTTTTACCGCGGCCGGCGGGACGGTCCGGCTGAGTATAGACGCCGATAACGGAATGCTCAGGAGAATCGAGCAGCGCTTGTAGATGTGCTGCGGCGAAGTCGGGTGTTCCGGCGAAGAGGACTCTCAAGTGGCTGATGTCCTATGCATTCTGGCGATGAATTTTTTCAAGCTTCTTGCGAATTCGCTGACGTTTAAATGGCGACAGGTAATCGACAAACAATTTGCCTTCGAGATGGTCTATTTCATGTTGAATGCAGACTGCCAGCAGTCCCTCGGCTTCTTCTTCAAAGGCCTTGCCCTCGCCATCCAGAGCACGAATCATCACATGGGCCGGGCGATCAATCTTTTCATAAAAGCCGGGTACCGATAGGCAGCCTTCTTCATAGGGATCAACACCGCCATCGAGCACTTCGATTTCTGGATTGATAAAGACGCGGGGGCCGATACTGTCTTCCCCTAGGTCCATAACAATCACGCGCTGGTGAACATTAACCTGAGAGGCGGCCAGACCGATACCCTTGGCATCTTTCATGGTGTCAAACATATCAGCCACAAGACGTTTAACCGTCTCATCAACGTCAGTGACCGGCTTGGCAACCGTGCGCAGGCGCGGGTCTGGGAATTCGAGTATCTTTAATATAGCCATAGTGAATGTGATGAAATTCTAAAAAAAAGTTAAAAGCGCTGCTACCATTAAGCTAACCCGGCGGCATTTTCCCGTAAGTTCCCATCGAGTACTTTTTTAGTGCTGACAGGGAAGGCAGAAATTATACACTAACCCTGTCGGGAGAAAGGACTCACAAACATGAAAAAATTCCAATTCAGCGCAGTGCTGTTAGCAACTGTGCTTTTCACCAGTCTGGTTTCTCTTTCCAGCAGCTTCGCCAAGCAAAATGTTGTGATCAACGAAGATGTGCCCAACAGCTATACTGTAGTCCGCGGCGACACTTTGTGGGATATCTCCGCGGTGTTTTTACAGGACCCTTGGATGTGGCCGGAAATCTGGTACGCCAACCAGCAGATCGATAATCCTCATCTAATCTATCCCGGGGATGTTATCAGTCTGGTGTATATCGATGGTGTGCCACAGCTCAAGATCGTTCGCAGTCGCGAGGTGAAGCTGTCCCCTAAGATCCGCAGCCTTGATCACGCTGAGGCGATCACCGCCCTGCCGTTAAATATTATCAGCACCTTTCTATCCAAGACTCGGGTGACAGACGACGCCACATTAAAGGGCGCGCCCTATGTTCTGGGTGGCGCCGAGCGGCGTATTCTTGTTGGTGTCAGCGATGATTTTTATGCTCGCGGTGATTTTACCGGCAACCGCTTAAACTATGGTATCTACCGCCGGGGCGAAGCTTATATAGATCCACAGAGCGGTGAGCTGCTTGGTATCAGGGCAATTGATATTGGCGCGGCAAAGATCAAAGCGCTTAAAAAAGATGTGGCCACCCTAAACGCCAGCCGTGCCGAGGGGGAGATTCGGATCAATGATCGCTTGCTGATGGCGGAAGAACGCACTCTGGCATCGACTTTTTATCCCCGCGCCCCAGCAACTGAAATTAATGGCGCGGTGATCAATGTTGAAGAGGGTGTGCGCAATGCCGGAGCACTGGATGTTGTGGCGATTAATCGCGGTGACCGCGATGGTTTGCAGTCTGGAGATACTCTGGCGATTTTTAAGCGCGGCGAGCTGGTTAAAGACCGCATTGCCAGTGAGCGCGTGCGTTTGCCGGACGAGCGCATCGGTCTCTTAATGGTCTTTGATACCTATGAGAAGATGAGTTTTGCCTTGGTTATGGAAGCAGATAGGCAAATTGATCTGGGTGATCTGCTGCGCAACCCCTAAAAGAGCCCCTTAGGAAATACCCTATGGACAGGGAATGTCACTATGCGCTGGTATCGCAGCAGCTCGACAACTTTACCCCCAAGTTCCAGCGTCAGTTGCTTGAACAGGCCCAGACCTACTGCGCTATCTTTGAACAGGCAATTGATGACTTTGCCGAGCCCTTTCACCCACTACTGCAGGATCTTCGCCATCAGTATGAGCGGGCAACTTGGCGTCAATCCCTGGATAGCATTGAGCAGCAGAGTGAAAACTGTGGTGCTCATATTATCCCCATCACCAGTGTCGACTATCCCCAGCAACTGAAGCAGATTGTTGGCGCCCCAAGCCTGCTATACCTGCGCGGCAATATTGAAAATCTCCATCTGCCCCAGATCGCGGTAGTTGGTAGCCGCCGTATGACTCGCGGCGGTGCCGACAATGCTCGGGCCTGGAGTCAGTATTTGGCTGCCGGCGGTTTTGCGATTACCAGTGGCCTCGCCCTGGGCGTCGACGGTGCGGCTCACAGGGGAGCACTGCAGGCCAAGGGTAAAACTATCGCCGTAATGGCAACCGGCATTGACAGTATTTATCCCCGTTCCCACCTTCAACTAGCGGAGCAAATCATTGATCAGGGTGGCACACTGATTACCGAGTTCAAGCCTACCACCAAGCCTCTTGCTACCCATTTCCCCAGTAGGAACCGTATTATCAGCGGCCTCAGTCTGGGGGTGCTAGTGGTAGAGGCGGCTCTGAGAAGTGGTTCATTAATCACTGCCCGCTATGCCCTAGAACAGGATCGCGAGGTCTTTGCTATTCCTGGCTCGATTCACAATCCTCAGAGCCGTGGCTGTCATCATTTGATTAAGCAGGGAGCTTACCTTGTGGAGAGGGCCGAAGAGATTGTCGAGCAGCTTGCAGGAGGGCTGTCGGCACTGGCCTCGAATGCCGGGTTCTCAGCAGACAAATCCCAGGCGGAGGCAGCCGTTCCAGAGCCCCAGCTCGAGGCTGATGAGTCGCAACTTTTATTGAGCCTTGGCTTTGACCCCAAGGATATGGATAGCTTAGTTACAGAGGGTTTGTTTTCCATTGCCGACTTATCTCGCCTGCTTGTGGCGCTGGAAATTAAAGGCTTAATTGAAAGCCAAAATGGTTTCTATCAGCGATTGAAGTGAACGGCGTGAGTAAAGTGGTCGAATACTCCTCTAGGCCAACTATTGCGCCTTATTCAAACTTCCGGTAGCCTGCCCAGCTTTATTTCCTGGAGCGTCTAATATGACTACTGCTTTTGTTGCAATTCTAATGGGTTCTGACTCGGATTTACCGGTGATGGAAGCCAGCTTTGAAATTCTTAAAAAATTCGATATCCCCTTTGAAGTTAAGGTGACATCTGCACACCGTACACCTGCGGCAACCCACAGTTACGTCACCGATGCAGACGCGCGCGGATGTGCTGCCTTTATCTGTGCCGCTGGCATGGCTGCTCACCTGGCCGGTGCGGTTTCTGCCACTACTCTGAAGCCGGTTATTGGCGTGCCCATTAACGGTTCTCTTGATGGTTTGGACGCACTGCTTTCAACTGTTCAAATGCCTGGTGGTATTCCGGTGGCAACAGTAGCGATCGGCAAAGCTGGCGCTAAAAATGCCGCTTACCTTGCAGCTCAAATCATTGGCGTTGCCGATGCATCAATGCATCAAAAGCTGGTCCAAGAGCGTGCTGACAATGCGGCAGCTATTATTGCCAAAGATGCAGCATTGCAGGAAAGACTCAAGAACGGATAATTGCTCCGTGACTGATTGGATAACCGACCCTCAGGTTTGCGCCGCCGCGCAATTACTGCAGCAGCACGCGGTAATCGCCTACCCCACCGAATCTGTGTGGGGTTTGGGTTGCGATCCTAGGTCGCAACCAGCAGTTGAAAAGCTCCTTCGTCTCAAAGGCCGCAGTGTCAGCAAAGGGCTGATCCTGATTGCCGACACCGCTGAGCAATTCGCTCCCTTTCTCGCCGGCCTCGAGCCTGCCGCGTTACAGCGCTTTCAAACACCCCAACAAAAACCGACTACTTGGCTAGTGCCGAATAATGGCATTGCACCGCCGTGGATTAGTGGCGGCCATGATACTCTGGCACTGCGTGTCACCAATCATCCGTTGGCCGCTGCCCTGTGCCAAGTATTTGGTGGGCCGTTGGTGTCGACGTCGGCCAACCCCCAGGGGCAGCCCGCGGCTATCAGTGCAGAGCAGGTGCAGGCATACTTTGGTGAGGCCGTTGATATTCGCATGCCGGGTTCAGTTGGTGAGGCGGCCAAGCCCAGTGAAATTCGCCATTTGATCAGTGGAGAGATTGTTCGTGAAGGTTGAAGGTCAGGGGATAGACAAAGCTGCAGTCAAAGACTATCTGCTCCAGTTGCAGGACAGTATCTGTGCGCAACTCGGGGCCATTGATTGCGGTGAGTGGAAGGAAGATAGCTGGGTCCGTGAAGAGGGCGGTGGCGGTCGCAGTCGCGTGCTGGTGGACGGTGAAGTGATTGAAAAAGGCGGGGTTAATTTCTCCCATGTCTTCGGCGCCGAAATGCCGGCCTCAGCCACTCAGCATCGACCGGAATTAGCTGGGCGTCGCTTCGAAGCTATGGGCGTGTCTCTGGTTATTCATCCACAAAACCCCCATGCGCCAACCTCCCATGCCAATGTGCGCTTTTTTATTGCCGAAAAAGAAGGTGCTGAACCGGTCTGGTGGTTTGGTGGCGGCTATGATCTGACGCCCTATTACGGCAGCGAAGACGACTGTCGCCACTGGCACCAAACGGCCAAGTCTGCCTGCGACCCGTTCTCCGAAGACTATTATTCGCGCTTTAAAAAATGGTGTGATGACTACTTTTATTTAAAGCATCGCAGTGAGCCTCGGGGTATTGGCGGCCTGTTTTTTGATGACTTTAATGAGCTGGGTTTTGAGCAGAGCTTTGCCTTTATGCGCAGTGTCGGCGACAGCTACTGTGATGCCTATATCCCCATATTGGAGCGTCGTCAGGCAATTGCCTTTGGCGAGGCTGAACGTCAGTTTCAACTCTATCGCCGGGGTCGCTATGTGGAATTCAATCTGGTCTGGGATCGTGGCACGCTGTTTGGTTTGCAGACCGGCGGTCGCACTGAATCGATTTTGATGTCTCTGCCGCCGCTGGTGCGCTGGGAGTACGATTGGACGCCTGAGCCGGGTAGCGCCGAAGCCGACCTCTACACTAAATACCTTATTCATCGAGACTGGGTCTGACATGGTTGATAAATACGCCGTTTTTGGCAATCCGATTGTTCAAAGCCGATCACCGCAAATTCACACTGCCTTTGCTGCCGATACCGATCAGGATTTAACCTATAGCAAGCAGTTGGTCGACATTGATGGGTTTGATGCTGCTGCGGATGAATTTTTTAGTAGCGGCGGCAAGGGGCTTAATATTACCGCCCCCTTTAAACAGGATGCCTACTCTTATGCTGCCCGATTAACTCCCCGCGCTCGCCATGCCGGTGCGGTGAACACTCTGAGCCTGCAAGATGATGGCACTGTGCTCGGCGACACCACCGACGGTGTCGGCATGGTGGCCGATATGCTGAAAAATCTCGGCTGGCAGATCCGCGCTAAGCGTGTCTTGGTGTTGGGTGCTGGGGGTGCGGTGCGGGGCATTTTGGAACCTTTGATGGCGCAGCAGCCACAGCATGTGGTGATTGCCAACCGCACTCTGGAGAAAGCGCTACAGCTGTCTAAAGGTTTTGCCGAGCAGGGTTATATTCTCGCCTGTGGCTTTGATATGTTGCCCGGTCAGGAGTTTGATCTGGTGATCAATGGCACCAGCGCCGGATTGACTGGCAGCCTGCCACCACTGCCAGATGATTTGCTGGCCCCGGACGCCGCTTGCTACGACATGCTCTATGCCGCCAAGCCAACTCCCTTTATGCAGTGGGGCAAGCGTCAGGGTGCTAAGACTGCAGATGGTCTCGGCATGCTCGTGGAACAGGCCGCTGAATCTTTCTATATCTGGCGTCAAATTAGACCAGAGACCGCTGCGGTGATTGAGTCCCAGCGCCAGCAGTTTTAAGACTGCTGTTGTTCCTGCAGCTGTTCGGCAAGGTATTGGTCTTTAAGTTTCACGTAGTTTGCCGGGCTGTAAGTGAAGAAGTTTTTCTCACTCTCCGATAGTTCACGCATCGCTTTGCAGGGGTTGCCCACATAGACAAAACCGCTGGCCAAGGTCTTGCCCGGTGGTACCATGCAGCCAGCACCGATAATCACCTCGTCTTCAATGATCGCGCCGTCATTCACAATGGCGCCATTGCCAATCAAAATCCGGTTGCCCACTGTGCAGCCATGCAGCACCGCCCGGTGCCCGATCACCACATCTTCACCAATGGCCAGTGGCCAGCCTCCAGGATTAAACTCGCTGGCGTGAGTAATATGCAGCACCGCATTGTCCTGCACGTTGGAGCGGGCGCCGATTCTGATGGAGTGCATATCGCCGCGAATTACGGCCCCGGGCCAAACTGAGGCATCGTCGCCGAGATGCACATCGCCAATTACCGTGGCAGCGGGATCCACATAGACTCGCTGGCCGAGCTTGGGTGAGATGCCTCTGTGGGAGCGCAGGTGTTTTCGAAAAGAGTGATCCATATGCTGTTGTGCCCGATATAATGAGTGATCCTATTGTGGTGATATTTAAATGGCTTTTTCAACAAAAAAACAATTTATTGCAGGTGTGACCTGTCCCAAGTGCAGTTTGCTGGACAAGATTCAGGCCTTTTCCACCGATGGTGTCGATTATCGCGAATGTATTAGCTGTGGGTTTCTCGATGAAATGCGCGTTTATTCCGCCCCCCGGGAGCTTGAGACGCGAGTTAATAGCGATGCCGCTGACGAGGCCAACAAGATTTCGGCGGTTAGGCTGATGGATCCCAAGGGTTGAGCGCCGCGATTTGAGGGGGCGATCTAGTTAAGGCGGACTCTGGAGTTCTGGCTTTTGAACAGCAGCCGGATATTCGATGATTCAGTCAGGCAGGGAAAGCGGTCTGATGGATCGTTGCCCATTGCGCTGCGATAGTCTTGCAGCTTGAGACTTAGGCGATGATTCTTGCGCAGTGAGGCGAGCAACTTGTCATTGAGTAGCTGTATGGCACTGTCGATCTGATTGGCAAAGGGTTCACCGATAATATGGTGCACAATCAAGTTTGATCTAGTCATATTGATCGGGATCACCGGACAGTTAAATTGCGCATTGAGGGTATCGTTGAGCTCTTCCAGCAGGCGGTGGGCCAGATAGGCCTGATACATACTGGCTTCAAGTCCCTCCTCCGCGGACATAATGTCCATGGGCACATCGAGAAACTCTTTGGCCGTGGTCAATTGTCGAGCAATCTCACCATTGATTCCGGCGTGGGCGATAAAATCTTCAAAAGCGCCAATCAGGTCGGGCACCAAATCAATATATTTTTTAATAAAAGATGCCAATGCGGCAGTCCCATCACCCTCTCGCAGCCGTATAGACTGGTGCAAATGCTGTACTCGCTCATTTAGATAAGCAATCAGAAATTCGCTGCTTTGAGTTGAAAGTGGAGGCATGGGTCACTCTCTATTAATCTGGAGTTGGGAAAGAAAGCCCATTCATGGGATTTATAACCATTAACGGTTGCGGCCTTGAGGCTCAGCGCTATGGTGTAAATCTAGCAGATATTAGAGTCTATGCCATAAAGTTTGTGTTTTTTTGCTCAGGGATCACTTGAGTAACAACATTTGCAATGCGCAATTGAGCCTGTATTACAGTAGTGATAATGGGTTTGCTTTGCTATACTGCCGCCGTTTTTCACCTGCCTAGATTTTAAGTCTGGGTCCAATTAGAAAAGCACGAGCTTAAAAAGTCACAATTACCACGGAGAAACAAGCGATGTTGAAAAGAGCGCAAGCACTTTTCTTGAGTCTATTGAGCCTTGTTATTTTATTGCCCTTTGCGGGCAGTGCACTTGCTGAAAGTTCAGCTAGCCAACTCAATATGCCCCAAGGTGTCACCGAAGTCAGTCAAGCAGCTTATGACATTCACATGATCATGATCTGGGTCTGTACCGTTATCGGTGTCGGTGTTTTTGGTTTTATGTTTTACGTGATGTATGCACACCGCAAATCCCGTGGTGCAGTAGCTGAAAACTTCCATGAACATTTAGGTGTCGAGTTGCTTTGGACGATCGTCCCGACAATCATTTTGATTGTTATGGCCTTTCCAGCGACTACAGCACTGTTAAAAGTCTACGACACTGACAATCCAGATATAGAAATTAAAATTACTGGCTATCAGTGGAAGTGGCAGTACGAATACCTCGGCGAAGGCGTTAAGTTCATGAGTGAACTGCGTACTTCTGACGATGAAGTCTATGGTCGCGAGCCCAAGGGTGAGCACTATCTTCGCGAAGTAACCGAGCCGTTGGTTCTTCCTGTTGGTCAAAAGATTCGTTTCCTAGTAACTGGCAATGACGTAATTCACTCCTGGTGGGTTCCCGATTTTGGCGTTAAGCGCGATGCGGTCCCAGGACTGTTTACCGCGGGCTGGGCCAAGACGGACAAGCCGGGTACCTATGTCGGTGAATGTACCGAGCTGTGCGGACAGGGCCACGCCTTTATGCCAGTGGTTGTTGAAGTCAAAGAACAGGCTGAATACGACGCATGGCTGGCAAACAAGAAAGCTGAAGCTGTTGAGTACGCCTCGACTATCGGTAAAGAGTGGTCGTCTGAAGAGTTGATGGCTAAAGGCGAAGGCGTTTACCTGCAGAGCTGTGCAGGTTGTCACCAAGCTGACGGTGGCGGCATCCCCGGCGTATTCCCGGCAATTAAAGGCAGTCCAATCGCTCTGGGCCCTCAAATCGGCCACATTGCAGTATTGATCGACGGCGTTCCAGGCTCAGCAATGCAATCTTTTGCCGACCAGCTTTCCGAAGTCAATATAGCTGCGGTTATTCACTATCAGCGAAATGCTTGGGGCAACGATGTTGGCGATGTAACTCAGCCAATTGATGTTCTCAACTACAAGCAAAGCAAATAAGGGAGATTAGATAAATGGCACACGGTCCCGCAACATTGGCAGATGGCTGGCGCGCTTATATAAGCCGCTGGGTATTTACGACCAATCACAAAGACATCGGTACACTGTACCTTTGGTTTAGCTTTGCAATGTTCCTGTTGGGCGGCGCTTTCGCGATGATTATTCGCGCAGAACTGTTCCAGCCAGGCATGCAGCTGATTAGACCTGAATTTTTTAACCAGATGACCACCATGCACGGCTTAGTCATGGTGTTCGGCGCGATTATGCCAGCCTTTGTCGGCCTGGCTAACTGGATGATTCCCCTGATGATCGGGGCGCCAGATATGGCTCTTCCACGTATGAACAACCTGAGTTTTTGGATCCTGCCCTTTGCGTTTGCGATCCTTACTTCAACGTTGTTTATGGAAGGCGGCGGTCCTAACTTCGGTTGGACTTTCTACGCGCCACTGTCCACCACCTATGCTCCTGACTCGGTGAACTTCTTTATCTTTGCAATCCATATTATGGGTGCCTCATCTATCATGGGCTCGATTAATATTATTGCTACAGTAATGAACATGCGCGCTCCTGGCATGACTTACATGAAGATGCCGCTGTTTGTTTGGACCTGGGTAATCACCGCATTCTTACTGGTTGCTGTAATGCCAGTTCTGGCCGGTGCAGTGACTATGATGTTGATGGATATTAACTTCGGTACCAGCTTCTTCGATGCTGCTGGTGGCGGTGACCCGGTACTGTTCCAGCACGTTTTCTGGTTCTTTGGTCACCCAGAGGTTTATATTATTATCTTGCCAGCCTTTGGTGTTGTATCGCAGATTATTCCAACCTTCAGCCGCAAGCCGCTGTTTGGTTACTCGTCGATGGTTTACGCCACGGCAGCGATCGCATTCCTGTCCTTTGTAGTCTGGGCTCACCACATGTTTACTGTGGGTATGCCAATCGCCGGTGAGCTGTACTTTATGTACGCCACTATGCTGATTGCAGTGCCAACAGGTGTGAAGGTATTTAACTGGATCACCACCATGTACAAGGGCTCATTGACCTTTGAAACGCCAATGCTATTCAGTATCGCCTTTGTGATTCTGTTTACCTTTGGTGGCTTCACTGGCTTGATGTTGTCGATTGCCGCTGCTGACATGCAGTACCACGATACCTACTTTGTTGTTGCTCACTTCCACTACGTGATGGTTGCAGGTGCAGTATTTAGTGGCACGGCTGCTATCTACTACTGGCTGCCAAAGTGGTGTGGAAAGATGTACAACGAGACTATGGGTCAGGTGCAGTTCTGGGTTGCCTTTATCGGCTTTAACATTGCCTTTATGCCTCAGCACTTCTTAGGTCTGGCAGGAATGCCACGCCGTTATGCCGACTACGGTCTGCAGTTTGCTGACTGGAATATGGTCTCTAGTATTGGTGCCTTTATCTACGGTGGCGCTCAACTTATGTTGTTGTACAACGTAATCATGACCATCAAGTTTGGCAAGCCAACAACTGAAGAGAAGACTTGGGAAGGAGCTGAAGGACTGGAGTGGACTGTTCCATCACCAGCGCCTTACCACACTTTCTCAACTCCTCCAGAGTTTAAGTAGGAGAGCCCCGGCATATGTCAGTTGATGCTTCTAACCGCCGAGTTGTGGTTAAGTCGCTTTTCGGTGCGGCGGGTATGTTTGCTTTTGCAATCTTTGTATTACCGCCAATTTATGACCTGTTTTGTGAGATTACCGGACTCGGTGGCAAAACAGGTGATGAGTACACCGCAGTTGATGTGAGGGTCGATACATCGCGTGAGGTCAGAGTTAGGTTTGTGGCCTCAAACAATGCCTCGATGCCCTGGGTGTTTAAGCCGACAAAAGACAGTGTTGTAGTGCACCCAGGTGAACCCACAGAGATCACCTACTTTGCGCACAACATTACTGACGAAGATATGGTTTCTCAGGCGATTCCAAGTTTGGTGCCAAACAATGTGGCTGATTATTTCCACAAAACAGAGTGTTTTTGTTTTGAGAATCAGCCCCTGGCAGCAGGCGATGAGGCAGAACTTAAGCTTATATTTATTATTGATCCGGATTTGCCGGAAAGCGTTAACAGTTTGACGCTCTCCTACACGATTTTCGATATCACTGATCGAACGGCAGATCCAATAGCACAGTTAAAGTAATTTCCAAGCGATTGGAAATAACAAAACGGAGATAGAAGATGTCAACAGAAAGCAGTTATTACGTACCCGAGCAGAGTAAGCTTCCGATTGTTGCTGCAACAGGCATGGGACTGATGGCTTACGGTGCCGCCTCTTGGGTTATCGGCGACGGTAACATTGTATTCACCGCAGGCTTAGTCGTGATGGCGCTGGTGATGTTCAAGTGGTGGAGCACAGTCATTGATGAAAATATGCGCGGCATGGCTAATGATCAGCTCAAGCACTCTTACGTGCTGGGTATGCTGTGGTTTATTTTCTCCGAGGTAATGTTCTTTGCGGCTTTCTTTGGCGCCCTCTTCTACCTCAGAGTTATCGTCAACTCCTGGTTGGGTGGCGACGCCGCCATCGGCATCTTTGACGATACCCCAACTGATGCTGCTGTAGCCAACAACGAGCTGTTGTGGCCCGGCTATGAAGCTGAGTGGCCACCTCTGGTGACTCCTGATGAAGCTGCCAATGGTGCCAATGCTACCTTTATTGGTCCCGACGAAGCCATGAGCTTCCCCGGTTGGGCCAAGCTGCTTAGCTGGTTGCCACTCTGGAATACAGTTATTCTGGTTACCTCTAGTGTTACTGTGCACATTGCTCACACTGGCTTAAAGAACAACAATCGCAAGCAATTTGTTCGCTGGTTGGGACTGACTGTGCTGTTGGGTCTGATCTTCTTGGTGCTTCAAGCAGAAGAGTATATCCACGCTTACCAGCACATGGGTCTGACACTGGATTCTGGTATCTACGGTACTACCTTTTTTATGCTGACCGGTTTCCATGGCGCTCACGTAACTCTGGGTACCGTTATGCTAATGGTCTCTTGGTTTAGGTCCCTCAAGGGTCATTTTAACCACGAAGATCAGTTTGGCTTTGAAGCTGCCTCTTGGTACTGGCACTTTGTTGACGTAGTCTGGATTCTGCTGTTCTTTGTAGTCTATGTATTCGACTAGATAGCATTTGTTGAGATATAAAAAAACGGCTGGGCAATTTGCCTGGCCGTTTTTGTTTGTCGGCTAGCTTTTAGCCATCAGGGTTTTAAGATCAATTAGCCCCTAAGGTTTTGGAGCAGCAGGTGCGGCGGGAGCAGGAGCAGCAGAGGGCGCGACATTTTCTGGGTGCAATTGTTTGTCCCATGGAGCCTGACTTTTGATCTGTCCTGTATAGGCACCGTATATAATGGTGCCAATTAACATCACCGCCAGACTGACACGCAGCCCCAGGGCATAGAGCAGACGTTTCTTGTTGTCGCCGCCAAGATCCTTGACCAAAAAGTTTAGGCCGCCAAACAGGCTGGCGATCAGGGCGATAAGCAGAATAAGCATTAGAGTCTTGAGCATAGTGTTCTCGGATTTAAAGATAATAGAAAGTGGAATTTAAACATAAATGAACAGCGATCCACATCTTAACGGGGAAAAGTTTTCTTGGCAGCCCAATGCCAAGTCGCTGCTGTTCGCCCTATTGATGACGCCGCTGTTAATCAGTCTGGGCTACTGGCAATTAGATCGCGCCCAAGACAAGCGCGAAATATTAAGCGAGTTTCAGGCCAATCAAGAGGCTCAGCCGGTGGGCTTTGAGCAGTTAGATGTGAGTGTAAATCTGCAGTACAGACAGGTTCAATTTGTCGGTGAACTAGATGCATCGCGGCGTGTTTTGCTGGATAATCGCGTCCGCAACACTAGGCCCGGTTATGAGGTTTTTGAACTGCTCACGATAGCCGGCAGCGAATTAAAGGTATTGGTTAACCGAGGTTGGGTGCAAGCATCCCTCGACCGCAATCAGTTTCCGGAAATAGACCCTGTGTCTAATGAAGTTGCTGGTCTAGTATCTTCTCAGACGCTCGGGCAAGTGCAGTTGAGAGGGTCTCTCTACCGAGTGCTGAAAGGTGGTCTGCAGTTAGACGACGGTATTCGCGCCGTGGAGAATTGGCCAGCGCGCATTGGATGGATATCCACCGAGCGTGCCACTGAACTGTTTGCCGATCAGGTCTTCGCCTACCAATTGCGATTGAACAGCGACTCCCCTGGAGCACTGACTACCGGTTGGCCAATTGTCTCGGTGAAGCCGGAAAAACATACAGCTTATGCGGTACAGTGGTTTGTTATGTCGTTGGTGCTGTTGTTACTAACGCTTAATGCCAACTCAAACCTGAGCCTATGGCTGAAATTTAAAATGTCAAAAACAGAGAGTGAAGCTTTATGAGTGACGCGCAGACAAATCAAGGCCCCCGCAATCGCGGCATGATGATTCAGATCTGGATTATGTTGATTATGGTTGGCGGTGTAATGGTCGCTGGCACATTGATGCAGCCAAAGTCAGAGGAACAGCGCCAGCAGTTGATGGCCATGCTCGGCACCACCAATCAGGGTCATCTGGTGAAGCCCGCTGTCGATGCTCGCAGCATTTTCCCAACCAACCCGGATAAAGCGGAAAAGTGGAAAATTGTTGTTGCCGGCGGTGAAAGCTGTGACGCTGGCTGTAACCAAGTAATCTTGGATACCCGTTCGGTACATATCCTTATGGGCAAGCTAGTGCGCCGCGCCGAGCGGGTTTACCTCGCCGATGGCGAGCAATTACAGCAGCAGGAATTTGATGATCTGAGTCTTGCACACCCCCATTTAACCATTCGAACTGAAGGCCTAGGCGAGTTTAAGCAGATGCTGAAAAACACCTCAGCAGACTGGGATATGGCCGACACCCGATACTTTGTAGTAACGCCAGACGCAGAAGTTATTCTTTACTTTATCCAAGACGACGATGTTATGGGCCTGCTAGAAGATATGAAGCATCTTTTAAAATATTCACCAGACCGTTAATCAACAGTTAGAACTCTGGAGTTGTACCCTATGCAACAAACTGAATTAGAAACAAACGGCGTAAGCTGGCGCGACTACCTAGAGTTGTGCAAGCCCAACGTGGTTGCGCTGATGATTCTGACCTCCCTGATTGGCATGCTCTTAGCCACTGACGGCTGGGTATCTCTGGATGTGTTAATTCTGGGAAATCTGGGCATCGCTCTCTGTGCCGGATCCGCTGCAGCAGTCAACCATATTGTCGATCGCAAGATTGATGACACTATGGCGCGCACCCACAATCGCCCCATCGCCCGCGGCCGCATTCAGCCGAATCAGGCGATCATGTTTGCTGCACTGACCGGCTTCGCTGGCATGTTGATCCTGCTGGTGTTTATCAACCAGATTACCGCCTGGCTGACACTGGCCTCATCTATTGGTTATGCCTTTGTGTACACCATGTACCTGAAGCGCGCGACGCCACAGAATATTGTTATCGGCGGTCTCGCCGGTGCCGCGCCACCGCTGCTGGGCTGGACCGCAGTCACCGGGGAAGTGCACTACAACGCCCTGCTGCTGGTGCTGATTATCTTTGCCTGGACACCACCGCATTTTTGGGCCCTGGCAATCCACCGCAAAGACGATTACGCCAAAGCCGAGATTCCAATGCTGCCGGTGACCCACGGTGAGCAATACACCAAGATCAATATAGTGCTCTACACCTTACTTTTGATCGTGATTACCGTACTGCCATTTTTGACTGGCATGTTCGGCTTGCTGTATTTGGTCAGCGCCCTGGTCTTAGGTGCGGGCTTTTTATACTGGGCACTGGTTATGCTGTTTGGGCAGGATGATGAATCGGGCATGAAGACCTTCAAATTTTCGATTACCTATTTGATGGTGCTATTTGTGATTATGCTGCTCGACCACTACCTTATAGAGTCAACGCCGATAATTTAATCGAGCACCGCCATCGGCCATTTATGGACCAACGGCGTTTTTGGAGAACAGTATCATGAAGCAAAAAACCGGCATCAAACTAACCGTTGGCGTCATACTCTGCTTTATCGTTTTAGTGATCTTTGGCTTTGCTTGGAAGATGCGTCAGCCGGTGCCCATGTCCGCCGAGGATCTGCGAGTTAATGGCGCCATCGAGCTGAGTACGCCGCGGATATTTAGCGACTTCGATCTGATTGATCACAATGGCCAGCCTTTCACCCTGGAAAACTTCAAAGGTGTTTGGAGCATAGTGTTTTTTGGTTTTACCAACTGCCCGGATATTTGCCCCACCACTCTGTCAACGCTGAATGCCATGTACGAAGATCTGGGTGACAGCGAAAAAGAAAACCTACAGATCGTGATGGTGTCTCTGGATCCCGAGCGCGACACGGTTGAGAAAATGGCCCTCTATGTGCCCTACTTCAACGAAGACTTCATTGGCGTTACAGGCAATCCCTATTCTATTTTGGGTCTCAGTACGCAGCTCACTATTGCCTATACCAAGGTAGATCTAGGTGACGACAACTACACTGTCGATCACAGCACCCAAGTAGTGCTGATCAACCCCAAGGGTCACTACCACGGGTTCTTTAAAGCGCCCCACGGTGAAGTGGCCATGCGTCAGACCTGGCGCTCGATTAAAGACAGCTTTAACCGTTAACTGCGCTGTCTAACTGCCAGCGAAAGCGTAAATAGCAGGGCGCAACAGACCACCACCGAAGGGCCTGCTGGCGTGTCGCTATACCAAGACATGGCCAAGCCCATAACCACCGTCAACATGGCAATCAAGCTGGCTAACACCGCCATTTGCTCCGGCGTACTGCTGACCCGACGGGCAGTGGCCGCGGGAATAATCAGCAGCGCCGTAATCAGCAGCACCCCGACAATTTTCATGGCAATAGCGATCACCAGCGCGGTAATCAACATCAGCGCGGTGCGCACTGCCGAGGTCTTAACCCCCTCAACACTGGCCAGCTCCTCATGGACGGTAATATTGATCAGCGGTTTCCACAGCCATAGCAGCAACACCACCACCGTTGCCGCCACCCCATAGATCACCCAGAGATCATTTTTTGTCACCGACAGCAGATCGCCAAATAGCAGTGACATAAGATCTACGCGAACATCCGGCAATAAAGAAATCAACACCAGACCGGTCGCCAGCGCTGAGTGGGAGAGGATGCCGAGAAGAGTATCCAGTGACAAAATACCGCGCTGCTCCAGATACACCAGACCCAGAGCAATCAGCATGGGAATTGCCGCCACGGTAACACTGATATTAATCCCGAGCAGCACGCCGATGGAAACACCCAAGAGTGCTGAGTGGGCTAAGGTGTCGCCAAAATATGCCATGCGCCGCCACACCACAAAGCAGCCCAGTGGGCCGGCAACCAGAGCCACGCCAAGTCCCGCCAGTAGGGCATAGAGTAGAAAATCAGTCATGGTTACAGCCCTCCCCATGTTGGTGCTTGCCCTGCTTGTCGAGCACCTCCCCGTGAATACTGTGTTGGTGGTCGTGTTGATGGGCATAGATCGCCGTGGTTTGGCCAAAGATATCGATATAAGCCTGATCCTGGGTGACTTGCTCGGGATTGCCCTGACAGCAGATATGCTGATTGAGGCAGATGACATGATCCGTGGCAGACATCACCAAGTGCAGATCGTGGGACACCATCAATACGCCGCAGTTAAGAGACTTACTGAGATCCGCAATCATCGAGTAGAGGGCATTCTGCCCGCTGACATCAACCCCCTGGACCGGCTCATCGAGCACCAAAAAGTTTGGCGAGCGGACGATGGCTCGGGCTAGCAGGGCGCGCTGCATTTCCCCCCCGGAGAGAGTTTGCACCGGCGCTTTTGCCAAGTGGCCAATGCCGACCTTCTCCAGCGCAGCATGGCAGGCGCTGTGAGAGGCATTTGCCAACTGTAAAAATCGGCAGGTGGAGATCGGTAGAGTCGGGTCTATATTGATCTTCTGTGGCATATAGCCGATCTGCAGCTCCGGCGAAGGTTGCACTGAGCCGCTGTCGGGCTTCAGTAAGCCAAGAATAATTCGCACTAGGGTCGACTTTCCGGCCCCATTGGGACCAATCAATGTGGTAATCTCCCCGCGCATCAGCTGCATGGAAATATTCTGCAGCACTTGGCGCGAGCCAAATGATTTACTGATCTGATCTAGCCTAATAAGCGGTATATTCATTATCGATTCTCTGGGCTTGCTGGCCCGGTTTGAGCTGCGGATAGGCTGCAGTTAGGGCATAGCCCAAAAAGCTCCAGTGTCTGGCTCTGTAAAGTAAAATTTGCCTTATCGCTGGCTTTTTGCAGCAGGTCATTAATACCGTTGTGGGCCACTTCGGCGGCGCTGCCACATGCGTTGCAGATCATAAATAGATTGCTGTGGTCACTGCCGGGAAAAGGGCAGCCGATATAGGCATTCAGTGATGGGATACGGTGAATCAGCCCGAGCTTGAGAAGAAACTCAATAGCCCGGTAAATAGTCGGCGGGGCGATAGATTTCCCCGACAGTGCAGCCAGCTGATCCTGCAACTGATAAGCTCCGAGAGGCCGATGGCTCTGCCAGAGCAGCTCCAGTACTGACTTTCGTGTCGATGTCAGCCGCGCCTTGCTGGCAGCGCAGAGTTCCTCGGCGCGGCTCAGGGCAGCACTGATACAGCGGCCGTGGTCATGGGGCTGGTGAACTAATCGAGAATTGGTCAACATGGGGCTATGTGCCTAGTTAATCAGTATTTATTCAATTAAGTGTAATGTTATAATATAACATATCTATATGCTTAAACAATTGACGGAGCTTTGGGGCATTATTGTCAATGATAGATTTATTTATAGTGAAACATTATAACAGTTTTATTAAAATTGTTACCCTCTTGAGCCTGCTGGCACTTCCAGCGGCCTTGGTGGCCTCTGAGTCATTGATAGAGCCCTCAGCCAATAAAGAGCCCTTAGCCAATAAAGAGCCCTCAGCTCACAAAGAGCCCTCGGCTAATAAAGAACCCGCAGCCAGCAAACCATTAATTATCACCACCATAAAACCACTGGCCATAATTGCTCAGTCTGCAGTTGGGGATCAGGCTCGAGTGGAGTATCTGCAATCGGCGACCCAGTCCGCCCATACCCTATCGCTGCCAGTCTCATCCCTAAAGAGAATTGCCCAGGCAGATCTGGTTATCTGGATCGGTGAGACGATTGAATCCCGAGTCGCCAAACCACTGTCACTGTTACCTAAAGCCAAACGTATTACAGTCATGCAGTTGCTGGAAATTGTCCCCCAAGATGCCGGCTACCAAGGGCAGGTTAGCGCCGAGACTGAGCATCCTGATCAAATCGACCATCACCAACACAGTGGCCTAACAGCGGATCCTCATCTGTGGCTAAATCCGGCAACAGCCAATCTGATTGCCGTCGAGATACAGCGGCGCCTTAAACTGCCGGTAAAAGAAATTATCAGTGCCGCCCAAGTTGCCAGCCTAACTGTTGATTTGGCGCCCCTAAGCAGCCGCCAGTTCCTTGTTCACCACGATGCCCTAGGTCACTTCACCAGTAGCTTTGGCCTCGAGTCAGGCCTCTCCATTCGGGATGCCAGTGGCGCCAGCCAAGGTGTCAAAAGCCAATATCGGCTGCGCCAAGATGCCAGAGCTTCCGCCGCCAGCTGCGTATTTACCGAACCTCAATACGCCGATCGGGATGCTAAAATCATCGCCGAAGAATTATCCCTGCCGGTGGCACTGATCGATATTCAGGGATTTGATCAAGCTCTCGTGGAGGACGGCTATGCCCGTTTTATGCAGGGTTTGGCTAGGCAATTTAAGAGCTGCTTTAAGGATTGACTAAGCGGTTCCACAAACCATGAATTACCAACAGGCTCAGGAAAATCCTGTATCCTAACCGAGCAAGATTAACGCTAGCTCATTAACAACTCTCGTGGAAAATATGGACAATACAACCCCGCTGATTCTAGTCGATGGCTCTTCCTACCTCTATCGCGCCTACCATGCACTGCCGCCCTTGACCAACAGCAAGGGCAAGCCCACCGGCGCAGTTAAAGGTGTTATCAATATGATGCGGCGCCTGCAGAAAGACTATCCCCAGAGCACCCATGTGGTGGTCTTCGATGCCAAGGGCAAAACCTTTCGCGACGACATTTATACCGAATACAAAGCCAATCGACCGCCGATGCCGGACGATCTGCGGGAGCAGATAGCGCCCATCCATGCAATTATTCAAGCTATGGGCATGCCCATGTTGATCATTGACGGAGTCGAGGCGGACGATGTGATTGGCACACTGGCACTGCAGGCTACCGCGGCAAAACAGGCGGTGGTGATCTCCACGGGCGATAAAGATATCGCCCAGTTGGTCAATGAACATATCACTCTAATCAACACCATGAACAACAGCGCTATGGATAGGGCAGGGGTGATTGAGAAGTTTGGTATTCCCCCAGAGCTGATTATTGATTATCTGGCGCTGCTGGGTGACAAGTCAGACAATATTCCCGGCGTCCCCGGTGTCGGAGAGAAGACCGCTCTGGGATTACTTCAGGGCATAGGTAGCTTGGATGATATTTACGCCAACCTCGATGATGTCGCGGGCCTCGCATTTCGCGGTGCCAAAACCATGTCCCCCAAGTTGCTGGACAATAAAGACCTAGCCTACCTCTCCTACGAGCTAGCGACCATTAAAACCGATGTTGAGATGCCCATGCATCTGTCGGAGCTAAAGAATGGCGAGCCAGACAGAGCCGCATTACTCAGCCTGTTTAAGGATATGGAGTTTAAAACCTGGATTGAGGAAGCCCAAGGCAGCACTGAAACCAAGCCAGCCGCCGCAGCAAGCTCGCCGGCAGGGGTAGATAATAAGCCTGCAGCACCAGTGGATACTCCGGTTGTAGAGAAAGACTATCAGGTGGTGCTAACCGAGCAGGATCTGACAGTTTGGCTTGAAAAGATTGCATCAGCCGACTTGGTGGCGGTGGATACAGAGACTACCAGTCTCGACTATATGCGCGCCCAGTTAGTGGGTATCTCAGTCTCCACAGCCCCGGGAGAGGCCTGCTATATTCCCTTTGCCCACGACTATATGGGCGCTCCAGAGCAGCTTAAGCCCGAGTTTGTCCTCGACAGCCTGAAATCTTATCTTGAAGACCCCGAGCTGAAAAAAGTCGGTCAAAACCTCAAGTATGATATGAGTGTGCTGGCACAACATGGCATCACCCTGCGCGGCGTTGCTTTTGACACCATGCTCGAATCCTATGTGCTCGATTCAGTGGCAAGCCGCCATGATATGGATAGCTTGGCGCTGAACTATCTGGGCGAAGAAACGATTAAATTTGCCGATGTCGCCGGCAAAGGCGCTGCTCAGCTCACCTTTAATCAGGTAGCCCTTGAGCAGGCGACCCCCTATGCCGCGGAAGATGCGGATATTACTCTGCGCCTGCATCAAACCCTGTGGCCGCGAGTTGCCGCCGAGGCGACGCTGAAAAAAGTCTTTGAGAATATTGAGTTGCCACTGGTCCCAGTCCTCTCCTGTATAGAGCGCACTGGTGCTCTGGTGGATGACACGCTGCTATTTCAGCAGAGTCAGGAACTCTCTGCGCGACTGGGGGAACTGGAGACCGAAGCCTGGGATCTGGCAGGGCAGCAGTTTAATCTGGCTTCGCCAAAGCAGCTGGGTGAAATACTCTTCGAAAAACTAGAGATACCAGTGCTGAAAAAAACTGCCAAGGGCGCCCCCTCCACCAAAGAGGAAGTGCTTCAGGAGCTGGCCTTGGATTATCCCCTGCCCAAGGTGCTACTCGAGCACCGTGGACTAGCAAAACTCAAGTCCACCTACACCGATAAGCTTCCCACCATGATCAATTCGCTCACCGGACGCATTCACACCTCCTATCATCAGTCGGGAACCGCCACCGGACGACTCTCATCATCGGATCCCAATCTGCAGAACATTCCTATACGCAGCGCCGAGGGCCGCCGCGTGCGTCAGGCCTTTATTGCCGCCCCGGGCTGCAAGTTGGTAGCTGCGGATTACTCGCAAATTGAGCTGCGCATCATGGCCCACCTGTCAGAGGATCCCAGTCTACTGGCCGCCTTTAGTGCTGGTCAGGATATTCACCGCGCCACTGCCGCAGAGGTCTTTGGGGTTGATGCAGGTGATGTCACCACTGATCAGCGCCGCAGCGCCAAGGCGATTAACTTCGGCCTTATTTATGGGATGTCTGCCTTTGGTCTGGCCCGTCAGCTAGGCATCAATCGGAAACAGGCTGCGGAATATATTGAACTCTACTTCACCCGCTATCCGGGGGTGCAGAATTACATGAACAATATTCGCCACACCGCCGCCGAAAATGGCTTTGTTGAAACGGTTTTTGGTCGCCGGCTATATCTGCCAGAGATCAATGCCAGCAATGGTATGCGCCGTCAGGCGGCAGAGCGCACGGCGATCAATGCGCCGATGCAGGGCACCGCAGCGGATATTATCAAGTTAGCCATGATCAATGTGCACAGCTGGCTGGAAAACAGTCACCTAACCAGCAAAATTATTATGCAGGTCCACGATGAACTGGTTCTCGAAGTGCCAGAGTCGGAGATGGAGGAGATTAAGCAGGGTCTCAATGACCTGATGGAGGGCGCTGCAGAGCTGTTAGTGCCCTTGGTGGTTGATATTGGCGTAGGCGACAACTGGGATGAGGCACACTAGTCATTTTCAGCGGGTTTGATACTCAAAAGGGCGGGTGAAAGGGAGGTCTGGTCTCAAGGAATAAATTATTTTTAATTTATTTCAATTATTTGTGAACTATTTCGTTTCAGCCTGTCTGAATAAGGGCAAGACATGATTGCTTACTCTCCCCCAACCTAAGCAACTGCAACGCTGAAACTCCCAAGCAAAGCAAAGCAGACACCCGGTTCAACTTTGAACCGGGTTTTTTTTGTCTGGTTTTTTTTGCTAAAAGAGTTTTTAAGGAGCTGTTTTTAATCTGTGGCGGGATCAACAAAGTCTGAGTTCAGCCAGTGGCCCAGCACCGACTCCAATTCAGGGAGGCCCTGCTTCTTTAGAGAAGAGAAGGTCTGAACACTCAAAAGTGTGCAGCCGGGATCCATATCGCGCAAATGTTTTTCTACCATCAGCAGCGCGTTCTGTCCTGGCCCGCGTTTGAGCTTGTCTGACTTGGTCAGCAAGATATGCACCGGCAAGCCCGCCTGAGCTGCCCAGTTGAGCATCTGCAGATCGAACTCCTGCAGAGGATGGCGAATATCCATCAGCAAGACTAGACCGGCAAGGCTTTGGCGCAACTGCAGATATTCGGCGAGATCCCGATCCCACTCGCGTTTCATCTCAATGGGGACCTTGGCATAGCCGTATCCGGGAAGATCCACCAGCCGTTTATCATCCCCCAGATCAAAGAAGTTAATCAGCTGCGTGCGCCCCGGGGTTTTGCTTGTTCTGGCAAGCCCGCGGATGCGTGTAAGGGTATTAATCGCGCTGGATTTGCCGGCATTAGAGCGTCCGGCAAAGGCCACCTCACAACCGTTGTCTTCAGGGCATTGTTTGATTGAGGGGGCGCTGGTTAAAAAACTAATGCGCCGATAGTCGATATGATTTGAATCCATGAATAAAGGGTCACTATCTGGCTGTAAGAGTTGCCGCATATTGGTATATAATGCGCCGGCTTTAGCCGACATGGCTAGGGTACAGATTAAAGTAGTTGCACGAAAGACACCTATTCTAGCCGATTGCACGAGTTGATTAACCATGAAAAAAAGCTTTTTAACGATTATTTGTCTGGTAGCTGCATTTACAGCTAATCAGGTTTTGGCATCTGGCGATGCTGCAGCAGGAAAAAACAAGGTAGCAATGTGCGCCGGTTGTCATTCAAGCGATGGCAATAGCATGGTTTCTGCATTTCCTAAGCTAGCTGGCTTAGGCGAAAAATATTTATACCGTCAATTGCAGGACATCAAGTCCGGTAAACGCGTGATTGTCGAGATGACCGGTCTACTGGATGCGAACTCCGATCAAGACCTGCAGGATATGGCCGCGTTTTACGACAGCCAGCAGCGCAGCATTGCCGGCGCTCAGGAAATTAGCCTGATTGGCTACAGCGATCCAGTTGAAGCCCTAGAGCTTGGCGAAGACATTTACCGCGGCGGCAACCTCAAGACAGGTGTTCCCTCTTGCACTGGTTGTCACTCACCTGCCGGCACCGGCAATGGCCCTGCGGGCTATCCTGGTCTGGGTGGTCAGCACGCGGATTATATTGAAAGCCAGCTGCTCAAATATCAGAGTGGCGAGCGCAACAGCGGTGCCAATGCCAAGATTATGCAGGGTGTTGCTGAGCGTCTAAGCAATAAAGAGATTAAAGCAGTGGCCAACTATATTTCTGGGCTCAACTGATTTAAGCATAGAGCTGCGATCCCTGAGTGACTCAGGGATCGAGTAGAGTTCTTTTTCAGCCGATTTTAGCCGTGGAAGACAATTAAATCGTTTTACAGGAGTTTCTTATGTCGCGACGTATTCTCAGTTATGTTTTTTTAATCCTTCTGCTGCCCGTTTCAATCGGTTGTGCAGCTGAGGACAGCAAGTACAAAGCAGGCGTTGACTATGAAGTGCTACCACAGGCTGTGAGAACGGCTAATTCGGCAAAGATCGAAGTGAATGAAGTATTCGCTTACACCTGTGGTCACTGCTTTAACTTTGAGTCAGTGCTCGAACCCTGGATTGAGACACTGGCTGCCGATGTTGATATGCAGCGCACCCCAGCAGTTTGGCAGCCCGCCATGGAACTCTATGCCCGCGCCTACTACAGCGCTAGCATGCTCAAGGTTCTGGATCAGGTGCATATGGCAATTTTTGAAGCCATCCATGTCAAGCGCGATGGCATTCGTTCAGAGCAGGATTTAACCAAGTATTTTGTCGCTGCCGGTGTTAGCCCTGAGAAATTCTCTCAGGTCTTTAACTCCTTTGGCATGAGCAGCATGGTCAACCAAGCCAAGGCCCGCATGCGCGGTTATCGCACTCAGGGAACACCAGAGATGGTGGTTAACGGCAAGTACCGAGTCAGTTCCAGAATGTCTGGTGGCTTTGAAGGCATGATCGCTGTCGCCGACTATCTGATTGCCAAAGAGCGTGCCGCCGCGCAATAAGCGCGCTAGCCGTTCCAACAACAGGTTTTACACTGCCCTTAATAGGTCAGATCAATAATCATAATGAGCAAAAGCACTGTATAGAGCGTAAGACTGAGACTAGACTTGCCGACCGGCGATTGGATCTACAGTCTATGTCGCCCTATTAACTCTCATAACTGTTATTAATTAAAAGAAGCTACCGCACTCCATGAAGCCAATTAATAAGCCCGCTAATCCAAACTTCTCCTCTGGCCCCTGCTCCAAGCGTCCGGGTTATGACCTCAATAATCTTGATGTCGACACTCTGGGCCGCTCACATCGCTCCAGTGTTGGCAAACTTGCCCTAGGTCGTGCCTGCACCGATACCGCAGAGATTCTTGGCTTGCCGGAAGGCTACAGAGTCGGAGTCGTTCCGGCTTCAGATACCGGCGCCTTTGAAATGATTATGTGGTCGGTGCTCGGTGCCCGCCCAGTGGATGTCTTTGCCTGGGAATCTTTTGGCAGTGGCTGGCTAACCGATGCCACCAAACAGCTAAAATTAGATAACCTTCAGAGCTACACTGCGGACTACGGTCAGCTGCCGGATATGACTCAGGCCAACCCGGATCACGATACCGTGTTTACCTGGAATGGCACCACCGCCGGCGTCAAACTGCCCAATGCAGATTGGATCAGCGATGAGCGCACTGGCCTGTCTATCTGCGATGCCACCTCAGCAGTCTTTGCGATGGAAATGCCCTGGGAAAAGCTTGATGTAGTGACCTACAGCTGGCAGAAAGTGCTCGGCGGCGAAGGCGGTCACGGCATGTTAAT
The DNA here is from genome assembly GCA_029250825.1 of Porticoccaceae bacterium. Classification (GTDB taxonomy): domain Bacteria; phylum Pseudomonadota; class Gammaproteobacteria; order Pseudomonadales; family Porticoccaceae; genus HTCC2207. Next base: position 46,059 of record JAQXEN010000076.1, read on the forward strand.
TCTCAGCCCTCGAGCGGTTAAACGCTTGGAGAGCTACACTCCGGCCTGGCCTCTGCCAAAGATCTTCCGCCTGACCAAAGGTGGCAAGTTAATTGAAGGTATTTTCCGCGGCGAAACCATCAATACCCCCTCGATGCTCTGCGTAGCCGATTATCTCGATGCCCTCGACTGGGTGCGATCGATCGGTGGCCTGCCAGCGGCGATTGCCAAATCCAATGCCAATCTCGATGTGATTAAAGGCTTTGTTGAGAGCCGTCCCTGGGCACATTTCTTGGCTCAGGAAGCAGATCAAATTTCCAATACCAGTGTTTGCTTAACCCTTGATCTCGAGGCAGATCAGGTTAAACAGATTGTTAAATTGTTAGCCTCTGAGGCGGTTGCCTACGACATAGGTGCCTACCGCGATGCACCGGCGGGCCTGCGTATCTGGTGTGGCGCCACTGTTGAGGCATCAGATCTAGAAGCACTGTTGCCATGGCTCGATTGGGCCTATAGCGAAGTAAGCGCGTAAAGACCTAATTCGTAAGCTCTTAGCTCATAAAACTTGCCACTGACTAAAAGATTAAAAACCGAGACCACAAAAACTATGTATAAAATTCGTACCTACAATGCTATTTCATCTAAAGGCTTGAGCCGTTTCCCTACCGACAGCTACGAGGTGTCCAGCGAAACAACTGATGCAGATGGCATTTTGTTGCGCAGCCAGAAACTGCACACTGAAGTCATGCCCGAGTCCGTGGTGGCTATCGCCCGTGCCGGCGCAGGTACGAACAATATTCCTGTGGCTGATTACACCGATAAGGGCATTGTTGTTTTCAACACTCCAGGCGCCAATGCCAACGCGGTAAAAGAACTGATTGTCGCGGCACTGCTGATGGGCTCGCGAGATATTTATGGTGGCATGAACTATGTGCAAAATCTCACTGAGATGACCGATTCAGGTGAGATGGGCAAGTTGCTGGAAAAAGAGAAAAAGAATTTTGCCGGTGGCGAAATCAAGGGCAAAACCCTGGGTGTAGTCGGCCTCGGTGCGATTGGCTCAATGATTGGCAACCTGGCCCTAGAGCTGGGCATGAATGTAGTAGGTTACGATCCGGCCATTTCGGTTGAGGCTGCCTGGCAGCTGTCGAGCAGTGTTGAGCGCATGGAAAATCTTGAAGCGCTGTTGGCCTGCTCAGACTTTATTACCCTGCACGTGCCAGCCATTGCTGCCACTAAGCACCTGATCAACAGCAAGACCCTTTCGGGCATGAAGAGCACTGCTAAGATTCTTAACTTTGCCAGGGAAGAGATTGTCAGCAGCGCCGATATGGTTGCCGCTCTCGATGGCGGTGTGATCGCCGGTTATATCACTGACTTTCCAGCCCCTGAATTACTTGGCCGCAAGGATGTCTTGTTGATGCCGCACATTGGTGCCAGCACCGAAGAAGCGGAAGAGAACTGCGCTGTAATGGCCGCTAATCAGCTGATGGACTTCCTTGAGAACGGTAACATCCTAAACTCGGTTAACTACCCGAAAATCAGAATGTCACGCAATGGTGGAACCCGCATCACCTTCACCAACAAAAACGTTCCCAAGGTATTGGGTAGCGTGCTGTCGATATTAGCCGATGGCGAGATCAATGTTGTCGATATGGTGAACAAGAGCCGTGACGAAATTGCCTACAATATTATCGATATCGAAGGCGATCTCAGCGACAGCCTCCGTGACCAGATAGCGGCTGTGGACGGTGTTATCCACGTGCGAATTATCTAAATACTGCTCTCCGCTGAGGTGGCGTTCAGCTTACCTCAGTGGAAAATAGTTTTGCCCGAACGGTGTGGCGATATTCCTTAGGGCTATTGCCGGACCAGTGTTTAAAGCGTGATGAAAACCAGCTGGCATCGTTGTAACCGCTGTAGCCAGCAATCTCCAAAATGGTCAGATCCGTGTTCTTCAATAGATCACAGGCAAATGTCATGCGAATATCCATCAGATAATCACCCGGTGTCTTGCCGGTTGCTGCGACAAAGCGCCGATTAAAAGTGCGCGTGCTCATGCCAAATTGCGCGGCCAATTCCGGCACTGCCAACTGCTTGCTAAGGTTATCCTCAATCCACATCTGTGCCTGCACAATGGTCTCATCGCTGTGGGTTGTATGCTGGTCACTGAGCGATAGAGGCTCGGTTAAATTGCGAATCTCATGGAAAAAATTACGCTGAGCCTGACGCGCAATCACTCGACCAAAAATACGCTCCACCTGATGCATAATCAGTTCCGCCATCGCATTAATGCTCGCCGCACAAAAAATATTTCCAGACTGTGTGGTGAAGTGCTGGCGCGCCAGTTTAACTTTCGGATAGCTGCGCTGCAGTTGGTCAAAGTAGTGCCAATGGGTAGTCGCCGATTTATCGTCTAACAGCCCCGCCTCGGCCAGAAAGCAGACGCCGGTACCTACCGCGGTAAAGCTGCTGTTGCGTTGATGCTGTTCCTGTAACCAGGGAATATAGGCCTGATTATTGCGTACCGCCGGACGCGGATTGCGCCACAGTGCCGGTATATGAATCAGATCGCTGGTAAAGGCATCGTCTATAGAGTGGGTCGGACTGAGCTGGAAGCCAGCAGAGGTCTGCACCGGTTGGCCATCAGCGCTAACCCAGCGGATCTTCAGTTTGTTGTGGGGATCTCTGGCGGCCCGGGCCATAGCCTGAGCAAATTGAAAAATCTCAGCCGCCAGCGTAGTGCTAGAGACGAGCATATTGTCACAGAGTAAAAGCGTTAGATTAAAGGCCATAATGGCGCAATATACCATGAAGTGGCCTAAATATCGTACATTTTGGCGAAGTCACAAGAGAACTCTCTGTCAGCCCTGCCACACTACTCGCCTCTTAATTGCTCCACATCAAGGACGTTCCTATGCCTAACTCTCTTCCGGTTATTGTCGGCTTCGGCGGCTACAGCGCTGCTGGACGCAGCTCATCTCATCAGGCGTTTCGCCGTATGATTCTCGAATCACTGCCTGCTGCTGAGCAGGTTGATACGATTGTCAGCCTCGCCTGCTTAATGGCCCAGATAACCAAAGAGGGTGAGATTTATCGCGATCATCAGGGTGCCGAGCTGAGCGCCATTGAAGTGGACAAGAAATACCGCCAGCAGGTCCTCGATGGCACCTTGATTCGCAAGATCGAGTCATTTGATCCGGCCAATATTCCCGGCCACAAGAAGATCTCTCTCACCGATGAGCCCCACCAGTTAGTTCAATTCAAAATGTTAAAGCGTGACCTGCCCAAGGTACCGCCCAAGGATTGGTTGATCCGCAATCTTGAAGATGGCAATGTCGAAGTGACCGCCAGCGGTTCCAGCCAGTACCTGGTCGAGTCCCCTTATGAGCTTATTGCCAAAGCTGCGGGACAGTTGCCCAGCGGTTTTAATCCTTCAGATCATTACAACAGCCGCTTTCATCCGCGGAGTCTGCAGATGGCCTTAATCGGCGCCAGCGATGCTGTGCATTCAATGGGAATCCCTTGGGATAAAGTAGCTGCATCAGTCTCACCAGACGAAGTGGGTGTTTACTCCTCTAGCGTATTAAGTCAGATGACCGAGGAGGGTTTTGGTGGTCTGTTACAGGCCCGTTTACGCGGCAGTCGCACCACAGCCAAGCAGGTTCCTCTGGGTTTAAACTCTATGCCAGCGGACTTTGTTAATGCCTATGTGCTGGGTAGCGTCGGTCACACTGAAGCCATTACCGGCGCCTGCGCCAGTTTCCTCTATGTGCTGCAAGCCGCGGTGCGAGATATTCGCAGCGGTCGCCGGCGCGTCGCTATTTTGGGTAATGCCGAAGCCGGTGTCACTCCAGAGATCTCCGAGGGCTTTGCCAATATGAGTGCTCTCGGCAGCGATGAAAATCTATGCAAATTAGACGGCACAGAGACGCCAGATTGGCGTCGAGCCAGCCGTCCCTTTGGCCATAACTGCGGCTTTACTCTGTCGGAAGCGACCCAGTATATTGTGCTGATGGATGATGCCCTGGCTATTGAGCTGGGTGCCGATATTCACGGCGCTGTGCCAGAGGTGTTTATTAATGCTGACGGCGTGAAGAAGTCTATTTCCGCCCCTGGAGTGGGCAACTATATTTCCTTCTCCAAAGCGGTCGCCGCAGCGATCAATATTGTCGGTGAAGACAGTGTTAAAAAGCACAGCTTTGTCCACGCCCACGGATCCAGCACCCCAGCCAACCGCACCACCGAGTCACATTTGATTGAGCAGGTTGCCACTGCCTTTGATATTTATGATTGGCCGGTAACAGCGGCGAAATCCTATGTTGGCCACTCCCTGTCCACCGCCAGTGGTGATCAGCTTGTATCTGCGCTGGGAACCTTTAAATATCAAATGATTCCGGGGATTAAAACCATCACTGAAATAGCGCCGGATGTAGCTCAGGAGCGTCTTCGTTTCCCACTGCAGGATATAGATGTCAGTGCTAGCAAGATGGATGTAGCCTTTATCAATTCAAAAGGCTTTGGCGGCAACAATGCTACAGCTGTGCTGTTGTCACCAGAAAAGGTTGAGGGGATGTTGGCCGTGCGCTACGCCGATCGATTTAGTGCCTATTTGGCTCAGCGGGATATAACCCGTGCTGCAGCGGCGCAGTATGCCATTCGTGCCGATGCCGCTCAGCTGGACGTGATCTATCGCTTTGGTGAGCCATTAATTGATGAGGCCGGTGTCACTATTAGTGCCAAAGGTGTGCATATTCCGGGGTTTGCTCAGGATGTTATCTTTGACCTAGAGAACCCTTGGCAAGATATGCAGCAAACTGCTGCAGTCGCATCAGCACAGACTGATCAACTCTGCGTGCCTGATTGATCCAGCGCTCAGGATCTGCCACAGCGCCGTCTCGAGTGGCGCTGTTGGTTTGTGAGTTCAGTTGGAGGCCTGTTACAGCAGTGTTATTCACCAGCAGAGTACCGCCATGTATGGCAATTAATTGCGTTGCCTGGTGATTTTTATCCTCTAACAAAAGCGGTCCCCCAGACGCCCCGCTTCTTGCATCACAGTCATGCAAGAGCAATTTTTCACTGGCAAATTGAATCGAGCTGTACTGCTCGCAGCCGACTGATTCGGTGATTTGATTTCGGCCGCTGTTATAACCCAGCAAAGACAGTCTTCCAGAGCCGATAGATTGGCCGATACTTAATTTTAAGGCTGGCTGTTGCAGTGACCTAGACAGCGCCACAAACACAATATCGCTCTCCGATTGAGCAATTTTATTTTCACTGAGTGGGTCGAAGTTATGGGCCGACACCATGGCAAATGGAATAGCGCTAAGACGCTTATTTCTCGGGAGATAGCTGCACGAAGCGTATTTTTTGCCGGATTTAGCGTCAAATAAGATATGCGCAGCGGTCACTATAATCGCCTGAGTTGGATTCACCAAAGGGCTTTTAATATGCGTTGCGGTACCCCTCAGGCCACCGTCGCAGATAACGGTCCCAACGGCTGATAGAGCGATTCGCTGTTCTTGACTGTACTGTCCCTGAACCGGAATCAGGCGTTGATCTTCAATACCATTGTCAGGGTTTCCATCACCAAATATAGCGCCCTGAGCAACAGTCTGTAGCAATAGAGCACTCAGCCCCAGAAGCAGGACCCTGAAGTTAAAAGGCTTCAGCCCATATCTCCCCAGACTGACTGCATAATACTGATCGCTGCCAGCGGCGCAGTTTCGGTTCGCATTACTCTGGGGCCTAAAGTTAGAGCGGCAAAGCCATTGTCCATGGCGCGACTAATCTCATTGTCGCTAAGTCCGCCCTCAGGTCCCACCAGAAGGCAGACACTTTTCGGCGGTTGATGCTGTGCTAGGGATTTATCGCTGCGATGATGCAGCACCAGCCTAAGCTGTTCTGCATTGCCAGTGTCCTCGTTCAGCCATTGATCCAGAGTCAGGGCACTGTTAATGATGGGTACTCTATTGCGCTGACACTGCTCACAGGCACTGATTGAAACCTGTTGCCAGTGGCGCAACTTTTTTTCTAGGCGCTCGCCGTTGAGTTTTACTTCGGTGCGCTCGCTAAACAGCGGTGTTATTTCAGTGACGCCGAGCTCAGTGGCCTTTTGCATAATCCAGTCCATGCGTTCCCCGCGGGACACTGCGATGGCTAAATGTAACCTGAGTGGCGACTCGCGATCAATCTCACGACAGTCGCCAATGCTCACCTCAACCTGAGACTTTGCTGTCGAGGTGAGAGTTGCGGCAAACTCGCCACCCTGACCATTGAATAGTGTGATTTCCTGACCTGCGGTCATGCGCAGCGCTGACGACAGATGCCGCGCGGCGCTTCCCGTCAGGGCCAGATTGGCGCCGCTGCTCAGGGGTTGGTCAGTGAATATTCGAGGAATACGCATGGTGGCGAATCAGTGGTTGTCCTTAAAGCCAAGGTTGCGGCACAGAGTACCAGTAACCTGCCATTGATTCATGGTGTAAAAATGCAGGCCCGGGGCGCCGCCATCGAGCAGCTTCTGGCTTAGTTCACTGACCATATCGATACCATAGCTGACCAGATCCTCCATATTGTCGCTGCGCTCTTTAAGTTGCCAGCGCAACCAGCGTGGAATATCTGCACCACAGCTATCCGAGAAGCGCATAAGGTTGGCATAGTTAGTCAGAGGCATAATGCCGGGAATAATCGGCTGGTTGATACCGGCCTTGGCGCAGGCGTCGACAAATTTAAAGTAGGCATCAGCACTATAAAAATACTGAGTAATAGCGCGGTTGGCACCGGCTTTAAATTTTTCACCGAGCCAGTAGACATCTTTGCTGTAACTCTCGGCTTCCGGGTGAATCTCAGGGTAGGCGGCCACATTAATCGCGAAATGATCACCGGTGTGCTGGCGAATAAATGCCACTAACTGATTGGCATGCACCAACTGTGCAGCGCCACCCATACCCGAGGGCAGATCGCCGCGCAGTGCGACCAAATGTTTAACTCCGGAGGCTTTATAGCTGTTGAGCAGTTCCAAGACTTCTGCTTCAGAGTTGCCGCCAAAGGAAATATGCGGCGCCACCTCAAAACCATCCGCTTGAATCGCGGCAACCTGATCCGCGGTAGTGGCGCGCGTAGAGCCGCCGGCGCCATAGGTTACGGAGAAAAATTCCGGATTAAATTTGCCCAACTCCTGTCGGGTTGTCGCCAGCTTAATTTTTCCCTGCTCGGTTTTCGGCGGGAAAAATTCAAAGCTGAGATCGGGTGTATCTGTGTTCATCAAGCTGTTCCTCTGTGGCCATTAAGGGGACTATGAAAGTGGCGATCAAGGTCGCCGACTAGTACTTGTAACTATCGCCTTTAAATGGACCATCAACCGACACATTAATATAGTCGGCCTGGGCCTGAGTCAGCTTAGTCACCACACCACCAAAACCGCGAACCATATGACCCGCAACTTCTTCATCGAGATGCTTAGGCAACACTTCTACGCGCAACATCTGCGCTTTAGTCGCCTCGTCCTGAGCCGCATACTGCTTCTTGTAGAGGTCTATCTGTGCCAGTACCTGATTGGCAAATGAGCCATCCATAATGCGGCTCGGGTGACCTGTGGCATTGCCCAAATTAACCAGTCGACCCTCGGCCAATAACAGCAGATGATCATTGCTAGCACGGTCGCGATAGACCTTGTGTACCTGTGGTTTAATCTCGTCCCACTCCCAAGTCTTGCGCATAAATGCAGTATCGATTTCATTGTCGAAGTGACCGATATTACAGACCACACAGCCGCTTTTAAGCGCTGCCAAAATATCTGAACCACAGACATTGAAGTTGCCAGTGCTGGTAACCAGCAGATCGGTGTTGCTCAGCAGATCAGTGTTGACCCCCTGACTGGCATCGCCATCGTTGTAGGTTGAAACAACCTCAAAACCATCCAGGCAAGCTTGCATCGCACAGATTGGATCCGCTTCAGTGACCTTAACAATCATGCCTTCTTGACGCAGAGACTGGGCGGAACCTTTACCCACATCGCCGTAACCCACAACAACGGCTTTTTTGCCTGACAGCAGGTGATCGGTGCCGCGCTTGATGGCGTCGTTTAAGCTGTGGCGACAGCCGTATTTGTTATCACACTTAGACTTAGTCACAGAGTCATTAACATTGATTGCGGGAATCTTTAACTCGCCAGCTTTAAGCATTTCATAGAGACGGTGCACGCCAGTGGTGGTCTCTTCGGTAACGCCGTGGACTGCGTCTAAAACCTGTGGATATTTCTGGTGCAGCAAACCCGTTAAGTCGCCGCCATCATCAAGAATCATATTGGCATTCCAGGGCACGCCATCTTTTAATACTTGCTGTTCCAGACACCACTCATACTCTTCTTCGGTCTCACCCTTCCAGGCAAATACCGGCGTGCCATTTGCAGCAACTGCGGCGGCGGCATGATCTTGAGTTGAAAAGATATTGCAGGATGTCCAGCGCACTTCGGCACCCAGTGCTTCCAGAGTCTCAATCAACACTGCGGTTTGGATGGTCATATGGATACAGCCGAGAATTCGTGCTCCGGCAAGGGGTTGCTCGGCGCGGTATTTCTCGCGCAGCGCCATCAGTGCTGGCATCTCTGATTCGGCGATGGAGATCTCCTTTTTGCCCCAATCGGCGAGGGAGATATCGGCGATTTTATAATCGCTAAATTTGGCTTCTGACATAAGTTGTTTCCTATTGCTCAATGCGTAAGTTTGGGAATTGAACCGTTAAAGGGCTTTTTAATTAGAGAGCTTTTTGAAGCGCCGCCACTTTGTCGGTTTTTTCCCAGGTAAAGTTTTCTAACTCACGGCCAAAGTGGCCGTAAGAGGCTGTTTCTTGATAGATCGGTCGGCGCAGGTCGAGCATTTCGATAAGGCCGCGAGGACGCAGATCAAAATTATCTCTGACCAGAGTGACAATCTGCTCATCGGAGAGCTTGCCGGTGCCAAAGGTGTTGATACTGATCGACGTGGGTTCGGAGACGCCAATGGCATAGGAGACCTGAATTTCACAGCGATCCGCAAGACCGGCGGCAACAATATTCTTTGCCACATAGCGTCCGGCATAGGCCGCTGAGCGATCCACCTTGGTGGGATCCTTCCCAGAAAATGCGCCGCCGCCGTGGTGGGCCATGCCGCCGTAGGTGTCGACAATAATTTTCCGTCCTGTGAGTCCACAGTCACCCATAGGTCCGCCAATGATAAACTGGCCGGTGGGGTTAATATGATATTGAGTCCCTGCATGCAGCCACTCTTCAGGCAACACATGAGTGATGATTTCTTCCCGTACCGCCTCTTGCAGATCCGGCAGGGCAATATTCGGCGCATGCTGAGTGGATAAAACCACTGCATCTATAGCCACTGGCTTGCCGTTTTCGTAGCGCAGTGTGACCTGGCTTTTGGCATCCGGACGCAACCAGGGCAGCACGCCATTTTTGCGCAATTGCGCCTGACGCTCCACCAAGCGGTGAGCATAGTAAATTGGAGCCGGCATCAAAACGGAGGTTTCATTGCTCGCATAGCCAAACATCAGACCCTGATCGCCTGCACCTATATCTTTGTCCTGGGCTTCATCAACGCCCTGAGCAATATCGCCGGACTGCTTGCCAATGGCATTGAGCACGGCGCAGGAGTTGCCATCAAAGCCCACTTCAGAACTGTCGTAGCCGATGCCGGTAATCACATCCCGCACAATCTGTTCGAGATCCACATAGGTGTCGGTGCGCACTTCTCCGGCGATAACGGTCATACCGGTTTTGACCAGCGTTTCCACGGCGACACGGGAGTGGGGATCGTCTTTGAGAATGGCATCCAAAACTGCGTCAGAAATCTGATCGGCCATTTTATCTGGGTGGCCCTCAGAAACTGATTCTGAGGTAAAAATATTGTAATTAGACATAAACTTTTCCGTTGTAATCTGTCTGGAACTTAATGGTTATCAGGCAGGGGTTTAACAAACTGCCGCAGTTGAATTCGAAAGCCATTGCGCTGTGCGAGGTAGAGGCTATTGCCCTCTTCTAGACCGGCGCTCTGTGCCCAGCGTGTCAACTCTTGAGGTTCGAGGCCGAGCCAGAGATCACCGCAGGCTTTTTGCACCCACTCCTGATCGTGAGCACAGAGATCGGTGATCAAGAGCACGCCACCACTTCTTAACAGCTCTGCGCAGGCGGCGATAATATCTCCTGGCGTGGGATTGTGGTGGAGCACCATATTCAGAGATATGCAGTCGCTGCGCAGCCCTTCACTGATTGCTAGGTTAGTGTCGCCAAGTTTAAAGTCGATATTTTGCAGACCTTGGCTGGTGGCTCTGGTGCGGCACTGCTCAAGCATCTCCGCGGAGTTATCCAGTGCCGTAACCTGTTTGAAGGTCGCTGATAATTTGCCTAAAAACTGGCCGTATCCGGGACCAATTTCCAATGCTGATTCCCGGGCGGCAATACTGCTGTCGAGAAAGCTTTCGACACTCTCTCCATAGTCGGACCAGCTAGCAATTAGATCTTGGTTTTCTTCAAAGCGGGCCGCATTCTGGTTAAAAAACGCCACTGATGCCGCCGAGCGCTCGGTATTAATGGATTCCAGCCGAGTGCGCAGAGCCGGATCTAGCGCCGCCTCGTCAATGGTTTGAAAGAGCACATGTTGCAGTGCCTGAAGATCGGTATCCGGATGACTCTCATTGCGCCGATAAAAAATCGTTGTGCCCTCACGGCGAGTGGCTACCAGTCCGGCATTGGCGAGAATCTTGAGGTGATGACTCATGGCTGACTGACGGATATCAAAAACCTGACAGAGCTCGAGCACACCGTAGGCATTTTGTTGCAGCACCTTGAGAACCTGCATGCGCAGGGGATCGCCAGCCGCTTTGCAGAGCGCTGTAATAGCCCCTGTATCGGTGGTGGATCTGGGTTGACTGTCAAAATGTCTGAGCTTATTCATGGGCGAGACTTTAACATAGTGATTTTTGTATATCAAAATATTTTTATATATAGGGGGGAGGCCGAGTTAACTATATTACCCAGCGGTAAAAAAGCGGGCGATTAAACAGTAGGTATAGCGAATATCGGTTTACTGGTAACCTCCGGTAGGAGACAATGCGCGCCTAAAATTTGACTACCAGGAGTGATGATTTATGGCCTCACGTAGAGAGCTTGCAAATGCCGTTCGCGCCCTCAGTATGGATGCTGTTCAACAGGCTAATAGTGGCCATCCAGGTGCCCCAATGGGCATGGCAGATATTGCTGAAGTTCTCTGGAATGACTATCTGAGCCATAACCCAGCCGATCCAACTTGGGTCAACCGAGACCGCTTTGTGCT
>JAQXEN010000085.1 GCA_029250825.1 Porticoccaceae bacterium
TATCCCACAGCTTGTCGTAAAGTGTTCTTCCAGTCATCACAGTCTCCCAGACGTGCTTATTTCAAGTTGCAGCCATTGTAGACCTGCCTTATGATGAAATAAATTCATATTTAGCATAAGTTACATTCCAGTTGAGAATGACCGGAGTCCCAAGGGATGGATAATCAAAATCTAAAAGCCTTTATTACTGTTGCCAGCTGCGGCTCTTTTTCAGAGTCTGCGGAACACCTCTATCTCACCCAGTCCGCGATCAGCAAACGTATCGCCCAACTAGAACAGCAGATAGGTAAAAAACTCTTTGATCGGATCGCCCGTCAGGTGACCCTCACTGAGGCGGGTAAAGAGTTGCTGCCCAGGGCAACACGCATACTTCAAGAATATGAAAATGCTCTACAGGCTATTAATGACCTCTCCGGCGAAGCCAGCGGCACATTGCGATTGGCCATTAGCCACCACCTTGGACTGCATCGCCTGCCGCCGATTCTCAAGCAGTTCGCCCAGCAATATCCCAGTGTCACCTTGGACATCGAGTTTATGGACTCGGAAAAGGCCTATGAGCAGGTCCTCCATGGGCAGTCCGAGGTTGCGGTGATTACCTTAGCCCTAGAGAGCCACCACAATATTCACAGCAAAAAGATCTGGAATGATCCACTTCGCTTTATCTGCGCTCAGGATCACCCACTGGCGGAGCTCAAGAAACCCCAGCTTACCGATCTGGCTGAATATCCGATTATCCTGCCCGGACTTAATACTTATACCGGACGGATTATTCAGAATCTGTTCCACCAAGAAGGCATACCCCTAAAGGCCCCCATGTCGACCAACTATCTGGAAACCATCAGCACTATGGTGGAGATTGGGCTGGGCTGGAGCGTATTACCAGAGACGCTAGTCAGAGAGCTTCATGTGATGCGCTTTGAACAAGTCAGTATCGAGAGAGATTTGGGCTATATCCACCATATGAAGAGAAGCTTATCGAATGCGGCGGTGGCATTTTTAGGATTGCTGGATAGCAGCCAAGCCTAAACAAGCACCACTCAACAGAGCTAAAATATACAGAGCTAACTCAACCCCCAACAACCAAAAAATACCTCTCAGGGCAAGATAGGGCTTTACTCCGCGATGGAGTCCTATATACCGACTCGCATCGAAGCATTTACTTGTTGGTAGAATCTAAAACAAAAGAGGCGCCATTTCGTGACTAAGCATCTATCCATAATCATTTACGTTGTATTCTCAAGCTTCATGATTCACGGCTGTGAAAGTTTTAGTGCACAAAAAGCCGACCTTAGCGCACTACCTATTCTTAGTAACACACCCAACGCTTCAGACCGCGAAGAAAATGAGTGGTGGCGAGATCGCCATAAAGGAAAGAAGCAAGATGCAAAGTCCCAGAAAATTGATGTATTGATGATCGGCGACTCCATTACGCATTCTTGGGAAAAAGTAGGGCTATCCGTTTGGAACAAATACTACCAATCGCGCAATGGTTTCAATATTGGTATTGGTGGTGATCGCACTGAACATGTTCTCTGGCGTTTACAAAATGGGGCTGTGGACAATATGCAACCCAAGGTCGCGGTATTGATGATTGGGACTAACAATACTGGCCACCGAATGGACCCTGCAGATCATACTGCTATGGGAATCGAGTCCATCATTAAAAGCCTTCGACAGCGCCTACCAAATACTAAGCTATTATTACTTGCAATTTTTCCTCGAAATCTGTCCATACACAACGAACTGCGTCGTCGAAACAACGCGATTAATATGCAATTAGCAACGCTAGCAGACGATGAATACATCTATTTCCTCAATATAAATGATGTATTTTTGGACCAGCATGGATCTCTAAACACTAAAGTGATGCCAGACCACTTACATCTAAATGAAGAGGGATATCGCTTATGGGCAGAGTCTATGGAACCCACACTAAAAAAATTGCTGAAATAAGCCATAAGGTCGCCTAGGTGAGCCCAACTACCTTATTCAGAGGCCAAACTCTCGCCACCCTAATCTAAGTTCCACAGGTGCTACAGCCTCCTATCAGCACGAGCCTTTATTAAACAAAGGGCTAACGAAATTTTGCAGCCTAAACCTTATTATATGACTATGAATAGACAGGGGAAAATGCCGACTTCCTCAATATGTTCGGGTGCCGAATAGTTAAAAGTGGCCGGTGGTGCGTCGGAATCGCCGCTACCACCGCCGCATCCAACTAAAGCCAGCAGAATCAAACTCAGTAATATTTTTTTAATTAAAACCACACCCTTAAGAATTCTCTATTAACGAGCTCCCCCCAAAGATGACTTATATCCAAATATAGTAACCGGCATTTAATATCGCCAGCTGTACTGACATAAATTACCTAACTATGATTTTCTATTTATGACTAGCAGTCACAATCAAAATGAAAACGCCTCATAAAAGACGCCAAACCTAAGCCCGCAGTCAGTCACGGGGCTATTTAAGAATGACAGCGGCACAGTGGTGCAATGACGAGGGTCTGAGTTTTCATCATGCTGAGGCATGCAGAATTCGTCGCCGTCATCAACCACCTCCATTACATCGAAATGTAGATGCGGCCCTGTCGAGTTACCGCTATTGCCACTCAAGCCAATAACATCCAATTGATTAACCCTATCCCCAACATTCACCAGAGCACCATTCTTAGTGAGGTGGAAATAGCGCGCAAAAGTACCGTCATCATGCAGCACTATGACGACATTCTCATGTCCGGGAGTATGGTCTGTATCGGAAAACTGTTCTTCAACCAGAAATACTTCGCCGTCCCTGCTGGCGACAATCTCAGTGCCAATCGGCATGCCTATATCCAGGGAGTAATATTGAATCGGATTGATTGAATTCGATGAGGGAGCGGTCCTTGCCGCATGGGGGTACGCTTTAAAAGATTCACCGATTTGGTAGGGTAGTATATAAGGCGATGTAAACTGGTCGGGGAATACAGAGCAGTCATAGTTTTTGTAAGTATTGCCCTTGTCGTCACTACAGCTGGCGAGTAAAAGGACCAATACTGCGGCGGGTATTCTGATCATTTAGTTCTCATCCTTAAGAATTGTTCTTTGCCATTATGGGGTGCAAACTTTATTCCACTTTGGGTTTTAATCTAGTCAGTGAAATACACAATTACCAGTTTGAGTAACTGAAATCGTCGTAGGTAATTGGTGACGTCAAGAAGCTGTCTGTTGCTCCTTTTATTGGCTGTCAGATAGAGGGAATGCAGCTGAGGCCCGCATTAATAGAATTGGGCCGACTTGGCCATTTTGGGCAGGGATAGGGAGCGGAGCTTATTGATTACAGGCTGTGCTGCTGGAATGAGATCCCTAGTCGCTACGCTCTGCCGGGATGACAGTTTGGGGGCTCTTTTAGGATGACGATCTGGGGCTCTGTCAGGATACAAAGTGGCGAGTTCGGCAGGTATTACGGGTTAAGTCGTCCGGACTGAAGAAAAAATTGAAGGGCTTTTTACGAGTGGCAGTTTAGACGTCAAATAACCCTTTTAGGATTCAAAATCCCCTTGGGATCCATCGCCATCTTTAAGGTTTTCATCAATGAAATTTCGCTGGGGGTTCTCGAGAGCGCCAAAAAGTCTCGCTTGAGAACACCCACACCATGCTCTGCAGTAATAGCGCCAGAGTACTCGCCGATCATATGCATGATATCTTCATTGATCTTAAGCTTATCTTCATCGCGCCCGGTGTAGGCACAAACATGCAGATTATTATCACCAATATGACCAAACAGCAGCACACCAATATTGTTATATTTGGCTTTTAATCGCTGATCCAAGTCATCGGCAAAGGGCCCAATCTGCTCCAGCGGCAAGCTGACATCTTGGTTCGACACTGGCCCCAAGACCTGAAAAAGCTCGCCAATTCCATCGCGTATCTGCCAAAATTTTTCTGCATCCTGGTGGGACTGTGCAATCAAGGCATCATCTATCAGAGCGGATTCAAGCTGTTCGAACAGGGCTGATTCAAAGCGTTCACTGCCCAGTGATTGACTGTTGTCTTTGTACTCAACTAACAGGTAATAGGCGTGCTGCTCTTGAAAGGGACTGGATAAATTGGGCAGCACTTCAAGTACCTTGTTGTAATAGCTGTCCCACATTAATTCAAAGCCCGTTAAGCCGGAGCCAAGGCTACGCTTAAGCTCGACCAATAACTTTGTCACTGCAGCATAACTGCTTAGGGCGCAGAGTGCGGTATGAGAACTGCGCGATTTTGGCTGCAGTTGTAAAACCACTTTAGTAACGATACCCAGAGTGCCCTCTGTGCCAATAAACAGGTGCTTGAGATCATAGCCAGAGTTGTTTTTGACCATTTTGTTCATTCCATTGATCACTGTGCCATCGGCTAAAACAGCCTCCAGCCCAAGAACCATCGAACGAGTCATTCCATAGCGTATAACTTCAGTTCCCCCGGCATTGGTAGCCACGTTACCGCCTATGTTACAGCTGCCTCGCGCACCTAAATCCAGGGGTAAAAATAGATCATTATCGGCGGCGGCATCCTGAAGTACCTGCAGCGGTGTGCCCGACAGTGCGGTGAGCGTCATAGCGGTGCTATCCAACTCTTCAATGCCGTTCATGCGCTCGAGAGAAATAGCGATCTCACCTGACTGGGGAGTCGCGCCGCCGGCGAGACCGGTGAGGCCGCCCTGAATAACCACCGGCTGCTCGTGCTGGTGACAGAGCGCCATGATATCGGAGAGTTGCTGGGTTGTTTTGGGTTTCAATAGCGCCAGTGGCTGGCAGGGATCTGCTCCACTCCAGTCAGCGTGATACTTATCGCTGATATCGGCGCCAGACAGCAGCGTCGATGAATCGAAGAGTTCGGCTAGAGAAGCAATTAGATCGTTCATTTCGCTATAGTGTCAGTGGCAATGGACCTATGATAAACGACCACAGCGGCCAACTACCATTTATCATCGAATGTCTGGAGGCGCTCGAATGATTCACCGATCAAAACACCCAACTCCCGCTGCTCACCCTCTTTAAGCTTTACCGAGGGACGACCATGGGCAAAGCGATAATTACAAATTAAAGCTATATCCCCCACTTTCCAGTTAATCGGGATGCCAAAGTCATCGTAGATATCGAGGAATAGCTGCTTTTCTTCAGCGGACATTTCGCTGCCATCACCAAAGGTGAGCTTTAATGGACGCTCTTCCGGTGGCAGGTGCTGAACCAGCGGCCAGCTGTCGAACCAGGCATCATCGTCAGCCAGACTGGCATAGAGCAAATTTCGGTCGAGATGGGGAAAGTACTCAAATGCCGAAATATAATAGCGCGTTTTGAGTTTGCGATCGGGTCCCCATTCAGCTTCCAGTCCGCGGCTCCGTGCTTCGGCAATCGCCTCGTCCTGATTATCGGTCAGCATCGACTGTTGCCAGTGGTTGTAGACACCAATATCGAGACGACCGACAAAGGCATCGCGGTCCGTGAGGTCACGGTGGTAACAGAGACCCAATTTTTTAAGTTTTTGGCCAAAGTCTGTTGCCATCAGTGCATCGGTGGCCTGACAGTTGTCAGAGACAAAGGTGGCTCCACCCTCACTGGGCATCTTATGAGCCATAAAGCTGACCATTTTAGTGCTCGAGCCTATGTAGGCCATTTCGTGGTGGTAGTGTAAAGACGCGTCCAGTGGCGCACCCACTTCATAGACATTCTTTTCAATGATGTTGCGCGGGTTGGCACCACCCTCATATTTGCGCTCATTTTTCAGCACCTGAGTGGCTACCAGACGCATGGATTGCAAATCATCCAGTCCGCTATTGATAACATGCACCAAACCAACCCTATCGAAAGTGCTTTGCATACGCTCAGCAAGCGCCGGGCTAGCAACCAGGGGCTGTCCATCGACGCGATACTCATTGCCATCGATAACAAACAGATCAGGAGAAATTGCCGGAGTACCAGTCCACCACCTAGGCTCTAGACGGCCAGCCAGGGGTGCAAATTCTTCGGCGAAGTTGGGCTTCAGCATGAATATCAATATCTCAAAAATTTAAAAAAGCACGGCAGTTTAGCTGCGAAATTGTGTCTCGACAATCAAAAAATAGTCACTGGTTGTAAGTTATTTAGAGCAGTTTGCTATTAGGTTAAAACCTAACCGCCTAGACCAGCGCCACAATGACAGTCTATACGCAGTTTGTTCAGGGTTGGTTTGATCTGAGGGGATTCCGATTGGCCTGTAAAGACAGGCCCAATCGGTTGTTTAGAATTGGTAAATAGCGACCCTATCTAGATGCGCCATCAATCGATGCTTGGACTAAATCAAGCAATTCACGGAGTGCGACAGAGATCATAGCAAAATCCGGAGTCGGCCCATTGCGCAGGTCTTTTATCATAAATTTCCAGCGTTCAATCAGTGCCGCCTGCTGCTCCTGCCAGCCTGCTATCAAGGAGTCAAGATCATCTCCTCCAGTGTCACATCCCAGACTCGCAGTAAGACGACGACGCTGTCCTTCCAAATCATCAACATAGGACTCCCGAGCCAGATCCTGCCAGCGATTCTCTGGGTGTAAAGCAACAATCCGGGCCATAAACCAATCCAGTGAGAGCAACTCGCCGAGCTTAAAGTAGAGTCTCGCCACCTGCTGCACCGGCTTGTCCAGCTGTAGGGCAGTATCTACTACTCCGAGACTGATAAACATGCTATCAGATGCCGCCAGCCGCGACGCCAAAGGCTCTGCAACTCCCTGTTTGGTAATACTGTCTTTCTCAGCGCTCCATAGATTGATCCATTCAACCTCATGCAGCTCCGGAAGGTGCTCCAACACCGCTGCGATAGGCCCCGTAGACTGTTGAATAATCTCTGAACAATTTAAATTCTGTCGGCGATTGCGCAACAGCCAACGCGTTGTGCGGCGCGTCAGACGAATCAACATATGTAACAGATCCAGTTTTACTGTTGCCGATAGATCCCCCTCTTCGATCTCCTGCCAGAGTCTCTGCAACCCGAGAATGCTCATGGCAATACTGTAGGCGCGAATCACATCCCCTGCCGAGGCACCGGTGGATTCCATCTGTCTGAAGAAAAAACTAAAGCCCACACGATCGACCATATCATTGGCCAACTGAGTGGCAACGATTTCCTGTCGCAGCTGATGGCTAGCCACTTCATCGGGATAGCGCTCAACCAGTGCTGGGGGAAAGGCTCGATCTACTGATGCGGCCAAAAAAGGCTCTGAGAGCAGATCCGCAGCTACCAGTGCTTCTTTTAATATCACCTTGGAGTAACAGACCAGTACCGCCAACTCCGGTCGAGTCCAGCTTGGCTTATGGCGATTAATGCGCTCGCTGAGCTGCTCATCCGTGGGTAAAAACTCTAACTCTCGATCCAGCTTACCGCTGCTTTCAAGCCAAGCCATAAACCGCTGATACTCTGCGTGCTGAAGATCGCTGCGATGCTGCGCCAAACTAATTGCCTGAGTCTGGCGCAGATTGTTGTGCAGCACCAACTCAGCGACACTATCAGTCATGGATTCCAGAAACTGATTGCGCTGATCAATCTCCAACTGCCCGGTCATCACCAATTGATTGAGCAGAATCTTGATATTCACCTCATGATCTGAGCAATCAACACCAGCAGCATTATCGATAAAGTCAGTATTACAGAGGCCGCCTTTTAGGCAGAATTCAATGCGACCGCGCTGGGTCATACCTAAATTGCCACCCTCACCAAAGACCTTACAGCGCAGATCGCGACCATCGACCCGCAGCACATCATTGGCGCGATCCCCCACTTCAGCATTGTTTTCTGAGGAGGCTTTGACATAGGTGCCAATACCGCCATTCCAGATCAGATCAACCGGGGATTTTAGAATCCCATTAATCAATTCAGTGGGGGTCATCTCATCCTTGTCGATGGCAAAGCGCTGCTTGATCTGCGGGGTTAGCGTCAATAACTTAGCGGAGCGCGAATAGATCGCACTGCCCTCGGACATCAGTGAGCGATCAAAGTCATCCCAGGTGCTGCGCGGTGTATCAAATAACCGTTGGCGCTCGACAAAGGTCGAGGCCGCATCCGGATTAGGGTCGACAAAAATATGCAAATGATTAAATGCTGATACCAACTGGATATGCTCGGATAAGAGCATGCCATTACCAAAGACATCGCCGCCCATATCGCCAACACCCACAACAGTAAAGTCCTGCCTCTGTATATCGATGCCAATTTCACCAAAGTGCCGCTGCACCGCGACCCAAGCGCCGCGAGCGGTAATACCCATAGCCTTGTGGTCATAGCCATTGCCGCCGCCAGAGGCAAACGCATCGCCGAGCCAGAAGTTGTTGCCATAGGAAATTTCATTGGCGATATCCGAGAATGTCGCAGTACCCTTATCCGCGGCCACAACCAAATAAGGATCATCGCCATCTCGGCGCACCACATCTTTTGGTGGCACAATTTCGCCATCAATAATATTGTCGGTAATATCCAGCAATGACTGTATGTAAAGCATATAACTGGCGATACCCTCCTGCAGCCAGGCATCGCGACCGGTGGCCATTGATGCCTGTTTGGCAACAAATCCGCCCTTGGCCCCGGTGGGCACAATCACTGCATTTTTAACCTGCTGGGCTTTGACCAGACCGAGTACTTCAGTGCGGTAATCTTCCAGTCGATCAGACCAGCGCAGACCACCACGGGCGACTTTGCCACCGCGCAGATGCACACCTTCAACTCTCGGCGAGTAGACAAAAATCTCAAACTCAGGGCGCGGCTTAGGAGCCAGAGAAATTTTCCCCGCCTCCAGCTTTACTGAGATATAGGATTTAAAACTGCCGTCCTCTATAGTTTGGAAAAAATTGGTTCTCAGGGTCGCCTGAATCACTTCCAAGTAACTGCGAATGACATTGTCTTCACTGATATTATCGATTTCATCTAGGGCCCCAAGAATCTTTGCCACCAGACCCTGAACCCGATCACCGCGAGTTTCCCCCGCATAACGGGGATCGAAATAACTCTTGAACAGGGCCACCAAGTTGCGCGTGATATCCAGATAGCGAGACAGAGTATCGGCAATAAACTCCTGACTATAGGAAATACCCAACTGCTTTAGGTAGCGTGCATAGAGCCGCAACATCGCCACTGCACGCCAATCGAGACGGGCGCCAATGACCAGACGGTTGAAGCTATCATTCTCCGCATCGCCTTTCCATACGGTGCTCAGGGCCTCTTTAAAGCTGCCCTGTACAGCTTCCACATCTACATCCACATCAAGTGAGAAGGACAGCTCGAATTCCTGTAGCCAGATCTGTCCATCCGCCTCTGGACGAATCAGATAAGGGTGTTCCATAACAACGCGAAAACCAAGGTTTTCCAGCATTGGAATCATATCCGACAGCTCGAGGGGCTGCTCCCGATGAAACAGTTTCAACTGCAGGTTATTGTTCTCAGCGGCCTGCTGATGTTGTAGGGCAATAGCCAGATCGCCGGAGCTGTCCAGCACATCAAACAGTTCAATATGAGCTAGCGCCTGAAGTGGCGAATAGAGTTCCCGGTATGCGCTGGGAAAAGCGCGCTGAAACCGTCGTGCCAGTGCCACTCCCTGAATATCCCCGGCCTGTTCCACCGCCAGTGCAGCGAACTCATCACACCAGTCTCGGGTCACCTGACGGACTATATCTTCCAGATCAGTGCTCTGAACATTTAAGTACTGTTTATTGTGCACCTGGTAGACTAGATAGATTCTCACCAGCACCGACTCGGGCAAAAACTGCGTGGTAAATTCGCTCTCAACAGCATCTAGGCGATCGCCGATTCTCTGCTGAATTTTCATTCTCGACTGAGTGCTAAAAGACTCTCGGGGCAAATAGACAACACAGCTGACAAATTTATCGAAAGGGTCTGGATGGATAAACGCCTTTATCACTCGGCGCTCGTAGATTTGCCAGATTCCAATTGCGGTCTCAGCCAGCCTCTCACGACTGACATAAAACAACTCATCTCGAGGATGAAAATCGAGAATCGTCATCAGCGCTTTACCATCGTGACTGTTGGTTTTAAAGCCTGAGTTATCCATCACCCAGTTGACTTTATTGCGTAGCAACGGAATACGCCTTGGGCTGTAGGAATAGAACTGCGAAGTGTAGAGGCCCATAAAGCGCACTTCGCCACAGGGTTGGCCCTCGGTATTAAAGCGCTTGACTACCACATAGTCTGAATAGACATCCCGGTGCACCGGAGAGCGCTGGCTCGACTTGGTAATGGCCAGTAGTTCATCGCTTTCATAGAGTGCGCGCACGCCGGGGCTAAGCTCTTTAACCCAGCCTTCGCGGCGGTCACCGCTGTATTTTTTCAGTAGACCACAACGACTGTCCGCAGTTTCACTGAGGTACAGCTTGTCTCCATCGACTTTTAGATCAAACTCAACACAGCCAGTAAACGTGAAGTAGCCACTGTGAATCCAGCGCAAAAACTCCAGAGACTCCTTAAGCGTCTCAACCTCTGGGGCATTATTTTTTAACTCAACCATAAGGGTTTCAACGCGCTGACGCATGGGATCAAACTCATCCACCACCACCTCGACATCGTCGAGTACCTCGAGGAGTTCACGGCGTAGGTCAGCCAACTCCGACTCCACATGGAGATCCACCTCGATGGTGATCAGGGCCTCCCGTTCAGCACCACTGGCAAAATCAGCATAGATACGCTCGATAATCCCCTTAGCATTGCGCAACACCCAAACCGGATTGCTCTGCAAGGTAAAGATATTTAAGCCGCGACGATTGAGCACAATCCTGAGGGAGTCCACCAGAAATGGCATATCTCGCTGATTGATATAAATAGTAGTATGAGCGCTGCTCCAACCGTCCTGTTCTGGCTCCGGATTGAACACTCGAACTCGGGCGCGGCTCTCGTCAGAGGTGATAGAGATCGACTCGCCACTGAAGCACCGCAAGCCCCAGAGATTCCAAAAAATCTCCTCCGCAGGCCTCGCCAAATAATCGGCATCAGGGTAGAAATGCATAGCATTAGCAACAAAATTATCAAACTCTTGAGCCTGAGATTTTGTCAACTGACGGGCAGCAATTTTATGCAGAGCATCAATTAGCTGGGCACGTTGACCATTGTTTTTGGCGTCCATAAAAAATTTCTAAACCTTTTTTTATTTTGTCAGTCTATAACCTATTTATTCGCTTTTAAGAATCCAAGAATAAACGCATCTATTCATTATTGGATAAATATATCGCACTTAGCGGATATAAAAAAGGTCATTTTTGTGTTGCAATAATAGTCACAAGAATCGGTCACCGCGCGATTTATCACAACTATCATTAGGGGTTAGTTTTGCACCAGAAAATTCATCGACTCAAAGATTGGCTGAACACTCAAATCGTCGGCCAAGAACAGCTTGTTGAACGCTTGATCATCGCCCTCTTAGCAGATGGACACCTGTTGGTTGAAGGTGCTCCTGGCCTCGCTAAGACCAAGGCTATCAAGACGCTTTCCGAGGGTATTGAGGGCGATTTTCAGCGCGTGCAGTTCACCCCAGATCTATTGCCAGCGGACATTACCGGCAGCGATATCTACCGCCCGGAACAGGGTAACTTTGAATTTCAGGCCGGGCCGCTGTTTCATAACTTAGTGCTGGCGGATGAAATCAACCGTGCCCCAGCCAAGGTTCAGTCGGCACTGCTTGAGGCTATGGCCGAACGTCAGGTGTCGGTAGGTGGAACCACCTACCCCCTCCCCGAAATGTTTATGGTGATGGCAACCCAGAACCCTATCGAGCAGGAGGGTACCTACCCGCTTCCCGAAGCTCAGATGGATCGCTTTTTAATGCATATAACAGTTGACTACCCAGCACCGAAAACTGAGCGTCTGATTCTCGAACTATCCCGCAGAGAAGCCCTAAAAGAAACGCCACAGCCAGTCGAGCTGCTGACTCAGGAAACCCTCTTCGCCGCGCGCAAAGAGGCTCTAGCCGTGCATATGGCCGAACCCGTTGAGGAATATCTGGTGCAGCTGATACTGGCCACCCGGGATGTCAAACTCTATGGCGGTGATCTCGCCAAATGGCTCGACTTCGGCGCCAGTCCCCGGGCCACCATCGCCCTGGATCGCTGCAGTCGCGCACTGGCGTGTCTACAGGGTCGCGACTTTGTCACCCCAGATGATATTCGCGCGGTTGCCCACGATGTCCTGCGCCACCGTCTGATTCTTAGCTTTGAAGCCGAGGCCAGCGGCGTAACCGCCAACCAAGTGATTGATACATTACTGGAATCTGTCTCCTCAGCCTAATGAATCAACCCCCAGAACATGACAGCCACCCCGCCATCGCCAGCCTCAGCGAGATGGTGCGCCTGCGTTACGTGGCCCGTGAACTAACCGGTTTCCCCCAAGTTCAAGCGCGACAGATGATGGCTGGCGGACACCGTTCAAATTTCCGCGGCCGCGGTATGGACTTCGATGAAGTGCGTATCTATCAGCCTGGGGACGATGTGCGCACTATCGACTGGCGAGTGACCGCCAAAACCCAAGTTCCCCACACCAAAATTTTCCGCGAAGAGCGTGAGCGACCGGTTCTGGTGGTCTGCGACCTGCGCGGCCCAATGTTCTTTGGTAGTCAGCGTTTAAAGTCTGTGGTCGCTTGTGAGATTGCCGCGGCTCTGGCTTGGGCTGGACTCAGCGCCAACGATCGGGTCGGCGGACTGGTATTTGGTACCCAACAACAGGCAGAAGTAAAAGCTCGGCGCAGCCACCATGCGGTACTGCAATATATCCATCAGCTACAGGACTTTAGCCAGCAACTGCTGCAGCCCAGTGCCGACCAATTTAGTCTCGCCGATATTCTTGAAGAGGCACGGCGCTTTGCCCTGCCAGGCACCACGGTGTTTGTTGTCAGCGACTTCCATGATTTCTCTGACGCCTGTGAGCGACAGCTATTTGAGCTGGCTCGTCACAGCAACCTCAATTTCTGCCATGTCTTCGACTCTATTGAAACGCAACTGCCCCCTGCCGCGTTCTATGCGGTGAGCGATGGGGAGCGTCAAACAATGTTAAATACGGGCGACAACAAACTGCGCAATCAATTTGAACAGGCCTTTATCCACCGCAGTCAGAAACTTAAGCACCTCAGCCAGCAGCTCTCCGCTGGGCTACTACCCTTTAATAGTGCTGACTCGGTGATGTCAGTGTTGGCGCAGGCCTATGGCAAACGCCGCAAGGGACGACGCAGCTAATGGCCAATACTCCTACCCCTGCCAATTCACTCAACCCTCAGGCACAGGCCCCCAACCCCTTGGATCAACTGCGGGATATTCATCTGCCGGAACCCATATCCTGGTGGCCACCGGCACCGGGCTGGTGGCTTTTAGCCGTGGCTAGCGGTGTTCTATTAACTTGGATATTAAAGTACCTCCACAGTCGTTATCGTGCCAATCACTATCGCCGTCAGGCTCTGGTCCGGCTGCAACAGCTGCGGCTGCAAGAGCCTGACAGGGAACCTCAAGAGCAAATTCGAGCACTGTTTGTACTGCTAAAACAAACCGCCAACTGCGCCTACCCCAAACGTCAGCCCAGCAGTTTGGCTATCCAAGCCTTTGTCGATTTTTTATGTTTTAGCTGTGATAGATCAGTATTTACTCAGTCAAAGCTCGAACTAGAAAGCCTGCTCTACGCTCAACCAACAGACGAGCAAAGTGCAGATATTGACAGCTTATTTGAAGATGCCCGCATCTGGATCAAAGACCATACAACAGAGGATAAATTGGAGGTGGGCGACCCATGTTAGAACTGATCTGGCCCTGGGCGCTGGCACTGGCACCCCTGCCACTTCTCTATCGCTGGTTACGCAAGCCATCCGAGGTACGCATGCGCGCCCTTCGCGCACCACTACTGGCCAATGCTGCAGGCACCAGTAGTTCTGCGGCCACATCCGCCTGGCGCAAATCACTGCTGCTATTGATATTGGGGCTTATCTGGCTCTGCACTCTGTTAGCCATTGCCCGGCCGGTGTGGATTGGAGAGCCGGTATCACTGCCCACTAGCGGTCGGGATATTCTATTGGCGGTGGATATCTCCGGCAGTATGGAGCGGGAAGATATGCAGCTCAGTGGGCAGACCGTTAACCGACTGATGGCAGTAAAAGCTGTGGTGGGTAAATTTGTCACCGAGCGCGAGGGGGATCGCCTGGGACTGATTCTATTTGGCGAGAAAGCCTATCTGCAAACCCCACTGACCTTCGATCGCAAAACTATGCAGACCTTGCTCAACGAAGCGCAGCTTGGCTTTGCCGGCAATGGCACCGCAATCGGCGACGCTATTGGACTCTCCATCAAACGCCTGCAGCAGCGGCCAGAAAATCACCGAGTAGTAATACTGCTCACCGATGGCGCCAATAACGCCGGCGAACTGGAACCCTTAAAGGCTGCCGAGCTGGCCAGTCGCGCCAAGGTTAAAATTTATACCATCGGTATCGGCGCTGAAACTCAAGAGGCCTGGGGACTGTTTGGCAAACGGGTCACCAACCCCTCAGCGGATCTCGATGAGAAAACCCTCAGCGCCATTGCCGATGCCACTGGCGGGCAATACTTCCGCGCCCGCAATCCCGAGGAACTCGTCGCGATTTATGAACAGCTCAATCGTCTCGAGCCCATTGAACAGAGTGCCGAGACGATTCGCCCGATTGCCGCGCTCTATCACTGGCCACTGGCATTGGGGTTTATTCTCAGCTTACTGATCGGCCTCACCAGCGGTTCGAGAAACTATAACGGGAAGTCACATGCTTGAGTTTTTCAATAGCGACTTCAGTGAACTGCATCTGCTGCGGCCACTGGCACTACTGGGCGTAATTCCGGCATTAATCGCAGTGGCTCTGGCTCAATGGCGCAAACGCAGCGCCGGCAACTGGGAAAAGGTCATTAATCCGGCACTGCTGCCCTTTTTAATGCAGGGCCAAAGCGACAAAAAGCAACGGGGCATGCTCTGGGTGCTGCTGGCGTGGATTATCACCTGTCTGGCGCTGGCCGGCCCAAGCTGGCAGCAACTACCGCAACCGGTGCATAAAAAAGATGCGGCTCTGATTTTGATTATGGATCTGTCCCCCTCAATGCTCGCTGAAGATATTGCACCGAGCCGCCTAGAGCGGGCGCGCTATAAGTTAATTGATATTCTCAAGAATCGCCGGGAAGGTTTTAGTGCACTAGTGGTATACAGCGGCGCGGCCTATACCCTGACCCCTTTGACCGAGGACAGCAATACCATTATTAGTCTGGTGCCAGTACTGCACCCTAATCTGTTGCCCGAGTACGGCAGCAATACTGAAGAAGCTATCGAGACGGCGCTGGAGCTGGCGCTTAACGGCGGCTATCAGCAGGGCGATCTATTGCTGATTACGGATGAAGTGTCGCGCTCAGCTTTTAGTAGCATTCAATCAATGATCTCCAAGGCGGGTGCATTTAGACTCTCCATATTGGGCATTGGCACCGAACAGGGTGCGCCGATTCCCACTGCAGCCGGAGGCTTTGCCAAAGACTCTGCGGGCGCAATTATTATTCCCAAGCTGTTTCCCGGGTCGCTGCAGATGTTAGCGCAAAATAATGGCGGTATTTATGCTGGCATAAGTGCTGATGACAGTGATATCGAGGCGCTACTGGCCACCACTGAAGAGTTATTTCCGGACGCTACCAAAGAGCTGGAGCGCTCCTTTGACCTCTGGGACGATCAGGGTTTTTGGCTGGCATTTTTGCTGCTGCCGATCATTCTGCTGAGTTTTCGCAAAGGCAATGTCGCCGTGATTCTGTTGCTGCCAATGGTCTTTTCCGACCCCGCCTCCGCCCTTGACTGGCAGGATCTCTGGAAAACCCCTGATCAACAAGCCAGTGAGGCGCTTCAGAGTGGTGATGCGGCACTCGCTCAGAGTCTATTTAAAAATCATCAATGGCGCGGCAGTGCCGCCTACAGAGCTGGTGACTATGAGTCTGCAATCAGTGATTATCTGGATCTCGACACTGCTGACAGCCACTACAATCGCGGCAATGCTCTGGCCCACACAGGTGATCTCGATAGGGCTATTGAAGCCTATAATCAAGCTCTGGCCCTGAGCCCTGAGATGGAGGATGCAGAGGCTAACAAAGCACTGCTTGAGCAACTTAAGCAACAGCAGGAGCAACAACAGCAGAACTCTGAGGATTCGGATTCCGAGCAGTCTGAATCACAGGACTCTCAATCAGAAAATTCAGAACCACAGAATTCGGATTCAGAGACTTCGGACTCACAGCAGTCTGACCAACAGGATCCGGCGGAGCAAGAGTCACAACCTGCAGATGGCGAGCCGGAAGAGCCTGGGGAGCAAGAGCCTGGGGAGCAAGAGCCTGGGGAACAAGAGTCTGGGGAGCAAGAGTCCCAGCAACAGCCTGAGAAGCAACCCTCTCAGCAGGAAGAAGAACAGCAGAACTCCGAACTCAGCGAGCAACCCACCGAAGAGCAGAGCGAAGCAGAAAAGCAAGCTCAACAAGAGCTGGAGCAGTGGCTGCGGCGAGTTCCAGATGATCCTGGTGGCCTGTTGCGGGAAAAATTCCGCTATCAATCTCGGCAGCGCGCGCTTGAGCGACGCCGCCCAGCACCTCCCAACAACGAACAGCAAGAGCGCTGGTAGTAATGATTAATATGACTAAAACTCGGTTTAAACAGATCTATTTTATGGCCCTAGCAGCTATTTTGGCACTGGCCTCTAGCCATAGTTGGGCGACGCTCACTGCCACCGCGGACCGCACCATTATCGACAGCAATGAAACCCTGCAACTGTTGCTGCGTCTGGACTCACAGGTTCTGCTTGGCGAGCCCGACTTTAGCGCTATCGAGACTGATTTCGAGATCCTCTCCACCAGCCGCCAACAGAAGTATTCGAGATCCAACGGCCAGACTCAGTCTTATACCGACTGGAATTTGCTGCTGGCCCCGAAGCGTATTGGTCGCCTATTAGTACCCTCAATCAAGTTTAAAAAAGATATCAGCAATGCCATTGAAATCAACGTGCGTCAGGGCACTGCTGCCTCTGCAACTGGGCAGCCGGTATATACCGAAACCCTAGTGGATAAAACCGAGGTCTATATTCAGGAGCAGTTACTGCTCACCCATAGACTCTATACATCGGTGGGGCTCAGCGACCTAGGCCTCGACCCCCTGCAGGTTGATGACGCGGTTATACAAAAAGTCTCCGAGACTCAGTTTCAGAAAAATATTGGCGGCAAAAACTATCAGGTGGTTGAAATTGTCTACGCTCTCTTCCACCAGACCAGTGGTAAAATGCAGATACCTGCACTGCGGTTTTCTGCCTACAAGACAGACAATAACCGCTTCAGCGGATTTAACACCAGAGGCAATCGCCTGATCCTCAGCACCGATGCCAAAACCGTCGATGTCATGGCAAGACCTGCCAATATTGATTTGGATAACTGGATGCCCGCAAGCAGTATTCGTTTAGATCAAAAGTGGAGCAGCCCTCTGGATCAGCTCAAAGTCGGCGAGCCCATTACGCGCAGTATTAGCATCATCGCCAAGGGTCTGACTGGCGCTCAGATTATGCCCCTGTCCTTCAACCAAAGTGACGACTATAAGATCTACCCCGATCAGCCCCAAATCGATGACAGCGTCAATGCCTCTGGGGTCACCGGTATTCGCCGTGAATCCTTTGCTCTAGTACCCAATCGCCCTGGACAGATAATCCTCCCAGCGGTCACTGTTCGCTGGTGGAACAGTCGCAAACAGCGTATGCAAACGGCCAAACTCGAGGCTGTAGTACTGCAGGTGGCTGCCGCGGAAGTCAGTGCAATAACCCCCTACAACAGCGCCCCAGGTACCATTGCCAGCGATAGACTAGCAACAGAGTCGATCCCAGAGGAACCGAAAACCCTGACTGCAGAGCTGCGCTCATCGCTACCCTTACAGATATCCTTGGCCAGCAATGCACTGCTCCTGCTATTGATGCTGCTATTGTTCATATGGATGCGCCAACCTAGGATTGTCACTGCAGCCCGAAACCTCAGCGATCGCCATGCCGCGCCACTGGAACTCAAGCAACTCTTGAATAGCATTGAACGGGCTGCAGGAAAATCTGACTTAGGCGTATTGCGTGAGACTATTCTTGCATGGGGTCGCTGTATTTTCCCTCAGCAGAAGATTAAAACTCTCGCGGAAATCGCCACACTGCTGCAGAGCGACAAGTTCGATAATGCACAGTTGCAGGAGCAGTTTGATCTGCTCGATCAGGCTCTATACAACAGCAGCTCTGAGCAACAGCCGGACCTGAAATTATTGGTGAGCTTGATACGCAATGTGATTGTGCCAAAAACTAACAGCCCTAAAACAGCCAAGGCAGAACTTGCACCGCTCTATCCCAGCGGCTGATTAATCATTAGTTTTGCCCCCTAACCACTATCGCTTTTGCTCTAAGTTTGGGTAAAATCGAGGTCGGTTTGTAAACAATGGAGTGAAGTCAATGCGCAGAGTTATTTTCAATGAGAAAGGCGGCGTCGGAAAATCAAGTATCACCTGTAATCTGGCCGCAATTAGCGCCTCGAGAGGTAAGCGCACACTAGTTGTAGATCTCGACTCTCAGTGTAATTCCACCCATTATTTGCTCGGCGACAGTCCCGAAGAGAATACCGTAGCGGACTACTTTGATGGCACTCTGGAGTTCTCCTCGAAGCTCAATGAAGCGCTCGACTATGTTCATGAAACTGCCTATGACAATTTGTTTGTGCTGCCCTCCAGCGTCAACCTGCTGGCCCTTGAGCATAAACTCGAGTCACGGCAGAAGATCTACAAGCTGCGCGACCTGTTAAATAAACTCGATAAAGACTTTGATGAGGTTTATATCGACACAGCCCCGGCGTTAAATTTTTATACTCGCTCAGCCCTAATAGCCGGCGATTCAGTATTGATTCCCTTTGACTGCGATGCCTTTTCACGTCAGGCGCTCTACTCCATTCTTGATGTGATCTATGAAATTCGCGAAGATCACAATGAAGATCTCAGTGTTGGCGGCATTGTGGTAAACCAATTTCAGCCGACTGCGTCTCTGCCTTCGCGATTGATTGCTGAAATGAAAAAAGAAAAGCTGCCGGTGATTCCCACCTATCTCAATCAGTCGGTGAAAATGAAAGAGTCTCACAATGAGTCTGTGCCGCTGATTTATTACGCGCCATCACATAAGTTGACGGGGCAATATATTGCCCTGTTTGATCATTTGGTTAGGAAGCGACGCAAGAAAAAGTGAGGGCACTTTGGTCGAGCACTTTTAAGACCTCGCCATTGCATTCGAGATGACAGTATTATGTTCCATCCCGACGGGGGACTCTAAACGATCAGCCCGATAGAACTCAGCAGCGAGAGACCTCTGATATAGATTTGAAACCACCCAATAATAACGATAAAAAACTATGAATCTAAAAACCATTGCCTTTGGCTCCGGGGAATCCGGCGACTGTTACTACCACGAGTGGCCTGTTGAAGCTGCGCAAGAACCTCGAGCTTGGCTGCATATTATGCACGGCATGGCGGAGCATAGCGGGCGCTACGCTGACTTGGCAGCCTACCTCAATCAGCAGGGTTTCCATGTTACCGCCGATGATCATCGGGGCCACGGCAAAACCGCTGAGGCTAACAACAATCTCTACCATTTCGCTGATCGAAACGGCTGGAATCAGATGGTCGATGACCAGTTACAGATTATCCAGCATCTGGGCAGGGACAATCAGTTACCGCTAATTATTCTCGGCCACAGCATGGGTTCTTTTTTGGCCATGCATACCTGTCAGCGCTTTGCCGAGAAACTTGCCGGACGCCTGAAGGGGCTGGTTCTGTCCGGCTCCAATTACGCCCCGCCTTGGTTTTGCAGCACTGCAAGTCAAGTCGCCAGAATTGAGCGCGCGCGATTGGGCGGCAGGTCACCGAGCAAACTGCTGGAAACCATGTCCTTTGGTGCCTTTAACAATGCCTTTAAGCCTGTGCGCACCGAGAAAGATTGGATCTCCAGCAATGTTGAAACCGTTGACCGCTATATCGCCGACCCCCACTGTGGCGGTGCAATTTCAACTCAATCTTGGTATGACTTTTTGCGCGGACT
This sequence comes from Porticoccaceae bacterium, assembly GCA_029250825.1. Lineage (GTDB taxonomy): Bacteria > Pseudomonadota > Gammaproteobacteria > Pseudomonadales > Porticoccaceae > HTCC2207. The sequence goes on from JAQXEN010000085.1 coordinate 20,101, forward strand.
GGCTGAGCTCTCAGCGCCAGCGGCAATGGCCAAGATCAATAAAGCGCTACCTGTCTATATTTTTTCCGGCGCATTGGACCCTGTGGGGGGTGCTGGCAAGGGTGTGAAAAAGCTCGCCGAGGTCGCAACCAATGCTGGCATTAAAGAGGTCACCTGCCGTCTCTATGAGGGCGGGCATCATGAAATGCTCAATGAAACAAACCGCGCAGAGGTTTATAGCGACTTGCTAAGCTGGCTCAATGGTCTAAACCTATAAGGTTTAAGCTGCACTATTTATAAACCGACTTAGAGGGGTTCAGATGTCTGAAGAGACCTACCATCATCAGGGGGAAAATCACCCACCGGAAACTCATAACGATCAGCGAGTTCTCTCCGAACAGGAGGCCAAGCGTTACTGGAAGGCTAATCTTAGTCTCTTAGGCAAACTGCTAACGGTGTGGTTTACGGTGTCTTTTGGCTGCGGCATTCTGCTGGTTGACTGGCTCGATCAGTTTTCCTTTTTTGGTTTTAAACTGGGCTTCTGGTTTGCCCAACAGGGCGCCATCTATGTGTTTGTGGCACTGATATTTGTTTACACCTGGCGCATGCAGGCGATCGAGCGTGAGTTTGGTATCGATGATGATGAGGAGCAGCGCTGATGACCACTCAAATGCTCACCTTCCTCTTTGTCGGCGCTTCCTTTGCACTCTATATCGCCATTGCGATCTGGTCTCGCGCCGGCTCCACTAAGGACTTCTATGTGGCTGGGGGCGGTGTCCATCCGCTGGTCAATGGCATGGCGACTGCCGCTGACTGGATGAGTGCTGCATCGTTTATCTCTATGGCCGGTATTATTGCTTTTATGGGTCGTGATGGTGCGGTGTACCTGATGGGTTGGACTGGCGGCTATGTTCTGCTGGCACTTCTGCTAGCCCCCTATCTGCGCAAATTTGGCCGCTTTACGGTGCCGGATTTTATCGGTGAGCGCTACTATTCCCGCGCCGCACGAATCGTTGCCGTGGTCTGTCTGATCTTTGTCTCCTTTACCTATGTGGCGGGCCAGATGCGCGGAGTCGGGATTGTCTTTTCACGGTTTCTCGAAGTCGAGGTGAATACCGGTGTCATTATCGGTATGGCAGTGGTGTTTATGTATGCGGTACTTGGAGGCATGAAAGGTATTACCTATACTCAGGTGGCGCAGTACTGCGTGCTGCTGTTTGCTTATATGGTTCCGGCGGTGTTTATCTCCATAATGATTACCGACAACCCCATTCCACAGCTCGGTTTTGGCTCTATGGTGGCTGATGGCTCCTCTGAGGTCTCAGTGCTGCAAAAGCTTGACCATGTGCTGCTGGATCTTGGCTTTAAGGCCTATACCGAGGGCGCCAAGTCGACCTTGGATATCTTTGCCATTACTGCCGCACTGATGTTTGGCACTGCCGGCCTGCCCCATGTACTGGTGCGTTTTTTCACTGTGCCTAAGGTGTCTGATGCCCGCTTATCCGCAGGTTATGCGCTAGTTTTTATCGCTATTGTCTACACCACCGCCCCTGCCGTAGCCTCTTTTGCGCGACTTAATTTAGTGGACACGGTCCATAATACGCCCTATGAACAGGCACCGGAATGGTTTAGCACCTGGCAGGAGACTGGTCTGGTGGACTGGGAGGATAAAAACGCTGACGGCCTGATGCAATACAGTGCAACCGAGACCAATGAGGTCACGATTGACCGAGATATTATTGTTCTCGCCAATCCAGAAATTGCCGGCCTGCCCGGCTGGGTTATTGCTCTGGTTGCCGCAGGAGGTGTGGCCGCGGCCCTCTCCACAGCGGCGGGCTTGCTACTGGTGATCTCCAGCGCGGTTTCTCACGATCTGCTTAAACAGACCTTTATGCCGGGAATCAGTGATAAACAGGAGCTGCTATTTGCCCGTATTGCGGCGGCAGTGGCGGTCTGTGTTGCCGGTCTCTTTGGGATTTATCCACCGGCCTTTGTGGCTCAGGTGGTAGCCTTTGCCTTTGGCTTGGCGGCTTCATCGTTGTTTCCAGCGCTGCTTATGGGTATCTTCTCAAAGGGCATCAATAAACAGGGTGCCATCACCGGTATGCTAATCGGGCTGGTGTTTACCTTTAGCTATATTGTCTACTTTAAGTTTATCGCGCCGGAACTCAATAGCGCAGATTATTGGCTGCTGGGTATTTCACCGGAGGGCATTGGCTTTATGGGTATGTTGCTGAACTTTGCCAGCGCCTATGGCGTCAGCCGCGTGACTGCGCCACCGCCAGCGGAAGTACAAGATATGGTCGATGATATCCGCATTCCCGCTGGGGCAGGTATCGCCCACCAGCATTAGAGATCAGGGAATTATTTGGAGGGGCGGTTTAGAGAGGCTTTCAAGGGGGCTATGTAAAAAGCCTATCTAGCAAAGCCCAACTGAGCTGGAGCGACTAGCGCTCCGGCCCAACGGATACCAGACCGCTATCCACATCGCCGTTCTGACCGCGATTGCGCAGATAGTGATCCATCAGAGTGATCGCCAGCATGGCCTCGGCAATGGGCACCGCGCGAATGCCAACGCAGGGATCGTGTCGTCCGGTGGTAACCACTTCCACTGATTCACCGGCTGTATTGATCGACTGTCCGGGAATTCGCAGGCTTGAGGTAGGCTTGAGTGCTAAATTGGCAACAATACTTTGACCCGATGAGATACCTCCGAGAATGCCGCCAGAATTATTCGACAGAAAACCCTCCGGGGTCATTTCATCGCGATGCTCGGTACCCTTCTGGCTTACTGAATCAAAACCAGCACCAATCTCTACGCCTTTGACCGCATTAATACCCATCAGCGCATGGGCCAGATCCGCATCGAGACGATCAAAAACCGGCTCCCCCAAGCCCACAGGCACCTGTTTGGCCACTACAGTGACCTGAGCGCCCACCGAATTACCCTCTTTGGTCAGAGCCTGCATATAGGTTTCCAGCTCAGCAATCTTATCTGGATCGGGAAAGAAAAATGGATTCTGTTCGATTTCATCCTGCACAAATCGTTCGGCGACAATCGGCCCCAACTGGGACACATAGCCGTAAATCTCAAGCCCAAGGCGCTCTTGTAAATACTTTTTAGCGATACCGCCAGCGGCTACGCGCATGGCCGTTTCACGGGCAGAACTGCGTCCACCGCCACGATAATCACGCTCGCCATACTTCTGATGGTAGGTATAATCAGCATGAGAAGGTCTGAATAAGTCTTTGATTTTACTGTAATCTTTAGACTTTTGATCTTTGTTTTCAATGATCATTCCAATCGCGGCACCGGTGGTCTTGCCCTCGAATATACCGGAGAGAATTTTCACCTCATCATCTTCTCGGCGCTGAGTGGTGTAGCGGGACTGACCGGGCTTGCGGCGATCAAGATCCGGCTGTAAATCCGCAGCACTGATCTCTAGACCTGGAGGGCAACCATCGACAATACAGCCAATCGCTAAACCGTGGCTCTCGCCAAAGCTGGTTACGGTGAAGAGTTTTCCTATACTGTTTCCGGACATAATGCAGTTAAGCCTTGTGGTGTCTGCTGTAAAAGCAGCGATTATACGTAAGTTATTAGAAAGATTCCCGGTGTTCGAGCAACTGCTCGCGAGTCAATAAAAACACCCCGCTGTCACCCTCACTAAATTCAAGCCATAAAAAAGGCACAGTGGGGAAATCCCGCTCTAAGGCTACCCAAGAGTTGCCCACTTCAACCACCAGAACGCCCTCTTCGGTTAAATGCTCAGCTGCCTCACGGAGCAATCGGCGCGTAAAGTCGAGGCCATCATTACCCGAGGCCAAAGCGATTTCTGGCTCATGTTGATACTCATCGGGCATTGAAGCGAAATCCTCTGCATCCACATAGGGTGGATTGCTGACGATCAACTGAAACTGCTCACCGGACAACTGTTGAAACAGATCCGATTCCACCGCTGAGACCCGATAGCCCAGCTTGTGCTGAACAATATTAGCCTCGGTAATCTCAAGTGCTTGGGCGGAGATATCACTGAGCACTACCTCTGCCCTGTCAAAAGCATAGGCACAGGCAATACCGATACAGCCACTGCCGGTGCAGAGATCGAGCACGCGACTCGGCTCCTCAGCACACCAGGGCTGAAAGCCGGTCATAATCAGCTCCGCTATGGGGGAACGGGGAATAATCACCCGCTCATCCACAGTAAACGGTAGGCCGCAGAACCAGGCGCGGCCGGTTAAATACGCCGCCGGAATGCGCTCAGCGATACGCCGCTGATATAGCGCCAAAATGGCGGTCTGCTGCTGTGGCGACAGCTCTTTCTCAAGCACTCCACGATCAACATCTGGCGCTAGACCCAGCACAAAAGAGAGCAGATAGACCGCTTCATCCCAGGCGTTGTCGGTGCCATGACCAAAATAAATACCACTCTGTTCAAAGAGCGCTTGGCCATGGTCGAGCATCTCGGCAACCGTATTGGTCGAGGTTTTGTTGATTGAACTCAGGTCAATATCTGACTGAGTGCCTGCTTGATTGTCTGACATAATTGTGGATTCTCCGCTAGCCAAACATTTTACCCTTGAAACTAGCAATAATGTGCACTTTGTTACAGAATGCAGCGTATAAATAACATTCAAAATTTACCTGCTTGGAAACACCTCAATGAGAAATCACTACGAAAAAATTATTCAGAGTACTGGCGAAGATATTTCCCGTCCCGGACTCATAGACACTCCAGATAGAGCCGCTAAGGCATTCTCCTATCTCACCAGCGGCTATGAGATGGATATCAAAACAGTAATCAACGATGCGTTGTTTCCATCGGATTCTGAAGAGATGGTGATTGTTAAGGACATTGAGCTGTTCTCACTTTGCGAGCATCACCTGCTACCCTTTATCGGCAAGTGCCATGTTGCCTATATTCCCAACGGCAAGGTTCTTGGACTATCAAAAGTCGCTCGAGTAGTGGACATGTTTGCCCGCCGTCTGCAGATTCAGGAAGCACTGGCACAGCAGATTGCCTCTACCATTGCCGATGTCACTGAAGCTCGCGGTGTCGGTGTGATTGTTGAAGCCAAGCATATGTGCATGATGATGCGCGGTGTTGAGAAGCAGAACTCATCCATGAAGACATCAGCCATGTTGGGGACATTCCGCTCCGATCAGGCAACCCGCACTGAGTTCCTGTCACTGCTGTCATAATAGCCGGCACCAGACACTCTATCCCAATACGCAAAAGCCCACTTTTAAGTGGGCTTTTTATTAGTTGCTAGTTAGCAGATGATTACTGTTCAAGACTTAATTTTACGCCAGCTGATTGGTTTTGGCTGCGCAAATAAAGTCATTGATATGCAGACCTTTAATCGTATGGGTCCACCAGGTCACTCTCACCTTGCCCCACTCTGTGAGGATCGCCGGATGATGATCTTCGGCTTCCGCTAACTCGCCGACTCTCTGAGTAAAGGCCATAGCCTCAGCGTAGCCGGAAAAGCTAAATAGCTTTTCCAGCTGCTGGACACTGCCTTGCATTTGCAGCTGCCAGTCACCCAGCTCCCCCATTAAGCCGTCTAACTCAGCACCCATTACGGGCGCTGAATCTGCACGGCAGAGACTGCACTGCTGTTGTTGGAGTGGTTTCACTTTATGCCTCCCAATGAAGCTTAATCATGAACGTCTAGCGACATAAGTCAGTAGGCTTTTCAATTTCATAAAATGCATCCGTAATCGATTCGAGCTTTTGTTCAAGGATTAGCTTGGCATCACTCAGACCGCGATTGTAATAATAGGCACCGATTTCCTGAGAGAAAAAATCCAGTAAGAACTCGGCGTCAAACTGGGCTATGTCCTGCACCAGCTCAGCGTGAAAATAGCCCTTTATCTTGCCTACAATAGACTCTTTCTCAGTGTCGCTAAATTCAATTTTAGCCATTTTCCATCTCCCTACTCAGTTAACACAGCCAAGCCCCTAGGCATTCACTCGGGCAATATAAATTTCTGTACCTCATCCGCTACTTGCTGAGCCTGCTCTTCCATATGTAAATGGTGCGAACCGGGCATCCTCAACAGCCGGAAATTGGTTATCCAGGAAAAGGTTTCATCTTGCTGAGCATCGGGCTTAAAACCGCTATCTTCTGCTTGAATCAGCATCACCGGCGCAGTGATCGAGCTGAAAAAGTCCTGCATATGATCACGGGTTAACTTGAGCTGCGAAGCCGCTTTTAAGCGTTGGTCTGTATGCCAGTAAAAACCTCGCTCATGCTGACGCACACCACGCTGGGCCAGTACCGCAGCAGCAGCCTCTTTAAGCGGGATAAAGCCATTGACCCGGGCTTTAACGGCGCTATCAAAGTCAGGAAAGAAGCTCGGACTGGCATCGCCAAAGCGCTTTGCCTCGTAGACCGATTTCGCCAGCTGAACCGCGGTGCCTTTGGCATCCGCAAGACCCGGCATATAGCCATCAATTAGCGCCGCACGGCTAATCCGATCGGGAAAAGCACCGGCGATAAGAGTCGAAATAATCGCACCCCGGGAATGCCCCAGCAGGACAAACTGATTCCAGCCCATCTGATCCGCAACACCCAGAACTTCGGCAATATCCTGCCAGATATTGTAACCCGAGTCCGCTGAGCGGAAGCTGCTGCCACCGTGACCGGCACAGTCCAAAGCAATCACATGCAGGTCGCTCAAAAATGGCAACATAAGATCAAAACTGGCGGCGTTATCCAACCAACCATGCAGTGCTATAACTGGTGTATAACCGGGAGAGCCCCACTCTTTAGCCGTGAAGGTTAAGCCATTTACATCAAAGGTTCGTTCGCAGATAAAACTAAGGGACATAGTGGATTCCGTTATTATTTAGCGATTCCCGAAAGCGTATCCGGATCGCTAAACCTTTCTAATTATTGGTCGGTAAAAGAGCCGCTTCTGTGCGAAGGCTCTTGGTTAAAACATTCCCTTGAAAAACAGCTCCTTGATAGATAGCTCCTAAATAAACAGCTCCTAAATAAACACTCACAAATACCCCTACAAAAAAGCCAGCTGAGGCAGTACCGCAGCCGGCGAATGCACACACAACGCCTAAAATATTAGTCGGTATTCTTAGGGCCGTCTTCGTCACGGTCAGACTGATCTGCAGTAAACGAGGGGATATCGTCGTTGACCACTTCTTCAGCATCCACCAGTTCACCCTCTGTCACATCTTCCACTGGATTCGCCGAGTAGCCCTCTGAGGTATCAATGGCTGGCCACTCATCAAAGGGAAAAGGTTTCTCTTCGCTATTAAAGGTTAGGAACATCAACGTCTGATAGACCCATTTACCCAAGCCCTGGCCAAGATTGCGCAAATTCTGGTTATCTGCACCAACAAGCAGTACAAACAAAAACTGCACCACCACAACTATGCTGATCACCAACCTTGCAGCAACCAACAGCACGCCGAATAAAAGCATATAAGCGCCGCGGATCCAGGTATTGGAATTGAGTAAGGAGATTTTATTATCGCTCATTTGATTTCACCATAAATTCAACATCAGTGTTTTGCTCTGCAACCATCATTGTACGCAGGGACTCGACTATCGGTCGCTGCTCAAACATAGTGGCATACAATGCCGAGGCCAATGGCATGTATATCCCCAATGCATCGGCTCTCTCTTTTACTAGTTTAGTCGTATTTACGCCTTCGGCCACTTGCCCAACATCAATTATCGCCTGCTCGAGGCTCTTGCCTCCTCCCAGAGCTAAACCGATGCGGAAGTTGCGGCTCAGGGGCGAGCTGCAGGTAACGTATAGATCACCGACTCCACTGAGGCCCAAAAAAGTCAGCGGATCAGCGCCGAGCTTGCAGGCAAAGCGACTCATCTCGGCGAGACTGCGAGTCAAGACGACACTTTTGGTGTTCTGCCCAACATTCATAGCCTCGGCAATGCCGGCAACAATGGCATAGATATTTTTTAGCGCACCGGCCAGTTCAACACCATAGCGATCATGATTGGCATAAATTCTAAAATACTTTGAGGCCAGTATCTGCTGTGCACGGCTACAGACTTCGTCGTGCTCGCTGGCAATCACCGTGGCGGTAATCTCATAGCTGGCAATCTCTTTGGCAAGATTGGGGCCGCTGAGTACACCAATTTTAGAATCCGGCAGTTCCTGATCAAGAATCTGACTGGGCAACGCAAAGCTCTCTGCCTCTATTCCCTTGGCGGTGCTAATTAATAGCGCCTCTGAGTTAATCGATGATTTAGCCAGTTGGGCCACCTGTCGCAGGGCACTGCTGGGCACGGCAAAAAACACCGTGTCGGCGCCCTCTAGAGCCTGTTGCAGATCAGTGGTGAAGCTGAGCCTTGAATCAAAGCGATAACCGGGAAGATAGGCGGCGTTTTCGCCAGTGCTTGAAATGGCTTGCAACTGCTTGTCGCTACGCATCCACAACGTGGTGGCAAAGCCATTGACCGCGAGCATATTGGCAATCACAGTACCAAAGCTACCGGCACCCAAAACCGCGATTTTATAATCATTATTGGCTGTCAAAGAGACCCTACTCCAGATGGCTAAAAGCTGGTAACTAATTACTGAGCACTAAACCCGTTTGTGGCCAGTATTATAGGGGGATGTGCGCCAGAGTGTAAGCCACTCTATAAAAAAGCACCCTCCGTGAAAGACCTTAAAGAATCCACGAAGAGTGCTTTGAGACTGACTTAGATGGCCTTTAGGCTTCAAACATCAGACTATTCAGCTGTTGGACAAACTGTGCTGGATTCTCCAGTGGTCGACCAGCAGATAGGGCCGCCTGATCAAACAACAGGCTGGCCAATAGTTTCGCTCTGTCATCATCGGATTCACCCTCTAATTTGTTCACCAGCGGATGTTGAGCATTGATCTCAAGAATCGGCTTCACTTCCGGGACAGGTTGCCCGGCTGCGGCCATAATCTTGCGCATCTGCTCACCCATATCATCGGCACCCACTACCAGACAAGCTGGCGAACTGGTGAGTCGCGTGGTGACACGCACTTCTTCAACTTTGCCATCGAGCAGAGTGCTAATACGCGTCAATAGAGCACCCTGCTCGCTATCATCGTCTTTCTTGTCAGCGTCTTCCGCTTTTGGCTCTTCACCGGTAATTTTGCTCAGATCCAACTCGCCGCGAGCGATATCCTGAAAGGACTTGCCATCGAACTCGCTTAGGTAGCCCATCATCCACTCATCGATACGATCTGACATCAGCACCACTTCAACACCGTGCTTGCGGAAGATTTCCAAGTAAGGGCTGTTGCTGATCACCGAGTGGCTGTCGCCAGTCAGGTAGTAGATCTTGTCCTGCCCCTCTTTCATGCGCCCAACATAGTCAGTCAGGCTAACATCAGTGGCAGCTGAGTCGCTGGTAGAGCTGGCAAAGCGAAATAGCTTGGCGATTTTTTCACGGTTGCTGTGATCTTCGCTGGGGCCTTCTTTTAATACAGGACCGAACTGAGTCCAGAATGTAGCGTACTTCTCCGGCTCGTTAGTCGCCATTTTGCCGAGCATATCCAACACACGTTTGGTCAATGCGGCACGAATGCTGTCCACCAATGGTGTCTTCTGGAGAATCTCCCGGGACACATTTAACGGCAGGTCGGCACTGTCGAGTACACCCTTAACAAAGCGCAGGTACATGGGCATAAACTGCTCAGCGTCATCCATAATAAAGGTGCGCTTGATATACAGCTTGATACCCCGTGAGGCCTCGCGTTGGTAGAGATCCATAGGGGCCATACCCGGAATATAGAGCAGACTGGTGTAGTCCTGTTTGCCTTCAACGCGGTTGTGGCTCCAGGCTAATGGCTCGGCGAAATCATGGGATACCAAGCGGTAAAATTCTTTGTACTCATCATCGCTGACATCCTGACGGGAACGCGTCCAGAGTGCCTGAGCGTCATTAACAGCCTGCCACTCCGGTGCTTTGTCAACATCAGCTACTACTGCATCATCTTCTGCAGGGGCAGCGGGCGCTTCCTGTTTGATCATTTCCACTGGAATGGCGATATGGTCAGAGTACTTCTTGACGATACTGCGCAGACGCCAGTCGCTGGCAAATTCATGTTCATCGCCCTTGACGTGCAATGTGATTGAGGTGCCCCGCTCAGAGCGATCGATATTTTCGATCTGGTAGTCAGCTTCCCCCTCACAGGTCCAGCGAATACCTTGATCGGCGGCTGCCCCAGCGCGGCGAGTTTCAACAACCACACGCTCAGCGACAATAAAGGAAGAGTAGAAACCGACACCAAACTGACCGATTAACTGGGAATCTTTCTTCTGATCGCCAGTAAGGTTCTTCATAAATTCCGAGGTACCAGAACGGGCAATGGTACCTAGATTGGAGATCACTTCATCACGGGACATACCAATACCGTTATCGGAGATGGTGATGGTCTTGGCATCTTCATCAACAGCAATGCGAATACGCAGATCGCCATCATCTTCATAGAGACCAGAATTTTCCAGAGCTTCAACGCGCAACTTATCCGTTGCATCGGAGGCATTGGAAATCAACTCGCGAAGAAATATCTCCTTGTTGGAGTAAAGCGAGTGAATCATAAGATGGAGAAGCTGTTTGGCTTCAGTTTGAAAACCCAGTGTTTCGGCTTTGTCTTGAGTCTTTGCGGTCATATGCTGCTGATCTCCTGATCTGATATTAATGACATGGACTGTTTCCATGGCATATCAGATGGGGGCGGAGAAAGAGATTTCAAGCACTCAGGTTAGAAAGTGACAGCGCGCCGTGGCAATCGGGGTTTGCTCGTCATCCTGCCAGGCGGTGGCCGAGACATTGACCAGCTGTTTGCCCTGCCGCATGACCTTGCAGCTGGCGTAGATGGTCCTGTAACGGCCGGGGCGCAGATAATCCAGAGAGAAGTCGACGACCTTCGGCATATCGCTAACATTGAGGTTATAAATAATCTCGATGGCCGCAGCCAGCTCAAGAAAACCGCCAATCACACCACCATGAATCGCCGGCAGCGAGGGGTTGCCAATATTCGAGGGGCGCTTATCCAGCCAGTAGAGCAGACGCTGATCGTCCACCTTGACCTCGGCACCAATAAAAGCAGCATAGGGAATCATATCAAGCAGTGATTGAGGATCTCGCTCTTGCCGCGCTGCGCCGACCCGCTCCTGCCAATCCAGTAGCAATTCACCTGTATTCTGCTGATCCATTAGTTCTGCTCACTATCGGTGACTGAAGCCTGACGCCAAGGCATTAAACGCCGCAGTCTCTTCATGGCAATGCTGCGAAATTGAATACTTTTCGAATCAACCTTCATAAAGTTGGCCACACAGTGGGCGATGGGGTTCTCCCTGTCATCCTGCCAGGCAACACCGCGACAGAAAATCACATTGGATGACTGCCGATAGACCTTGGCCTCCACATAGATTGGCTTGTGAAGCTGGGCCGGACGCATATAGTCGAGTCGCAGATCCATAGTCGGGGTCACCGAAGGCTTGTTCTGGACCGTCATCGCCGAGCAGCCGCAGGCGGTGTCGAGCAAGCTAACGATAGTACCGCCATGCACCACGCCAGTAATCGGATTGCCGATTAAGTCCTCACGGTAGGGAAAGGTCAGATGGGTTTCGCCGCGCTCGAGCTTATCGAGGGTAAACCCCAGAGCGGCGCCATGACCATTGCGCTCCAGCGCGAACTTGAGGGCTGGCCGAACCAGCGCCATTTTCATATCAAAGGCCATGTTTTTATTGTTCTATGCTAGGGTAAATTAGACGTCTTAGCCGATGAGTTTAGCAGTTATTGATTTAGAACTAAGGGTTTTTTTGAGAACTTTGAATGGAGTGCTGTGGACTATTTGAGATCCCTCATCGCTCCGCTCAGTCGGGATGACATAAATGGGTTGAGTTGGCTTTTTCTAGAACCACACCGCTGTCATCTCGAACCACACCGCTGTCATCTCGAACGAATGTGAGAGATCTCAGAACCCAGCACCCAAACTCCCAAATAGCCAGAGGCTATGCGCAGTCACCCGGCCTACTGCCAATCAAACAGAGAGATCCCTCGTCACTGCGTTCTGTCGGGATGACAATATTTAGAATATGCTCTGTCGGGATGACAACCATTTGAATATGGGCTGTCGGGATGACAACGGTTCGAATATGGGCTGTCGGGTTGACACATACACACTAAAGCACTGAGACGACACAAAAAATTAACAGACATAAAAAAAGCGGCTCGAAAGCCGCCTTTTTACACTGCCAAAAAAGAACCTACCAACCAGTAAGTTCTTTCAGGCCATTACCAATATCAGCCAAGCTGCGAACAGTCTTAACACCAGCATCTTCAAGCGCTGCAAACTTCTCATCTGCAGTGCCTTTACCACCGGAAACAATCGCGCCAGCATGACCCATACGCTTGCCTTCAGGTGCAGTAACACCGGCAATGTAAGAGACAACAGGCTTGGTTACATTAGCTTTAATATAAGCTGCCGCTTCTTCTTCAGCCGTTCCGCCAATCTCACCGATCATAACAATCGCCTCAGTAGCAGGATCTTTCTCAAACAGTGCCAGAATATCGATAAAGCTAGATCCGGGAATCGGATCGCCACCAATACCAACACAGGTAGACTGGCCAAAACCGTAATCAGTGGTCTGCTTAACCGCTTCATAAGTCAGAGTACCTGAACGAGAAACGATACCAACCTTGCCTGGCAAGTGAATGTGGCCTGGCATAATACCAATCTTACATTCCCCTGGAGTAATAACACCCGGGCAGTTTGGACCGATCAGACGCACGCCTAAGCTATCGCAAACAACCTTACAATCGAGCATATCCTGAGTCGGAACGCCTTCAGTAATACAGACAACCAATTTAAGGCCAGAATATGCGGCTTCAAGAATAGAGTCTTTGCAAAAAGGAGCCGGTACATAGATAACCGAAGCCTCAGCACCAGTCTCTGCTACTGCTTCAGCAACAGTATTAAATACTGGCAGCCCAAGATGAGTAGTACCCCCTTTGCCTGGGGTTACACCACCGACCATTTTTGTGCCGTATTCAATCGCTTGCTCTGAGTGAAAAGTGCCCTGCCCGCCAGTAAAGCCCTGACAGATAACCTTAGTGTCGCTATTAATTAAGATAGACATTTAGTTAGCCTCCGCAGCTTTAACAACTTGCTGTGCCGCATCAGTCAGACTGGTTGCTGCAATAATTGCCAGACCGGATTCGGCCAGCTTCTTAGTTCCCAAATCGGCATTATTGCCTTCCAGACGGACAACCACTGGAATCTGAACGCCCACTTCTTCAACTGCACCAATCACGCCGTCAGCAATCAGGTCACAGCGCACAATACCGCCAAAGATATTGATCAGTACTGCTTTAACATTGGCATCAGAAAGGATAATTTTAAACGCCTCTACCACGCGCTCTTTGGTCGCGCCGCCACCTACATCGAGGAAGTTAGCGGGAGAGCCACCGTGCAGGTGCACAATATCCATAGTACCCATAGCCAGACCAGCACCGTTGACCATGCAACCAATATTGCCATCGAGAGCAACATAGTTAAGCTCAAATGACGCTGCATGAGCTTCACGGGCATCTTCCTGTGAGGGATCGTGCATCGCTTTGATCGCTGGCTGACGGTACATAGCGTTGCCATCGATAATCACTTTGGCGTCGAGACAGTGAAGATTGCCTTCGTCAGTGATAACCAGTGGGTTAACTTCTAACAGCTCAAGATCCTTCTCTTTAAACAGTTTCGCCAGACCCATAAAGATCTGCACAAACTGCTTAATCTGAACCCCTTTAAGGCCCAGTTTAAAAGCCAGATCACGACCCTGGTATGGCTGTGCACCAGTGACCGGATCAATAATCGCTTTGAGGATTTTCTCTGGAGTCTCTTCGGCAACTTTCTCAATCTCAACACCGCCTTCGGTGGAGGCCATAAAGATAATGCGGCGTGAACCACGATCAACCACAGCGCCCAAATACAGCTCTTGGTCAATCTCAGTGCAGGTCTCTACCAGAATACGGCTGACCGGCTGGCCCTTGGCATCTGTTTGGTAGGTGACCAGGTTTTTACCTAACCACTGCTCGGAAAATGCTTCGATCTCGGCTTTTGAGCTAACCAGCTTTACGCCGCCCGCTTTACCGCGACCACCAGCGTGTACCTGAGCCTTAACGACCCACTTATCACCACCAATTGCATCGGCGGCGGCGACAGCTTCCGCTACGGTTTCTGCTGCAATGCCTTGCGACACTGGTAGCCCATATTCGGCAAACAGCTGCTTACCCTGATATTCATGCAGGTTCATACTTTGGTTCCCGTTAATTTTTTCAATGAATAAAACAACGGAGCTGCTAGACGTACTAGAAAGCAACTCCGTTTAGTGATTACTGCGGTTTAGCGACGCTTGCGATTCGGCATATGAATAGCTGCGCCATTGACTGCCAGAGCGGCTTCATGCACGGCCTCTGATAGAGTCGGATGACTGAACACGGTCATACCAAGATCTTCTGCACTGGAACCAAACTCCATGGCGATAGCGACTTGCTGGACTAAATCGGCAGCACTGGGCCCGACTATGTGACAACCCAAAACTCGATCTGTATCGGCATGGGCAATGATTTTCACCATACCATCGGTGTCGTTAGCGGCGACCGCGCGACCCACGGCAGCGAAGGGGAATGTACCCACATTGTAAGGCTCGCCAGCGGCTTTAACCTGCTCTTCCGTCTGGCCTACTGAAGCCACTTCCGGGTGAGTGTAGATAACATTTGGCACGATATCGTAGTTCATCTGAGCTTTGTGACCGGCGATTACCTCGGCAACCATGACGCCCTCTTCAGAACCTTTGTGCGCAAGCATAGGACCTCGGACCAAATCGCCAATGGCATAGACGCCAGGCACATTGGTTGCACACTGTTCATTGACAAAGATTGAACCGCGCTCATCGAGCTGCACACCACTCTCCGCGGCCAATAGGCCTTCGGTAAAGGGACGGCGACCAACACAGACAATCAGCTTGTCGAATATTTCTTTGTGCTCAGAACCATCGGTCATAACATAAGTGACATGGACTTTCTTGCCCTTGATCTCAGTGCCAGTAACGCGGGCGCCCAGACGAATATCGAGGCCCTGTTTGGTAAAGATTTTCTTCGATTCTTTGGCAATACCCTTATCCATGATCGCCAAAAAGTCTTCCATCGCTTCGAGCAGCACAACATCAGAGCCGAGACGATTCCACACCGAACCCAGTTCAAGACCAATCACGCCGGCACCAATCACGCCGAGACGCTTAGGCACTGCACCAATTTCAAGGGCGCCAGTGGAGTCGACAATTAAGTCCCCATCAACTGGTGCAACAGGAATCGCGATAGGCAGTGAGCCGGAGGCGAGGATAACGTTATCAGCTTCGAGAACGGAGACGTTGCCATCGTTATCGGTGAGTTCCACTTTCTTGCCATTGAGCAACTTGCCTGTGCCGTATAAACCGGTCACGCCATTGGCTTTAAACAGACCGACAATACCGCCAGTAAACTGTTTGATGATTTTATCTTTGCGCTCAAGCATGGCGGCGATATCAATCTTGACCCCTGCGGTGCTAATACCGTGAATACCCAGCTCTTCCTTGGTCTCGTGATATTTGAATGAGCTATCGAGTAATGTCTTCGATGGGATACAGCCAACGTTGAGGCAGGTTCCGCCATTGACACCCTTGCCATTAGCATCTTTCCATTTCTCAATACAAGCGGTCTTGAGACCTAACTGAGCGGCGCGAATGGCCGCCACATAGCCTGCAGGGCCACTACCGATAACAATTACATCATATTTTTCTGACATGGTATTTCCTATAAATATCATAGACGTATAGATTAAATTTCAAGTAATATCTTAGCTGGATCTTCGAGTAATTCCTTCATAGTAACGAGGAACTGCACGGCGCCCTTGCCGTCAATTAAGCGATGATCGTAGGACATGGCCAAATACATCATCGGACGAATAACCACTTCGCCATTAACTGCTACTGGACGCTCCTGAATCTTGTGCATACCCAAAATGGCAGACTGGGGCGGATTGATAATTGGCGTTGAGATCAGAGAACCGTAAACACCACCATTGGTGATTGTGAAGGTTCCGCCAGTCATCTCATCGATAGTCAATTTGCCATCGCGCGCTTTCATAGCGTAGTCATAAATACCATTTTCGATATTCGCAATGCTCATATTCTCGGCATTGCGCAATACTGGAACCACCAAACCACGGTCAGTGGAGACGGCCACACCCACATCTTGGTAACCGTGATAGACGATATCGCTGCCATCGATAGAGGCATTCACAGACGGGAAGCGCTTCAGCGCTTCAACCGCAGCTTTGACGAAGAAACCCATAAAGCCCAGACGAGTGCCATTGTGTATTTTGGTGAACTCTTCTTTGTATTGCTTGCGCAGATCCATCAGCGCGGTCATGTCCACTTCGTTAAAGGTGGTCAATGATGCCGTAGTCTGAGTCACTTCTAATAGACGCTCAGCAATTCTTGAACGCATACGGGTCATAGCGACTCGACGCTCAACGCGATCACCCACTTCTAAAGGCTGTTCAGCAACCGCTGCCGGTGCAGCAACTACCGGAGCCGCTGCCGGCGCCTTGTAGTTGACCACATCTTCTTTGGTGATGCGCCCACCCTTGCCGGTACCGACAATCTCTGCCACATCAATATTGCGCTCTTCGGCGAGCTTGCGTGCGGCTGGATTAATCAGTCCGCCAGATGTGGTTTCTTCGGGAGCTTCTGCAACGGCTTCCGAGGCTGCAGCAGCAGTTGGAGCGGAGGCTTCAGCACCGGCTTCAATGCGCGCGATAACTTCATTGCTGAGGACAATATCGCCTTCGGCTTTGAGTACTTCTGAAAGAACACCAGCGGCTGGAGCAACAACTTCCAACACCACTTTATCGGTCTCAATATCAACCAGTAATTCATCGCGTTTAACCGTTTCACCAACCTGTTTGTGCCAAGTTGCCAGAGAACCCTCTTGAACTGATTCTGGGAATGTCGGTGCCTTAATTTCAATGGCCATCTAATTTTTTTCCTATGTTACGAGTCGTTTGTACGAGTCTTTTAATAAGTCTTGCTACGCGATTGGCGCGAGAGCTTCATCGATAAATTGTTTTTGTTCTTCCAAGTGCGCCGACATATAGCCACAGGCCGGTGCAGCAGAGCTGACACGACCCACATAGCGCAGGTGGAGCATTGGATCTATGCCCTGTAATACATGGCGCATATGGTGCTGACTGCTATACCAGGCGCCCTGATTCATCGGCTCTTCTTGACACCAGACAACATCTTTGACGTTGCTGTAGGGCTTTAACACCTCTTCCAACTCAACGTCTGGGAAGGGATAGAGCTGTTCAATGCGGACCAGGGCAATATTGTCGATGCCACGGGCCATACGCTCTTCCAACAGGTGGTAATAGACCTTGCCAGAGCAGAGCACCACGCGGGTAACCTTGTCTGCAGCCAATTCTGTTTCAGCGATAACATTCTGAAAGGTACCGCCGGCCAGTTCTTCCAGAGAGGAGGTTGCAAGCTTGTGACGCAGAATCCACTTGGGACTCATGATAATCAGCGGACGTCGCATTGGACGGATCGCCTGACGACGCAGCAAATGGAAAATCTGTGCCGGCGTAGTGGGATTAACCACCTGCATATTGTGCTCAGCACAGAGCTGCAGGAAGCGTTCTAGGCGCGCCGAGGAGTGTTCTGGCCCCTGCCCTTCAAAGCCGTGTGGTAACAGCATAGTCAGGCCAGATAGACGGCCCCACTTGTGCTCGCCACTGGCGATAAACTGATCGATAACCACCTGGGCACCATTGGCAAAATCACCAAACTGAGCTTCCCAGATAATTAAACCCTTTGGCGCGGTGGTGGCGTAGCCATACTCAAAGGCCAGCACCGCTTCTTCGGATAGCACCGAGTCGTAGATATCAAACTGTGGCTGATCTTCGGAGAGATTCGCCAGTGGCAGATAGGCTTCGCCATCTTTCTGATTAAAGACCACCGCGTGACGGTGAGAGAAGGTACCACGACGCACATCCTGACCGGTGATACGGATCGGATAGCCTTCATCCAACAGCGTACCGTAAGCAAGCAGTTCAGCCATACCCCAGTTCAGCGGCAGCGCGCCACCGGCCATCTTGCGGCGATCATCATAAATTTTACTAACCTGACGCTGCACCTTTATACCATCGGGAATTTCGATGATTTTGGCGGCCACATTCTGTAGCTCTTTAAGACCCAGACCGGTAGTAGCCGGGGTGCGCCAGTCATGGCCCAGATAGGGTTCCCAGTTAACAAACAAACTGGTGTCCGGCTCGCGAACCAAATTGTGCACAACAAATTCGCCCTTATCTAATCTGGCGCGATAATCATTGGACATTTCATTGGCTTGATCTTGGCTTACCACGCCCTCTGCAACCAACTTCTGGGAGTAAAGCTCACGGGTGGTTGAGTGCTTGCGAATCACGTCATACATCAGGGGCTGAGTCGAAGACGGCTCATCGGTCTCGTTGTGACCGCGACGGCGATAACAGACTAGATCGATAACCACATCTTTGCCGAACTCATAGCGATAATCCATGGCTAACATGGCTGCAAACATCACTGCATCGGGGTTGTCGCCGTTCACATGGAGGATCGGCGCCTGAACCATCTTGGCGATATCAGTACAGTATTCAGTCGAACGGGCGTCATCCTGGCGGCTTGTAGTAAAGCCAACCTGGTTATTGATAACAACATGAATCGAACCGCCAGTTTTGTAAGCGCGGGTCTGAGAGAGTTGGAAGGTTTCCATAACCACACCCTGACCGGCAAATGCTGCATCACCGTGCATCAGGATGGGTACAACTTTCTCACCGGTGCTGTCATCCCGCCGATCTTGACGAGCGCGGCCAGAGCCGATAACAACCGGGCATGAAATTTCCAGGTGCGATGGATTAAAGCCCAGTGCCATATGCACTTCACCGCCGGGGGTCATCACATTGGATGAAAAGCCCTGATGATATTTCACATCACCGGAGGTGTTGACCAATCGCTTGCCTTCAAACTCTTCAAAGAGTTCGGTGGGGTTCTTGCCGAGGATATTGACCAGTACATTGAGGCGGCCGCGGTGGGCCATGGCCATCACTATCTCTTTGCCGCCATATTCGCCGGCGCGACGCACTAGGCAGTCGAGCAGCGGGATTAGGCTCTCGCCACCCTCGAGACCAAAGCGCTTGGTGCCGGGATATTTTGAATCCAGATGTTTTTCCAAACCCTCAGCAGCGGTCAGACGGTTGAGTACATCAACTCGGGCCTCGTCACCATAAGTGGGCTTGGAGCGCACGCTTTCAAAGCGCTGGGCCAGCCACTGCTTTTCGGAAAACGAGGTAATGTGCATATACTCGGCGCCAAGGGAACCGCAGTAGGTCTCTTCAAGAGATTCTACAATCTCCCGCAGGGTTGCTTCCTGCTTGCCAAAATACAGCGGGCCAGTCTGAAATGTCGTGTCCAGATCAGCTTCCGTAAGACCGTGAAAATGCAGATCCAGATCCGGTACATGCTCGCGAACCATCAGACCTAAGGGATCGAGATTAGCTTTTTGATGTCCACGGAAGCGGTAGGAGCTGATTAATTGAACAACCTTAACCTGCTTGCGCTCGTGCTGAAGATGAATACCACCGGAGCCAGGAGCCGGAGTCGGACGCGCCTGACGCCGACCGAGCAGTTCAAAGTGCTGAACGATAGTGGCATGGGAAATATCTGGGGCAGTGCTGCCGTTAGTGCGCGGCAAGGTGTCGAAAAAGCTACTCCACTGCTGCGGAACCGCATTGCGATCGTGCAAATAGGTATCGTAGAGGTCTTCTATATAAGCAGCATTGCCACCAGAAAAGTGAGAGGAGCGAAGAAAGTGCTCCATAGGGCCCTCAGGCATTACTGTTATTCCCCATTCAGGTGGTAAAATTAGGCTAGTTTGATGGCCCGGTATTCTAAACCTCTAATACAGAAACGGCCAGTAAAAACTGGCCGTTTAAGTAAAGCAGATCACTACCACCCTTCTTATGGGGGGTATTTACCGTTTAAGTCGCGGTTCTGATCAACATATCGCGAATATGGCCAATCGCCTTGGTCGGATTCAGTCCTTTTGGACAGACCTGAACGCAGTTCATAATGCCGTGGCAGCGGAAGACGCTGAACGGATCATCGAGATTGGCAAGACGCGCTTCAGTGGCTGTGTCACGACTGTCTGCCAAAAAGCGATAGGCTTGAAGTAGACCAGATGGGCCGATAAATTTATCCGGGTTCCACCAGAACGAGGGGCAAGCTGTTGAACAGCAGGCACAGAGGATACACTCATAGAGCCCATCCAGTTTCGCGCGCTCTTCTTGAGACTGCAGACGTTCAATGGCAGGTGCTGGCGAGTTGTTAATCATGTATGGCTGAATCTTCTCATACTGGGCATAGAACTGGCTCATATCGATCACCAGATCGCGAATCACCGGCAGGCCAGGCAGCGGACGAATCACCAGCTTGTTTTTCTTAACCGCTTCAGACAGCGGCGTAACACAAGCCAATCCATTTTTTCCAGAGATATTCATACCGTCTGAACCACAGACTCCTTCGCGGCATGAGCGACGGAAGACCAGCGTGGGATCTTCGATCTTGAGCTTCTCAAGCACGTCCAACACCATAATATCTTTGCCTTCAGTATCGAACTGAAAGTCTTGCATATAAGGCTCAGAGTCAACTTCTGGGTTATAGCGATAAATACTTACGTTTAACATAATTCTGTCAGCCCCTATTAATAGGTACGAATTTTAGGTTCAAAAGCTTCGCGTGTTTTCAGATTGAAATTGACACCGCGCTTGCCCACTCGCTTATCCGAGGGGAAAAACACCGAGTGACACAACCAGTTCTCATCATCGCGCTCTTTGAAATCATCCCGTGCGTGAGCGCCGCGACTTTCAGTGCGTGCTTCAGCAGTAATTGCTGTCGCCTCAGCCACTTCAAATAGATTTTGCAGTTCAAGCGCTTCGATACGCGAGGTATTAAAGGCGTTACTCTTATCGCTCAGGGCAACATTTTTGATCCGTGGACGCAGCGCCGCCAGCTTGGCAATACCTTCCTGCATAAAGTCACCGCGACGGAAGACGCCGAAGTAGTTTTGCATGATGGTCTGCAGCTCCGCGCGCAAAACCGCCGCATTCTCGCCACCGTTGGAGTCATTGAGGTGATTCAATCCGGCCATTGCTGCTTCGATATCCGCTTCACTGGCATCCTTGAGTTCAACACCTTCTCGGAGTTGCTGTTCAATAAACATACCCGAGGCACGACCAAATACCACCAGATCAAGCAGTGAGTTGCCACCCAGACGGTTAGCGCCGTGAACCGACACACAGGCCGCTTCGCCACAGGCGTAAAAGCCTTCGATCACTTCATCATTGCCTTCGCCATCAATGGTCAGTGCCTGACCATTAACGTTAGTGGGAATGCCGCCCATCATATAGTGACAGGTAGGTACCACTGGAATCGGCTCTTTAACCGGATCCGCGTGGGCAAAGGTGCGTGACAGCTCGAGAATACCCGGTAGCTTGGCGTTAAGGGTTTCTTCGCCGAGATGATCGAGTTTAAGGTAGACATGATCCCCATCAGGGCCACAGCCGCGTCCCTCAAGAATCTCCAAGACCATAGAACGGGCTACCACATCGCGGCCAGCCAAATCTTTAGCATTGGGTGCGTATCGCTCCATAAAGCGCTCGCCATCTTTATTCACCAGATAACCACCCTCTCCGCGACAACCTTCGGTTACCAGGGTGCCGGCACCGTGAATGCCGGTTGGGTGGAACTGCCACATCTCAATATCCTGAACCGGGAAGCCGGCGCGCAGCGCCATGCCAATACCATCGCCAGTACAGATGTGTGCATTAGTAGTAGACGCGTAAATCCGCCCTGCTCCGCCAGTGGCGAATACGGTAGCTTTAGATTTCACATAAACGGTCTCACCGGTTTCAATATTGAGAGCCACTACACCGACTACAGCGTTGTCGGCGTTCTTAACAATATCCACAGCAAACCATTCATTTAAGAAGGTGGTTTCATTTTTCAGGTTGCCCTGATACAGCGTGTGCAACAGCGCGTGACCCGTACGGTCCGCTGCAGCACAGGTGCGAGCCGCTTGACCGCCATTGCCAAAGTCTTTCGACTGACCGCCAAAGGGGCGCTGGTAGATGCGGCCTTCTTCGGTGCGAGAGAATGGCAGACCCATATGCTCAAGTTCAAAAATCGCTTCTGGGCCGGTTTGACACATATACTCAATGGCTTCCTGATCACCGATGTAGTCAGAGCCTTTAATCGTGTCATACATGTGCCACTGCCACTGATCATTGGGATCATCACTGGCAATTGCACAGGTGATACCACCCTGAGCAGACACCGTGTGCGAGCGGGTTGGAAATACTTTAGTGATAACTGCTGTTTTGTATCCTGACTGAGCCAACTGCAGTGCAGCGCGCATTCCGGATCCACCGCCGCCAACAATTACAGCGTCGAAAGTCATTGTTCTGATGTTAGCCATTTACTTAAATTCCCCACAAAATATCGATAGCCCAGATCACGTATAACAAGGTAATCGCGATCATGCCCAACTGAAAAATGATACGCAGTGCTGTGGCTTTTGGCCCAATCAAACGCACTGTTATATAGTCGGTTAAAACACACCACAATCCGATCCAAGCATGGGCCGCGATGGAGAGAATCGTCAGCAGACTAAACATGCGCATTGGCAGCGAACTATTTAGCGCCGCCCACTGGCTATAACTCAGCTCTGGAGTCAGCATCAGGTATCCGACAATAAAAATCAGGTATGCGGTCATCACATAAGCTGAGACTCGCTGAATAAGCCAGTCGGACAAACCACTGCGACCGAGACTAGTGACTGTTGTTACCATAAGAAAACCCACCCTGTGACTAATACAATAATGACGGCAGCAACGACCACTGCAGCCCAAGCTGTTGCGCGACCCGTTTCAAATGAGTCTTCACCAAAACCCAGATCCATGATCAGGTGACGAATACCGGCGACCGCATGGTAGGCCAGTGCCGCAAGGCTGCCCCAAATAATAAACTGGCATAGTGGATTGGCGAAAAGCGCTTTGACATCTTCAAAGCTCTGCTCGGAGGCGAGACTGCCTTCGAGTAACCAGAGGAAGATACCGATGGCGACAAACAAAATCACACCAGAGATGCGGTGCAAGATCGATACATACGAGGTGATTGGAAGGCTTACGGTTCCAAGATCAAGATTGACAGGTCTTTTTTTGTCCACGGCGGGTATTACCTTAAAAGTAGTGATCCGACAAAACGGAGATGAATTTATTCTGGATTCAATTAACTTAAAGCAACTTAAAACAGTGTAGAGTCAAGACAGACTGCGCATCAAAAGGGATTTTGGCGAGCAGGTGGTTGATGGCGCAGCAGTATAGTTACTAGATGGTCTAAATTCAATCCGCAGGACCGAAACAAAATGGAAACATTGTCAGCTAAAATAGGTCACAACTTTTGGCTGGATTGCACTTCATGCAGATCTGCCCTGCCTCGAGGGAAAAATTAGCATGTAGATCATGGCAAAGCATTTTACTGATGAATAACGGCTATCTAATCAGGCTGATTACGCTAGCATAAAAGGCGATTTAAGCCAGTCACAGCTCCCAGCAGAGTTGACAATTTGCCGCGAACATCTATAGTTGCCCCTCGAAATTTTGCCCTAACTAATACGTTTTATCAGAGGATCCTGCATGAGTAATCGAAAAGCTACCCTAACCATCGAAGGTCAAGCTCCCATTGAGCTGCCGATTCTCAAAGGAACTCTAGGCCAAGATGTCATTGATATCGGCACTCTGGGTTCGCACAATGTCTTTACCTATGATCCCGGCTTCTCAGCAACGGCGGCCTGTCAGTCTGATATTACCTACATTGACGGCAATCAAGGCATCCTGTTGCACCGCGGCTATCCGATTGAGCAGTTGGCAGAAAAGTCAGACTATCTCGAGACCTGCTACCTGCTTCTGGAAGGCGCTCTGCCCAACGCTGAAGAGAAAGCTGAGTTCGTCAATACAATCAAATATCACACCATGGTAAACCGCTCGGTTGAGCACTTTATCAGCGGTTTCCGCTACGACGCACACCCAATGGCCATGCTCGTGGGTGTAGTTGGAGCCATGTCTTCGTTTTATCATGACTCACTGGACATTAATAATGAAGAGCACCGCAAGATCTCTGCTCACCGTCTGATCGCCAAGATCCCAACGATTGCCGCCATGTGTCACAAACACTTTACTGGCCAGCCGTTTATCTACCCAGACAACTCACTGTCTTACTCTGAGAACTTCCTGCATATGATGTTTGGCACGCCCTGCGAGCCCTACGTAGTTCAGCCGGCAATTGCCAAGGCTATGGACCGTATTTTCCTGTTGCACGCAGATCACGAGCAGAACGCTTCAACTTCAACCGTACGCCTGGCTGGCTCTACTGGCGCCAACCCATTCTCCTGTATTGCAGCAGGCATTGCGGCTCTCTGGGGACCGGCTCACGGCGGCGCCAACGAAGCAGTATTGGATATGCTTGAAGAAATTGGTCACGAAGACAATATCGAAGCCTTTGTTGCCAAGGCTAAAGATAAAAACGATCCATTCCGTCTGATGGGCTTTGGTCACCGTGTTTATAAGAATCACGATCCCCGCGCTACGGTTATGCGTGAGAGCTGCGATGAAGTTCTGGCTGTTCTGGGGCTGGAGAATGATCCCCTGTTCCGTCTGGCCAAGAAACTGGAGAAGATCGCCCTTGAAGATGAATACTTTATCAGCAAGAAGCTCTACCCCAATGTCGATTTCTACTCCGGTATTATTTTGAAGGCTCTGGGTATTCCAGTTGAAATGTTCACCGTGATTTTTGCCACCGGTCGCACGGTTGGTTGGATCTCACACTGGAACGAGATGATCACTCATCCCTACCGTATCGGCCGTCCGCGTCAGCTTTACACCGGGGCTGATGTGCGTGACTACCCTGAAATGGACGATCGTTAAGCACTGATTGTCTATTTTAAGCATTAAAAAAGGCAGCCTAGGCTGCCTTTTTTAATGTCTATCAATTTATCTGAGCCTGCCACTAGGCAATAGGGCCCGAATGAAAGCGGAACTGCTTATCCGGCGATTCAATCAACTGGCCCTCGCGCTGGGCGATCAACTCAACACGATCATCAATGGACTGCTCCCCGGCGACTGTTTTTGCCAACTTTAAATAATCCTGATAATGCCGCGCTTCAGACTTCAGCAGCGACAGATAAAATTTCTCTAACTCGGCATCCAGATGGGGCGCCAACATTGCAAAGCGCTCACAGGATCGGGCTTCAATAAACGCGCCAATAATCAACACATCCACCAGCTTCCCAGGATCATCCCGGCGCGCTAAGTCCCTAAGACCTGCGGCATAGCGTGACGCAGAAACATGCTCATAGGAGATCTTGCGGCGCTTCATCAGGGCGATCACCTGTTCGAAGTGACGCATCTCTTCCCGTGCTAGGCGCGACATTTTATTCAGTAGATCAAAATTTTCGGTGTAGCGATTGATTAGGCTCAGGGCTGTGCTGGCGGCTTTTTTCTCACAGTTGGCGTGATCAATCAGCATTAGGCTTTGATTTTCCAGAGCGTTTTCAATCCAGCGGTTAGGTGTAGCGCAGGTTAAAAATGCTTGTATTTCTGTTAGAGCGCTCATTAGAAGCCTGTCTGATATATGGGGATACTGTTGCTTTGGTTATTGCTGGGAAAAAGAATCAGATCCCTCGTCGTTTCACTCTGTCGGGATGACAGGCCCATCTGTCATCTCGAACCGCTCATCTGTCATCTCGAACCATCCACCTGTCATCTCGAACGAATGTGAGAGATCTCAAAACTCACAAACCACCAGCCCCCTCGCCGCTAGACTCAGTCGGGATATAAAGTGGTCCGTTACTACATATAGGCGTTACTGGTATCCGTGTGGTCCGTTACATCACGCACACCTTTTAACTCGGGAATCTTTTCCATCAGTGTCTTCTCAACTCCCTCTTTAAGGGTCATAGACACCGCCGAACAACCCTGACAACCGCCGCCGAACTCCAATACCGCAAAGCCTTCATCCATATCCGACAGGGATACCACGCCACCGTGAGAAGCCAAACCGGGATTGATCTCGTTATAGAGCAGGTAATTAATACGATCTTCAATAGGACTATCGTCATTAACATTGGGCAATCTTGAGTTGGGAGCGCGAATGGTTAACTGACCACCAAACTTATCCTCGGCAAAATCCACCTTGGCTTCATCGAGAAAGGCGATGCTGCGCTGTTCGAAGTAGGCATTAAAGGCCTCGTACTCAACAACCATATCTTCTTCGTTATGCTCACCGGGACGGCTGTAAGCAATGCAAGTCTCAGCTTTTGGAGTGCCAGGGTCAGAGACAAACATGCGAATACCAATGCCTTCGCAGTTCTGTTTTTCCAATAATCCCGCCAGATATTTTTGCGCTGATTCAGTGATAGTGACGTTGAGCATAGTCTTTCCTAAAATCCATTCTGACAGCCGACTTCTAATTGTTCAGACCCGACTGATTAAACTTGAGTAATTAAGTGGGTTATTTTACGCCATACAGAGGCTCAGACGAAACCCTCATTTTCTTTTAAAGGTCGCTTTTTTAAAATATTTTGGTATCATACCCATCCATCAAAATATTTTGATGCAATAGAATATCAAAGGCATAGACAAGCATATGACGGACAAAATTAGGCAGGCAGCTGAACAGCGGATTCTGATTCTCGATGGCGCGATGGGTACTATGATCCAACGTCATACCCTCGAGGAGGAGGACTTTCGCGGCCAGCGCTTTGCCGATTGGCACACCGACTTAAAGGGCAACAATGACCTTTTAAGCCTTACCCAGCCTGATATTATCTGTGATATTCACCGCGCCTATCTGGATGCCGGTGCCGATATTATTGAGACCAACACCTTTAACTCCACGACAATCTCCCAAGCTGATTACGATATGCAAGAGATCTCTCGGGAGATCAATGTGGTCTCAGCCCAGCTTGCCCGCAAAGCGGCAGATGAATTTTCCACCCCAGAAAAGCCACGTTTTGTTGCCGGTATTCTTGGGCCTACCAGCAGAACTGCCTCCCTGTCGCCGGATGTAAACGATCCCGGCGCGCGCAATGTCACCTTTGACGAGCTGGTTGAAGCCTATATAGAATCTACCGAAGCCCTTATCGAAGGGGGCGTCGATACCATAATGGTAGAAACCATCTTCGATACACTGAACGCCAAAGCCGCGCTATTTGCGGTGCAGGTAGTATTTGAGAAGCAGGGTTTTGAGCTGCCAATTATGATCTCTGGCACCATTACCGATGCCAGCGGTCGCACACTCTCGGGCCAAACCCCTGAAGCCTTTTGGAATTCAGTGCGCCATAGCAAGCCAATCAGTGTTGGCCTGAACTGTGCCCTTGGGCCAAAAGAACTGCGCCCTCACCTGCTGGATATTTCAACGGTTGCCGACACTCTGGTTAGCTCCCATCCCAATGCTGGATTGCCCAATGAGTTTGGCGGCTACGATCTAGATGCCGAGGCTATGGCCGAAACCGTAGCGGAATTTGCCAGTGCCGGGCTATTAAATATTGTCGGCGGCTGCTGTGGCACCACCCCTGATCATATCCGTGTGATTGCCGATGCCGTGGCCCAAATAAGCCCACGTGTGATACCCGAGATCGAGCCTGCCTGTCGTCTGTCTGGACTTGAACCTTTCACTATCAAGAGTGACTCTCTGTTTGTGAATGTGGGTGAGCGCTGCAATGTCACCGGTTCAGCAGTGTTTAAACGCCTGATTCTCGAAGAGAACTACGATGCCGCTCTGGAAGTGGCTCGCCAACAGGTTATTAATGGCGCGCAGATTATCGATATTAATATGGACGAGGGCATGCTCGAGTCGCTGCCGGCCATGGTTAAATTCTTAAATCTGATTGCCGGGGAACCGGATATTTCCCGCGTGCCAATTATGGTGGACTCATCAAAATGGGAGGTCATTGAAGCCGGGCTGAAATGCATTCAGGGCAAGTCGGTAGTCAACAGTATCAGTCTTAAAGAGGGCGAAGCCGAATTTATTGAACGAGCCAAGCTGTGTAAAAAGCACGGTGCCGCAATTGTGGTGATGGCCTTTGACGAAGATGGTCAGGCCGATAACCTCGAGCGCCGCAAACAGATCTGTCAGCGCAGCTACGATATGCTGGTGAATGATATTGGCTTCCCCCCAGAGGATATTATTTTTGACCCCAATGTCTTCGCCGTGGCCACTGGTATTGAAGAGCACAATCGCTATGGTCTGGATTTTATCGAAGCCAGTGGATGGATTAGACATAACCTGCCCCACGCCCTAATAAGTGGCGGCATATCCAATGTCTCCTTCTCCTTTCGCGGCAATAACCCTGTGCGTGAGGCGATTCACTCGGTATTTCTCTACCATGCCATTCGCGAGGGCCTGACTATGGGCATCGTCAATGCAGGCCAGCTGGCGGTCTATGATGATCTGCCGGAAGAACTGCGTCAGGTGGTTGAAGATGTGGTTCTATTTCGCACCTCAGAGGGCACTGACAATCTGCTGGCCATTGCCGACAAATATCGCGGTGATGGCTCCAAACAGGCCTCTGTGGAGGATCTTAGCTGGCGCGATGCCGAGGTTAATCGGCGACTTGAACACAGCTTGGTAAAGGGGATTACCGCCTATATCGAAGAAGACACCGAAGAGGCTCGGCAACAGGCCGATCGTCCGCTGCATGTTATTGAAGGCGCGTTGATGGACGGCATGAATATCGTTGGCGATCTATTTGGTTCGGGGAAAATGTTTTTGCCTCAGGTGGTTAAGTCGGCTCGGGTTATGAAACAGGCCGTGGCCTATTTGCAGCCCTTTATCGAAGATGAAAAAGATGCCACCGCCAGCACCAACGGCAAGATCCTTATGGCCACGGTGAAAGGCGACGTCCACGATATCGGCAAAAATATTGTCGGCGTAGTGCTGCAGTGCAATAACTACGAGGTTATTGACCTCGGAGTAATGGTCTCTGCAGAAAAGATTCTGACTACGGCACGGGAAGAAAACGTGGATATTATTGGTCTCTCAGGTCTGATTACCCCCTCTCTCGACGAGATGGTGACATTGGGTAAAGAGATGCAGCGTCAGGGCTTTACTGTGCCCCTAATGATTGGTGGCGCCACTACATCCAAAGCCCATACAGCGGTGAAAATTGCGCCCATGTACGAGAACAATCAGGCTATCTATGTATCTGATGCCTCCCGCGCCGTGGGCGTTGCCAGCAAGCTGATCAGCCATCAGCACCGTGATGAATTTATCGCCGATATCCGCCGGGACTATGATGCGGTGCGCCTGCGCACCGCCAACAGAACCCCTCGGGGAACCCTCTACACCTACCCCGATGCGATTAAACAGAAACCGCAGATTAACTGGCGCGACTATCAACCAACCCTGCCGGCCAATCCCGGCATCACGGTTCTAGACGACTACCCCTTAGAAGCACTGGTGCCCTATATCGACTGGACGCCCTTCTTTATCACCTGGGATCTGATTGGCAAGTACCCGAAGATTCTTCAGGATGAGGTAGTGGGAGAAGCGGCAACCACATTGTTTGCCGATGCACAGGCGCTATTAAAGGATATTATCGACAATAAACGCTTAACTGCTCGGGCCGTATTTGGTCTCTGGGAAGCCAATACAGTCAACCATGATGATATTGAAATTTATGCTCACGATGGCTCAACCAAAGCCAGCCTGCATCATATCCGCCAGCAGATTCAAAAGCCCGGCGCCAGTGAAGAGCTCTGTTCTCTGGCTGACTTTGTCGCACCCAAAGAGACTGGTATAAAAGATCATATAGGTGCCTTTGCGGTAACGACCGGCATAGGTGCTGATGAGTTGGCTGGGGAATATGAAGCCAAGCACGATGACTACAATGCGATTATGGTCAAAGCTCTGGCAGACCGACTGGCAGAGGCCTTTGCTGAACACCTCCATGAACGCGTCCGCTGCGAGCACTGGGGCTATGCGGCAGATGAAGCCCTCGACAATGAAGCTTTGATCAAAGAGAAATACCGTGGTATTCGACCGGCGCCAGGCTACCCTGCCTGCCCAGATCACACCGAGAAAGGCACTCTGTTTGAGCTGTTGGATGTGGAGAATAATATTGGCCTTCAGCTCACCGACAGTTATGCCATGACACCGGCTGCGGCGGTGAGTGGCTGGTACTTTGGTCATCCGGATGCGAAATATTTTAATACCGGTAAAATTGCGCCGGATCAGGTTGAATCTCTGGCTCAGCGTAAAGGCATGTCAATGGATGATATGGAGCGCTGGTTGACACCGGTACTGATTGATTAGCCGTTTTTCAAGTGCAGGGATGGGAGATTTGAGATCTCTCAGGTTCGTTCGAGATGACAGTTCTGTAGCTCGGAATAAAGGGCTTGGGATAAAAGGCTTGGAATAAAGGGCTTGGAATAAAGGGCTTGGGATAAATGTCCCCGGGTAAATAGCTTGGGAGACTCACCATTAACCTGTCATCCCGACAGAGCAAAGTGATGAGGGAACTCAGGCAGTCCCCAGAGATTCTTTTCATTTTTTCGAGTATGACGAGCACCCGAGCAGGACGCCAAACTCTCCAGTTGAACTAAACCCTAAAATAGTGTCTGATCATGTATATGAAGACGCGCTCATCCTTAGTATCGACCCTGCTCAATATCCTCGTGATTATCTTCATGATGAATGGGACCCTGGCTCATAGCACCTGCACTATGGGCAACGGCGCCAGCGCTCCAGAGATGCTAGAACAGGTAGAAGATGCTACTCAGGCAGCTATGCCCTGTCATACATCGGAGCACTCAGAGGCCTCGAGCGCAACCAGCTCAGACATTAGTGAACCCAACCAATGCTGTGCCGACTGCTCAGTCTTGAGCCTGCCAATGAGCACTGGGAAAGCCATAGTCACTGCACCACCGACTCCCGCCACTATTGCACCAACACTAACCCTTTCCCGCAGCATCGAACTGCCTTTTAGACCCCCAATAGCAAACCTTTTATAGCTGACTTTTCGTTCTCTTATAGCTCTCTGCGCCCATATTTGGCGCAATATTGATTAATCTGAACACTATTAAAGGTGACATCATGCGTCTTAAAACTTTAGTTATATCGCTATTTCTAGCGCAGATCTCTGCACTTATTGCCTCCCCTGTCTGGGCAAAAAACTACCAGATCCATGTCAATGGTATTGTCTGTGAATTCTGCGCCTTTGGCGTGGCCAAGAAACTCCGCAAACTGGACTTTATCGACCCCAGTCAATTCGAGGATGGTGTCAAAGTCGACATCGAAAATCAGCGAGTCTACATCAGCATTCAAGATGACCTGCCACTGGATCGAGAAGCAATCTTTGTAGCAATTAAATCCGGTGGTTATGACCCAATCAAGATGTTGCCAATGGACGAGGTGGCCCAGTGAAACAGCTGACCGCACTTCTGCTGCTCACCATATCGTGCACCCTTACCAGCCATGCCATTGCCCATCAACCGGTAATGGATATGGCGCCACGCTGGAATGGCGGCTACGGCGCTCAAACTCGCATCACCCATGCCAACAATACAACCACCACTTGGATCGAGGGGGTTTACACCTTTAAGCCCGCTCTGCGTATGACCTTAAAGGTGCCATATAGTGGTGGCGAAAGTGGTGATGCGATCGTTGCCATGCCGATCAAACGCTATATAAACTCTGCGGCATCCACTTCTAATTGGGGCATCACACCCTCAGTGAGAATGCCCACTGGTGGCGGTAGCGACTGGGACGCGGGGCTAAGCCTGAGTTACAGTGCCGAATCAAAGGGCTACTACCAGCTCTATGATATCTACCGGCTGGGTGATACCACGGGCATTGATATCAATGCCGGCATGAGCCATGCCGACGGCAACGGTTCTTCTTGGTTTACGCTCTGGGATATTACTGCAAGAGATTCAGATTCCGGGCAACATCTGCTCACTGGGCCAGTCTTGGTGTACTTCAAACGCAATGTGATTCTCCGGGGTGAATATAAGTTTGTCGCCCTCGATAACGACACACAATGGGATGGCGACTATCTCAGTATTGGCATCGGTATGGTGTTTTAAAATGGAGGGAACTGTATGAATAAACCACGCTCCTGGAGTTGGCTGCTGTTATTTACCACCTCCGGCACCCTGCTCTGCTGCGCCCTGCCCATCACCTTAGTCACCCTCGGTCTAGGGGCCAGTGTTGCGTCTATGGCATCTGCAGCTCCCTGGTTGATTACTCTAAGCCAGTATAAAGGCTGGATGTTTGCCCTGTCCGGTCTGCTGATCGGCTTAGCTTTTTGGGCAGTCAATCGCCCTGGGCGGGTCTGCCCAAGCGATCCTGAACTGGCTGCAGCCTGTGCCTCCGCAGATCGCTGGAACCAGCGTTTCCTATGGTTATCTGCGGGCATGTGGTGTATTGGTTTTGGCGCTGCCTATGCACTACCAGTTTTGCAGTAATGGGCAGGCACCGATCTCTGAAGGGATATAAAAAATGTTGCTAAGCGAGTAGAATCGGGTTTCCGGAAAATTACATTTACCACTCGTCAAACACCATTTTTTTTAAGGGAGTCATCCTTGAGCGAAGAGAGAGAGCAATGAGCGAAGAGATAGTAGTTAGCGAAAACAAACCAAAGAAGAAAACCAATATTGGCGCATTGGTTAAAAGCATTTTAGCCGCTGCCATCGGTGTTCAGAGCAACAAGAACCGAGAGCGCGACTTCGAGGAAGGTAATCCCTTGGCTTTTATTATTGGCGGCTTTGTCTTTACAGCGCTGTTTATCGCCACTATTGCCACCATCGTAGGCTTTGTACTGAGCACTAATGGCTAACCTAAGATCCGCTTAACAGGCGCTGAGAAACACCCTATAGACACAATAAAAAAAGGGGCTGCATCACTGCAGCCCCTTTTTTGACCTTCTTTTTAATCAAGCTGTTCCAGTTTAGAAGCTGTACTTAGCCTGCAGTGCAATGTTCAACGGACGGTTGACGAAAGCGTAGTAAGAATTACCCGCACCACCGGTCAAAGTTCCACCCAGTGGCGTGTTGCCACCAAAGTTAATCACTGTCTCATCAGTGAGGTTACGGCCTAACAGAGCCACTTCCCAAGTACCTTCAGAATCACTAATTGCAACACGAGCACTCACCTGAGTGGTGGCGTCCTGCTTAGTGCGCGGATCCAAGTTTGAAGCGTAGAGGTAGTCATCCATATAAACTAGATCAACGGATGCAGCCATCACTAAGCCTTCACCCACATCACCTACCCAAGACGCACCAATATTGGCCTGCAGCTCTGGCGTGTACTCTTTGCGCTCTCCGCCAACATCGCAGAGACCAGGGAAATCAGCTGAGTTAGACGCCTGACCAAAATAGCACTGTGAATTAGGGAACTTGTCGTAATTGAAGTCCAGATAAGCTGCAGAACCTGTCAAGGTGACATTATCTGACACAGCCCAACGGCCATCAGCTTCGAGACCCTTAACCGTAGCCTCACCCGCGTTGGTGACATTAAAGCCAAGGGTGCCATCAAACTGAGAAACCTGCAGATCGCTGTACTCGGTCATATAGAGAGCAACATTAAACTCTGCAGCACCATCCGCAAGAGTCATCTTTGAACCCAACTCAATACTGGTGGCCTCTTCACGATCGAATTCCCAGCTACCGGTAATAGGGCTTCCACTAAGAGGGTTACCCGCATTGTTAACTGCCGCATCTGGATGGCCGTTAGAGCGCGCATCAAAACCGCCGGACTTAAAGCCCTTAGTCCAAGTCAGGTACGCCATAGTGTCTGCATTGGCATCCCACTCGACAGTGACTACTGGCGTAAATGAGCTGTCATCAAGCTCGCCAACAATTGTCTCGTAAGGCTCAATGGCAAAAATACCCCAAAGCGCGTTATAGGCCCCAGAAACCGGATCAACAACAACTGGGGACTGATACTGACCGCCAAACGCTGCAACCGCTTTATGCTGTTGAGTGCGATCCGCATCTTTGTTTTCTTGTGTATAACGACCACCAACAGTGACTCGCAGTTCATCAGATAATGTCCAGGTACCCTGAGCAAACGCAGCCCAAAGGTCGCCTTCCTGATTAAAGCTACGATCAGTAGAGGCACCAGGCGCAAATGGTACAAGCCCAGCAGCCGAAGGAATACCACCCAGTACATCGGCAATCAATGTTGGGGTAGGCAAGCTAATTTGGTCTTTGTAATTTAGTTCGGTTGACTGGAAGAATAGTCCGCCGATGTAGTCAAAATCACCGCCAAGATCTGACGTAAAGCGGAATTCTTGGCTAAACTGCTCGTACTTTTCCTGACGGGCGGCATCAAAAACTGCAGCGCCAGTGAAGTCACAGTCACAGTTCTCATCAAATTCATATTCGACAAAGCCCGTTACCGAGGTCAGGGAGAAGCCGTCCATATCCCAGTCCACAGTCAACGTCACGTCAGTGACTTCATTGTCGCTGAAATGGCCATTATTATCGGCGCTGTAGTTGAGCCCAGATTCAACTGGAGAGGCAACGGCGGCAGATGGAATGCCATTCAGCACAGAGATATGATCTGGCGCGCCAATGCTGTTATAGACTTCCATATTACGGCCGACAGTATCAAAGGTGGAACGAGAAACCTTCAAGCTAGCAGTGACATCTTCGTTGACATCCCAACGCAGAGAGCCGCGGAATACCTGCTCTTCTTCCTGCTGCTCATCCTGACCTGAGACAGTGTTGAACACATAGCCATCTAAGGTGCGGTCGAGAATGGCGATACGACCACTGACGCTGTCGCTGATTGGACCAGACAACACGAAACGTAGATCCTGCTCACCGTGATCTGGCTCGTAGAGTGCTGTAATCGATCCTTCGAATTCGTCGGTAGGCTTGGCACTGACCTGGCTGACGGCGCCGGCAATACTGTTTTTGCCAAATAGGATACCCTGTGGGCCACGGAGAACTTCCACTCGCTCCATATCCATCATTGGGATTCGCGCTAACTGATCGCGACCGTAGAAAATACCGTCATTGTAGATGCCTACAGACTGTTCAAAGCCGGGGTTAATACCCGAACTGATACCACGGATGGTCACAGTGGTGGAGATACCGGTTTCATTAATGCTGAAGTTAGGCACTAACTCAGATAGACCCTGAAGGTCGACAATACCGGCGTTGGACATTTTTTCAGCCGTAACCGCGGCAACTGAAACAGGAACGTCCTGCAGCGATTCTGCACGCTGCTGCGCAGTTACAACGATTTCTTCCAATTGTACGGCATGAAGCGCGCCAGCACTCGTGGAAATAGCTAGTGCTAAAAGTGACTTCTGTACTACTTTTCTCATTTTCCCCCCTCGGGAATTTTTGTTACATTAGAACTGTTTATTGGTGATTTTTTACTGCTTTTGACCCTCTCTCTCCCCACTACTCACTGGCATTCTATTATCCAGCACTTTATTAATCTGCGGACTATCCCCAAGTCGCAGCAACGCTCTACAACCTAGCCATTCGAACATTAAGCCGATAAGAAATCGGCTGGTTGCAGAGCGTCAAAACTCTCTGCCCCTAATATCAATGTCGCCAAATAACCACTGTTGCGCGGTAAAATTTGGGTAGAGAAGAACTCTGCCGTGGCTATCTTCTGGTTATAAAAGCGATCAGTCTCACCCTCGGCAAGACGATCCTGAGCCGCCGCCGCCAACTTAACCAACAGCCAATAGGCAACAGTATTTCCATACATCATCATAAAGTTGTACGCGATGCCCTGAGACTCACTGCTATTTTCGAGTACATATTGCAAGGCACTGCGACATTGCTCAATCCCATCTCGTAGTCGATTGCGCAAATTCGCTACACTGCCATGAGCTGAAGCCAGTTGATCAACCGTGCTCTGCATATCCGCCAGCAATACCTGTACTGTCTGACCACCATCGCGGAGACATTTGCGACCGACAAAATCCAATGCCTGAATACCATTGGTACCCTCATAAATGGGTAGAATTCGAGCATCGCGCATATGCTGCGCCGCGCCAGTCTCTTCAATAAAGCCCATACCCCCATGAACCTGAACACCAAGAGAGGTGCTCTCCATGGCCACCTCGGTACACCAGCCTTTTACCAGTGGGGTCAAAAGTTCAACCATCTGCGCACTGTTTGCACGGACCTGCTCATCGGGATGATGAGAACTGCGGTCCTCTGCTGCGATGGCATGGTAAGACATGGCACGACCACCCTCAGTCAATGCCCGCATCTGCATCAGCATGCGTTTAACATCTGAGTGATGAATAATCGGCGCGCGACCCTCGACACCAGAGGCGCGACCCTGAACACGATCCGTGGCATAGGCAACCGCTTGCTGATAGGCGCGCTCCCCCAGAGCAACACCCTGATGACCAACCGACAGACGGGCATTGTTCATCATTGTAAACATACACTGCAGGCCTTTATTTTCCTCGCCAACTAGGTAGCCAACAGCACCGCCGTTATCGCCGAAAGCCAGAGTGCAAGTGGGGCTCGAATGGATGCCTAACTTGTGCTCAACACCCACGGGCGTAACATCGTTACGCTGACCCAGACTGCCATCCCCATTGACTAGGAACTTGGGCACCAAAAATAGTGAGATACCCTGATTGCCCTCGGGAGCATCGGGGCGACGGGCGAGTACCAGGTGGATAATATTGTCGGCGCAGCTGTGATCGCCCCAGGTAATATAGATTTTTTGGCCACTGATCAGATAGTGGTCGCCATTTAAAATGGCTTTGGTTTTTACCGCGGACAGGTCACTGCCAGCTTGAGGCTCGGTGAGGTTCATAGTCCCAGACCAAGCACCTGAAATTAGATTACCCAGATAGGTGTCTTTTTGCTCATCGCTGCCGTACTGATTGAGCGCATGAACCACACCACGAGTGAGCATAGGCAATAGGCTAAATCCGCAGTTAGCGGTCTGCAGCATTTCCTGCACCGCCAAATCCACAACACTGGGGAAACCTGCGCCACCATAATTGCTATCGCCATTTAGACAACACCAGCCAGCCTCAACCATCTGTCGATAGATAGGATCCAGGCCCGGTGATGTGACCACCTCGCCATCTTTCAAAAACGCCGGATTTTTGTCAGTCTCGTGATTGGTTGGCGCCACTATATCTTCAAAGAATTTAGCCGCCTCTGGCAGCACCACATCGACCATATCGCGGCTCGCTTCTTCGAACCCCGGCATGCTGCAAATTTCGGAATAATTAATAATCTCATCAAAAATAAATGCCAATTCCTTCTGCGGTACTTTATATGCGCTCACAGCCATTCTCCCTAGAATTTAAAATAATTTTATTTAGAATCAGCACTTTAGGAGCTAGCCGTCCTTGCTGTAAACCTTAATCAATGACCATATGGTCTATGATTAAGAGAATGAATAAAACCTTTGACGGGTTGCTATTCTCGGATCACAGACAGCAGAAAACGGGAACAGAGTATGTTGGGAATTATTGGCGGTTCAGGGTTTTATCAGCTCAAGGAATTACAACTCCACAGAGAGCGAAGTTTAGTTACGCCCTTTGGAGCCACATCTTCAGCGATCAGCTGTGGTCAATACAATGGCCAGCCAGTATTGTTTCTTGCCCGCCATGGCAGCGATCATCAACTGCTGCCCCACGAGATTAATTATCGCGCCAATATCTATGCCCTCAAGTCTCTCGGTGCACGGCGTATCATTTCTTTTTCTGCCGCCGGCAGCCTGCGCAAAGACCTCAAGCCCGGGGATTTGGCACTGGTTGAGCAGTATTTTGATCACACCAAAGGCCACCGCGCTCAGAGTTTTTTTGGCAATGGTGCCGCCGCCCATATAACCACTGCCAACCCGGCCTGTGTCACGCTTAACAACGATATTAAACGCGCCGCGGACAGCCTCGATCAGTCAGTCCATATGGGCAAAAGCTATGCCTGTGTCGAGGGTCCACGACTGGGCACTCGCGCCGAAAGCTTCTTTTTACGGGATGCAGCCAACTGCGACTTAGTGGGCATGACTAATCTGCCTGAAGCATTTCTGGCCCGTGAAGCACAGATTGCCTATAGCTCCCTTTGCTTGATTACCGACTATGACTGTTGGATGGATGACCCCAGCCAACATGTGAGTCTGGATAAATTCTTTGAGGTCTACAGCGGCACTCTAGCCCGGGCACTGCGGATTTTAACACCGCTGCTAGCCACCCCCTTTTCTGAGACTCCGAGCAATATTAGACAGGCACTGCGAAGCGCATTGCTAACACCTCGAGACCAACTTAGCAGCTCTCAGCAACAGTGGCTTGAGGTGTTGGAACGTTGATTCAGTCAGTATTGGCTGAGGTGTCTATTATTATCCCCCTGGCTGCTGGCGAGAATCAGCAACAGTACCTGCTCGCCGATCTGGCCAGTAGACCATTGCAGGCTGAGATTATTAAGAGTTATCAAACCAGTTCAGAACAGAGCCGCGCCAGCAGTCTCAATGCCGGAGCCGAACAAGCGGTGGGTCCGTGGCTATGGTTTTTGCATGCTGACAGCCGTGTCAGTCAGGATAATCTCCGCGCCCTTGAGCACAGTCTGGAGCGAGACCAACAGAGGGCTGCCCTGCACTACTTTGACCTAGGTTTTATAGCTGGCGGCCCTCTCTTGAGCACCAGCGCTCGCGGCGCCAACCTGCGCTCTCGGTTGCTGATGTGCCCCTACGGAGATCAGGGATTTTGCATTTCAAAGCAACTGTTTTTAGCCCTCGGCGGCTTTCCCGAAGGGCACGCCTGCGGTGAAGATCTACTACTTGTCTGGCGCGCCCATCAGGCTGCTGTGGCACTGCAACCCATAGCCTCCACACTGCTTACCAGTGGTCGAAAATACCATCGGCAGGGCTGGCTCAAAGTCACGGCTTTACATCAGTGGTATTGGCTGCGCCTATCGCTGCCCGAGCTGTTTAAGCTTGCAGTGCAGCGCTGTAGACGGCGATGAATTTCCCCCAAAGCCGCACCGCGATCGCTATCTTTGTGAAAACCCCTGGCCTCTCGCCGATTAAAACCCGTCTCGCCAGATCCATAGGCCAGCTTGCCGCCGAGAGTGCCTACGGCCTCTGTATAGGGGCCATAAAAGAAACCCTTATAAATGTCAGTGCAGACAGCTACTTTGCTGTAGCCGAACAGGAAGGACTCAGCGATCCTCTATGGCAGGGACTGGAGTGTATTCACACAGGCCCCGGTTGCCTTGGCCAGCGTCAGCATCACATTTATCAGCAACTTCTAGAACGTTACCAGCAGGTTATTTTAATCGGCTCCGATAGCCCCCAGCTCACAGCCCAAGGATTACAGCAGGCAATTGAAGCACTAAAAACCGAGCAATTTGTTGTCGGCCCAGCAGTAGACGGCGGCTACTACTTATTTGCCGGAAGGCGTCAACTAAGCCAAGAATTTTGGACCAACCTTTCTTATAGCTGCCCTGAAACCTGTACCAACTTGCTCGTCGCCCTGCCCGTCAAAGCAGCCCTGCTAAAGCCATTAACCGATCTGGATACAGTGAATGACCTGCCCCTGCTACAGTACCAATTGCGTGAACTGGGCACAGCTATCAATCCGCAACAGCAGGCTCTGATAAGCTGGCTTGAGGATCGACTTACTGGAGCTAAAGTGCATTAGCACTTCAATCAGTCAGCCACCGAGCAGCTGCCGCCACCCAACACACAAAAACTTGCGCAATGAGGATGATTGAGCGACACAGTTTGCTGGGCTTCCAGCAAACTCCGCCCCAGATTAAATTGCTGATCGTAGGCCAACAATGTGCAGGCCATTACTGCAGGCTGAGGGTCGCCATTGCGCACCACCACCATCCGCGATGAGGCACACATCATGGCATCTGGGTCTATATTGAGAATCTGCCAACAATCTTCAGTGATCTCCGGCAGATTGGGGCCAGCGGTAATCTCCGGAAACAGCACCAAAGCTTTTTTATCAAAGGCATCCAGTTGAATGCCGTGCTGTTTAAATAACGCAGCATAGCCCTCGCGCAATTGCTGTTCATCTTCACCCCAAATTCTGCGCCCAGCGATATCAATATTAAAGCCCTGCTGGGACAGCCAGCAGAGTCCATCGACCATTGGCTGCCAAGATTTTGGCCCCCGCTCCTGCTGGTGCAGCTGCTTATCAAAGTGATCCATAGAGACTCGTAGTGTCAGCCGCTCGCCATAGCGCTTTTGTAGCGCCAGCAAACCAGTCTGCCGTTTTAGCATTGGCCGCATAGCATTAGTTAATACCAGAAGACGAAAACCACGGCGCAGAATCAATCCCATAATGGCAATAATATCTGGATTGAAAAACGGTTCGCCGCCGGTTAAGCCAATCTCCTGAGTAGCCAGATTATGGAGCTGAATCTCATCGAGAAACTGCTGTA
The DNA here is from genome assembly GCA_029250825.1 of Porticoccaceae bacterium. Lineage (GTDB taxonomy): Bacteria > Pseudomonadota > Gammaproteobacteria > Pseudomonadales > Porticoccaceae > HTCC2207. The sequence continues at coordinate 60,632 of JAQXEN010000085.1, forward strand.
CCTGACTGACACGGATAAATTCCAAGCGATTATTGGTGGGGGATGATTCAATGTAACAATGGCTACAGGCGAGATTGCACAGAGTGCCGGTGTTAAACCAGAGGGTTTTAAGCTGCTTGAGCTGGACACTGGCCCGCGGGCATCCGGTCGCGGTAAACAGTGGGTTAGAGAATTTTTCGAGCTGAGTATCCATACTCAAGGTCCGATCTATTTAATGCTTTAAGCGTAGCCTAAGTCAGCTTTAAGACAATATAAGATGGAGTCAGATTGGCTTAGTCGGTGGCAATAGGATCCGGTCTAGTGACTGAATAGGCCCAGTAGAAGGCCACAAATTGAAGAGCCAAACGCACATAGAGTGCAGCAACGGGAATATCGGGAAACAGCTCGGGGTTGAACGCCATATACAGATTCGCCGGATACACCGCAATCAATAGCGCCACCAGTCCAAGACCTGCCAATGAACGAAAACGGGGAATTAAAACCCCAATACCGCCCATAATTTCAAATATACCGCTGATATAAACCAAGGCCAAGTGTGCCGGTATCCAGGGGGGCATAATGCTCACATAGAAATCCGGAGCAAACAGATGATGGAAGCCCGCATAGGTAAAAAAAGCACTGAGCATAAACAGAAAAAAGCGTTTTACCCAACTTCTCGGCAGCTGCATGGCTTGAATTAACCCTCCTGACTGCCCCATATCTGGCATGTCTTGCGTCTTATTTGAGACTGTTTCAGTCATAGGGGTTAGCCTTTACTCTGGGTATTTTTAAAGTACCGACACCGTACCAAATTCTTCAATCAGCTCAGCGGCGATACGCTCCTGCTCGGCACGGGCATCCACCTTTTCACACTGACCTGCGTTCCAAGACTGATAGCGGGCAATATCGACACTGCCCACATTGGTCAGAGTCTCCCACAGCAGCAGACATTTTTCAGTGTGATTGGCATTAGTGTCTGCAGCAATGTCGGCCAATAATGTATCCAGAGTTTGCGTCTCCATTTGCAGTTCTAAAAACTCATCCCGATCGAGGCGCACATAGGGTTTAGTCTTGCTGTTGTAGCGCTGCCATTCAAAATCGAGGGACTTGTCGGGAGCACCGGTGTACGCAAAATCACCCCAGACATTCATAAAGGTGCGCTCCATCTGATCCCGCGCCTCACCCTCTGGGTAGATATAGGAAGTGACCGGACCATACTTAAAATCACCAGTAATAAAAGAGATATCGGTACCGTGGGCGGCGCCAAAGATAGACGGGAAGTCGATAAATAATGACTTTTTCTGATCATCCCAATCGAAGCGATAGTTATATAACTGGTCGTAACCCGCCTGTTCCATGGCGCTCAGGGGCTCATCAACTCCGCGAGCTTTCCAGGCCTGAGAGCGGGTTCGCACCCAAAAATTGTACAACTCTGAATCTTTGATAGTGACCTTGGGCGGCAACAGTTTGGTCAGCGGGTAACTGGTCTGCATAAAGTAGCGATGCAGCGCAAACCAGAGCGTTACTTCATCTTTGTTAGCCCCAGAAATAACCGGTACATTCTTAGCGTACTGGGGATCAGCCAAGGCCGCGGCCATACCCACTTTGGGAATAACAATACCGTCAGCCGTGGTCAAGGGAGAGTAGTCAACGGTGGCCGGCTTGTCGTTATAGAGGGCAATAAACTCTCGGGAATCGATACTTTTTAACCGCTCACGCATCGAGTCGCCACTGAGATCAGCCTCCGCGACACCCTGCTGGGCCAGCATCTTTTCGGTTATCTGCCAGCTACCTCGGGTGACAAAGCGGTCTGCGCCCTGAAAATTGTAAGCACTTTCAAGGCTGCTGGTTACGGTGTAACCGGACTGAGCAATAGCTCGGTGGAACAGGCCATTAGCCAGGGGGGATGCCAACAGCGCATAGACATTGTGACCGCCGGCGGACTCTCCAAAAATTGTCACATTCTCAGCATCGCCGCCAAATCCAGCTATATTGTCACGGACCCATTTTAGCGAGTGAATAATATCCAAGTGACCGAAATTAGATGCCTGATCCTCACCCGACTGGGGTCCTTGAATCGCCGGATGGGTAAACCAGCCCAGGGCGCCCAACCGATAATTGACCGCCACCACAACAATCTTTTTGTCCGCCGCCAACTTGCTGAAGTCGTAGTAGTCTTTTAGACCCGTGGTGTTGCTGCCACCGTGGATCCACAGCATCACAGGGTATTTTTTGCTGGCAAAGTCCTTTGGCGCGCGAATATCCAAAAACAGGCAATCCTCCGAACCAATAACCCCTTCGGCACCTCCCTCGACACCGCCATAGCGACTGGCCTGCTGAACACAGGCAGTGTCTTCACTCTCGACAATCAACTGTTCTGGAGCAACTAGCGCTCGCGGAGCTCTCCAGCGCAGATCACCAACCGGCGCCTGGGCATAGGGAATGTCAAACCAACTGACCACCTCAGCACCGACCTGTTTATCCGCACTGGCATATAGTCGGCCCTGAGACATTCCCGTGGCGGTTTGAACTTTATATTGGACAAGGTTTTCCGGCACCGTCTGCTGTGACGTCATCAGCCCGCAGGCGGCCAAGATCAGTAGACTGGATATACTCAAAATCAGTTTCATAGCGAGGGTCTTTTTTATTATTATTGTATGCAAACTAGCCACCACAAGACATCCTCGGCTATGAATGCACTTTTTAACTATCTTTTAATACGTTTTAGTGCTCAGAGACGATCACTCAGCGCTGTCTTGGGAGAACTGCAATTCAGCCAGTCTGGCATAGAGCGGACTAGAGGCGATCAATTCATGATGACTACCCTGAGCCACTTTCTTACCTCTGTCCATCACCACAATGCTGTCAGCATGAAGAATAGTCGCCAGACGATGAGCAATAATTACCGTAGTACGGCCCTTCATCAACTTATCCAAGGCCAATTGCACCTTGTATTCACTCTCCGCATCCAAGGCGCTAGTGGCCTCATCCAAGAGTAAAATACGCGGGTCTTTTAACAGCGCCCGAGCGATAGCAATCCGCTGCCGCTGCCCCCCTGAGAGGCGCACGCCCTGCTCACCTAAATCACTGTGATAACCATCGGGCAACTGACCAATAAACTCATCCGCATGGGCCGCCTTGGCCGCGGCAATAACCTGTTCGTCTGTGGCAGAGCTGTTACCGTAACGGATGTTGTACATCACATCGCCGGTAAACAGGGTGGGCTGCTGTTGTACCACCGCAATCTGCTCCCGCAGCTGAGTCGGTGTCATCTGGCGGATATTGATCGCGCCCAACAACAGCTCGCCCCGTTGCGGGTCATAGAAGCGCTGAATCAAATCAAACAGCGTCGACTTGCCGGCACCGGAGGGCCCAACTAAGGCGACAATCGCGCCCTCTTTAATGGTCAAAGAGAAATTATCTAGGGCCGGCTGCTCTGGCCGCGAGGGATAACAAAAACGCACATTGTTCAGCTCAAGTTGCGCCGGCAAGCTCTCAACACCAGTCAGTGGCTGATCCGGCGCCAGAATTTGATTATCGGCATGGAGCAGTTCCATCAATCGATCTGTGGCGCCGGCCGCACGTTGCAGTTCGCCGTAAACCTCAGACAGGGAGGCAACACCAGTGGCCATAAGAATGGCGTAGAAAATAAACGCACCGAGATCACCGCCGCTCATTTTGCCATTGATCACATCACTACCGCCGACCCAGAGCATCCCAGAGAGCGCGCCAAAAACCAGCAGAATCACTACCGCCATCAGCACCGCACGCTGACGCACACGAGTGCGAGCAATCAAAAAGGCCCGTTCAACCTCAATGCCAAAAGCCTTTTTCTCCTGCTCCTCATGGGTAAAACTCTGCACCGTTTTAATATGCTGAATAATTTCTCCAGCGTAGCTCCCCACCTCGGCGATAGAATCCTGACTATCCCGAGAGAGCTTGCGCACCTTGCGACCAAAAATCAGGATCGGCATCAATACCAGAGGCACTGCCAGAATAATGATCAGTGACAGCTTAAAATTGGTTATCAGCAACATAATAAGCGCCCCACTAAAACTAATCGCACTGCGCAGAGCAATGGAAGCGGAGGAACCAATAATCGACTGCAATAGCGTAGTGTCAGAGGTCAGCCGCGACATAATATCGCCGCTGCGATTGGTCTCAAAAAATGCGGGATGCAGCCCCACAATATGATCAAACACAGCTTTGCGCAGATCTGCGGTGACTCGCTCACCAAGCCAAGAAATCAGATAAAAGCGCACATAAGTACCCAGCGCCATCAGTATCGAAGCGATCAAAATAAACAGGATCGCTTGGTTGAGCAGTTCGAGGGATTGCTGAGCAAAACCCTGATCAATCACTAGGCGCAGGCCCTGCCCCATAGACAGCGTGATGCCCGCGGTAAAAACGAGAGCTGCAAGAAATACCCAAACCTGTAATTTATAGGGTTTAAAAAACTGTATTAGGGCCAGCAGCGTCGACCTTTGCTTCGGCGCAACGACTGAATCATTCTTGAGCTTGACACTGGATTGGCTGGTTAACACAGGATCACCGAGTTTGAGTTTGAGTTTGGGTTTACATTTGGGTTACAGGCTAGCCAGAAAGTAGCTTCGGCTTCAAGTGGCGGGATTATGCACTGCTCGGGAAAATAGACAAGGAACAATGGTGCCAAGTCCGTTTTTCCGACGCCAACACATCATAGATCAATATAACTGATTATCTGCCAGGGGCACTTCAAGAGCATTGGACTCGCCTTTCTCCGGCCCGCCAATCATTTCATCATAGGCACTGGTCTGGCGCAGCACCGTATTCTCGGCAGAAACTTTTCGCAGCTGCTTTTGCAGTTCTAGCAATTTGGTAGAACGTAACAGACTGCCACGCTCGTCGGCAACATAGTGCTCCACCCCATCAATAATTGCCGACACCTGATAGAGACTTAAATCGATGGAGTGATAAATTAACTTGTCCACGACAAAGTACTGGTTCAATTTTGAAATCGATATTGCCACAACAGCTACCTTTTACTTATCTTTGATGTATCTACGAGTATTGGCATCATTTGGCCTAAAATGAAATGCTTTTCATAAACCCTGCAGTCATAAACGGGTTTGCACTTATGCATCTTTTACGAAAGACTGCGCCCATAAAAAATATATCGAGGGTTAAATCCACCTATGAAAGCAATTATTTCCGCGCTAGCAGTTAGCTTGCTAATACCCAGTTTAAGCGCCGCAGAGCAGCCAGCATCGAACCAAGACCTCAGCCAAACACCGATTATTATGGACAGCATAATAGTTACCGGGCGCCGCAGTGAGCAAAGTCTCAGTCAGCTAATCGGCGCTGCGGGTCAAGTCTCAGCTGCAGAGCTGCAACGTGTTGGCCACGCCCATATCAATGAGTCCGCCGCGCGCATACCTGGTGTCTGGCTCAGTCGCGGCAATGGTCAAGAACTGCTCGCCGCCGTGCGCTCACCGGTGTTTACCGGCGCTGGCAGCTGTGCCGAAATCCTTACCACCGAGGATGGCCTGCCGATTCGTCCCACCGGCATGTGCAATGTTAATCAGCTCTTTGAAGTAAATAGCGAACAGGCTTCTGGACTGGAGATTTGGCGCGGCCCCGGCACTGTATTCTATGGCTCCAACGCCATGCATGGTGTGATCAATAGTCTCTCTGCGGATATTCAACGCAACTATCTTTCGCTTGAAAGCGGCAGCCACGATTACAATCGTATCAAACTCGGCTGGCGTCAGCAGCACGGCAACCAGACATGGCAGATTGCCGCCAATGGCGTCACCGACAAAGGCTTTAAAGACGATGCGGGTTTCGACCAGCAGAAACTTTCTCTAAAACACAGCTGGACTGGTTCAACATTGAGCGCCGATACCCATCTGGCACTGGTGAACCTCAACCAAGAGACCGCTGGCTATATTAAAGTGAAAGATTCCTACAAAGACTCCGCCGCTTGGAAAGCCAACCCCAATCCAGAAGCCTTCCGCGATGGCCAAGCCATGCGCCTCTCCACAGTTATCCGCGGCACCGTTAATAGTGATGATATTTGGCAGCTAACACCCTATGTGCGCAAAAGCGAAATGACCTTTTTGCAACATTACCTGCCGGGTCAGCCGGAAGAAAAAAATGGTCAGACCAGTGCCGGCGTTCAGTCCAGCTATCAGACAAGCCTCGCGGCAGATACCCGATTATGGCTCGGTACTGATATTGAATGGGCGAGCATGTGGGTAGAAGAATTTCAGGCCAATCCCCTAGGCGTTGCTGACAATGTGCGCTATCAGGGTCAACACTATGACTTTGAAGTGGATAGTCAACAAATTGCCCTCTTCGCCAACCTCGAGTGGCAAGTCAACGACCAGATGACCACTGAAATGGGACTCCGTTACGAGTACCTCAACTACGACTATCAAAACAATATGCTCTCTGGAAACACCAGAGACGATGGCAGTGCCTGTAATTCTGCAGATGGAAGCTGTCGTTATTTCCGCGCGGAAGATCGCTCCGATAGCACCAATAACCTCAACTTCCACCTGGGTGCAGACTATCGCTTTAGCGACAGCCTCTCTGCCTATGCCCGAGTCGCCAGCGCCTACCGTGCACCGCAGATCAATGAGATCTATCGCCTGCAGCGGGAGCAAGCCGTGGCTGATATCAAACCCGAGCAGTTAGACAGCGTTGAAGCCGGACTCCGTTTTCGCTACGACAATCTCGCAGCCGAGTTAAATATTTACAATATGGATAAAGAGCAGGTAATTATTAAAGACTCCAGCGGCTTCGTAGTCAGCAACGGTGAAACCAGCCACCAAGGTATCGAATTGCAGCTGAGTTACGCCATCAATCCAATCTGGCAGATCGCCGCAGCCGGCAACTGGGCAAAGCATCTCTATGAGCAGAATAGCCTGATCAATGGTGCCAGCATTAATGGCAACGATATAGACACTGCACCGCGATCTCAGGGCAGCGCTCAGCTGCTTTACAAGCCCAGCGATGCACTGAGTGCGGAGTTGGAATGGGTCTATCTCGGCGACTACTATCTGGATCCCGCCAATGCCCATGAGTACGATGGACACGATGTGCTGAATCTCACGGTTCAGCAGCGTTACCAGCAATGGGATCTGCGTCTGCGGGTGACCAACTTAACCGATGAACGTATCGCCGACCGAGCCGACTTTGGCTTTGGTAGCTACAGATACTTTGTCGGTGAAGGCCGAGGCGTGCTGGCTGAGGTGAAACGCTACTTTTAATCAAAGCAGCTCTCGTTAGCAACCGCTCTCACTAGCAACAGCTTTAGCTAAAAAGCACCCAGTAAAAAAACCAGATCACTCTCACAAGAGGATCTGGTTTTTTTATAACTCTGATTGGGATCTATCAGTTGCTGGGCTCATACCAAATCGGTGAACTATAAGCGCGATCCTGAGTGGTTTTCTTCACATAGGGAGCCATCTCAACATCAAATTTGGCAGCGTCATAGGAGGTCCATCGCGGCGATGGCACTTCCAGTACACGGACATAATAGAAGGCTTTTTGCTCAGCATTAAACGTCGGATCCTGCCACAGAGCCGTCAGCTCAGGGGCACCGTACCTATGGCTATAGGTTGCCCTGGACTCATCTACAGTAGAGGGAATGTCAGCAACATCGCCACTGGCATCCATTGAGCGCAGCTCGGGGTTGCTCCAGGCCACATTAAACACTTTCTCATGAACCGCACCCTGCGCATCTTCCCAGCCTTTGATCACTTGCAAGCGATCCAAATTAGCGCCGTTGGGGTCCTTTGAAGTCTGCAACATAAACACCGGTGCTGCGGCACTGCTCTGTAATAGCGTGGCACCCATAGGGACGCCTTTGCCATAGCCGATATCGGACATATTAGAGGCCTGAAGATCTGCCTCGGTAAAATCCCAACCGCCAAAGAATCTCAAAGTCATGCGACTGCCAGTCGTGGCATAGACTTCTTTGCGCTGAATCGCGTCCCAGATACCTTCTCGAGTATTCTCTGTGGCCCAGACTGCCGCATAACCTGAAGCGGCCATCATAAAGCCGGGCACAGTGAACTTACCGCGACCACCCACAGCATCTTTCCAGCGGTCCGGCTGAGGCTCCATACCGGCGCTGTGCTTGCCATAGAAATTATCCTCAGCGGCGGTGGCCAAGGAGGTGTGTGAATCCGTAGAACCAATCATGCCAAATTTATAAGGATTGGCACCGTACTCCGACTCCAGTGCCAAACCATTTTTAAGTGCCTCCCGGGCATACTCAAAGGGAATCATCTGATCCGTTTTTGGCACACCGGCAAAATCACCCAGATCCCAGCTTTCATAATCGGCAAAGCGATCATCCGGCGATAACAGCGGGTGAGCTTCTCCATCGCCTTTAATCTGAGTGACCTCATAAACCGGCTCCCAACGAGCGCGGCGTGTGGCATAGTCGGAATCCATTTGATCGCCAAACTCAAGTTCAGCGGTGGGAAACATCAGGCCATTGGAAATATTGCCATTGTGGGCGATAGCCATCACCTTGCCGCCACTGGTCTCTTCATATTGCTGTAAAAAGTCCCACAGCACTCTCGGATCTGAACTCTCTTTTGGCGAGAGTGGCAGCAGGCTCTGAGCCGTCTCTGCATCGTCTCTGTAGATCACCACTCGGTGCAAGTTTTGGCCGCTTTTCTGAGCAGTAAACTCAAAGCCAATCAGTGGCGTAAAAGTGCCCGGTTCATAGTGGGCGTCGGCAGTGGCAGTGAGATAATCCCAGGCGTTGCCGCGGATATCTTTATCTTCCAGCTCCCGGGGCGTGTCTGATCTAGTCTGGGTGGAATCCAACTGGCGGGCATCATCTACCTCTCCGGCAAATAGAATCTCAGACCAGCGCTGCAGAGTCGGGTTGGCGAGCAATTTTTCATTGCCGGCTTTTAGGGCAATCATGGCGCCAACACCATCGGTGTGATCCGCCAGCACCAAAAAGTCTAGAGGCTCCCGCAGCTGTGCTGGCTGTCCCTTGGTAGCCATCACTTTTTCGCCCTTAGCAAAGCGATAGGCATCATCTGGCCCAAGAGTGTTGCCAAAGATAAAGGCATCCATAGAAAAATTGGAGTGCAGATGGGTATCACCCCAAAACACCTGCTTTTGCAGAGGTTGGTCTGCCACAGGAGAATAATGCGGATCCTGATTACGGGTTTGCAGGGCGACAACGTAGCCGGTTTTATCCGCTTTCGCCTGTAGTGCTGGAATCTCAACAGCAACGTCAAGTTCTTGGTTTGCAGACCAGCCAGCATAAAAAGCGATAACCAGAAGCGCGAGAATAAGACTATTTTTTAAGTTCAATTAGGATCCCCTCATTATTTTTCTTGTTCCTACATCTAATCTGGCTGTGGATTCGGCACCCCTATAAAGCGCCACAGAGCCAGCCTAGTTTTCCACTATTTTTGATAATTGGCGGTGATGTTAGCACTAAAAAACAATTTCGTTAGCGTCCAAAGCAGACAGCTTTATTCATGGTAATATCGCGTTTTGACAGCATCACTAAAATAACACAAGCAGCCCTATGTTAAGACTCAGCGAAATCAAACTGCCCCTCGACCACAGCGACGACGACCTACAGCGAGCGATTCTGCGTACCCTGAGCATAGATGCCGTGGAACTGATTAACTTTAGTATCTTTAAACGCAGCCATGACGCCCGCAAGCGCGGCCGTATTCTGTTGATTTATCAACTCGACGTGGTAGTGGCCGAAGCGGCCGAGCAACGTGTCCTGCAAAGCACCCCAGCAGTGCCTCGAGTGGGCCCAAGCCCGGACACAGGCTATAAGTTTGTCGCCGAACCCCAAAGCGACTTTCCCCGTGCCAACCAACAGCGCCCGATTGTGGTGGGCTTTGGCCCCTGCGGCATTCTCGCTGCCCTGGTGCTGGCGCAGATGGGACTCAAACCCATAGTCCTTGAGCGGGGTCAGGAAGTGCGTCAGCGGACGAAAGAGACCTGGGGTTTCTGGCGCAAACGCAAACTCAACACCGAGTCCAATGTGCAGTTTGGTGAAGGCGGCGCCGGCACATTTTCCGATGGCAAACTCTGGAGTCAGGTAAAGGATCGCCGTCATCTTGGACGCAAAGTGTTGCGTGAATTTGTGATAGCCGGAGCACCGGAAGAAATTCTCACCGACAGCAGACCTCATATTGGGACCTTTAAGTTGGTCAGTATGGTGGAAAACATGCGTGCCGAAATTATCCGTCTGGGGGGCGAAATACGCTTTGAGCAAAAGGTTGAAGGTTTATTGCGCGATGCCGATGACCTAGATAATTTAGATGGCCTAGATGGCCTAGATGGCCGAAATAGCCAGGGGCAGATAACTGGCCTCAGACTGGCCACCGGTGAAGTGCTTCACAGCCGCCATATTATTGTCGCCATCGGCCACAGCGCCCGAGATAGCTTTCAGATGCTGCTGGACCACGGCGTCTATATTGAGGCCAAACCCTTCTCCATCGGCTTTCGCATCGAACACCCACAGTCAACTATCGATCGCGCGCGCTTTGGTGATCAGGCCGGACATCCGGTACTGGGTGCCGCGGAATACAAACTGGTTCACCACTGCAAAAATGGTCGCACGGTCTACAGCTTTTGCATGTGCCCCGGAGGCACTGTGGTGGCTGCCACCTCAGAAGAAGGTCGGGTGGTGACTAACGGTATGTCCCAGTATTCACGCAACGAGCGCAATGCCAACGCTGCCATCGTGGTGGGCATTTCCCCTGAGGAAGATTTTCCCGACCACCCTCTTGCTGGTATTGATTTACAGCGCCAATTAGAGACACTGGCGTACCAGCTTGGCGGGGAAAATTACAACGCCCCCGCCCAGCTCGTGGGTGACTTTTTAAAACACCGGCCCTCGACTCAATTGGGTTCGGTGGAGCCTTCCTATAAACCGGGAGTTACCCTTGGGGATCTCTCCAAAGCCATGCCTGAATTTGCAGTGGCAGCCATTAGAGAAGCGATCCCCCAGTTTGATAAACAGGTTAAAGGCTATGCTATGGCCGATGCCATTATGACCGGAGTGGAAACTCGTACATCCGCACCGGTAAGTATTAAACGGGACGCGGTGTTTCAGAGTATCAATACCCGAGGGCTTTATCCCGCCGGTGAAGGAGCGGGTTATGCCGGGGGAATTTTGTCAGCAGGCATTGATGGCATTAAAGTCGCTGAAGCCCTAGCATTAGATCTATTAAAGAGTGCTGACTAGGCTATTGGAGCTATAGATTAGAAAATTGATAGAGAAACGATAGAGAGTCGTAGAAAGAGACAATTATAAATATCTCGGCAAGCAGATTGCCACAGGAACGCGCCATGAACAGCAACGAACTATCAGCTCAGGCTGCAGAGATAATTAGCTCCGACAGAGAGCATATCTGGCATCACTTAACGCCTCACAATGGGTTTAAAAACAGCGATCCGCTAATTATTAAAAGTGGCGTTGGCATGCGTGTTACCGATATTAAAGGCAACCAATATCTCGACGCCACCTCCGGCGGAGTCTGGTCAGTCAATGTGGGTTATGGCCGCGAGTCTATCGCCAATGCCGTGCGCGACCAAATTCTCGAAATGTGTTATTTCGCCAATAGTGCTGGCAGTATTCCCGGCGCCCAGTTTGCTCAGCGACTGTTGCAAAAAATGCCTGAAATGCAAGACCCGGACAGCAATGCAAAAGGCAAAGTCTACTACTCAAACTCAGGGTCTGAGGCCAATGAAAAAGTCTACAAAATGGTGCGCCAACTAGCCCATATAAACGGCGATGGCCGGCGTCATAAAATAATCTTCAGAGACCGGGATTATCACGGCTCAACCATCGGCGCACTCAGCTCAACCGGCCACCAACAGCGCAAAGAACAATACGGCCCCTTTGCCCCAGGCTTCTCTGAGTTTGCCCACTGCTGCTGTTATCGCTGCCCCTTTGGCAAAACCTATGGCAGCTGCGATATCGAATGTGCGAAGGATCTCGAGACCGCGATTTTACGCGAGGGTCCAGATCAGGTTGGCGCCGTAGTACTTGAACCCATTACTGCTGGTGGCGGCATTATTCCGCCGGTACCTCAGTACTTTCCTATTATTCAGGCAATCTGCAAAAAATACTCAGTACTGTTGCATATAGATGAAGTAGTCTGTGGGCTCGGGCGCACCGGCAAATGGTTTGGCTATCAGCACTATGATGTCAGGCCGGATCTGGTGACTATGGCCAAGGGGCTGGCCAGTGGTTATGCCGCCATTTCCTGTACCGTGGCCACGGATAAAGTCTTTAATCAGTTTGCCGCCGAGGACGCCGGCACGCTGGATTACTTTAGAGATATCAGTACCTTTGGCGGCTGCACCGCAGGTCCCGCAGCAGGTCTCGCCAATATGGACATTATTGAACAGGAAAACCTATTGGATAATGTGGTGCAAATGGGTGAGTACCTGAAAGACCGCTTGTTCGGGCTGCAGGAAAAATACCCTGTAATCGGCGATGTGCGTGGCAAAGGCTTTTTTGCCGGTGTCGAATTAGTCGCTGACCGCAGCAGCAAACAGCCCATGGACGAATCCTATGCAATGAAAATTGTCGCCCACTGCATGTCTCAAGGGGTTTTAATTGGTCGCACTAATAGAAGTTTTACTGAGTTCAATAACAACCTCTGTTTAAGCCCCTCACTGATCGCAACACGGCGCGATATCGATGATATAGTCGATGCCATTGATCATGCACTGGCCGATAACCCGCTGTAAAAAGCGGTTAAAAAGAAGAAGGCGTCAAAATGAACTTTGTTCCCTATGCGGTTCCCGTTTTCCTGCTAATGATTGTGCTAGAACTTGGCTGGGGCCTGTTCAGAGGCAACAATACTTACAGGGTCAACGACAGCATTAACAGCCTCAGTATGGGTCTCTTAAGCACCGTCACCAAATTTGTTTTTCTCAATATTGGCGCACTGGCTTTTGCCCGAATCTCCCAAGAATATGCCGTCTGGTCCTTTGATATTAACGCTCTCGGCCACTGGTTGCTGGCCATACTGCTCTACGACTTTCTCTACTACTGGTTTCACCGCATTAGCCATGAGCGGCAGTTTTTCTGGGGTTCCCATGTAGTCCATCATCAGAGTGAAGACTACAACCTAAGTACCGCCCTGCGTCAAACCAGCACCAGCTTTTTCACCACCTGGGTATTTTATATTCCGTGCTTTTTCTTGGGCATGCCCATCAGTATGTTTGTCAGTATCGCCAGCGCTCATCTGATTTATCAGTTCTGGGTGCACACCCAGCATATCCCCAAGCTAGGTATCTTTGAATGGTTTATGGTCAGCCCATCAAATCACCGAGTACACCATGCACAAAATACCGACTATATCGATAAAAATTATGGCGGCCTGCTGATTATTTGGGATCGATTGTTTGGCACATTTAAAGCCGAGGACGAAGATCAACAGGCGATTTATGGTATCCGCGTGCCACTCCAGAGCTGGAATCCAATCTGGGCCAACCTGCATATCTTTGCCGGCATGATTCGAGATATGTGGCACACCCGGCGCTGGGGAGACAAGTTCCGAGTGCTGTGGTCAAAAACCGGCTGGCACCCAGAGGATATGATTGAACGTTTTGCAGAGCAGAAATCCGATTTAAAGCAGTTTGAAAAATATAATCCGCAACGCAGCAGCAGGGTCAATGGGGCAATTATTTTGCAGTATTTGCTACTGGCGGTCTTACACTTTTGGAGCGCCGGGCAAACTACCCTACTCTCTGCTCCTCTGCTGTGGGCGGTGGTGATTGCTCAGGTGGCGATATTGATTGTGATCGGCGCAGTGCTAGACGCTAAAGCCTCCGCGCGATCATTGGAATATACTCGCCTGCTAGGCTTATCGGCAATGCTCTGGGTAGGTTATGAGACCGCAACAATCGGCTCAGACTGGGTAAGCTGGGGTGTCGGCTATTTAATTGTCAGTGGTTTTTTGACTTGGATCTGCGTCACCGATGATCCACAACCTGTGACGATCTAGAATGCAGTTTTTTTTAAGATAGATGCTTTTTAAAAAGAAGCTGCTGAAATAGAAGCTGTTTAAATAGAATCCTAAAATAAGCCTTCTTTAAACCAGTTCATAACGTGATCGGCAGATTGGCCAACACTTCCCCTAGCTTCGACTTTTCTCCAAGGAGGATTTCTTAGCCTCATTCAAATCTTCAAACCCATCGATCACTTCTGGGATCACCTTTAGTAGATGAATGATCGAAAAAACAAACACACCATGAGCAGCGCCAATATTAGGGTTAATAACGATCTTGCCGAGTTCCTCAACAACCTCAAAGATTTCATACCCTGACGTGGAGATTAGCGTTAAGCCCCCAAGCAGATTTAGCAGAGGGCTCTTTAATACAGCTGTTATAAAGTTCATAGAATATCTTCATATTTGGACATTAAATAGGCAACTTGGCCAGAGCACTGAGCCTTCGGGATCTCGATCCTCTATCAGCAGGCTTTAGCCAGAGGTTTGGAGGGCTAAATAATCGGCTTGTTCTTTTTGAGCTAACAATGATTTTGCCACTACCACTTCCCTATCCGGCCCGCCAATAGCGATCAAATATACTATTATAACAGGGTATCTTCTACCAAAAAATATTCCCTATACAAGCCTCTTTAGTCCCTATTCTCCCAATATAGTCCCACAGCGCAGTGTCAAGTTGCCCTTAGGGACGTCTCAATATCCAAAGTATTTATCCGAGTTTTGATATCTCGGATATCCGACTGCAGTTATTTGCCACACTGATCAATCAATCAGCTTTTATACCAGCTTAAACCTAGCCGCAACTTAATGACATAAGCATCAAAAAGGGTCTTGACCTTACCCTAGGCGGTTGTTACTTTAGCTCCGCTAGTTTTATAAGCTATTTATCATAAAAAAATAATTAAAAAATAACACAACTCATTTAGGGGAAGTATATGACGTTCAAGCACCGTTATTTAAGTGTCGCGATTCTTGCCGGCACGGCTATTTTGTCTGCTAACACAGCAATAGCCGCAGATAACACCACAATCGAAGAAGTACAGGTTACTGGTTCATACATTAAGGGAACGCCTGGCGATTCAGCACTGCCAGTTCAAATTTTAGATAGAAGCTATATTGAATCAATTGGTGCAACCTCTGTTGC